>JAMLIN010000049.1 GCA_023954135.1 Burkholderiaceae bacterium | reverse complement strand
ACCGGCCGGTGCGCGGCGGCTGGTGGCGCCCATGATCACGAAGATGAAGACGGCGGTCATCACGATCTCGGAGATCAGTGCGGCGGTGAGCGAATAGCCACCGGGCGAATGATCGCCGTAGCCGTTCGATGCGAAGCCCGCCGACACATCGAACCCGGCCTGCCCCGACGCGATCAGGTACAGCACGCCGCCGGCCGCGATCCCGCCGATGACCTGGGCGACGATGTAGGGCAGCAGATCGGCCGCCGGAATGCGGCCACCGGCCCAGAGCCCGACCGTGACCGCCGGATTGAGATGGGCGCCGGAGATATGGCCGATCGCGTAGGCCATGGTCAGCACGGTCAGGCCGAAGGCGAGCGCCACCCCGAGCAGTCCGATGCCGACATCCGGGAAGGCCGCGGCGAGCACCGCGCTGCCACAGCCGCCCAGGACCAGCCAGAATGTTCCCACCAGTTCCGCCGCGTAACGTTTCATCTTCGAACCTCCGGTCCGTTGTTATTGATCAGGATCCGCCCGCCGAAGAAGACCCCGGGCGCAAAACGGCGCAGTGTAGGGCAAGACCGCTTCATCGATACGGAAACGGGGCGCAACGGTACCGCGGATCGCGAAGCCGGCGAGTGCGTCCAGCCTGCGACCATGCCTTGCTCAGGACAGGGCCGAAGCCAGCATGGCGAAACCCGCCATGCTCAGCAGGACGAGCACCACCCGGCGAAATGCGATCGGCGACAGGCCGACGTAGATCCGCGCGCCGAGCATCGACGGCAGGACCACGGCAAGCGCGACGAGCCCGAACTTCGGCAGCATCGTCGCGGTGACCGCGCCGCTGGCCAGATGCCCCGCGAAGATCGCGGTGAGCGCCGCCAGGTTGAAATTCTGCAGGACCGCCCGGTGCGCATCCTTGGTATAGCCGCGCAGGATTCCCCAAAGGGCGGGCACCGCGCCGGTGAAGCCGCCGACGCCGCCGATCAGGCCCCCCAGCATGCCGGCGAGCGCGTCGCCCAGCCGGCCGCCGCGACGGATCGTCGGCAGGCGCTCGGCCAGCAGCATGGCAGGACCGAACAGCAGCAGGATCGAGCCGACGACCAGCTTGAAGACCTCCGCGCTCAGCCAGGGCAGCGCCCACAACCCGAGGGGCACGCCGATGGCGCCGCCGGCCAGGAAAGGCAGCAGCAGCGGCAGATGCAGACCGCGACGGACCGTGAGCGCCGACAGACTCTGGCCGAACAGACCGCCGAAGACCGTCATCTGGACCGCCAGCAGGGGATCGATGCCCCACACCCAGACCGACATCGACACCATGCCGAAGGCGAAGCCGGACACACCCTGCACGAAACCGCCGAGCGCCGCACCGCCGGCGAGCAGGAGGAGCTCCGGATTCACCGAAGGGCCGCCGCCATGAAACGCACACCGGGGATCGGATTGTCGTTGTAGGGCGCGACATCACGAAAGCCGAAACGCTCGTAGAGTGCCTGGGCGCGTTCCATGCCGGGCGCGGTATCGAGGTACATCGCCGCGTAGCCCGCGCCGCGCGCGCGCTCGAGGATCACCTCGACCAGCGCGGCGCCGAGCGCCGAACGCCGGAACTCGGGCAGTACATAGAGACGCTTCATCTCGCAGCGGCTCGCGTCGAGCGGGCGGAACGCGACGCAACCGACGACACGCCCCTGCGCATGCGCGCAGAGCAGGCAGCCGCGCGGCGGCGCGTAGTCGCCGGGCAGGTTCGCGAGCTCGGCATCGAAGCCCTGGAAGCATAGATCCAGGCCGGTCTCCTTCTCGTAGCCGCGCAGCAGCGCGCGAATCGCATCGATGTCGGCCGGGCCGTCGGCAGGCCGGATATCGATTCCATCGGCGGATCGGATCGAGTCCATCAGTCAGCTCCTCGGGCACGGGTTCTTCGAAACCTCGCGCGCACACAGTCTAAGGCCTGCTCGCGCCACGGACATTGCCACGCCGGCGCACCGCCGGAACCGGCAGCGCACGAAACGCCGTTTCGACATCGAAGCGCCGGCTCGGGGCAAAATGTCGGCAAGGGGCAGCGGCCCCGCTCTCCAGAGGAAGCCCGATGAGCGAAGCACACGAACACGGTCACGAACACGAGAGATGGAAGCATGACGGGGTCAGGGTGATCCCGGGCAACCAGCTCGATTCGAACACGGCGCAGACCCAGGGCATGGATCGGCGCGCCGCCATCAACTTCGCCCGCACCGGCGCGCAGAAGCTCTGGGCCGGCACCGTGACGATCCACGCCAATGCCAAGACCGGCGCTCATCATCATGGCCACCTCGAGAGCGTGATCTACGTCGTCAGGGGCCGGGCGCGGATGCGCTGGGGAGAGAACCTCGAATTCACCGCCGAAGCCGGTCCGGGCGATTTCATCTACGTGCCGCCCTACGTGCCGCACCAGGAGATCAACGCCAGCCCTACCGAGGTGCTCGAATGCGTGCTCTGCCGCAGCGACGGCGAAGCGGTGGCGATCAACCTCGACATCGAGCCGGTCGAGAAGCCTGAAACGGTGCTGTGGGTTGACCCCACCCATCCACAAGGCGGTGTCTGACGGCTTCTGATTCGGGCGCATGGCCGCGTTGAGGCGCCTTGCCCTGCACCCGAATCAGAAGCAGAGAACGTTCCGGCTTCGGATCCCGAACGGAGCGCGTTCAGCGACGCGGCGGCCCGACGCGCGCCAGCCGGCGCGCGTTGGCGGTCGCGGTGCGGTGGATCGGGGCGAGCCCCTTGTCCAACGCCTCGATCATCGCCGACTGCCATTGCCGGCCCGGTTGCAGCGCGGAGCCCCCGAGCCAGGGCGTGCCCATCATGCCCAGCATCGATGTGCCCAACACCAGATTGGCCTGCCACATCGCGACCGACATCCCGACCCAGGCTTCGGTGAAGGCGACGATCTTCTCGGTGCCCATCAGCTGGAACTCCTGCTGATCGCGCGCGGAAGGCAGCGGACCCGCGGCAGCGAGCCGGAGCAGCCGGTGCCCCATCACCCAGGGTACGGCGAGGCCGAGTTCGGCCGCCTTGCGGGCGCGGACGCCCGTGTTGCCGGCGAGGCTCATGGTGGAACCCTCCAGAGCCGGGTCCAGGCCCGGGCGCTCATGCCGGCGTCGCCAGCTTGAGGCCGACGATGCCGGCCACGATCAGCCCGAGGCTGACCAGGCGGCCGATGCTGGCCGATTCACCGAACAGCCAGATGCCGAGGATCGCGGTGCCGACCGCGCCCACCCCGACCCATACCGCATAGGCGGTGCCGACGGGAAGCGACTTCATGGCAAGCCCGAGCATCGCGACGCTGACCACCATCGCGAGCACGGTGCCGATGGTCGGCCAGGGGCGTGTGAAACCCTCGGTGTACTTCAGGCCGATGGCCCAGCCGATCTCGAACAGACCCGCGAGAAAGAGAATCAACCAGTTCATGGGATTTTCGGGAGCTCCGGGGTCGTCCCCGCTTGAAATCGCAGCGGCGAGGTCGTCCACGCCCTGCCCCGGAGCACACGCGCCCGGCCCGGTTCCGCGAGACGCTCGCTGCAGGGAGCCAGCGCAGGCGGACCGAGGGCTCGATGATACCCGGCTTGCGCATCGGAATTCACTGGGCTAATTTCGGAAGACGAGGAGAAATCGAGGGGATGAGCTTGGCAATGAGCGAGAAGCCGGCGGGCAGGCACGCTGCGGCCGGTGGACAACTGACGGAGGCCATCGTCGACACGGTCCAGGACGAAGCGCTGATCCAGACACGGCGCGACCAGATCTGTGACGCCGCCCTGGCACTCTTTCTCGAGAAAGGCTTCGCCTCCACTACGATTCGCGACATCTGCGCGCGGTCCGGCGTCAACCAGGCGAGCATCTACGACTACATCGCCAACAAGAACGACATCCTGCGGCGCCTGCTGAACAAGCTGTGGTTCCGCCGGGATGTGCCCTCCCTGTCGGACCGGCTGGACCAGGCCGGGGACGCTCCGTTCGACGAGACCATCGCGGCGCACTTCCGGGACACCTGGAGCAAGAAGCGCCAGGGCACCCTGCTCGCCTATCGCGCGGTCCCGCACCTGCAGGACGATGACCGCAAGGCGATGCGGGCGAACGATGAGGCGCTCATCAAGGCGCTCGCCGCCCGCCTGCGCGATCGTACCGGCCTGCCGGCGCAGGATCGCCGCGCGGAGGTAATGGCAAACCTGATCATCTTCATCTCGGCATTCGCGCCGATGCGCGACTGGCTGCAGCAGGACATCGACGACGAGCTGATCCTGCGCACCGTCGCGGCCGGAGTGGCGGCGATGGTCGACCGGCTTGCCGAGGACGACGCCGCCCCCGGGCCGGAGGCCTGAGACAACCCGGCCTGGAGCGGCGGCACCGCAGCGCCGCGGACGTTCCCGGGAGCTGCGCCCCCTGCGGGGCGCGCCGGCACCTATGCGGATGCCGCCGCCCGCTGACTGCGATTGTCGAACCAGACCAGCGCCACCATGATGGCCGAGGCGATCCCGCCGGCAAGCGTCATCATCGGGCCGGGGAAGCTGAACACGAAGCCGGCTGCCGCCAGCGGCAGGCGCAACAGGCCACGCACCTTGCCGAACCCGAGCAGGTAGCCTTCGAAGCCGCCGGCGATCAGCATGATGCCGATGACGATCGAGGGCAGCACATAGACGAGCGGGGTGAGATCGCCCTGCAGCACGAGGGCCGGCTGGAACAGGAAGAACAGCGGGACGATGTAAATCACCACGCCAAGGCGCATCGCGGTGAACGAGGTCTGGACCGGCCTGGATCGGGCGATCGTCGCGGCGAGGAAGGCGGCGGCGGCGATCGGCGGCGTGATCGCGGCGAGCATGGCGTAGTAGAGGATGAAGAAATGCACCGCGATCGGGTTGAGCCCGCCGAGCTCGATGATCGCCGGCGCCATCGTCACCGCGAGGAAGATGTAGGCGACGATCGAAAGCCCCGCCATGCCCATGATGAAGCAGGCGACGATTCCGAACATGACGACGAGGTACAGGTTGCCGCCGCCGAGGGTCACCAGCCCGGATGTGATCGACCCGGTGACGCCGGTGATCGTCATGCCGCTGACCACGAAGGCGATCGGCAGGATGATCGCGGCGGTCTGGGTGACGAGGATGCCGATCTGGCGAAGAGTCTCCCAGAGCCGCAGCGGCGTCATCCAGGTTTCGCGACGCAGGAAGGACAGCCCGATCATCAGCAGGCAGGCGTACCACGGCGCGTAGTACTCCCAGCGCTTGTACAGCAGGCCCCAGACGAGGAAGACGAGCACCAGCAGGAAGGGCCAGCCTGCAAGGAACGTCTTGCCCGCCTTGGGCAGCTGGTCGCGCGGCAGGCCCTTGAGGTTGTTCCGGGCAGCGTAGGCATCGACCTGCAGCAGCAGGCCGAAGTAGTACAGCAGCGACGGGATGATCGCGGCGACCATCACGACTGCATAGTCGACGCCCAGCGTGATCGCCATCACGAAGGCGATTGCGCCCATCACCGGCGGCATGATCACCCCGCCGGTCGATGCGCAGGCCTCGATCGCACCGGCATAGTGCGGCGGATAGCCGATCCGCTTCATCGTCGGAATGGTGATCGCGCCGGTTCCGGCGATGTTCGAGAAGATGCTGCCCGACAGGCTGCCGAAGAAGGCGCTGGCGACCACCGAGACCTTGGCGGGCCCGCCCCGGAAGCGACCGAATATCGCGTTGGCGAGGTTGATGAAGAAATCACCCGCCCCGGTGGCGAGCAGGACGCCGGCGAACACCAGGAAGCCGAGGATGATCTCGGCCACGATCTTGGTCGTGATGCCCATCATGCCTTCGGCGCGGAAGATGTGCGCCTCGACCATGCGGTCGAAATCGTAGGGGATGCCCATCAGGAGCCCAGGCGCCCGGTCGGCGATGAGCGGATAGGCGCCGAGCACGATCACGACGATCAGGAACGGCAGGCCGCCGCTGCGCCGCGACAGCTCGAGCATCAGCAACATGACGACGATGCCCATCGGCACGTTGTACCAGCCCGCCTGGACGATGTCCCATGCCTTCATCGCGAACACCACGCTGATGCCGAGCGCCAGCGCGGCCGCCACGAGATCGTGGACCGGGATCTTCTTCTGGCCGGCGTAGGCCGGCAGGGCGATGAAGGCCGCCGCAGCGAACATGCCGATGAAGATCCAGTAGTACTCGCCCTCGAGCAGGCGCTTGCCGCCCAACGGAATGCCGAAGATGTAGGCGAGCCCCATGCCCAGCCCGCAGACGGACAGGATGACGAACAGGATGCTCTGCCACGAGAAGAGCCCGCCGAGGCGGGTGATCTCGGATGACGGCAGAGCTTCGTCGGGCACGCTCGCTTGTTCGCTCATGGCTCGCTCGGCTCGATGTTGAGGCGACCGGGACGAAACCCCGGCGCGGTCGGACCGCTCCGCCACGCCCCGGGGCGGACCCGGTTCAGAGGCGCGTCCGGAAGCTCTCCAGCCCCTCGGTGTGCTTGCGGATCACCTTCAGGAAAGCCTCGTCCTGGAAGTCGGGCTTGATGCCGGCCTTGGCGGCCTCGGCCTGTGCCGCCTGGCGCGCCGAGATCCACTTGTCCATCTTTTCGGCGGCCGCCTTGTTCCAGGCGTCGTCCTCGGCGGTCCAGACGTTGATCTCGCGCAGGTACTTGATGGTGCCCTCGTGGACCGGCAGCGGGCTGCGATCCAGATAGGCCCGGAACTGCTCGATCGACATGCGCGCGGCCAGCGGGTGTGTGCCTTTGTACTTGTCGAAGGACTGGTGGAGGAACTTCGCCATGTTGTAGGCGAAGACCTCGTCCGCGTCGGCCGGAACGGAATAGACGAAGTTGGACGTAATGCCGTCGACGCCGCGGGCGGAGGAAACGCCGAGCTCGATGACCGACGGGACCAGCATCGGACGGCGCTCCAGCAGACGGGCCCAGGCCTCCTTGTTGTCGAGCTGCATGGGCAGCCAGCGGATGCCGCCGGGCGCGCCCTCCATCTCCGAGAGAACCGAGCTGATCGGCGCGCAGTACGCCACGTCCGCCTTGCCCTCGACCACCGAGCGGCAGTTCTCGGCGTAGCTGCTCGCCGGAACATAGGTCAGCACCTTTTCGGCCTCGCCCTCCGGAATGCCGAGGAAGGCCGGCAGCGCCTCGCGAACCGTGATGGTCATCGGCGGCGAGAAGACGCCCTGCGCCACCCGGACCCCGCCCCTCTTGAGATCGTCCATCGTCTTGAGGTCGGACCCGCCCGAAACCACATAGCCCCAGGGCGTGTCGTTGTGATGCCAGAGGATGCGCTGGGCAGCGGGCTTGGTGGTCGCGTAGCCGCCGATCCCCTCGATCTGGAAGCGCATCTCCGCCGACGAGACGGAGCTCATCACGATGTCCTTGCGATCGGTCAGGCGCCGATAGCGCTGAGGCTCGTTGTCCTCGGGAACGATGCGCACCGTCGGCCCCATCTCGTTCTGCAGGATCGGCGCCCAGCCGTTGGTCGAGGCAAAGCTGCCCGACGCGGTGCCCGGCGTGCCGATCACCAGCAGGCGCGGCCATTTGTAGTCACTGCCCTGCGCCAGGCTCGCCGTCGAGAACGCCATGGCGGCGCCGACGGCGATGGCGGTGCCAAGGGCACGGCGACGATTGATGATCCTCATGTATGTCTCCTCCGCATCCTGCGTTCGTGGTTCATGGCTGCCATCGATCCGGCAGATGTCCATGCCGTCCCCAGCGCGGGCCCGGCCGCGTGGACTGACGCATGTCAGGCTAAGCGAGCCCCTCGGGCCAGGTCAAGCACTTGCCATCGCGGCATCGGGATATCCCCTAGTGGCCGCATCGGCGTCGCGATCCGCGCGATCACGCGAAGCGCGGGAATCGTCATGAGCGCACCGTGCCGTCCATCGCCCGGGCGATCCCGACGCCGGTCTCGGCGATCCGGCGGGCGCGAAACCCGTAGGCGACCGGATCCGTGCCGGCACTGCTGACGTTGCCCAGCGCTGCGCGCGCCGCCACGCCCTGCGTGATCGCCGCGTTGCGAAAGCAGGCGAAGGCGAGAAAGACCGGCCAGTCCGGAATGCCGTCGCGCCCGACGCGCTCGCAATAGCGATCGAGGATGGCTTCCTCGGTGGGCAGCCCCTGTGCGATCAGGTCGACCGTGCCCGGGATGTCGAGCGGCAGGCGATACGGCAGGCAGAGATAGGCGAGATCGGCCAGCGGATGGCCGATGGTCGCGAGCTCCCAGTCGAGCACGGCGACGATCCGCGGCTCGGCCGGATGCACGACGGTGTTGCCGAGCCGGTAGTCGCCGTGGGCGATCGCGCTCTCGTCGGCCACGGCGACGCGCTCGGTGAGCCAGTCGCGCAGCCAGTCCATCTGCGAATAGTCGAAGTCGGCCGGCAGATCCTGCTTCGCGGCTTCGTACTGCGCCGTCCAGCGGGCTGTCTGCCGGGCGAGATAGCCTTCGGGGCGCCCGAAGTCCCCGAGACCGACACCGCGCCAGTCGACGCGGTGCAGCAGGGCGAGCGTGTCGATGAGCGACCAGGCGAGCACCGGCCGTTCCTCCCTGGGAACCGGCCCCATGCCGGGGCTCGGGATGATGCGTCCCTCGACATGCTCCATCACGAAGAACTCGGCACCGATGACGGCCGGGTCATCGCAGTAGGCCACCATTCGGGGCGCAGGCACCGGCGTATCGGCGAGCGCCTGCATGACCCGGTGCTCGCGGTCGACCGCGTGCGCCCTGGGCAGGAGCCTGCCCGGCGGCTTCTTGCGCAGCACGAAGCGCTCGCCCGAGGCGGCCGTCAGCAGGTAGGTGGGATTGGACATGCCGCCCTGGAACTGGCGCACCGACAGCTCCCCGGCAGCCTGCGGCGCCACGTCGCGCAGCCAGCTCGACAATGCCGCCACATCGATCCGGTGCGCGTCGAGGGGCTCGACCGTCACAGGGGCGGCGTTGTCGGCGGGGGCGGCGTTTCCGGCCGGCTTGCTCATGGCGTCTCCAGATGCGGCGTGTCCGACGGGGCGAATCCGGCGCGACGGATGCCCGCGTCTCCTGACATTTGTCAGGAGCAGATTACCCGCGCCATCGGCCACGGGTCAACGAAGGTATGGCACGCTTGACCCCGTTCGACATCTGGCCTAGTGTCGCCCTGACAAACGTCAGGCCAAGAGACCGGATCAAGGGAATCTCCGACCCGACGGGGCGACCGCACCCATCATCCACGAGGAAACCACAGTGAGACAGCAAGACCCGTTCGATACCCTCAACGACCTCGCCATGTCCGAGAAGGCCCGCCCCCTGCTCGATGCGGTGAAGGCGCACATCCGCGACAACGTCGACCCGATCACCGAGGAATTCCATCGCCTCGGCGAAGGCCGCGCCGAGCGCTTCAGCTGGGCGCCCGGCCAGCTTGAGCTGCTCGAGGGCGCCAAGGCCAAGGCCAGGAAGGCCGGCCTGTGGAACTTCTTCCTGCCCAATGCGGAAACCGGCGAGGGCCTGTCGAATCTCGACTACGCCTACATCGCGGCCGAGCTGGGCAAGAACCCGCTCGCCTCGCAGACCCTGAACTGCTCCGCGCCCGACACCGGCAACATGGAGGTGCTCGAGCGCGTCGGCACGCCCGAGCAGAAGGAGAGATGGCTCAAGCCGCTGCTCAACGGCGAGATCCGCTCGGCCTTCGCGATGACCGAGCCCGACGTCGCCTCCTCTGATGCCCGCAACATCCGTACGCGCGCGGTGCTCGAAGGCAACGAATGGGTCATCAACGGCGAGAAGTACTACATCTCCGGCGCCGGCGACCCGCGCTGCAAGATCATGATCGTCATGGTCATCACCAATCCGGACGCCGAGGCCTTCCGCCAGCAGTCGCAGATCCTGGTGCCGATGGACACCCCCGGCGTGAAGATCCTGGGGCCCATGCGTGTCTTCGGCCACGACCACGCCCCGCACGGCCACATGCACCTGAAGTTCGAGAACGTGCGCGTACCGAAGGAGAACGTCCTCTGGGGCGAGGGCAAGGGCTTCGAGATCTCGCAGATCCGCCTCGGCCCGGGCCGGATCCACCACTGCATGCGCTCGATCGGCTCCGCCGAGAAGGCGCTCGACCTGCTGCTGCAACGCGCGACGACGCGCGAGGCCTTCGGCCGGCGGATCATCGACCTGGGCAAGAACATGGAGACCGTCTCGCGCGCCCGCATCGACATCGAGGCCATGCGGATGATCGTCCTCAAGGCCGCCAAGGCGATGGACGTCCTTGGCAACAAGGAGGCCCGCATCTGGGTGTCGATGGCCAAGGCGATGGTGCCGGAGAAATGCTGCCAGATCATCGACCAGGCGATGCAGATCCACGGCGCAACCGGCATCAGCCACTGGACGCCGCTCGCCGAGATGTACATGCAGCAGCGCACCCTGCGGTTCGCCGACGGACCGGACGAGGTGCACCACAACGTGATCGCCCGCGCCGAGCTCCGGTCGTTCGAGCAGGGCATGCTGCGCAAGGCCGGCTGAGAGGACGGACGGGGCACCGGCATGGACATCAGCAATCGGATCGTGGTGGTGACGGGAGCGGCCGGTGGCATCGGTCGCGCCCTCGCCCATCGTTTTGCCGCCGCCGGTGCCAGGCGCGTGGTCTGCGTCGACATTGACGGGGACCGCGCGGCCGAGACCGCCCGGGAGATCGGCGGGGTATCGCGCCGGGTCGACGTCTCCTCGGAGGACGAGATCAGGAACCTGATCGAGACCGTCGAGTCGACCGAAGGCCCGATCGACCTGTTCTGCTCGAACGCCGGGGTGTCGACGCGCGGCGGGCCGGAGGTGGCCAACGACGTCTGGCAGAGGATATGGGACATCAACGTGATGGCCCACGTCTTCGCCGCGCGCCATGTGGTGCCCCGCATGATCGAGCGCGGCGGCGGCTACCTGCTCAACACCGCCTCGGCCGCCGGCCTGCTCTCGCAGGTCGGCTCCGCACCCTATGCCGTGACCAAGCATGCGGCCGTCGGCCTGGCGGAATGGCTCGCGCTCACCTACGGCGACCAGGGCATCAAGGTCTCGGTGCTCTGCCCGCAGGCGGTGCGCACCGCGATGACGAAGGGAAAGGAAGGCGGCGTCGCCAGCATCGACGGGATGATGGAGCCCGAGCCCGTCGCCGAATGCTGCCTGAAGGCGATCGAGGACGAGACCTTCCTGGTCCTTCCCCACCCGGAAGTCCTCGACTACATGCGCCGCAAGACGGAGAACTACGACCGCTGGATCGGCGGCATGCGCAAGCTCAACCGGCGCTTCAATCCGGGCTGAGCCGGCCGTCCGGCGGCCTGCGGCCGCCGCGGTCAGTGAGCGCCCGGGATCGCGCCGAGCGAGCGCAGGGCGTCGAGGAACATCTGCACCGCGATGATCACGAGCACCAGCCCCATCAGGCGCTCCATCGCGAGGATGCCTTCGTCGCGCAGGATCCGCTGCAGCCAGGCGGCGCCCGAGAGGATCAGGGCGCTCGAGAGCCAGGCGACGGTCACCGCGCCGAGCAGCATGAAGCTCGCATCCGGGTTGGCCTCGCGAAGCAGCAGGACGATGCTGAGCGCACCGGGGCCGGCGACCGCCGGAATCGCGAGCGGGACGATGAACGGCTCGCCGCCCGGTGCGGAACTGCCGAAGGGTCCGTCGGCGGTCGGGAACACCATCCGGATCGCGATCAGGAACAGGACAACGCCGCCCGCGATCTTCACCGCATCGAGGTCGAGCGCCAGCATCCGCATGAAGCCAGCCCCCGCGAAGAAGAAGAACAGCAGCACCAGGTAGGCGACGAGGAGCTCGCGAACGACGACCCGGGTCCGACGGTGCTCCGGCACGCTGTGCAGCTGCGACAGGTACAGCGGAATGTTGCCCAGCGGATCGAGCACGAGAAAGAGCAGGAACGCGACGGCCGTGAACCCCATGCCGGTCATGGGCGCGGGCTCCCGGCTTCGCGATCGGCCGGCCCGAGTCGCCGGCCGATGCCGGGACCGGATCTTGCGCTTCGAGCGGCAACCGTGTCCGATCGCTGCGCAGTCAACAGCCGGAAGCCGCCTCGATGTTCAGCCTCACCGCCCTGGAGCTCGCGCGCATCCAGTTCGGGTTCACCATCTCGTTCCACATCGTCTTTCCCGCGATAACGATCGGGCTGGCCGCCTGGCTGGTGGTGCTCGAGGGCCTGTGGCTCTACCGGAAGGAGCCAGTCTACCGGGACCTCCATCATTTCTGGTCGCAGGTCTTCGCCGTCAACTTCGCGATGGGCGTGGTCTCCGGCCTGGTGATGGCCTACCAGTTCGGCACGAACTGGAGCTACTTCTCCGAGTTCGCCGGCAGCATCACCGGCCCGCTGCTGACCTATGAGGTCCTGACCGCCTTCTTCCTCGAGGCGGGCTTTCTCGGCGTCATGCTCTTCGGCTGGAACCGGGTCGGACCGGGGCTGCATTTCCTCTCGACGATCATGGTGTCGCTCGGCACCCTGGTCTCGGCGACCTGGATCCTCGCGTCCAACAGCTGGATGCAGACGCCGCAGGGCCACGAGATCGTCGACGGCATCGCGGTCCCGGTCGACTGGATGGCGATCATCTTCAATCCCTCGTTTCCCTACCGGCTCGCGCACATGACGATGGCCGCCTTCCTCGCGACGGCCCTGTTCGTGGCGGGCGCCGGCACCTGGCATCTGCTGAAGGGGAACCGGACGCCCGCGATACGCCGGATGTACGCGATGGGGCTCGGCATGGTGCTCGCCTGCGCCCCGCTGCAGGTCCTGATCGGCGACCTCCACGGGCTCAACACCCTGGAGCACCAGCCCGCCAAGATCGCCGCGATCGAGGGCCACTGGGAAAGCACGCCGGGCGTCGGCATGCCGCTGATCCTCTTCGGCATCCCCGACATGGCGCAGGAGACGACGCGCCATGCCCTGCAGATCCCGCGGCTCGGCGGGCTGATCCTGACCCACGACTGGAACGGCAGCATCGCCGGCCTCAAGGAATTCCCGCCCGAGGACCGGCCCAATGCGACCATCGTCTTCTGGACCTTCCGGGTGATGGCCGGGCTCGGTTTCCTGATGGTCCTGCTCGGGGCCTGCGCCGCCTGGGCCGCATGGCGCCGGCGCCTGTACGAATCGCGGGCGCTGGCGCGCTTCGCGCTGCTGATGGGCCCGAGCGGCCTGATCGCGATCCTCGCCGGCTGGTACACCACCGAGATCGGTCGCCAGCCCTGGGTGGTCTACGGCCTGATGCGCACCGCGGACGCGGTATCGGATCACTCGACGCCGACCATGTCGGCCAGCCTCGCGATACTGATCGTGGTCTACATCGCGGTCTTCGGCACCGGCGTGCGCTACATGCTGAGGCTGGTCGGGCGCATCCCGGACGATCATTCCGGGTCGCCGGACGACAGCACGCCCGAGCGCAACCGGCGGGCGGCCCGGCCGCTGTCGGCCGCGAGCGACAGCCTCGACGACCTTCCCCGTCCGCCCGCCCGGTGAGCGCCATGGAGCTCGATCTTCCCTTCGCCTGGATGCTGGTCATCGGCTTCGCGGTGATGATGTACATCATCACCGACGGATTCGACCTCGGCATCGGCATCCTGTTCCCGTTCGTGCGCGACCGGGAACACCGGGACACGATGGTCAACACCGTCGCGCCGGTATGGGACGGCAACGAGACCTGGCTGGTCCTCGGGGGCGCGGGCCTGCTGGCGGCCTTTCCCAAGGCGTATGCGGTGCTGCTCACGAGCTTCTACATTCCCCTGCTGCTGATGCTGGTGGGGCTCATCTGGCGCGGCGTGTCCTTCGAGTTCCGCTTCAAGGCGGACGAATCCCACAAGCCGTTCTGGGACCGGGCGTTCAGCAGCGGCTCGATCGTCGCCGCCTTCTTCCAGGGCGTGGCGCTGGGCGCCTTCATCCAGGGGATCGAGCTGGCCGACGGCCGGCCGGTCGACGACGTGTTCGGCTGGCTCGGCGCGTTCAGCCTCTTCACCGGCCTGGGCGTCGTGCTGGCCTACTCCCTGCTCGGCGCCACCTGGCTCGTCCTCAAGACCGAGGGCGGGCTCCAGAGGACGATGAAGCGGGTGACACGGCCGATCACCCTCGGCATGCTGCTCATGATCGCGGCCGTGAGCCTGTGGAGCCCCTTCATCCATCCCTCGATCGCGCAGCGCTGGTTCAGCTTCCCGAACATCGTCTGGTTCGCGCCGGTGCCCATCCTGGTGCTCGTCGCCGCATGGACGATCCTGCGCGCGGTCGAACGCCCCGACGACCCGGGCGCAACGCCCTTCGTCTGCGCGCTGCTGCTGATGTTCCTGGGCTACTCGGGCTTCGTGATCAGCATCTGGCCGAACATCGTGCCGCCAGCCCTGTCGATCTGGGAGGCCGCAGCGCCCGAGAGCAGCCTCGGCTTCACCCTGGTGGGCGCGCTGCTGATCATCCCCATGATCCTTGCCTACAGCGGCTGGTCCTATTACGTCTTTCGCGGCAAGGTGAGGGCCGGCGAGGGATACCACTGATGCCAGAGCCGCGCGAGGACAGCGTCAGGGTCTCCTGGCTGAAGCGCATCGGCTGGCTGATCGTCTTCTGGATCCTGGGCGTCGCCGTGCTCGGCATGGTCGCCGGGCTGCTGCGGCTGCTGATGAACGCGGCCGGACTGACCGCGTAGCGTGCCCGTTCGTGACGAAGGCGACTGCGTGCTCAGTGCCGCATGGGGTGCCGCGCATCGCCTCAGGGGAAACGGTCTTCGGCGACGAGGGCGGTCGAGATCTCGCGGGCGACCGCGCCGAGCTCCTTGTCGGACATGCGCGGCGCCGGTCCGAAGCTCAGCTGCTCCTCGGCGATGTACCGGCGCGAGGTGAGATCGGTCGGCTCGACCATCGGCACGACGTGCGCATGGGCATGGGCGATGTCGGTGCCGGTGAACATGAAGCCCACCCGCTTCGCATCGTAGCGGCGCCGCAGTATCGGCGCGAGCTCCCGGGCAAGGCCGAGGATCTCGGCCGCGAGATCACCGGGTAGATCATCGAAATACGCATGGTGCGCCTTCGGGATGATCACGACGTGGCCCCTGCGGATCGGGTGGATGTCGAGGAACGCGAGGATCCGGTCGGACTCGTGGACGACATGAGAGGGCACCGACTTCGCGCCGATACGGCAGAACAGGCAGTCCGCCGGGGCATGTTGCTGCGCTTGCGTGAGCTGATCCTTCGTCATCTCTCCTCCTGCGGCATCGGGTCCGATCGCATCGCGCCGCGATCGGCTTTGCGGGCACCAGCCAGCGGGTCAGCGCGCCGCCGACGCATCCAGAAACAGTGCCGGGTCGACCATCGTGCGATTCAGGCTCACCGACCAGTGCAGATGCGGCCCGGTGACCCGGCCGGTCGCGCCGACCGCGCCGATCGGATCGCCTGCCGCCACGATATCACCCGGCTTCACGTCGATCGCGCTGAGATGGCAGTACAT
>JAMLIN010000048.1 GCA_023954135.1 Burkholderiaceae bacterium | reverse complement strand
ATACTGCGGTCCCGGCTCGCGTCTCGACTACCCGGCTACATGATCCCGGCGGTGCTCCATCGCCTCGACGACCTGCCGGTGACACCCAGCGGCAAGCTCGATCGACAGGCGATTCTCGCGCGGCTCAAGACAGCCGCGGCGCTCGGGGCGCGCAGCGGCCCGAGCCCGCAGCCGGAGTCGGCCCCCCTCGACGAAACCGGCGACAGGATCCTCTCGTTGTGGCGGCGCCTGCTCGATCAGCCGATGCTGCAGGCGGACGACGATTTCTTCGATTCCGGGGGCCATTCGCTGCTTGCCCTGCGCATGCTCGGACAGGTGGAGCGCGACTTCGGCAAGGTACTGCGCGTCGCCGCACTGATGGGGGCGCCGACGGTACGCGAATTCGCAAGACTGCTGGAGGACGGCACACCCGGTTCCCGGGCGGGATGCGCGGTGAGCATCCAGGCCGGCGGACCGGCGGCGCCACTGTTCTTCGTCTCGGGATATGGCGGCGAGATCGTGATGTTCCGCGACCTCGGGCGGGAGATGGGAGCGGCCCAGCCTCTGGTGGTGCTCGACACCACAGCCTTCACCGCCGAGGAGATCGCCGGCCTGGCGTTGCCGGACATCGCAAGCCGGATGATCGTCGACATGCGGCGGATCCAGCCTCATGGACCCTACCACCTGAGCGGCTTCTCCCTCGGTGGCAAGTACGTCTACGAGATGGCCCGCCAGCTGCGCGCGGCCGGGGAGTCGGTGGCCCTGCTCGCCCTGCTCGACTGCGACGCGCCCGGCTATCCGTCACGCCGGCCGATGCCGCAACGCATCTCCATGCACCTGCGCCGGATGCTCGGCCAGGGCCTTGCCGCCAACGGTCGCTATGTCCGGGACCGCCTGAAATGGATCGCATCGCGCTTTCGCCGTCGCGACCTGTTCGAGAACGCACGCGAGCTCGCCCATACCGACATCGCCCAGGCGATGAGCGCGACCGCCGAGGCGATGCTCGAGCTATGGGAATCCCATGAGGATCCCGGCAGCTACGAAGGCGACCTGCTCGTCATCCGGGCGCGGCGCCCGTTCCGCCCGAGCGTGATCGACGACGATCCGAGGCTGGGCTGGGCCAGCCTCGTGAGCGGCACGATCTCCGTGCGCGACCATGACGCCGACCACATGAGCATGCTGCGGCCCGAGCACGTCCGCGATCTTGCCGACATCCTGCTCGAGTTCCTCGGTACGCCGCCGGGTGGCCCCGTGGGTGCCGCGAGCGACCCGAAGCAGCCGGCCACGACGGCATCCCCCGTCGCAAGCCCCGGTTCACGACTGGCCTCGGCCAGCTGAGATGCCCGGCGGGCGCTACGCGCCCGGTCGGGACGAGGACTCCCGGGCACCGTCGAGCGCCGCGCGCACGGCCACCAGGTCACGGCGTGCCAGCGCCCCGAGCACCCGGTCGACGACCCGGGCCGCCTGCGGCGAGAACAGGCGCAGCACCGCCCAGTAGAACAGCGCGCCGCCGACGGCGGCGAGCGCCAGGGCGACCGGCGCCGGCAGGTACGAGGCCAGCCATGACAACGCCGCCCAGGTCGCCGCCGCCATCAGCAAGGCGCTGGCGAAGGCTCCGGCGCCGGCGAGCGCCTGCTCCCGGACCGTCAGGCCGGTGAGCCGACGCACCAGCATCGCGTTGAGCGGGAAGAGCAGCAAGCCGCGCACTCCCATCGCCGCCGCCACCGCGACGACCCCCCAGGGCAGCGAGGCCAGGAGCAGCGCGATGCTCAGGCAGACGCCGACGACGGATACGCCGAGATGCCAGTGCGCCTTGCCCATGCCCCGCACGATGGCCATCTGGACCATCGCCACGGGCGAGCGGATCGCGAACAACATCATCACCTGGATGACGGGCACCGCGCCCGACCATTCCTCCCCGAACAGGGTCGGCACCAGGACCGGGGCGAGCGCCCCGATGCCGAGGAAGAGCGGACAGGAGAGGACCGCGCTTGCGCGCATCGTCGCAATCGAGATCTCCCGCACCGCATCGCGCTCGTCCTGCGCCCGGGCCACGCCGGTCTGCACCACCTGGTAAGCCGGGCGGATCAGCAAGGTCACGACCTGCTCGTAGATCCGCAGCGCGAGCGAGTACAGCCCGACCGCGGTCGCCCCCAGGGAACGCGAGATCAGGGCGCGCGGCAACTGGCCGTCGCAGTACATGACGCCCCAGGCGCCCCAGGTGTTGGCGTTGAAGCCGAGCAGATCGGTAAGGTGATGGCCACGCATGGCCATCCCCGGGCGCCAGCGGGCCACCGCCGATGCCGCCACCAGTGTCGTCCCGGCGCGCGCCAGCTCCATCGCGACCAGGCTCCAGACGCCGGCGCCCCACCAGGCCAGAGCGAGGCCGGCCACGCTCGACACGATGCTCGCGATCGATTCCACGGCCGCCAGCGCCTTGAACCTGGCATGGCGCATCAGCAGGGCGACCGGCACCACCGCGAGGGCTCCCAGGGGCAGGGTCGCGGCGCGCGCCGGCAGGATCTCGGCGAGCATCGGCCCCCCTCCGAGCAATTCGGCCAGGGGCTGCGCGGCCAGCGCCAGGCCCCCCCAGCCGAGCAGGCCGACGGCCAGCGAGGCCCACAGGGTCGCGTTCAGGTGGCCGGGAGCGATGTCGCGCCGCTGCACCAGGGTGTCGATCGGCGCCATGGTCGCGAAGATCTCGATCAGGCCGACGCTGACCCAGGTCAGGGCGAACACACCCCATGCCTGCGGCCCGATGAGCCGGGCGACCACGACGAGGGTCGCCATGGTGACCCCCAGCTGGACCAGCTTGCCGGCCACGTTCCAGGCGGCGCCGCGCGCCAGGCGATCGAATCCGGACATGATGGCGAATCATCCTCGCGGGGACCGGCCGCGTCGACCCTCGCTGCGATGACGCACCGAATTTGGTGATGAACGGCACAAAGATACGGGCCGTTCGTCGGCGATACAAACACTGTCACCCAAAACCCGGGTAGCCGATGCTACGGTCCGGTACATCGCCGGGCATGCCTCTCGCCAGGCCTGCCTCGGCGTCCGACAGCGGAGATTCCATGAACAGTGAACTACTCGAGTTGCTGGAAGCTGCGGTCCGCAAGGACGGCACAGCCCCCGCCCTGCTTGCCCCCGGGCGAGCACCGCTGGACTACCGGTCGCTTCGCGACCAGGTCGAGCACGTCGCAGCCGGGTTGCGCGCGGGCGGCCTCGGTCCCGGCAGCCGGATCGCGACGGTCTTGCGCAACGGCCCGGAAGCCGCGGCAACCGCGTTCGCAGTGGCCGCGACCGCCACCTGCGTGCCGCTCAACCCGGCCTACGGGGAGGCGGAGTTCCGCTTCTACCTCGAGGACTCCCGGGCCGACGCGCTGGTCGTCGCCGCCGGCGAGGACGGCCCGGCAATCGCGGTGGCCGAGGCGCTCGGGCTGCCCCTCTTCACGCTCGAGATCGATCCCGCCCGACCCGCCGGCAGCGCCAGGCTCGGGTTGCGCGCCTCGCCCTCGGCCGGACACCAGGCCGATGGCGCCGGAACTTCCGGTGACAGGGCCCCCGCTCACCGGGCCTCCGGCACCGGGACCACCGACAGGGTGGCGTTGATCCTGCATACCTCGGGCACGACCGCCCGGCCGAAGATCGTCCCACTGTCGCAGGCCAACCTCGCGGCGTCGGCGCGCTCGATTGCCCGCCACCTCGCGCTCGAGCCGACCGATCGCGGGCTCAACGTGATGCCGCTGTTCCACATCCACGGCCTGGTCGGCTCCATGCTCGCCTCGATCGCCGCCGGCGCGAGCATCGTGTGCACACCGGGCTTCGACGACGAACGCTTCTTCGAGTGGGTCGCGCGATTCGAGCCGACCTGGTACACGGCCGTGCCGACGATCCACCAGGCGGTGCTCGCGCGAGGGGAAGCCTATCGCCGCCTGGCGCCGGCGCACCGGCTGCGCTTCGTGCGCTCGTCGTCCGCATCGCTGCCCCCGAAGGTGCTGCATGCGCTCGAGACGCTGTTCGATGCGCCCGTGGTCGAGGCCTACGGCATGACCGAGGCCTCGCACCAGATGGCCAGCAATCCGCTGCCGCCGGCGACCCGCAAGCCCGGCACCGTCGGCGTCTCGGCCGGCGCCGAGATCACCATTCTCGACGCGGCCGGGTCGCACCTGCCACGCGGAGCGACCGGGGAAATCGCGATCCGCGGCCCCGGCGTGACAGCAGGCTACGAGGCCAATCCCCAGGCCAACGCCTCCGCCTTTACCGACGGCTGGTTCCGCACCGGCGACCTCGGCCAGCTCGACGAGGAGGGCTATCTGCGCATCGAGGGCCGCATCAAGGAGATCGTCAATCGCGGCGGCGAGAAGGTCTCGCCGCGCGAGGTCGACGAGGCGCTGCTCGAGCATGAGGGGGTCGCGCAGGCCGCGGCCTTCGCGATTCCGCATCCGACGCTCGGGGAGGACCTTGCTGCAGCGGTGGTGCCACGCCCGGGGGCGAGCCTGGACGAGGACGAGCTGCGCGGATTCCTGTTCGGCCGACTGGCGGAATTCAAGATCCCCTCGCGACTGCTCGTTCTCGACGCGATCCCGAAGGGGCCTACCGGCAAGGTGCAACGGACCTCGCTGCACAAGGCCTTGCATGCGCATCTGTCGGTCGCTGGGGAAGCACCCGCGAACGAGTTCGAGCGGATCATCGCCGGGGCTATCGAGACGGTGTTGGGCCTGGACGGCATCGGGCGCGAGGACAACTTCTTCGCGCTCGGTGGTGATTCGCTCAGCGGCATGCGAGTCATCGGGCGCGTGAACGAGGACCTTGGCTGTGGGCTGCGACCGGCCGACCTGTTCCGCCATCCGACCGTAGCCGGGCTGGCCACGCTCGCCGGCCAGGCGACGCATGAGGACGACGCGGCACGGATCCTGGCCGAGATCGAAACGCTGTCGGACGAGGAAATCGATCGCCTGCTCGCGAAGCACGATGCTGCGACCGCCGCCAAGCCAATCGGCTAGGCAGCGCATGTCTGTCACAGGAACCCCGACGTATGACGAATCGCCCGACCGAGCCTGGCAGCAGGTTCTCCATGGACCCGGCCCAGGGTCAGGAATCGCCCGCCTTGCGTCGTGCGCGTCTCGCGCGCCTGCTGCTTGCGCAACGCAGGAGCACGAAGCCGGCCGATAGCGACACGCAGCCCCGCTCCGAGGAGACGGCGCCCGCCACGCCGGCCCAGCAGGCGCTGTGGTTCATCGACCAGCTTGAAGGCCCCGATGGACGATACAACATCCCGATCGTGCGGCGCTTTGATGGCCCGCTCGACGTCGCGGCGCTCGAACGAGCCCTGCAGGGGCTGGTCGATCGTCACTCCAGCTTGCGCACGAGCTTCGAGGACAGCGATGGCGCCGCGCTGCAACGGGTCCACGCGAGCGTGCCGATCGCGCTCGTGGTCGAGACAGTCCCCAACGGCGGAGACCCTGCGTTCCTCGAAGCCCGCTTGCTGGCCCAAGTTCAAGAAGCCTTCGATCTGCGCCGCCCGCCGCTCATTCGCGCACTCTTGTTGCGCACCGCACCGACCACGCATGTGTTGAGCCTGGTCGTCTGCCACATGGTCTCGGATGGCTGGTCGATCGAGGTCATCGAGCGCGACCTGGCCGCGCTCTATCGAATCGAGACCGGTGCGCCCGATATTCCACCGCTGGCCCCGGCGCCCGATTTCATCGAGCATGCACGCGCCAGCGCAGCCGAGCTCGACGACCGGCGTCTCGTCGAGTTGCTCGCGCACTGGCGCGACCGCCTCGCCGGGCTCGAGCCGCTCACCCTTCCCGGCGATCTCGACGATCATGATTCCCGCCTGCTACCGGCCCGAGTCGTGGCGATCGACATTCCGGCCGGTCTGGTCGGCCGGCTGAGGTCGATCGCCCACGCGCAGCACACGACCGGATTCACACTCCTGCTTGCGGCGTTCAACCTGCTGCTCGCGCGGCTCAGCGGCCGCGAGGACATCACGATCGGCACCCCGGTGGCTCGCCGTGACCGGCCCGAACTGCAGTCGATGATCGGCTGCCTGCTCGACACCCTGGTGCTGCGCACCGATACATCCGGAAACCCGAGGTTCGACGAACTGCTCGGCCGTGCCCACCAGACGATGATGGCCGCCCGCGCCCACCGGGATCTCCCTTTCGAGACACTGGTCGCCGACTTGCGGCCAGGCCGGACAGTAGGCCGGAACCCGCTGTTCGACATCATGATCAACCAGTTCGGCGAGTCGCTCGATCCAGCCGACTGGGGCGCGATCTCTGTCGCCCCGGTCGAACCGCCACCGCGACCGGCAACGTTCGGTGCGACGCTGTACATCCGACGCACGGGCGCTGCCTTGCGCCTGCGGCTGGCGTGTAGCGCCGATCGCTACTCCCGGGCCTGGGCCGACATCGTGCTCGCCCAATTCTGCTCGCTGCTCGAGCAGATCGCACAAGAGCCGGCGGCACCGATCGGATCGTACCGCCTCGATCGCATCGAGCTCGATCGAGTCGACTGGCCAGTTGATCGGATCGCGCTACCGCCGCTGCCGGATCTCTCGCGTGCGCTGCCCGCGCCGGCCCAGCCGCTGGTGCTCGATCGCATCATCGCTCACGCTCGGCAGCAGCCCGATGCGATCGCGGTACGCGAACCGAAACGCGAGTTCACCTATTCGTCCCTGATCGGGCGCGCCCTCGCTCTCTCGGGGCAGCTGCGTGAACAAGGCGTCCGCGCCGGCGACGTGGTTGCTGTCCATGGCGAGAGGGGATTCGCGATGATCGGCGCGATGCTCGCGGCCATCGCCGCGGGCGCTGCGCCGATGCCGCTCGATCCGGCGCTGCCCCTCGCCCGCCGCCTGGCGATGCTTGGGCAGGCGCGGGCCCGGCTTGCCTGCTGCATCGGCGTGACGCACGAGCACGAGGCGATCGCCCCCATCTGTCCGGTACTCGCCCTCGACACGCAGCTCGATGCGTTCGCAACGGCTGACGGTGTGGTCGATGTCGATGATGTCGTCGATCCCGGCCCGGACTCGCCTGCCTATGTTTTCTTCACCTCCGGCAGCACCGGCACGCCCAAGGCCATCCTCGGTCGCCGGCGCGGGCTCGATCATTTCATCGCCTGGCAGAGCGAACGCTTCTCGATCGATGCCAGGGACCGGGTCTCCCAGCTGGTCAATCCCGGGTTCGACCCGATGCTGCGCGACATCTTCCTGCCGCTGGCCACCGGCGCGACCGCCTGCGTGCCACCGGCCGACGTCGCGGCGAACGTGCCGGGCTGGTTACGCGACAGCGCGGTATCCGTGGTGCACACAACGCCCTCGGTCCTCGCGAGCTGGATCGAAGGGACCGAGACCGCGCTACCCGCCCTGCGCTGGCTGTTCGTGTCCGGAGAACCGCTCGAGGATTCACTGGTCCGGCGCTGCCGCAAGGCGCTGGCCGGGGACTACGAGATCGTCAACCTCTACGGCCCCACCGAGACGACGATGGCGTGCTGCTTCCATATCGTCGACCGGGAGCCGGTAGGCGGTGTCCAGCCGATCGGCCGGCCCATCCCCGATACCGATATCCTCGTGATGCGCGCCGATGGCACCATGTGCGGGATCAACGAGCCTGGCGAGATCGTCATCCGGACTCCGTTCCGCTCGCTCGGCTATTTCGGCCGGTCAGCCGGATCCGACGAGCGCTTCATCGCCAATCCGTACCGCGACGACGATGTCGACCAGCTCTACCGCAGCGGCGACGTGGGTCGTCTTCGCCCCGACGGCCTGCTGGCCATCGCCGGGCGTAACGACGACCAGGTCAAGATCCGCGGTGTGCGGATCGAACCGGCTGAAACCGCCGCGCTGCTCGGCCGGCATCCAGGAGTGTCGCGCTGCTTCGTGCTGCCGCGACGCGACCAACGAGGCGACACCTATCTGGCCGCCTTCGTGGTGCCGCAACGAACTGACGAAGCGGGGCTCGATACCGACGCGCTTTGCGATTTCGTGCGCCATCGCCTGCCCGCCGCGTATGTGCCCGGTGCGATCGTCGTACTTGACGCCCTGCCCCTGCTACCCAACGGCAAGGTCGATCGCAAGGCGCTGCCGCCGACCACGCCTTCGGTCAGGTCGAGCGTCTTTCATACACCGGCACCCGGGACGGAATCGCTCGTCGCCGGACTCTGGGCCGAGCTGCTCAGCGTCGAACGGGTAGGCCGCGACGACGACTTCTTCGCGCTCGGCGGCAACTCGCTGCTGGCAACGAGGCTCATCGCCCGCATCCAGCGCCGGATCGGCCTGCACGTCGCGCTGCGCGAACTGTTCGAGGCGCCATCCCTGGCCGCCTTCGCGCGCCGCATAGACGATACGTCGGCGGCAAGCCCGGCCGACGACAGCGCAGCGGGCGACGATGTAGCTCGCCAAGACGCCGCAACCATCGTGAGCGCGACCAAACGCAGCGCCACGGATTCCGGGGCCGACAGGCCCGAAGCGGGGAGCGCCCTGGACGTCGCCCCGGATCGCGACATGATGAAGCGTCCGGCCGAGGGCCGCGAGGAGTTCGCCGGCCATCCGGCCCGCGACGCTGCCGACCGGGCCCGCAGCGGGGGAGGATCGCCCGCCGAACGCCGTGCGCGCCTTGCTCGCCTGCTGCTCGAGCAAAGACGCGCCGGCCAGCAGGCGGATGCCGATAACCATGGCGCGCCCGGCCGATCCGCGGAGGCGCCGGGCACCGTGGCAACCCCGGCGCAACAGGCGCTGTGGTTCCTCGACCAGCTCGAAGGTCCCGGCGGCCGATACAACGTTCCGCTGGTGTGCCGCCTCGATGGCCCGCTCGACGTTGCAGCGCTCGAGCGTGCGCTGCAGCGGCTGCTCGAACGCCACGCCAGCCTGCGCACCGGTTTCGAGGACCGTGACGGAACCGCGTGGCAGCGGGTCCACCCGAGCGTACCGTTCGCCCTCGCGATCGAAGCCGCGCCCGACGGCCAGGATCCCGCCATCCTGCAGGCCCGCCTGCTGGCACATGGTGACGAAGCCTTCGATCTGCGCCACCCACCGCTCATCCGGGCCTTGTTGCTGCGCATCGCGCCGACCACGCATGTGCTGAGCATCGTCGTCCACCACATTGTTTCCGACGCGTGGTCGATGAATGTGATCGCCGGCGAGCTCGCCGTGCTCTATCGAACCGAGGCGGGCGATCTCGACGTCCCGCCCCTGGCCCCGGCACCGAGCTTCGTCGAGCACGCCATGGCCGATGCAGCCGCGATCACCACCCAGCGCTTCGACGAACTGATCGCCTACTGGCGCCAACGTCTCGCCGGACTCGAGCCGCTGGTCCTGTCGGGCGACATCGACGCACCGCAGGCGCGAGCGCAACCCGCACGCGTCGCGACGCTCGACATCCCGGCCGGGCTCGCCGACCGGCTCGCGGCGATCGCGAATGCGCGACACTCGACCCGCTTCGCGCTCCTGCATGCGGCGCTCGACCTGCTGCTCGCGCGCCTCACGGCTCGAGACGAGGTCTCGGTCGGCACGCCCGTGGCGCGCCGCGACCGGCCCGACCGACAATCCATGGTCGGCTGCCTGCTCGATACGCTGGTGCTGCGTACCGACATGTCCGGCAATCCCCGCTTCGACCAGCTCCTCGATCGCGCCCACGAGACGATGGTGGAGGCCTTCGAGCACCAGGACCTCCCCTTCGAAACCCTGGTCGCCGAACTGCGGCCCGATCGATCGACCGACCGGAACCCGCTGTTCGACATCATGATCAACCAGTTCGACAGCGCGCCCGCTCCGGTCGACTGGGGCGCGATCGCGGCCGCGCCGATGGAGCCCCCGCCCCGCCCGGCCAGGTATGGCGCAACGCTGTACATCCGCAAGCGGGAGACTGGCCTGTGCCTGCGCCTCGCCTGTCGTCCCGACCGCTTCTCCCAGGCCTGGGCCGACATCGTGCTCGCCCAGTTCCGGTCGCTGCTCGAACAGATCGCGCAGGCGCCAACAGCGCCGATCGACTCGTACCGGCTCGATCGCATCGAGCTCGACTGCGCCGAGCCAGCCGCCGCAGGCATCATGCCACCGCCGCTGCCGGACCTGTCGCGCGCGCTGCCCGCCCCTGCGCAAGCACCCGTGCTCGAGCGCATCATCGACCAGGCCCGACGGCGGCCGGATGCGATCGCCGTGCTCGAAGGCGGGCGCGAGTTCAGCTATGCGTGCCTCGTCGGGCGCGCCCTGGCCCTGGCCGGACGGCTTCGCCAGCATGGTGTCGAGCCGGGCGATGTGCTTGCCATCCACGGCGAGCGCGGCTTCGCGATGATCGGCACGATGCTCGCGGCGATCGCCGCGGGCGCCGCCCCGATGCCGGTCGACCCGGCCCTGCCCCTGGCCCGCCGCCTGGCGATGCTGCGCCAGGCGCAGGCCAGGCTCGCCTGCTGCATCGGCACCACGGCCGAGGCCGAGGCCATCGCCGCCGCCTGCCCCGTGATCGAGCTCGATGGCGCCCTCGATTCACTGCATGCGGCCGACGGCGTGATCGATACCGGCGGCGTCGTCGACCCCGGCCCGGATGCGCCCGCCTACGTCTTCTTCACATCGGGCAGCACCGGCACACCCAAGGCGATCCTCGGGCGCCGGCGCGGGCTCGATCACTTCATCGCCTGGCAGCGCGAGCGATTCTCGATCGATACGGCGGACCGGGTTTCGCAGCTGATCAACCCCACCTTCGATGCGGTGCTGCGGGACATCTTCCTGCCGCTGAGCACCGGTGCCACTGCCTGCGTACCGCCCATCGAGCTCGCGGCGAGGGTGCCGGACTGGCTGCGCGACGTGGGTGTATCGGTCGTGCACACGACGCCTTCGGTCCTCTCGAGCTGGATCGACGAACTCGAGACCCCCATCGAGGTGCCCGCCCTGCGCTGGCTTTTCGTCTCGGGGGAAGCCCTCGAGAGCGCGCTGATCCGGCGCTGCCGGCAGGCGCTGGTCGGTGACTACGAGATCATCAATCTCTACGGCCCGACCGAAACCACGATGGTGTGCTGCTTCCATGTCGTCGACCGGGAGCCGGCCAACGGGGCCCAGCCCGTCGGGCAGCCGATCGCGGATACCGAGATCCACGTGCTGCGTCCGGATGGGACGGCATGCGGCATCAACGAGCCGGGAGAGCTCGTCATCCGTACGCCCTTCCGCTCGCTCGGCTACCTGGGTAGCGATCGGGAGGGCTGTTTCATCTCCAACCCATCCCGCGACGACGAAGCCGACCGGCTCTACCGCAGCGGCGACATTGGCAAGCGACGCCCCGACGGATTGCTGGTCCTCGCCGGACGCAATGACGACCAGGTCAAGATCCGCGGTGTCCGCGTCGAACCCGGCGAGACGGCCGCATGGCTCGGCAGCCACCCTGGTGTCGCGCGCTGCCTGGTCCTGCCGCGCCGCGACGAACGCGGTGACACCTACCTGGCCGCCTTCGTCGTACCACTGCGATCGGAGGAAACCCGGCTCGATGCCCGCGCGCTCGACGAGTTCGTCCGCTCACGGCTGCCCGCCGCATACGCCCCAGGCGCGATCGTGTTCCTCGACACGCTGCCCTTGCTGCCCAACGGCAAGGTCGACCGCAAGGCGCTGCCGCCAACCACGCCGTCGATCACGGCCGCCGTCTTCCGCCCACCGGCGACCGGGACCGAGTCGATCGTGGCCAACCTCTGGGCCGAGCTCCTGCGGGTCGAGCAGGTGGGGCGCGACGACGATTTCTTCGACCTCGGCGGCAATTCGCTGCTTGCCACCCGGCTCATCGCGCGCCTCGCGCGACGGCTCGGGCTACAGGTCCGCCTGCGCGAACTGTTCGACGCCCCGACCCTGGCCGGCTTCGCGCGCCGCGTCGAGGAGGCCTCGACGGCCGGGAACGGAATCGATCCCGGCGCCGGCGGCGTCGAAGCGGAGATCGGCCAGAACCTTCCCGCCAGCCACGCCCAGGCTGCCCTCTGGCTGCTCGACAGCGTCGGCGAGGCCGGCTCATCGTACAACTGCTGGCGTATCGACCGGATCGACGGCCCCGTCGACGCCGGGTTGCTCGCGCGCACCCTCGGGCTGCTCGCCATGCGTCACGATGCGATGCGCAGCCGCTTCATCGAAATCGACGGGGTGGCGGTACGGCGCATCGAAGACTCGGCCAGCATCGCCTTCGAGACGATCGAGGCGGCCGATGCGCTCGATGCGCGCCAGCGGATCGATACCTTGTGCGCCCGACCCTTCGATCTCGGGACGGCACCGCTATGGCGCGCGGCCCTGGTTCGCGATGGCGACGCCGGGCAGTGGCTCGTCCTGGTCATGCACCACATCGTGACCGACGGCTGGTCGATGGGGATCCTCGCCGGCGAGCTAGGAGCGATCTACAGCGCCCTGCACGAAGGCCGCGCGCCCGGCCTGGCGCCGCTGCCGGCGAGCTACGCCGACTACGTCCGCCGACAACAGCAAGTCGCCGTCGAGTCCATGGCGAGATCGATCGACTTCTGGCGCCAGCGCCTCGCCGGCATCGAGCCGATCACGTTGCCGCTCGACCGTCCGCGACCGGCACGGCCCCGCTTCACCGGTGGCCAGCACGATTTCGGGATCGGCGCCGAACGCATCGGCGCCCTGTCGGCGCTCGCGCGCCGCCACGGCGCCACGCTCTACATGAGCCTGCTGGCCGCCTGGCAGGTAGTCCTGTCGCGCCACAGCGGCCAGGTCGACATCGCCGTCGGCACCCCCGTGGCCGGACGCTGGCAACCGGAGTTCGAGCCAGTGGTCGGCTACTTCGTCAACATGCTGGTGATGCGCACCGACCTGTCGGGCAACCCCAGCTTCGCGAGCCTGCTCGAGCATGTGCGCGACGGTGCCCTCGAGAGCCTTGCGCACCAGGCCCTCCCGTTCGACCGCCTCGTCGGCGAGCTGGCGCCGCGACGGGAATCCGGCGTCAATCCGTTGTTCCAGGTCGGCTTCGCCTTGCAGAACGTTCCTGCGCGCGCGCTCACGCTCGCCGGGGCCACCGGCAGACGCGAAGCCTTCGGCAACCGGCAGGCGAAGTTCGACATGATGCTGTCCGTCGTCGAGGACGAGACAGGCGCCAGCGCGGTGCTCGAGTATGCGGCGGAGCTGTTCGATGCCCCGCGCATCGAGCGCATCGCCCGTCACCTGATCAGGGTCATCGACCAGGTCATCGCCGACGACCAGGTCCAGCTCGCCGAGATCGAACTGCTCGATGCCGCCGAGCGCGAGCAGCTACGGGTCTGGGCGCAAGGCCCGCGCAATCCCTATCCCGCCGACTTGTCGCTGGCCGCCCTCTTCGAGGCCCAGGCCCGCCGCTCGCCGCAGGCGATCGCCCTCGAGTGTGGCGACTCCCGCCTGAGCTACGCCGAGCTCAATGCTCGCGCCAACCGCGTCGCCCACGCCCTGCGCGAGCGCAGCATCGGCCCCGGATCGCTCGTCGCCCTGTGCGCGGCCCGCGGCCAGGCCCTGCTCGTCGCCCTGCTGGGCATCGTCAAGTCCGGCGCCGCCTACCTGCCGCTCGACCCGCAGTACCCCGCCGCCCGCCTGCGGCTCATGATCGATGACGCCCGGCCGGCCCTCGCGCTGCACGACGACTCCATCGATCCCGAGGTGGTATCGTCCTTCGACGAGACCGGCCTGCCGTCCCTGGGCCTGGTGCGCGATGCCGGCACATTCTCGGCCCGACCCGTGCACGACCCCGAACCCCTCGGGTGCGGGACCGACCTCGCCTACGTCATGTACACCTCGGGATCCACCGGACGACCGAAGGGCGTCATGATCGAGCGGCGCACGGTCGCCAACTTCCTCGCGAGCATGCGCGAGCGCCCCGGAATGGATGCATCGGACCGCCTGGTCGCGGTGACCACGCCGTCGTTCGACATCTCGGTCCTGGAGCTCATGCTGCCGCTTCAGGTCGGCGCGACCATCGTGATCGCCACGGATGCCGAGGCGACCGACGGTGAAGCGCTCGGCGCACTGCTCGATGCGTCCGACGCAACGGTCCTGCAGGCGACGCCGAGCACCTGGCGCCTCCTGTTCGAAACCGGCTGGCGCGGCAGTCGGCGGCTGCGAGCCCTGGTCGGTGGCGAACCACTCGCACCAGATCTCGCCAGGGAACTCTCGGCGCGCACGGGCGAAGCCTGGAACCTGTACGGACCGACCGAGACGACAGTCTATTCGACCTGCTGGCGGGTTCCCGAGAACCCCGGGACGATCTCGATCGGTCGCCCCATCGACAATACGATCGTCGAGGTCGTCGATGCCAGTGGCCGCCCTGCACCGATCGGCGTACCCGGAGAAATCCTCATCGGCGGCAAAGGCGTGGCGCGCGGCTACCATGGCCGGCCCGAGCTGACCGCCGAGCGCTTCATCACGGACCGGGAAGGCCGGCGCATGTACCGGACCGGCGACCTCGGCCGCTGGCGGGACGATGGCACCCTGGAGCATCTCGGTCGCCTCGACTTCCAGGTCAAGATCCGCGGCCATCGGATCGAGCTCGGCGAGATCGAATCGGCACTGCTGCGCCAGCCGACCGTGACCGCCTGCGCCGTCATCGCGCGCGCGGACGATCCGGCCGATCCACGTCTCGTCGCCTATCTGGTCGGCGATCACCTGCCGAGCTCGGCCGTCCTGCGCGAAGCGCTGAAATCCCTGCTGCCCTCGTTCATGGTTCCGTCGGCGTTCGTACCGCTCGACGTGCTGCCTGTGCTGCCCAACGGCAAGCTCGATCGCCACGCGCTGCCGGCGCCCGCCACACCCGAGTCGGGCGACCCGGCCGCCATCGCCGAGCCGCTTGGCGCGCACGAAACGGCGATCGCCGCGATCTGGGCCGAGATGATCGGTATCGCCCGGATCGGCCGGCACGATGACTTCTTCGAACTCGGAGGCCATTCATTGCTCGCGGCGCGTGTCTGCGCCCGGGTCTCCACCCATCTCGGCCGGAAGATCCCGACCCGGACGATCTTCGACTCTCCAGTCCTGGCGCAGTTCGCCGCCCGGACAGCAACGCCACCGGCCAACGCGTTCGACATCGCGATGCAGCGCCCGGCAAACACGGCGCGGGACGACGCTGGCGAAGAACACATCCTGCCCGCCACCTCCGCGCAGCAGGCACTGTGGTATGTCGAATCCCTGACCGGCGCGCGGTCCTCGTATCACATCGCGCAGTCGATCCTGCTCGAGGGCCCTGTCGACGAGTCCGCGCTGGCGCGCGCGCTCGAGTTCGTCGCGAGTCGCCATGACGTCCTGCGGGCGCGCTTCATCGAACGCGATACCGAATTGCGAGTGGCAGTACGCGAGACACTGTCGTCACCACTCGTGGTCATGCCGGTAGCCGGCGATCCGCTCGAGGAGGCGAATCGCTTCGCCCAGGCGCCCTTCGATCTCGGCCAGGCACCCTTGTGGCGTGCCGGCCTGCTGAGCGGGCCCGGCGACACGCGGCGACTCGTGCTGGTGCTGCATCACATCATCGCCGACGGCTGGTCACTCGGCGTGCTCGCACGGGAGATCGGCATGGCGTACTCGGCGCTACGACTCTCGGGCGAACCCGACCTGCCGCCTCTTCCGGCCAGTTATGCCGACTACCTCGACTGGCACGGGCGGCAGGCCGGCAGCGCGCAGGCCGCCAGCTCGCTTGCCTACTGGCGGGACCGGCTTGCGGGCCTGGAACCGATCGACCTGCCGCTCGACCACCCTCGGCCGGCGCGCAGAAGCTTTGCCGGCAGCCAGATCCGGACCCGCATCGACGCCCCGCGCCTGGCCGGCCTGAACGAGGTCGCCCGGCGTCATCGCGCCACCTTGTTCATGGTGCTGCTGGCCGCCTGGAACACCGTCCTCTCGCGCCACAGCGGCCAGGTCGACATCGCCGTCGGCACCCCCGTGGCCGGGCGCTGGCAGCCCGAGTTCGAACCGCTGGTGGGCTATTTCGCCAACATGGTGGTGATGCGCTCCGACCTGTCCGGCGACCCGACCTTCGGCGAATTGCTGGATCGGGTGCGCTCCGACACGCTCGATTCCCTCGAGCACCAGCAACTGCCCTTCGACCAGCTGGTCACCGAGCTGAAACCGTCCCGCGAAGCCGGGATCAATCCGCTGTTCCAGGTGTCGTTCGCCATGCAGAACGCGCCGGCGGTGCCCCTGGAGATGGCAGGCGTACGTTGTCAGGCCGAGCAGCTTGGCGCAAGACAGGTCAAGTTCGATTTGGCGCTGTCGATCAGCGAACGCGAAGGCGAACTCGTCGCGGTGCTCGAGTATGCGACCGAACTGTTCGATGCCCCGCGCATCGAGCGCATCGTCCGCCACCTGATCAGGGTCATCGACCAGGTCATCGCCGACGACCAGGTCCGGCTCGCCGGGATCGAACTGCTCGATGCCGCCGAGCGCGAGCAGCTACGGGTCTGGGCGCAAGGCCCGCGCAATCCCTATCCCGCCGACTTGTCGCTGGCCGCCG
>JAMLIN010000047.1 GCA_023954135.1 Burkholderiaceae bacterium | reverse complement strand
TGATCGACGATCCGGACCGATCTTCCGGGACGTGTCATGACAGTGTCACAATGGTCGCCAAACCTGTGCGGAATCGGGCGGACATTCGCACCGCCGATCAATGCCTGTCGCCTCGATGAAACCACGCCAGAGGACGCGCCGCTCGCCGCCGTCCGACCGAACGCGCCTGCTCGACCGGGAGCAGGGAATCCTCGCCTTCAACGAACGGGTCCTCGCGCTTGCCGAGGACCCTGCGACGCCGCTGCTCGAGCGGCTCCGGTTCCTGACGATCGTGAGCAGCAACCTCGATGAGTTCTTCGAGGTGCGCATCGCCGACCTCTACCAGCTGATCCTGTACGCCCGCGGCGACATCACCGATGTCCGGGCCGGCGTCGCCGCGGCGCTCGAGCGCGCCCGCGCCCTCGTCAATCGCCAGTATCGTTTCCTGAACCGGACGCTGATGCCGGCGCTTGCCGCCGAGGGGATCCGGATCCTGACCGCCTCGAGCTGGACGCCCGCCCAGCGCGAATGGGCCGAAGGCGTGTTCACCCGGGAGATCGAGCCGCTGCTCACGCCGATCGCGCTCGATCCGGCGCATCCGTTTCCCAGGGTGCTCAACAAGAGCCTCAACTTCGTGGTCCGGCTCGAAGGGCGTGACGCATTCGGCCGGCAGGCCGACATCGCGATCGTGCAGGCTCCGCGGGTGCTGCCGCGCGTGCTGGCCGTTCCTCCCGACATCGCCGGCGTGCCGCACGGCGTGGTCGCGTTGACCTCCATCGTGCAGGGTTTCGTGGAGCGCCTGTTCCCGGGCCTGCGCCTGCTCTCGGTCCACCCCTTCCGGGTCACCCGCAACAGCGAGCTCTTCGTCGACGACGACGAGATCACCGATCTGCGCAGCGCCCTGCAGGACGAGCTCACGCAGCGCCACTACGGCGATTCGGTCCGCCTCGAGGTGTCGGCCGACTGCGATGACGAGATCGTCGAGCGGCTTCTCGCCGAGCTCGGTCTCGGTCAGCAGGACTGCTTCCGGGTCGACGGGCCGGTCAACCTGATGCGGCTTGCGCAGGTGGTCGACCTGGTCGAGCGGCCGGATCTGAAGTTCCCTCCCTACGTGCCGTCGATCCAGCCGGTGCTGCGCGATGCCGACCGGATCTTCGAGGCGATCCGTGCCGGCGACCGGTTGCTGCACCATCCCTACGAATCCTTCCTGCCGGTGGTGAACCTGCTGCGCAGCGCCGCCAGCGACCCGGCGGTGGTGGCGATCAAGCAGACCGTGTACCGGACCGGGGCCGACTCGCAACTGATGGAATCGCTGCTCGCGGCGGCGGTGGCCGGCAAGGAGGTCACCGTCGTCCTCGAGCTGATGGCGCGGTTCGACGAGGAGACGAACATCAACTGGGCGGCGCGCCTCGAGCAGGCGGGCGCCCACGTCATCTACGGTGTCGTCGGGCACAAGACCCACGCCAAGATGCTGCTGGTGGTCCGGCGCGAGGCCGACGGCCTGCGGCGCTACGTCCACCTCGGCACCGGCAACTACCACCCGAGGACGGCGCGGCTCTACGAGGATTTCGGCCTCATGACCTGCGACGAGCAGATCTGCGTCGATGTCCACGAGGTCTTCCGGCGTCTCACCGGCATGGGTGACGCCGGCGCGCTCAAGGCGATCTGGCAGTCGCCGTTCACGCTGGCCACTTCGGTCATCGAGTCGATCGCCCGCGAAGCCGCGCATGCGAAGGCGGGACGCAAGGGCTACATCGCGGCGAAGATCAACGCCTTGCTCGACCCGCAGGTGATCGAGGCCCTCTACGCGGCGAGCGCCGCCGGGGTGAAGATCGACCTGATCGTGCGGGGCGTGTGCGCCCTGCGGCCCGGCGTGCCCGGACTTTCCGAGAACATCCGGGTGCGCTCGATCGTCGGGCGCTTCCTCGAGCACAGCCGCGTCTTCTGCTTCTACAACGATGGCAGGAAGGATGTCTGGCTGTCCTCGGCGGACTGGATGGACCGCAATCTCCACCGGCGGGTCGAGACCGCCTTCCCGGTTCGGGACAAGCGTCTGCGCGATCGGGTGATCCGGGAGGCGATCAGGCTCAATCTGCGGGACAACGATTCGGCCTGGACGATGGACGGCGACGGCGGTTACACCCGGCGTCGCGCCCGGGGCGCGAAGTCCTTCGTGTCGCAGCGCGAGCTCATGAAGCTGCTGGGCGAGAAGCCGGCGGAGACCTGAGACGGCGTCGATTCCCGACCGGTGACCGCGTCGAGGCGGCCGACGATCCGATGTGCTGAAATAGCACCCCGGAGCGTCCAGGATGGCCAGACAGGGCAAGAAGCAGTCGTCGCAGAACAGCATCAGCATCCGGGACGTCGCCCGGCTTGCCGGGGTGTCCCTCGGCAGCGTGTCGCGCGTGCTGAACGGAGCGAGCAACGTCACGCCGGACGTCCGGCAGCGGGTCGAGCAGGCGGTCGATCGCCTCGGCTACCGGCCGAACCACGTCGCCCGCTCCCTGCGCTCGCGCACCAGCAAGACGGTCGGCATGATGTTCACCGATCTTGCAAACCCCCTCTATGCGCGGGTGTTCCAGGCGGTCGAGAACCGGCTGCGCAGCGTGGGCTACATGCCCCTGCTCGCCAACAGCCTCAGCGTGGCCGAGCGGGAGGTGGAGCTGCTCGGCGTGTTCCAGTCGCGCGCCATGGATGGCGTCATCATCACACCGGGCAACGAACGCGATCCGCGGGTGATCGCCGCGGTGCGCGAGCTGCCCCTGCCGACCGTGATCTACGACCGTGACTTCGACGTCGAGCGCGACTGTCTGCTCGTCGAGCACGGGCCGGCGCTGCGCGACCTGGTGTCGCGGCTGATCGCCCTCGGCCACCGCCGGATCGCGCTGGTCCTGTCACAGAGCGAGGCCCGCCCGATCCGATGCCGGGTCGACGGTTTCCGGGCGGGTTTCGAGGCGCACCGCCTCAAGGTTCCGGAGGACCTGATCCTGCGTCTGCCGAGCGTCATGAGCCCGGCCTTCGATGCGGTCGATGCGGTCCTGCGCGGGCCCCGTCCGCCGACGGCTGTCGTATCGCTCGGCACCAACATGCTGGGTGATGTCCTCAATGCGATCTCGTCGCACGGCCTGAGGATTCCCCGGGACATCTCGGTGGTCAGCATCGGCGATCCCGATTTCGTGCGCAGCCACCGGCCCATGATCGCGACGTTGCGGATGGATCCGGAGCTCGTGGCCGAGGGGCTCGTGAGCCTGCTGCTCGAGCGCATTCGCAGCCCCGGCGCGCCGCCGGGGCGGATCCTGGTGATGCCGGAGTTCGTCGAGCGCGAATCCTGCGCGATCGCTCCGACCTCTACGCGAAAACGCGGGAAGGCTTGACGGCGCCCGGCATGTGAGGCAAGAATGCCCGTGAAGGGCGGTTCTCGCCCTGGTGCGGCAGCAGTCGCATGTTCTCCTGAAATCGACAAGAAATCCTGGAAGAGACATTGGCCGGCGTTTTGATGAAACGTTTCATTAACCGACATGCGAGCGAGCTCGCAAGGCGTGCCGGCCATGTGGCGATCGTGGTGACGCTGCTGGCGGTGGGCACCTTCATGATGCTCGAGCTGCTGCCCGGCAATCTCGCCGATTCGCTGCTGGGCGAGAACTCCACGCCCGAGGAGATCGCCCGCATCGAGGCCGACCTCGGCCTCGACCGGCCGATGGGCGAGCGCTTCGGGCTCTGGGCCTGGAATGCCCTGCACGGAGATCTCGGCCGTTCGCCGCTCACCGGGGAGGAGGTGGCCCATTCGATCGCGACCCGCCTGCCGGTATCGATCGAGCTGATGGTGCTCGCGCAGCTCATCGCCCTGTTCATCGCATTGCCGCTCGGGGTTCTGGCCGGCTACCGCGAGGGTTCCCGGATCGACAGCGCGATCTCCAGTGCCGCCTTCGGCGTCCTGTCGGTACCGCATTTCGTCCTCGGCATCGTCCTGATCCTGGTGTTCGCGATCGCGCTGGGCTGGTTCCCCGCGACCGGCTTCCGCCCGCTGTCCGATGGCCTCGGCGTCAATCTCGCTTCGATGTTCCTGCCGGCGCTCACGCTCGCGCTGGTCGAGGCGCCGGTCTACCTGCGCCTGCTGCGCAGCGACATCGCGACCACCCTGCGAGAGGAGTTCGTGACCGTGGCCCGAGCCAAGGGCCTGTCGGACGTCCAGGTGCTGGTGCGCCATGCGCTGCGCCCCTCGTCGTTCAGCCTCATCACCGTGATGGGCATCAACATCGGCCACCTGATCGGCGGCGCCGTGATCATCGAGACCCTCTTCGCGCTGCCCGGGGTGGGGCGATTGCTGATCGAGTCGATCACCCGGCGCGACTACCTGACCCTGCAGGGGGTCGTCCTCTTCATCGGCGTGTCCTTCGTGGTCGTCAACCTGCTGGTGGATGCGCTGTACGCCGTGCTGGACCCCCGTATCGGGGCAAGGGGGCGGCGATGAGCGGCGCCGTCGATCCGGGGGCCGACATGGGCAGGTCCGAAGACGTTGCGGCACCGGTCCGGGAGCGACGCCGCAGTCCGCTCCTGCGGCTGTGGCTGCCGCTCGCCTGGGTGCTGCTCGTGTTCGGTGTCGCACTGGTCGCGGACTGGCTGCCGATTCCGCCTCCCAATCACATGGATTTCGCCGCCGTCGAGCAGGGACCGAGCAAGGCGCACCTGCTGGGTACCGATCTCGACGGCCGCGACCTGCTCTCGCGCCTCGCCCATGGCGCCAGGGTGTCGCTGACCGTGAGCCTCGTGGCGCCGGCGATCGGCCTGCTGGGCGGCAGCCTGCTCGGGCTGCTCGCCGCCTGGTACGCCGGCGCGCTGCGGGTCGGGATCCTCGCGCTCACCGACGCGATGCTGGCCTTCCCGAGCCTGGTGTTCGCGCTGGGGCTGACGGCGGTGCTCGGTCCGTCGCTGCGCAATGTCACGATCGCGCTGGGCATCATGTCGATCCCCGCCTTCGCGCGAATCGCCCGGGCCAACGCGCTGCCGCTGATCGGCCGGGAATTCGTGCTCGCGGCGCGCACGGCCGGCGCGAGTGATCTCTACATCATGGGGCGGGAGATCCTGCCGAACATGGTCATGGCCTTGCTCACCTACGCCCTGACCATGATGTCGATCATGATCGTGGCCGAGGGCTCGCTGAGCTTCCTGGGCGTCGGGGTGCGGCCGCCGACCCCGAGCTGGGGCGGGATGATCGCCGAAGGGCGCGAAGCCCTGGAGCGGGTGCCGCACGTGAGCCTCGTTCCGGCGGCGGTCATGTTCCTGACGGTGCTGAGCCTCAACCTGATCGGCGACCACCTGCGCCAGCGGCACGAGGCGAAGGCGGGAGGGCTGTCATGAGCGGCGAGGCCGTCCTGCAGGTCCGCGGCCTGAGCGTCGACTTCCTCACCGCGCGCGGACGACTGCACGCCCTCGATTCGGTCGACCTCGACGTGCGCCAGGGCACGACGCTCGCGGTGGTGGGCGAATCCGGCTCCGGCAAGTCGGTGCTCTCGCGCACCATCCTTCGCCTGCTGCCGCCCACGGCCAGGGTGGCGCCCGGGGCGAGAATCCTGTTCGACGGCGAGGATCTGCTCGCGCTCGACCGGGCGGCGATCCGTTCCGTGCGGGGGCGCCGCATCGCCATGGTCTTCCAGGACCCGATGACGGCGCTCAATCCGGTGCGCACGATCGGCTCCCAGCTCGCCGAAGGGCTGCGCCTGCACCTTGGCATGAAACCCGCCGCCGCGGCGAGCCGGGCCGTCGAGCTGCTCGCGACCGTGGGGATCGCGTCGCCGGCGCAGCGCGCCCGCCAGTATCCGCACCAGCTCTCGGGCGGCATGCGCCAGCGCGTGGTCATCGCGATGGCGATCGCCTGCGAGCCTGAGCTGCTGATCGCCGACGAGCCGACCACCGCGCTCGATGTGACGGTGCAGGCCGACATCCTCGACCTGCTGAGCCGGCTGCAGGCCGAGCGCCGGATGACCATGATCCTGATCACCCACGACCTCGGCATCGCCGCCGGCCGCGCGGACGAGATCGCGGTGATGTATGCCGGGCGCCTGGTCGAGAAGGCGTCGACGCGCGAGGTGTTTCGCCGGCCACGGATGCCCTACACCGCGGCCCTGCTGCGCTCGATTCCGAAGCTGGACGATCCGCCGCATGCCCGGCTGTTCGCGATTCCCGGTCGGCCGCCGGTGGTGTTCGGCGATACGGCGGGATGCCGGTACGCGCCGCGCTGCGATCGCGCCGATGCGGCCTGCGCCGAGCGCACGCCCCCTCTGGTCGCGGATGGGCAGGGGCATGGGCATCGTTGCTGGCATCCACTGGAGGGGGCATGATGCGCGATCCCTTGCCCGATACCACGCTCGGCGTCGAGGACCTCGTGGTCGAGTATCCACTTGCGGGCGGGCGGGTGCTGCGCGCGGTCGATGGCGTCTCCTTCGATGTGGCTGCTGGCGAGACCTTGGCGCTGGTCGGCGAATCCGGCTGCGGCAAGTCCTCGATCGTGCGTGCCCTGATGCAGCTGTCGGCGTACAGCCAGGGTGCGGTGCGGATCGGCGGCGTCGATCTGGCCAAGCTCGCGCCGGACGAGCTCAAGCGCCTGCGCCCGCGCTTCCAGATGATCTTCCAGGATCCGATCTCGTCGCTGAATCCGCGGCGGCGGGTCCGGGACATCCTCGAGGCGCCCCTGCGCATCAATCGCCGCTTCGATCCGGTCGCGTCGGCGAAGCGGATCCGCGAGGTGCTCGAGCTGGTGGGCGTCGACCCCGCCACGGCGCTGGAGCGCTATCCCCACGAGTTCTCGGGCGGGCAGTGCCAGCGGATCTCGATCGCCCGGGCACTGGTGCTCGAGCCCGACCTTCTGGTCTGCGACGAGCCGGTGTCGGCGCTCGACGTCTCCGTGCGCGCCCAGGTGCTCAATGTCCTGAACGACCTGCGCGAGCGGCTCGGGCTGAGCATGCTGTTCATCACCCATGATCTCGCGGTGGTTCGCAACGTCGCCGACCGGGTGGCGGTGATGTACCTCGGGCGGATCTGCGAGATCGGCGAGGCGGGCGAGGTGATCGACCGGCCTGCTCATCCCTACACCGCCTGCCTGCTCAGCGCCGTTCCGGTGGCGGACCCCGATGCGGGCGTCGAGCGCGTGCAGCTCACCGGCGAGATTCCCTCCCCCATGGATGTCGGGCCGGGGTGCCGGTTCCGCTCCCGCTGTCCGGCGGCGCGCGAGCTCTGTGCCCGCGTCGAGCCCGGACTGGTCGAGGCCGGCCGGAATCGCTCGGTGGCCTGCCATTTCCCCGTCGCGGCCGAACCCTGATGGCCGCAGCTCACTTCCCGCAATACGACAGAGGAGACATCGAATGACTTCCCGAGCTTCGGGCCGCCGCATCGCCGCGGCCACCATCACGCTTGCCGTCTCGATCCTTGCCCTCGCGCCCGCTGCCGCTTCGGCGGAACCGAAGCGCGGCGGCACCCTGACCATCGGGACCGAGGCCGAGTTCAACGGCTTCAATCACCGCAAGGCGAGGATCTTCAACCAGAACACGTCGACGCCGGCATCGGCGGTGATGGAGACGCTGTTCGCCTACGAGGGGCAGAACATCGTGCCGAGGCTGGGGCTCGGGTTCACCGAGGCGCCGGATCGGCTGAGCGCGGTGGTCACCCTGCGCCAGGGCGTGAAGTTCCATGACGGCACTCCGTTCAACGCCGACGCGGTGGTCCACCACTACAACTGGGTGCTTGCGCCCGACTCGGGTATCAACAGCTCGATGATGTCGTCGATCGAGAAGGTCGAGAAGGTCGACGACCACAGCGTCCGTTTCGTGCTCAAGAGCCCCTGGACCGCGCTGCGCTCGGTGCTGGCCCTCGAGCACCTGCTCAACTTCATCGGATCGCCCACCGCCATCCAGAACGATCCCGAGGGCTTTCATCGCAAGCCGGTGGGAACGGGGCCGTTCGTGTTCAAGGAATGGCGTGCCGGCGACAGCGTGACGATGGAGCGCAATCCGCAGTACTGGGACAGCTCGCTGCCCTATCTCGACCGCGTGATCTACCGGGTCCTGCCGGACGGCAACACCCGCTACCAGAGCATCAAGTCGGGCGAGGTCGACATCGGCCGGATGGATGTCGCGACCCACGTCGTCGACGCGAAGAAGCAGTCCGGTCTCGTCGTGCACGAGTACGAAGGCTCCGGCGGCTTCATGTGGAACTTCAACCATAGCAAGCCACCGTTCGACGATGCGCGGGCCCGTGCCGCGGTGGTCCATGCGTTCAATGCGCCGGCCATGGTCGAGACCTACTTCCTCGGCACCACCACGGTATCGACCGATCTCCTCGGCGCGCGCTCGAGCTGGCATTGCCCGAACCTGAGCTGGCGCGGCTACGACCTCGAGAAGGCGAAAGGTCTCGTCAAGGAGATCGGCAAGCCGCTCGAGTTCCAGCTGACCACGACGAACACGCCGGCGGGCCGGCGCCAGGGAACGATGATCCAGCAGTTCATGGAGCAGGCGGGCATGAAGATGGAGATCCGGCTTGTGGAGCAGAGCCAGAACGTGCGGGTGGGGCTGAGCGGCGACTACGAGATGGACGTCTGGCGCTTCAGCGACATCGGCGGGGATCCCGACCTGGTGCTCTCGTACTACTTCAGCAACAAGGCGGGCAAGGCGGTGATGCGCCACGACGCCACGAAGATCGATGCGCTGCTCGACCAGGCCCGCGTCGAGACGGACGAGAAGAAGCGTCACCAGATGTACTGCGACGTGGCGCAGATCTTCTCCGACGAGGCCATCGCCCTGATTCCGATCCGGACCACCTACTTCGCGATCGCCCAGCCCTATGTCAAGGACGTTCCGCAGCTGCAGAACAGCCTGATCCGGCCGCGTTCGATGTGGCTCGACAAGTGAATCGGAGGAGGGATTCCATGCCCCGTGTTCCCTACTTCGACCTCGAGCAGGCGTCGCCCGCCTATCGGGAGATGCTCGGCTCGCGGCGGCCGCTCAACCTCTACCGCATGCTCCCGCATGCGGGGCCGGCCGCCGAGGGCTTCCTCGCCCTGGGCGGAGCGCTGCTGCGCAAGGGGGCGCTCGACCCGAAGCTGCGCGAGCTGGCGATCATCCGGGTGGGCCTGCTGAGCGGCGCATCCTACGAGGTCCACCAGCATCGGCGCCTCGCGCTCTCGATCGGCCTGTCGCAGGAGAAGATCGATGCGATCGAGGCCGGCGCCGGCGCGCCGCCCTTCGACGAGCTCGACAATCTCGTGCTCGAGTTCACCGACGAGCTGTTCCACCGGGTGAAGGCGCCCGATGCCATGTTCGAGGGCCTGTGCGCCCGGCTCGATCATCAGCGGATGGCCGAGCTGGTGCTGACCATCGGCTTCTACATGATGGTCTCGCGCTTCCTCGAGAACTTCGAGGTCGAGATAGAGCCGCCGTCTCCCGAAGAACAATCCACTCGATGAAGGATCCGCAAGATGCATCTCGCTCCCACCCAACCCGTTCCCGAACAGCAGGTGCACCCCGAATCGCTCGGCCTCGTCGCCGGGCGGGGGCGCCTTTCGGGGCGTCGCATCATCGTGATCGGCGCGGGCCAGCGGCCGATTCCCGATGAGAATCCTCCGGTCGGCAACGGCCGGGCGATGTCGATCCTCTTCGCCCGCGAGGGTGCGACGCTCGCCTGCGTCGACATCTCGTCGGAGGCGCTCGAGGCGACCTGCCAGGCCGTCGCTGCCGAGGGCGGGACGGCCTTCGCCGAGCTCGCCGACGTCCGGCAGGCGGATACCCTCGAGCCGCTGGTCGAGCGCTGTGTCGAGCGACTCGGCGGGCTCGACGGGCTGGTGCTCAACGTCGGCATCTCGAAGGCCCTGCCGATCGCCCGGCAGAATGCGGCCGACTGGGACGAGGAGTACGCGGTCAATGTCCGCAGCCACATGCTGCTCGCGCGGGCTGCCCTGCCGAAGATGGCGCCGGGCGGCTCGATCGTGCTGGTGTCCTCGCTCGCCGCCCAGCGCGCTGCCGGCCGCAATCCGGCCTATGAATCCTCGAAGGCGGCGCAGGTAGCGCTCGCCCGCTCGATCGCCGCGGCCGGCGAGCCGATGGGCATCCGGTGCAACTCGCTGCTGCCGGGCCTGATGGATACGCCCATGGGGCGCGACGCCTCGCGTCGTCGGCCGGGCCGGGCCGCCCTGGTGCCCTTCGGGCGCCAGGGAACCGGCTGGGAGGTCGCCTACGCCGCCCTGTTCCTGGTGTCGCACGAATCGAGCTACGTCAACGGCCACGCCCTGCTGGTCGACGGCGGGCTCGGCGTCGGGATCGCGCGCAGCTGAGCATGCCCCGAAGCGCGGGAGGCCTTCAGGAGTCTGGGCGGCAGAAGCATCGCGACGCCTTCTGCCGCCCAGACTCCTACCCGGGCTCCCGCGCCGACCGGATCCGGCGCAGTGCCCGCCATGGCCGGCCGTCGATCGCGGCCAGCCCGAGGGCGATCAGCGCCATGCCCGCGATGTGGCGGTACTGGAGTGTCTCGCCGAGGACGGCGATGCCGAGCAGGATCGCGCTGACCGGGATCAGGAAGGTCACCAGCATCGCATTGGTCGCGCCCGCGGTCGCGAGCATCCGGAAGTAGAGGATGTAGGCGAGAGCCGTGGAGAGGACCGCCAGTCCGATCACCGAGCCCAGGGCGGCGGTGCCGGGGGCCGCCAGGGTCCACGGCCGGTCGACCAGCAGCGCGACGGGCAGGAGCAGGATGCTGGAGGCGATCACCTGGCCGGTGGCCGTGGCCATGGGTGCGATGCCCATCGCATGGAAGCGGCGACCGTAGATCCCGCCCAGCGCGTAGGCGAACGCGCCGCCCAGGCAGGCAAGCTGCGCCGCGACATGGGTGCCCAGCGCCTGCAGCGAGTCCAGCCCGATCATGATGGCGACGCCGGCAAAGCCCACGAGGACGCCGGCCAGCCTTGCGCCCGTCATCTTCTCGTCCCGGGTCAGCAGGTGCGCAAGGATCACCGTGAAAAGCGGGGCGGAGGCGTTGAGGATCGAAGCCACGCCGGAGGCGATGTGCTGCTGCCCCCAGACGATCAGCGAGAAGGGGATGGCGTTGTTGAGCAGCCCCATGCCGAAGAAGGCCGTCCAGGCGCGCCGGCCGGTCGGTAGCGTCCGGCCCGTCAGTCGCAGGATCATGAACAGGACCATGGCGGCGATCGCCACGCGGGCGACGACGACGGTGAACACCGGAATCTCGGCGACCGCTACCGCGTTGAAGAGGAAGGCACCGCCCCACAGAACCGACAGGGCGAGCAGCATCGCCCATTGGGTCGGGGTCATGCTGCGGGCGGGATGAATCGGGTTCGCCACGCGATGCGTGCTCCTGTCGCGGTGGCTACGACGTCCGGCCGAGATGGCTCATGCCGATCTCGAGGAGCGCAGCCCAGGCGATCCCGACCATGATTCCGGCGATTGATCACACGTTGAACAGGAAGTTCAGAAAACCCCCGTCCTTTACGACTATTCTTTGCCCTCGGGGCGCGGCGTGGATCGAGTCATTGCGTACCGGGCTGCTCATTCCGCTCGCGACGCAACTGCTCGGCGGTGATGCGTATCCGCATGCCGTTCCTCACCACCACAATGGCGGTATCGGTCTGGATGGCAATCTGTCTTGCCGATTCTGCAGCGCGTTGCATGGCGGCCAGCGATGCTCGCAGATCGGGGTTCCTGGCCTGAGAAATGTCTTTGGGTACTGCGGCCTGGTTCATGCTCGTTCTCCCCATTCCAACAGCACCGGCTTGCCACCGGCATTGTCGTACAGACTCCAGTCATTCACTACATCGCGGTAATGCTGCTCGAAATTCTTCCGGCCTGCCCAAAAACGGCGCCGAATGACTGCCTCTGGAATATCGTGGCCGCCCTGGCGGACGCGTTCGGCGACCCCTGCGATGGCCAATTCGACGTCGGGGAGTGCCAGAAAGAACAGGCTGACGGCGTAGCCTTGCGTCTGCCACTGCCGGATATGTCGCAGATACCCCAGACCGGACAGCGTGGTTTCCAGCGCGAAGCTCTCTCCGCGTTGGGCACTCTCCGAGATTTCTTCAAGCATCAGACGTCCCGCCTTGATGGCGGCCTCCTCCGGTGCGAACGGTGACAAACCTGCTGCGATCAGATCGGCATTGATGAATCGAGGAAGCTGGGCCTCACCTGGCAGGAAGGAGCGCGCGAACGTCGTCCTTCCTGCGCCGTTGGGGCCGGCGATGATGATGATCTTCTTCGTCTGGCTCATGGCCGACCCCTCCAGCCCACAGGTTCATCGCCCCAAGGCAATTGTGCAGCGGTCTGTTGCACAATTCCGGCGTCCGGCCAGGTCTCGGCAAACGCCCGCATGTACTTGAGGTTGCGCGGCGAAAGACTCTTCATCTCCTGGATGGCGGCACGCAGGTCATGCGCCAGCCTTCGATCAGACGTTGAACAGGAAGTTCAGCACGTCCCCGTCCTTCACCACGTACTCCTTGCCTTCGGCGCGCATCTTGCCGGCTTCCTTCGCGCCGTGCTCGCCGTTGTGGGCGATGAAGTCCTCGTAGGCGATGGTCTGGGCGCGGATGAAGCCGCGCTCGAAGTCGGTGTGGATCACGCCGGCGGCCTGCGGGGCCGTGTCGCCCTTGTGGATGGTCCAGGCGCGCACTTCCTTCACGCCGGCGGTGAAGTAGGTCTGCAGGCCGAGCAGCTCGTAGGCGGCGCGGATCACCCGGTCCAGCCCCGGCTCGTGCATGCCCATGTCCTCGAGGAACACCAGCCGGTCCTCCTCGTCGAGATCGGCGATCTCGGCTTCGATGGCGGCGCACACCGGTATCACGATCGCGTTCTCGGCGTTGGCCAGCGCCGTCACCGCGTCGAGGTGGGGATTGTCGGTGAAGCCGTCGTCGCGCACGTTGGCGACGTACATCGTCGGCTTGGCGGTGATCAGGCAGAAGGGGCGCAGCACCGCCCATTCCTCCGGCGCGAGATCGAGCGAGCGGACCGGCTTTGCCTGGTCGAGGACCGCGATGCACTTGTCGAGCACGTCGACGATGCGCTTCGCTTCCTTGTCGCCGGCGCGCGCCGGCTTGACGTAGCGGGCGTGCGCCTTCTCGACGGTCGCCAGGTCGGCGAGCGCGAGCTCGGTGTTGATCACCTCGATGTCCGAGACCGGATCGATCCGGCCGCTGACGTGCACCACATTGGCGTCATCGAAGCAGCGCACCACATGGGCGATGGCGTCGGTCTCGCGGATGTGGGCGAGGAACTGGTTGCCGAGCCCTTCGCCCTTCGAGGCGCCGGCGACCAGGCCGGCGATGTCGACGAACTCGACCGTCGCCGGCAGCACCCGTTGCGGCTTGACGATCTCCGCGAGCCGGGCGAGGCGAGGATCGGGGACCTCGACCACACCGACATTGGGCTCGATCGTGCAGAACGGATAGTTCTCGGCCGAGATGCCCGCCTTGGTGAGCGCATTGAACAGGGTGGACTTGCCGACGTTCGGCAGTCCGACGATGCCGCATTTCAGGGCCATGGGGGATTCCGCAGCGAAGGCGCCGGTCCGGCGCCGATGGTCGGCTATTCTACCCGCCGCCCGTTGCCGTCCCCGGCTGCCTCGAGCACCGCGAGCCCGTGCCGGGCGAGCATCGACTCCTCGTCCGTGGGGATCACCCAGGCCTCCAGCGCCGAGCCGTCGGTGGTGATCCGCCGGATGCCGCCGTCGCCGTTGCGGCCACCGCCGGCATTGGCGGCTTCGTCGAGCTCGAATCCGAGCCATCGCAGGCCGCTCAGGACATCGGTGCGCACGCGCGCCGAGTTCTCGCCGATCCCGGCGGTGAACACCATGCCGTCGATGCCGCCGGCGCTCGCCGCCAGCGCACCGGTCTCGCGGCGGATGCGCGTGGTGAAATGCTCGATCGCGAACGCGGCGGCCGGCTCGCCGCTGGCTTCCAGCGTGCGCATGTCGGCGCCGACGCCGGACATGCCGGCGAGCCCGCTGCGATGGTAGAGCAGCCTGCTGATCGCGTCGGCATCGAGCCCCCTGGCCTGCATGAGCCACAGCAGCACGCCAGGGTCGATCTGGCCGCAGCGGGTTCCCATCGGCAGGCCGTCGAGCGCGGAGAATCCCATGCTCGAGGACACCGGCCGCCCGGCGTCGATGGCGCACATCGACGCGCCGCTGCCGAGGTGGGCGACCACGACCCGTCCTGCCGCCAGGCGCGGCGATACCGCGGGCAGGCGGGCGGCGATGTACTCGTAGGACAGGCCATGAAAACCGTAGCGCCGCACGCCCTCGTCATAGAAGGACGGGGGCAGGGCGTAGACATCGTTGACCTTCGGCTGGCCGCGGTGGAAGGCGGTGTCGAAGCAGGCCACCTGCATGGCATCGGGGAAGGCCGCATGGGCCGCCTCGATACCGGCGATGTTGTGCGGCTGATGCAGCGGCGCGAGCGGCTCAAAACCGCGCAGGGCCTCGAGCAGGGCGGGTTCGACCGCGAGCGGCGCGCGCAGATCGGGGCCACCGTGCACCACGCGGTGCGAGACCACGGCCACCGCGAGTCCCGGGGCGGCTTGCGCGAGGAAATCGAGCAGGTCGCCGAGCGCGTCGGCCGCATGCGAGCGGGCGCCGAGCGTCCTGCGGATGCGTTCGCCCCCGACGGGTGTTGCCACCAGCTCGGCGGCATCGGTGCCGAGGCGGTCGATCGTGATCCGCCAGCCTTGCGCGGGCTCTGCGCCGGGGCGGCCGGCTTCGTACAGGCCGAACTTGAGCGTCGCCGAGCCGGCGTTGATCGTCAGGACGTGGCGCGCGCTCATCCTCGTTCCGTCGTGTCGGTGGCCTGCGCCATCAGGCTGGTGCCGGTGCGCTGCCAGTGCGCGACGAGCTTGGCCAGCGCGCAGGACACCAGCCTGCCGTGGGCGTTGTCGGCCCGGCTGGTGAGGACCACGGGTACCGCGGCGCCGATCGCGATCCCGGCGGACTCGGCCTGGGCCACGAAGGTGAGCTCCTTGGCGATCATGTTGCCGGCTTCCATGTTCGGTGCCACCAGCACATCGGCACGGCCCGCGACCAGCGAGGTGATGCCCTTGGTGCGTGCCGCCTCGAGGTCCACCGCGTTGTCCATCGCGAGCGGCCCGTCGACGAGCGCGCCGGTGATCTGACCGCGCTCGGCCATCTTCGAGAGCACCGCCGCGTCGATCGAGGACGGGATCGCCGGGTTGACCGTCTCGATCGCCGACAGGATGCCGACGCGAGGCTCGCCGATTCCGCAGGCGTGGGCAAGGGTGATCGCATTGCGGACGATGTCGGCCTTCGCGACGAGATCGGGACTGATGTTGATCGCCGCATCGGTGATGAAGAGCGGCCGGTCGCGCCCCGGCACATCGAGGACGAACACATGGCTGAGCCGGCGGCCGGTGCGCAGGCCGCCCTCACGGGCGAGCACCGCGGAAAGCAGCTCGTCCGTATGCAGGTGGCCCTTCATCAGTGCGCCGACACGGCCGGCCGCCGCCAGCGCGACCGCCCTGGCCGCCGCGGCGGGGTGCTCGCCGGCCTCGATGAGCTCGAACGCGCCGATGTCGGCCCCGAGCGCGGCTGCCGCGGCCTCGATCCGGTCGCGCCGGCCGACCAGCACCGGTTCGATCAGGCCCTCGCGCGCCGCCGCCAGCGCGCCTTCCAGCGAGACCGTGTCCTCGGGGCAGACCACCGCCACCCGGGTCGGGGCGGCGCCGGCGCAGGCGGCGACGATGCGCTCGAAATGGGGATGGTGGTCGACGATCACCTCGGGCAGGGGCTCGTCCTCGAACTCGATGCGATGCGGCGGCGCGAAGACCTCGATCTGGCCGCTGGCGACGAGGGCGCCGGTCTCGTCGCTGGCCCGGGCCTCGAGCACGACCAGGTCGGGCTCGCGCTTCTCGATCACCTCGACCCGGGTCTGCACCACCGTGCCCGCGAACACCCGCTGGTGATAGGCGAGGGACTGCGCCCTCAGTATCGTGCCGGGACCGGGCAGTCGCGAACCCACCAGCTCGGAGATCAGCGCGCCGATCCACAGGGCCGAAGCGCTGGCGCCGGTCAGCGGATCGCCGTCGGCGTCGACCCGGGCCTCGCGGTTGGGGATGTGCAGGGGGTTGATGTTGCGCGAGGCCTGCGCGAACAGGTAGAGCGAGTGCTCGGTGCAGACCCGGCGCGAAACCGCCGCGTCACCCGGGACGATCTCGGTGAACAGGCGGTTGGTGCGTCGGCCGGGCGCGGTCGGCTTGGTTTGCGACAATCTGGGGCTCACGCGGGGACGATCACAGTGTGAACAGGCCCTAGTGTAACGTCCGGATGTCCGGCCCTCGTGCCGCGCTTTGGGAGGACAGATGCCGGCTTCACTCGAAGGCAAGCTCGTGGTCGCGATCTCGTCGCGGGCCGTGTTCGATTTCGAGGAGGAGAACACCGTGTTCGAGACGGGCGACGATGCCGCCTACATGGCGCTGCAGCGCGACCGGCTCGACCGGGTCGCCCCGCCGGGGGTGGCCTTTGCCCTGGTGCGCAAGCTGCTCGCCTTCGACGGCCCCGGCGAGGAGCCCCGCATCGAGGTGGTCATCGTCTCGCGCAACGATCCGGTCAGCGGGCTGCGGGTATTCCGCTCGGCGCAACGCGAGGGATTGCGGATCGAGCGAGGGGTGTTCACCCGCGGCCGCACGCCCATGCCCTACCTGCGGCCCCTGCACGCCAA
>JAMLIN010000046.1 GCA_023954135.1 Burkholderiaceae bacterium | reverse complement strand
CAAGGTGCGCCAGGAGCTGGAGAAGATCAGCGGCCACAAGGGCGCGCTCGGCGAGGTGTCCTGGACCGGCCAGGAGCGCTACGGCGCGGCCCACCAGCTCGATGCGCCGTTCTACGTCGCCGAGGTGAAGGACGGCAAGGAGGTCATCCGCGCCCGCTGCAACGCCGAAGGCTGCAAGTAAGGCCGGGGCGAACGGGGGACGCAGGTGGATTTTCTCCTGCTGCTCGGGCAGGCGCTCGTCAACGGCCTCGTCGTCGGCATGCTCTACCTGCTGATGGCGGTCGGGTTCACGCTGGTCTTCGGGGTCATGCGGGTGGTGAACTTCGCCCATGCCGAGTTCTACATGCTCGGCGCCTTCGGCTCCTTCCTGCTCGTGACCCAGCTCCATCTGCCGTTCCTCGCCAGCGTCCTGATCATCTTCGTGCTCGCCGTCTGTCTCGGCTGGCTCGTCGAATGGCTGATCCTCAAGCCGTTTCGCCATGACGAGCTCAACGGCATGATCGCGACCATCGGCCTGGCGATGATCCTCCAGAACGGGGCCCTGATGATCTTCGGACCCGATCCGCAGTCGATGCCGGCGGTGGTGCGGGGGGTGATCTTCCTGGGCGGACTGGTGGTGCCGAACTCGCGCCTGTACGTGGTGGTGTTCTCGCTCGCGGTGCTTGCCGCCCTCTATGTGTTCCTGCGCTACTCGCGCACCGGCCGGGCGTTGCGGGCGGTCGTCCAGGATCTCGAGATCGCCGCCGCCTACGGGATCCGGGCCCGCCTGATCTACCCGCTCGGCTTCGGCATCGGCGTGGGGCTCGCGGCGATCGCCGGCGCGCTGATGGCGCCGCTCTTCTCGGTGTCCCCCTTCATCGGGACGGCGCCGATGCTCAAGGCCTTCATCGTGGTGATCGTGGGCGGCCTGGGCAGCATTCCGGGCGCCGCTCTCGCGGCCCTGTTGCTGGGCATCACGGAAAGCCTCGCCGGCACCTTCCTCAGCAGCAGCACCGCCGAGATCCTCATCTTCGCGCTGGTCATCGCGATGCTGGTGGTGCGGCCGAGCGGGCTGCTCGGGCGGCCCGACTGAATCGACGATGACGACCCATCCATCATCCATCCAGGGCGGGCCGGTGGCCGGAGGGGCCGGCCTGACCGGCAGGGTATTCGGGTTGCTGATGCTGGTGGTGGCGGCAACGCCGTTCTTCCTGTCCAGCCCCTTCTACATCCATCTCGCGATCCTGACCTGCCTGAACGTGGTGATCGTTACCGGCCTGTCGCTGATCGCCCGCACCGGCCAGCTCTCGTTCGGCCACGGCGCGTTCGTCGGCCTCGGTGCCTACGGGTCGGTCATCGCGGGCATGCAGCTGGGCATGCCCTTCTGGGTGGCCGCGGTGGCCGGAACCGTGATCGCCTGCCTGTGCGCGCTGGCGCTGGGTTGGGTGATCCTGCGCCTGCGTGGCGTCTATTTCGTTCTCGTCACCTTTGCCTTTGCCGAGCTGGTGCGACTGGTCATGCTCGACTGGCCCGGCCTGACCGGCGGCGCCAACGGCATCACCGGCATTCCCGCAGCCGAGCTCTTCGGCTTCGCCTTCGACACCCGCCATCGCTTCTACGGCCTGGCCCTGTTCTGCGCGGTGGCCGCGCTCGCATTCTCGCTGCGGCTGTCGCGCATCCCGACGGGCCACGGTTTCGATGCAGTCGAGCAGAACGCCTCGCTCGCCGAGGCGAGCGGCCTGAACGTGCACCGGATCCAGGTCCGGGCCTTCGTGATCGGCTGTGGAATCGCCGGCTTTGCCGGCGCCCTGCTCGCGCACTACGTCGGCTTCGTCTCGCCCGAGTCCTTCAATCTGTCGCTGTCGATATCGGCGCTCGTGATGCTGGTGATCGGCGGCCGCTACTCGGTATGGGGACCGCTCATCGGCGCGCTCATCCTCACGCCCCTGCCGGAGCTTTTCCGGGCCGCGGTCAATACCCAGCACATCTTCTACGGTGCGGCCCTGATCCTCATCCTGCGCTTCCTGCCGGCCGGCCTCGCGTCGTTGCCGGCGCGGCTGCGCCGCGCCGCCGGGAGAAGCTGATGGCCGCCTTGCTGAGGGTCGAGAATCTCTCGAAGTCCTTCGGCGGGCTGGCGGCGCTGCGCGAGCTGAGCTTCGAGGTCGAGCAGGGGAGCATCGTCGGCCTGATCGGCCCGAACGGCGCGGGCAAGACCACCGCCTTCAATCTCATCAGCGGCACCGTGCGCCCGAGCGCCGGCAGGGTCTGGTTCCGGGACGTCGACATCACCGGCGGCCCGCCGAGCCGGGTGGTGGGGCTGGGCCTCGCGCGCACCTTCCAGCACACCTCGATCTATCCGGCGGCGAGCGTGCGCGACAACGTCTACCGCGGCGCGATCGCCCGCCTCGGCACCTCGATGCTCGACCAGCTGCGCGGTGGCTCCCGGACTCGCGAGGGCCTCGCGCGGATCGATGCGCAGGTCGACGAGGTGCTCGAGCTCATGGGGTTGGCGGCCCATCGCGACAGCCTCGCCGGAGCGCTCTCCTACGGCCAGCAGAAGCGGCTCGGGGTCGCGATCGGCCTGGCGACCCGGCCGACGCTTCTCCTGCTCGATGAACCGGCGGCCGGCCTCAATCCGGAGGAATCGGCCGAGTTCGGGCGCCTGCTGCGCGAGTTGCGCGGGCGCCTCGGCCTGACCATGCTCCTGGTCGAGCATCACATGGCGCTGGTGATGGACCTCTGCGAGCGGATCGTGGTGCTCGTTCAGGGCGCGCGGATCGCCGAGGACACTCCGGCGGCCATCGCCCGTGATCCGGCGGTGATCGAGGCCTACCTCGGGGCCGAGGAGGACGATCATGCTCGAGGCTGAGGGGATCAGCGTGCGCTACGGGCCGCTCGAGGCGGTGCGCGGCGTCTCCTTCGAGGTCGGCGAGGGCCGGATCGTCGCGCTGATCGGTGCCAACGGCGCCGGCAAGAGCACCACCCTCAAGGCGCTGATGGGCATGCTGCCGATCGCCGCGGGCAGCCTGCGGTGGCAGGGCCGCGCTATCGAGTCGACCGGCTCGAGCGAGAGGGTGCGGCTCGGCATGGCCCTGTCGCCCGAGGGCCGGCGGCTCTTCCCCCGCATGACCGTGCTCGACAATCTGCTGGTCGGCGCGCACGTGGTCCATGGGCGAAAGCGCATCGACCATGCGCTGGAGCTGGTCTACGGCCTGTTCCCGCGGGTCGCCGAGCGTCGCCGGCAGCTGGCCGGCTCGCTCTCTGGCGGCGAGCAGCAGATGGTCGCGATCGCCCGCGCCCTCATGGCCGGGCCGAAAGTCCTCATGCTGGACGAGCCCTCGCTCGGGCTTGCGCCGAAGATCGTCGCCGAGATCGCTGCGGCGATCGTGCGGATCAACAACGAAACCGGCATGGCCGTCGTTCTCGTCGAGCAGAATGCGCGACTTGCGCTTAAGCTCGCGCATCATGCATACGTCTATGAGCAGGGCCGGATCATCCGGTCGGGCAGTGGTGCGGCGTTGCTTGCCGATCCCTTCGTCCAGAAGGCCTATCTCGGCCTCTGATCGCCGCATCGCGGCCGCAAGTCGCCGGGTGCCGCCATGAGCACGGTACAGGCCGATACCGAGGTGTTCGCGACGCAGCGGCGCGCCAACCGGATCGGCATCCTCTGGATGGTAGTGGGGATGACCTTCTTCATCGGCAACGATGCGCTGGTCAAGGTGGTGCTCGCCAGGGTCCCCGCGGCGCAGATGATCGTCGTGCGCGGCGTGATGGCGCTCACGCTGATCACCTTCGTCGCCTGGCGGATGGGCGCGCTGGTCCGGGTGTCGGAACTTTTTCGCGGCTGGGTGGGCGTGCGCGCCGGCTGCGAAGGCGTGGCCACCTTCCTGTACCTGGCCGCGCTCTATCATCTGCCGCTCGCCAACGCGACCGCGATCCAGATGTCCGCGCCGCTGTTCATCGCGGTGCTCGCCCGGTTCTTCCTCGGCGAGCGCGTCGATACCCGGCGCTGGATCGCGATCGGGCTCGGATTCTCCGGGGTGCTGATGGTGATCCAGCCTCGGGCCGACGGCTTCAACCTCTATGCATGGCTATGCCTGCTGGCGACCCTCATCTATGCGGGCCGTGATCTCCTGACCAGGAAGATCCCGGTTGGCGTCCCCTCGATCGTGGTCACTCTGGCCACCGCTGGCGCGGTCGTCGGGATGGCGGTCGTCGTGCTCGTCATCCAGGGCTGGACGCCGATGCTCTGGAGCGATGTCGGCCTGCTCGCGCTGGCGGCGGTCTGCCTGTCGACCGGTTATCACTCGGTGATCGCCGCGGTACGCTACAGCGAAGTGTCGGTAGTGGCGCCGTTTCGCTATACCGGACTGCTCTGGGCCGTGGTGATCGGCTTCCTGGTCTGGGGCGACGTGCCCAATCCGCTCGCCTGGTCCGGAATCGTCCTGCTGATCGGCGCCGGTCTGTACATGATTCACCAGCAGCGCGCCCCCCGCCGCTGAAGTGAAACAGCCCCCACGCTCGCTCTGCTCGCTGCCCCCCGAGGGGGCTATCAGTGGCTTCGGGCGGCCGGGCGCCACTGATACGGCTTCGCATTCGAGCGCATAACCGTGTTGGGGCGCCTTGCCGTGCAACCGCACTGTCTTCGTCGCCCCGCCTTGTTCTGCACTCGAATGCGAAGCCGTGTCGCGGTCAGGTATTCGCGGCCAGCAGCTCGGCGGTGATCGCTCCGGCGTCGAGCCTGCGTCCGAGGTCGACCCGGACCTCGTGCCAGGCGAAGCGCACGGAGTTCTCGACGATCTCGACGTCGTGCCGCTTGAGCTCGGGCGCGATCGGCGCCCACCGCACCAGCGCCGCCGGGCTCGTCGCGAAGCTCTCGAAGCCCGCTGAGCTCGCTGCCGCACGGCCCCAGTCGACTCCGCCGACCCGTAGCTCGTGGGCGTTCTGCGCTTCGGCCGGCGAGAAGCCTTCGACGAAGCTGCCGGCGTTGTCGTCGAGCCCGGCGCGAAGACAGGCCATCGCCATCGTCCTGCGTGTGGCGTCGTCGACACGCCGGTCGACGAGGGCGTGGGCGACCGCATGGATGGCGAGATCGGACAGGCAGGCGGCGAAGAGATGCAGTTTCGCGATGTCGATCGACCGGACGAAGTCCGGCTCCCGGAACGCTTCCGGATATCGGGTGCCGATCCGGGTGCGGAGATAGCCGTAGAGCGTCTTCTGGGCGATGACCGCCGAGCGGGTCGAGACGAAATGGCGCAGCTGCGCCTCGGTGGCGATCGGGTCTCTTTCGCGCCGGGGCATGAAGCGGCCGATCGTTTCCCGCCACTCCCCCGCCAGCGCGCCGATTCGTCGACTAAGTGATATCACGAATGGTCATCCGAAACTTGTAAGGGAAATGAAAGCTTCCAAATCTAGGCTGGATCCGCCATCGAAAAACCATTCCAACAATTGGAGGAGACCATGGCCTCGGCAGACTCGCAAGCCAGGATCAGGCACTGGGCGAAGACCCGCAACCTGACCATCGTGATTCTCGCTCTCTGGGTGTTGTTCGGCATCCTCGCGCCCTGGTTCGCCAAGGACCTCGATGCCTTCCACTTCATGGGGTTCAAGCTCGGCTACTACATGGTGGTCCAGGGCTCCCTGATCGCGTTCGTCGTCCTCATCTGGGTCCAGAACCTGGCCCAGGACAAGATCGACGACGAGTACGAACACGGCTCCAACTGAGCGGGAGAATCCCATGAGCTTCCTGAAAGGCGGGTTCACCGCCAACCTCGGCAAGGTATACGCGCTGTATACCCTCGGCTTCCTCGCTTTCTTCGTGCTGATGGCGATCGCCGAGCAGTTCGGCGCATCGGCCAAGCTGATCGGCATCCTGTTCCTGCTCTTCACCCTGGTCATCTACGCGCTGATCGGCTGGCTGTCGCGCACGATGCAGGTCGATGCCTACTACGTGGCGGGGCGCGAGGTGCCGGCCGTCTACAACGGCATGGCGACGGCGGCCGACTGGATGTCGGGCGCGTCCTTCGTGGCGCTGGCCGGCGGCGTCTACTTCGGCGGCTATCCGTATCTCGGCTTCGTGGTCGGCTGGACCGGCGGCTACGTGCTGGTCAATGCCCTGATGGCGCCGTATCTGCGCAAGTTCGGCTGCTATACGGTGCCGGACTTCATCGGCACCCGTTACGGCGGGAATTTCGCCCGCTTCTGCGCGGTCGTCATCCTGGTGGTGGCCTCGTTCACCTATGTGACCGCCCAGATCAACGCGACGGGCACGATCGCGTCGCGCGCGCTCGGCATCCCGTTCGGCGTCGGGGTGTGGTTCGGCCTGCTCGGCATTCTGCTGTGCTCGATGCTCGGGGGCATGCGCGGGGTCACCTGGACCCAGGTGGCGCAGTACATCGTTCTGATCATCGCCTACCTGGTGCCCGTCATCTGGATGTCCAACGTCCAGGGTTTCGGCATCATCCCGCATTTCAGCTACGGCGAGGGCGCCCAGCGCATCGCTGAGCTCGAGGCGATGTACGGCCTCAGCGCGGCGCCCGAGAGGATCGCGGGGGTTTCGGTGCTGACCACGCCGCACTTCGATCCGCAGGGCGGGATGGACTCCTGGAAGTTCTTCACCCTGGCCTTCTGCATGATGGCCGGCACCGCATCGCTGCCGCACATCCTGATGCGCTACTTCACGACGCCGTCGGTACGCTCGGCCCGCAAGTCGGTGGCCTGGTCGCTGCTGTTCATTTTCCTGCTGTACTTCACGGCACCCGTGCTCGCGACGCTCACCAAGCTGCAGCTGCTCGATCCCAATCTGTCGACGGCCGTCATCGGCAAGTCATTCGCCGAGGTGGCGGCACTCGACTGGGTCAGGAACTGGAGTGAGGTCGGCTACCTCGCGATCAAGGACTTCAACGGCGACGGCATCCTGCAGCTGAACGAGTTCTTCATGCGGGCCGACATCGTGGTGCTGGCCACGCCAGAGATCGCGGGGCTTCCCTACGTGATCTCCGGCCTCGTCGCGGCCGGCGGCATGGCGGCGGCGATGTCGACCGCCGACGGCCTGCTGCTGGCGATCGCCAATGCGCTCTCGCACGACATGTACTACAAGATCATCGATCCGAACGCGGATACCCGCAAACGGCTGATCGTCGCGCGTGTCATCCTGGTGCTGATCGGCATCGCCGCCGCCCTGATCGCGTCCCTGCGGCTCACCGGAATCCTCGGTGCGGTCGCCTGGGCGTTCTGCTTCGCCTGCTCGGGGCTCTTCTTCCCGCTCGCCCTGGGCATCTGGTGGAAGCGTGCCAACGCGGCCGGGGCGATCGCCGGGATGATCGTCGGCTTCGGCGCCGGTTCCTGGTACCTGTACCATGTCTACACGGGCGGCGCGCCCTGGCTCGGGATCGATCACATCCGCTTCGGCATGATCGGCATGCCGGCGAGCCTGATCGCGATGATCGTGGTCACCCTGCTGACGCCCGCGCCCAGCAAGGAGATCCAGGACATGGTCGACGAGGTGAGGGTGCCGACCGGGGGGACGGTCATCCAGGCGCACTAGCCAGCGCGAGCGCACTGCGCTCTGGCCTTTTCGGGGCGGGGGCGGACCGAGGTCCGCCTCCGTTCCTTTCATGATCGGATCGTTGCGGATGCAGGAAACTCTGAACGCCTTCCCGGTATGGGTGATCGTCATCGACTACCTGCTGGGCATGGTCATGTGGACCCTGATCGGGCGTGCCGCGATGAACCTGTTCCTGCCGGAGAGCTCCGACTTCTTCTTCATGCGCTTCTTCGTGCGGGCCACCAATCCGGTCCTGCGCCTGTTCAGGCCGGTCACGCCGAGCTTCCTGGTCGATCCCCTCGTGCCGCTGTTCGTGGCGTGGTTCTTCTTCATGGTGCGCTTCTACCTGATGCCCTGGCTGCTCGGCTATTCGGTGATGGGCATGTTGTCCTTCCCGCTCGAGAGCGAGATCGCGGGCATCATCTACAAGATGTTCACCCGCGTCCCCTGATCCGACTGCGCGGATGATCGCCGGAGTTCCGCCATGCCCAGCCTGAGCGTCGCCTGCATCCAGATGCGCTCCGGTGTCGACGTCATCGCCAATGTCGCCGCCGCGTCCGCCCTGGTCCGCGAGGCCGCCGCCGCTGGCGCCGTGCTCGTCGCCACGCCGGAGATGACCACGCTGCTCGACCGGCGGCCGGGCAAGTTGCTCGGACAGGCGCGCAGCGAGGACGAGGACGTCGCCCTGCCGGCGTTTCGGGCGCTGGCCGCGGAGCTGCGGATCACGCTGCTGATCGGCTCGATCCCGATCCGCGTCTCCGGGGAGCGATGCGTCAATCGCAGCTTCCTGATCGACGCGACCGGAGCCATCCGGGCCCGCTACGACAAGATCCACCTGTTCGACGTCGACCTCGGCTCCGGCCAGACCTATCGTGAGTCGAACCGCTTCATCGCCGGCGACCGGTCCTGCGTGGTCGCCCTCGACGGGTATCGTCTCGGCCTGGGCATCTGCTACGACCTGCGCTTCCCGGAGCTCTATCGGAGTCTTGCCCGGCGCGGTGCCGACCTCGTCACCGTGCCCTCGGCCTTCACCGTGCCGACCGGCGCCGCCCACTGGCATGTCCTGCTGCGGGCGCGTGCGATCGAGACGGGCTGCTTCGTGCTCGCTCCTGCGCAGCACGGCCTGCACGAGGACGGCCGCGAGACCTACGGCCACACCCTCGTGGTGGATCCCTGGGGTACGGTGATCGCCGAGCGCCCGGCCGATCCCGGCGTCGTGCTGGCCCGGCTCGATCTCGACGAGGTCGTGCGCTGCCGCCGTCAGCTGCCTTCGCTGGGGCACGACCGCCCCTGGACGATCGACGACTGCTGAGCGCCGTCAGGCTCGCCCCCGTCTTCACCGTTCCGGCAAAGGCGGCCGTGCCTGTGCGGTGCAAAGTGCCGGGATGCGCAGCCGCCTTTGCCGCGAACAGCCGGCGTCCGGCCCCGACACCGGGTAGGATCGGGCTTTGCGGAAACAATCCCCGGGGAGGAGCAGTCCATGGCATACGAATTCTGCAGGGTCGAGCGCGAAGGCCCGCTCACCATCGTCACCCTCAACCGTCCCGAAGTGATGAACGCCATGCATTCACCGGCGCATTTCGAGCTGGACGGCGTGTTCGACGATTTCGCCAATGATCCCGAGCAGTGGGTGGCGATCGTCACCGGGGCCGGCGACCGCGCCTTCTCCGCGGGCAACGACCTCAAGTGGCAGGCGGCGGGAGGGCGGCGCGACTGGCCGGAGAGCGGGTTCGCCGGTCTGACGCTGCGCACCAACCTCGACAAGCCGCTGATCGCCGCGGTCAACGGCATCGCCATGGGTGGCGGCTTCGAGATCGCGCTCGCCTGCGACCTGATCGTGGCGTCCGAGGGGGCGGTGTTCGCGCTGCCCGAGCCGCGGGTCGGGCTCGCGGCGCTGGCCGGCGGTCTGCACCGGCTGCCCCGGGCCATCGGGCTGAAGCGGGCGATGGGCATGATCATGACCGGCAGGCGGGTCAGCGCGGCCGAAGGCAAGGAGCTCGGCTTCGTCAACGAGGTGGTGCCCGCCGCCGACCTGATGCCGGCGGCGCGGCGCCTCGCGACCCAGATCCTCGAGCTGAGCCCGATGTCGATCCGGGCCTCGAAGCAGACCGTGCTGCGCGGCCTCGACGAGCCCAGCCTCGATGCCGCGATGAGGAACCAGGCCGCCTATCCGGCGGTGATGGCGATGCGGGCCTCGAAGGACGTCGTCGAGGGCCCGCTGGCGTTCTCGGAAAAGCGGCCGCCGCGCTGGAGCGGCAGCTAGGGCCTGTACACGCTGCTACGGACGTTGCCGCGCAGGCCCCGGTACTCGAGGCCCGCCAGCACCGCCACCACCGCGGCCTGCGCAAGCAGGAACGCCATGCCGAGTGAGGCCGGCGCGAGCGCCACGGCGACGCCGACGCTCGCGACGATCCAGGCGAGGTTGCCGAGGATGACGCTCCAGGCGAGCGCCCGGTTGGGGCCTGCGCTGCGCGCCGCGGCGTACATCAACGCCGCGCAGGGCAGCAGGACCAGGCCGGCGAAGAACAGCAGCCGCGGTGGCAGGTCGAACAGTCCGCCTAGAGGGCGTGCCAGCGCCATCAGCGCCAGGCCCATGGCAAGGCAGGTGACGGCATCGATGCCGAGGACATTGCGCAGGCTCGCGAAGGCGGGCGGCTGGCGGCGGGTGATCGCATGTTCTGTCATGATGGTTCCCGTATGGGTCGAGGGATGTGGCTCCATCTTCCGGCGGCAGCGGCGGTGCGTCGATTACCTGCGGCGTAATCGGCGGACGTCAGGGCATCGGCCTGATCGGCCGGGGACGGGATTCGCAGGCGCCGTTCCCGGATGCCATCGCCCATGCGGAACCGAACCCGGGATCGAGACGGAGATGATCATGCGCATTCGCGCCGCCCGCGCCGATGAGGCCACCCTGCTGGGCGCCATCGCGTTCGAGGCGAAGTCGCACTGGAACTACCCCCCGGAGGTGATGGACGGCTGGCGAGGCGAGCTCGTCGTGCGCCTCGACTGCCCGGAGCGCCGGCCCACTTTCGTCGCGGAGGATGGCGGGGCCGTCATCGGTTTCTGTCAGGTCGGTCTGGGTGGCGAAGTGCCCTCGCTCGAGCATCTCTGGGTGCGTCCGGCCTGCATGGGGCGCGGCGTCGGCCGGGCCCTGCTCGAGCGCGCGAGCGCTCTTCTGACCGAGCTCGGTCATACCCGCATGCGTATCGATGCCGACCCCAATGCGGAGGCCTTCTATCGCCATTGCGGTGCGATCCGGGACGGCGAGGTTGCCGCGCCGATCGCCGGCGAGCCGGATCGCATCCGGCCGCAGATGGCGCTCGTCCTGGCGCCGCAGGCACCACCTTCACCCTGAATCCCGAACACGAAAAGACAGCCATGAAAGCCGTTGCACTCGATGCTCCCCTTCCGGTCGACGATCCCGCCTGCCTGCGCGATGTCGAGCTTCCCGACCCCGAACCCGGGCCGCGCGATCTCCTCGTCGAGGTCCGGGCGGTTTCGGTCAACCCGCTCGATACCAAGATGCGCATGCGCGCAAGGCCGAAGCCCGGCCAGTGGGTGACGCTCGGCTGGGATGCGGCCGGGGTGGTGAGGTCGGTCGGCGCCGAGGTATCCCTGTTCGCCCCGGGCGACCGGGTCTGGTATGCGGGTGCGGTCGATCGACCCGGCTCCAATGCCCAATGCCATTGCGTCGACGAGCGCATCGTCGGGCGCATGCCGGCGAGCCTGGATTTCCCCGCCGCCGCCGCGATGCCGCTGACCACGATCACCGCATGGGAGATGCTGTTCGATCGCCTGCGTGCCGGTCGCGGCGAGGCCGAACGGGGCCGCTCCCTGCTGGTCGTCGGCGCGGCGGGCGGGGTCGGCTCGATGATGATCCAGCTTGCCCGCCAGCTCACCGCCCTCGACGTGATCGCCACCGCGTCCCGGCCCGAGACCGCGGCCTGGGTCCGCGAGCTCGGCGCCCACCATGTGATCGATCATTCAAAGCCGCTGGCCGCCGGGATCCGCGAGGCCGGCCTGCCCGCGCCCGACTACGTGGTCTGCCTGACCCATACCGCGCATCACTATCCGCAGATCGCGGAACTGATCGCTCCACAGGGGCGCTTCGGCCTGATCGACGAGCCGCCCGCCGGGACGATCGATGTCGGCCTGCTCAAGCGCAAGTGCGCGTCGCTGCACTGGGAATCGATGTTCACCCGGTCGCTCTTCGCCACGCCCGACATGATCGAGCAGCATCGGCTGCTCTGCGAGGTCGCGGACCTCGTCGATGCCGGCAGGATCCGCTCCACGATGACCGAGAGCTTCGGCCGCATCGACGCCGCCAATCTGCGGCGCGCCCATGCCCTGCTCGAGTCGGGCCGCGCGATCGGCAAGGTGGTGCTCGCCGGATTCGATCGCTGACCCGGATTCGCCTTCGAATGACCCTGTCGGGGCGCTTTGCCGTACAACCGTACTATCCTTGACGGTCCCTTCCGGACATCCCTGCAGCGAGATCAGCCACCATGTCCTTCGATACGCCGTTCGCCCTTTGCGGCCCCCTGCGCCAGCCCCGGCAGATGCTTGCCGACTAGGAATACGGCGGACATGCCTCGCTCCACGATGACGCCATGGCCGAGCGGCTGGGCTTTCGCGCCGGCCCGATCGAGGGGCCGACCCACTTCAGCCAGTTCGTGCCGCTGCTCGCGCAGATCTGGGGGCAGGCCTGGTTCGAGCGCGGCTGCCTTTCGGCCCACTACCAGAACATGGTGATCGAAGGCGAGTCGGTCCGCGCATTCGTGGAGATCCCTACCGCCGGAGCCACCCGTACCCGCGCCTGGGCCGAAAAGGCCGATGGCACGCCTGTGCTCGAGGCAAGCGCGAGCCTCGGCCCCGATCACGGCGAGACGCTGCTCGAGGGGCGGCTCGCGAAGCTGCGCCCGCCCGGCGAGCTGAAGATCCTCGCCGACCTGCGGGTCGGCATGACCGGCGGCGCCGGCGATCCGATCCGGATGGATCCCGATCAGCACATGGGCCATCTGTATCCGTTCACGCTGAACCAGAAGCTCGCGAACATCACCGAGAGCTCGGCCTGGTATTCCGATCCGGATTCCACGCCCTGGGGGCGGGCGATCATCCCGCTCGAGATGGTCAGCGTGCTGGCGAGCTACACCAGCCGGCAGGCCGGCTTTCCCGTCCGCGGCCCGGCGGTGGGCCTGTTCGCCGACCAGGAGATCCGGATGATCGACGGACCCCTGTTCGTCGGCGAGCCCTACCTGATACGGCGCGAGATCGTCGCCCTGTCCGAGAGCAAGCGCACCGAGTCGTACTGGGTACGCAGCCGCATCTTCGACGCCGCGGGCGAGCGGCTCAAGGCCGAGATGCTGCTCAATCACGCGAGCCTGAAGAATTCCTATGCCGGCCATGCGCGGTCCGGCGATTCCGGCGGGACGCCTTGAGCGCCGTGTCGGAGTACTTCAGCACCGGCTCCGACCTGTGGACCATCCTGATCCACCTGTCGGCGGCCTTGGGCGCAGGCGCGCTGATCGGCCTGGAGCGCAGCTACCATGGCCGGCCCGCCGGCTTTCGCACGCATGCGCTGGTCTGCCTCGCCTCGAGCCTGCTGATGCTGGTGACGCTCTACCAGTGGAAATGGCTGCCCGGGGTGCCGATGGACACGGTGCGCACCGACCCCACCCGCATGGCCCAGGGCATCATGACCGGGATCGGCTTTCTCGGCGCCGGCGTGATCTTCAAGGAAGGTGTCACGGTGCGCGGCCTCACGACCGCCGCCTCGATCTGGACCACGGCGGCGATCGGCATCCTGATCGGCGTCGGCTTCTTCACCCCCGCGGTGCTCGCGACCGTGTTCACGCTCGGCACCCTCTCGGTGTTCCGCATGATCGAGGCGCGGATGCCCGCGCATCATTACTCGCATCATGCGATGGTGTTCCGGCGCGACAGCGTCATGCCCGAGGCGGAGGTGAGGGAGTTGCTTGCCTCGCTGGGCTTCAGCATCGCCAACATCAGCTATCGCGTCTCGGACAACGGCGAGTTCTTCGAGTACCGGATGATCATCCGCACCAACGATCCGGGCAATAATGCACGGCTTGCCGGCGCATTGGCGCACGATGCGCGGATCCACGCCTTCCGGATCTCGCCGACCGGCGATTGACGGCCCGGGAGCGGCCCGCCCGGCGAGCCGCGCAAGCACAACGATACGGACAGGAGACAGTCATGACCGTCATGCCAGCGGTACGGCCCAGCGCCCAGATCGCGCCTCCGCTACGGCTCGAGCGCGCCTTCGACGACCCCGGGGGCGTCCTCGAGCTGATCCATCGCGGGGCGCCGTACAAGACGATCGCCGCTATCCAGCGCCAGCCGGACGAGCGCAACTGCGCGGCCTGGTTCCGCAACTTCTGGGCGCTCGGCGGCCGGGTCCTGTTCGATGGCGCCGCGCCGTTCTTCCACAACCCGAACTTCATCGAGGCCGCCAGGCAATCGTTCCGCGCCGAGGTGGTGCGCCCCTGGGCGATGATGACCAACCTCAACCTGCCGGCGGCCGGCGCGCCGCCGCATCTCGACCTGCCCTTTTTCCGGGGGCTGAACAATCGCGAGGTGCCCGGCTGGATGCTGACTCCGATGGGCTACTCGGGCCTGTTCCAGGAATGGGCGATCCCGGTGGCATCGGCGATCACCTGGTTCTACGACGGCGAGGGCGGGGAGTTCGAGTACTGGCCCGACGGGCTCGATGCGCCCTCGCTGACCGTGGCGCCGCCCTACAGCAATTCCAGCGTGGTGGCCGACAACGAGTACATGTACCACCGGGTCGGGCCGACCGGGTCCACGGACGAGTACTGGGCACCCGATTCCATGCCCTACCATGCGCGGCTCGGGCGCGATGCGGCCGGCGACTGGGAGCTGCGCGACGGCGAGCGGGTCATCGCCCGCCTGCCGTATCGCAAGGTCCGTCTCTCGGTCCTGTGGAAGGCCTTCTGCTTCGAGACTCGAGCCATGGCCGAGTCCTATGACGATCACAGCCACGATCTCACGCCCGCCATGGTCACCCGGATCTTCTGCGAGGATCTCGCCCGGCGCGGCATCGGGTTCACCGAGCCGGCCGATCCGCTGACCGATCCCGACTGGCGTCGGGTGCTGTTCGAGGTCTATGGCGCGCCGGACTACATCGGCTGAACCCGGAGGACGAGATGACGAGCCAACGCAGCTTCCGCAACCCCGGTGCCCTGTGCAACACCGCCGCGCTCGCCGCGCGGCTCGAAGATCCTGGGCTGCGGATCTTCGATTGCACCACCTGGCTGATCGCGGATTCGGATGACGACCCCTATCGTGTCGCCAATGCCCTGCCCGAGTACCGCCAGGCCCATGTGCCAGGCTCGGCCTACCTCGACCTGCAGGCCGAGCTGTCGGACTCCGGGTCCCGGTTCCGTTTCACCCTGCCCGAGCCCAAGGCGCTTGCCGCCGCCTTCGGCCGCCATGGCATCGGCGACGATGCCGAGGTGGTGCTCTACAGCCGCAACAGCCTGCAGTGGGCAGCCCGGATCTGGTGGATGCTGCGGGCGATCGGCTTCGATCGCGCCGCGATCCTCGATGGCGGCTGGGAGAAATGGGAGCGCGAGGGACGGCCGGTGCGCGGCGGCGACGAGCGCTACCCGGCCGCCGGCCTGCGGGCGCGGCCGCGCCCGGAACTGTTCGTCGATTCGGAGGCGGTGCTCGCCGCGATCGGCGATTCCGGCACCCGCATCATCGACGCGCTCAGCCCGCAATCCCATGCCGGCCAGAGCCGCCGGTACGGGCGCCCGGGGCGCATCGCCGGCAGCGTCAACGTGCCCGCCGCCTCGCTGCGCGATCCCGATACCCTCGAGCTGCTCTCGCCCGATGCCGCTGCCGCGGCCTTCGCCGCCGCGGGTGTCGATGCCGACACCCCGGCGATCGTCTATTGCGGGGGCGGGATCGCGGCCTCGATGGATGCGTTCATGCTCCACCAGCTCGGCAATGACCGGGTCGCGGTGTACGACAACTCGCTCAATGAATGGGCGAGCGATCCGGCGTTCCCCATGGAGCGCGACTGAACGCGGGGACGCCCGGCGCGCGGGCGCCGCGCAGGATGCGGACGAAGGCCATGTCGCCGGCCGGTGTATCCGGCCGGCGGGCGGGGAGGAAGTGTGCCCGCGTACAATCCGGGTATTGCCGCCGCAGCATCCGTCGGGCGGCGCCCTGCATCCAGCAAGCGATGAGCGACAGTCCAACCCCCCAGCGCGAGAAGCTCGAGCCTCCGGTCGCCGGCGCGCGGGTGCTGCTGCATTCCTGCTGCGCACCGTGCTCGGGCGAGGTCATGGAGGCGATGCTCGAGTCGGGCATCGACTACTCGATCTTCTTCTACAACCCCAACATCCATCCACGCGCCGAGTACGAGATCCGCAAGCGCGAGAACATCGAGTTCGCGCAAAAGCACGGCATCGAGTTCATCGATGCCGACTACGACAAGGACGAATGGTTCGCCCGGGCGCGCGGCATGGAGCACGAGCCCGAGCGCGGCGTGCGCTGCACGATGTGCTTCGACATGCGCTTCGAGCGCACGGCGCTCCATGCCCATGAGCACGGCTTCCCGGTGATCACCAGCTCGCTGGGCATCTCGCGCTGGAAGAACATGGCGCAGATCAACGACTGCGGCGTGCGGGCGGCTTCTCATTACCCGGAGCTGGTGTACTGGGAGTACAACTGGCGCAAGAAGGGTGGCTCGGCGCGCATGATCGAGATCAGCAAGCGCGAGCAGTTCTACCAGCAGGAATACTGCGGCTGCGTCTATTCGCTGCGCGACACCAATGCCCACCGGACGGCCAATGGCCGCCCGCCGATCCGCATCGGAGTGAAGTACTACGGCCGCTGATCCGCCTCGTGCCCGAAGCGCTGTCCGCGGGGTTGGCCTTGCGGGCGGACCCCGGGCCGGCCGGCGGAGAACGAACGACAAAGGAGACTTTTCATGAACCTCTCATTCAGCCCCGAGGAGACCGCCTTTCGCGACCAGGTACGCAGCTGGTTCGAGGCGAACCTGCCGTCCGAGCTGCGTGACGACGCGCCCGACTACCGGCACTACACGCGCGAGGAGCTCGTGCGCTGGTACCGGATTCTCGCGAAGCAGGGCTGGCTCGCGCCATCCTGGCCGGTCGAATGGGGCGGCACCGACTGGAACGCGGCCCGGAAGTACATCTATGACGAGGAGTACGCCCGCGCGGGTGCACCGCCGGTCCATCCCTTCGGGACGGCCATGTGCGGGCCGGTGCTGCTGCGCTTCGGCACCGAGGAGCAGAAGCGGAGGTTCCTGCCCCGGATCTACAACAGCGACGACCTCTGGTGCCAGGGCTAC
>JAMLIN010000045.1 GCA_023954135.1 Burkholderiaceae bacterium | reverse complement strand
TCGAGCCGCTCGACCAGCAGGTTGGTGACGTGATCGAACTGGAAGCTGGATTCGGTGAAGCCCTCGAGCATCTCGCCGAGGTGGATCTCGCAGGTCGGGCACCAGTTGAGCACCCGCTGCGGCTCGAAGCGGTCGAAGCGGCGCATCACCGACTGGGCGACCCGGCCGCCCTGGTCGACCTGGCCTTCCCATTTGGCGGCGATCACCCCGCAGCAGGCCGAGGGACCGCCGGCGAACGCATAGTCGATGCCGATCGCATCGAGCACCGTCATCGTGTTGAACAGCAGGTGCGGCGTCTTGAGCGGATTGCAGCCGCCGTAGAACACGAAGGGCGCGCTGCGCTTCGGCTCGGGCACGAACAGTCGCTTGAACTCCTCGGGCACCACCTGCATCGCGAGCATCAGCTTGATCGAGCGCGACATCCGCTTGAAGAGCTCGGGCGTCTTCGTGCCCTCGCTCGCCAGCTTCGTCGTCGACAATGTGAGCATCCGGCGCGGATTGACCTTCTCCGGGCATTCGTCGATGCAGACGCCGCAGCTGTTGCAGCTCCGGATCCAGCCCTCGGCGGCTTCGTCCAGCCGGGCATCGCGCACCAGGGCATCCAGCACGCTGGTGACCGTTGCGACGGGATCGGCGTCTCTGGCCGCCGACCAGGGCGTGACCGGGCAGACCTCGACGCAGCGTCCGCAGCGCACGCAGGCCTCGTCGATGCGCTCGGCCGCATCGCGCAGCCAGGCGCCGAGCTCGCCGCCGGTCGCGCGGGCAGCGGTTCCGGTGTCCGTTGCCGTACCGGTGCTCATGATGCTTCCTCCGGCAGGCTGACGATCGCCTCGATCTCGACCATCATCCTCGGGTCGGCCAGGCGCGACACCTCGACCAGCGTCGCCGCCGGCCGGTTCACGTAGTACTTCGCCCGCAGCTCCCGGGTCTGGTCGCTGAAGGCCTGGATGTCGGTGGTGAAGATCAGGTACTTGATGACGTCGCCCCAGCCGGCGCCGGCCGCCGAGAGGATGTCGCCGATGTTGTCGTAGCACTGGCGGGTCTGCGCGACGATGTCGCCCACGCCGACGATCTCGCCGTCGCGATCGCGCGCGGTGATGCCGGCGGTGTGCAGGAAGCGGCCCGACGAGACCACGCCGAGCGAGAAGGGAAGCTTGTCCTCGAGCGGCTTGCCGAGTCGCAGGTCCTTGCGATCACCCATGGGCTTCGTCTCCGGTCGGGCCTGGCAGGCCGATGCTCCACAGTGCCACGATATCGCCGCCAGCGGAAGCGCCTACCGTCCCGCCAGGCCTCGATCGGGCATGGCGATTGCCGGCCTGAGGAACCGTGAACGGACCGTTCGCCGATGCCGAACCCACTCCTTCGACAGGAGCAGCCCGATGAAGGCCCTGCTGCTGCACAATCCCGATGCGGGCGCGAACCTCGTCTGCGCCGATGATCTCGTGCGGGCGTTTCGCGATGCCGGCTGGGATGTGGAGTACATGAAGAGCGACGGCCCCGAGTTCCTCGAACGCCTGCGCGGCGAGTTGCGAGAGGAGTTCGAACTGGTGGCGGCCGCCGGCGGCGACGGCACGATCGCCCGGGTCCTCAACGGCATCGCGGCGCCGGCGCCGCCGCTCGCCCTGCTGCCGCTCGGCACCGCGAACAACATCGCCTCGGCGCTGGGCGTCGACGGCGATCCGCGCGATCTCATCGCCGGGCTGGCGCAGGCCGACTCGGTCCCCCTCGACATCGCGATCGCCGAAGGCCCCTGGGGCGCCCGTCGCTTCTGCGAATCGGTCGGCTTCGGGCTGATCGCCCGGGGGCTCGCCCCCGTCAACGCGGCCCGGCTGCCGAGTCCGCACAAGATCCCCACCGGCCGTGATGCGCTGCGCCAGGCGCTGCGCTCGATGGCCCCCGATCCGCTGTCGCTGGCTCTCGACGGCCGGCGGGCGGACGAGGAGGTCCTGTTGCTGGAGCTGATGCGCATCCCGAGTGTGGGCCCACGCCTGCGCCTCGTCCCCGGGGCGCACCCGGGCGACGGCCGTCTCTACGTCGCCACCCTCGGCGAGGAGAGCCGCGCGCAGATGCTCGACTGGCTCCATCATCCCGACGATGGTGAAGTGCCTCCCCTGAAGCTGCGCGAGGCGCAGCATGTCGAGATCGAATGGCAGGGCCACCCCGTGCACCTCGATGATCGCTTCGAGACCGGGCCGCGCGAGCCTGCCCGGATGACGGCCGAACTGCGGGTCGGAGCACTGCGCGTCCGGGTACCGGGAACGGTGGCGAGCGCAGCGATGGACGAGGGGCCGGACGCCGCTGCCATCGCGGGACGACTGGCCGGATGAGGACGGGCGAGCGCGGAAAGGTCGAGCTGCTCGCGGTGGAGCTGGCGACGCTCGCCGGCGCGCAGATCGTGGCCGCCATGAGCCGCTCGCTCACGGTGCGCTACAAGGGGCCGCAGGGAAGCTTCCGCGATCCGGTGTCCGAGGTCGACAGGGGCGTCGAGGTGCTGATCCGGGCGCGCCTGGCCGCCGAGTACCCGACCCATGACATCCTCGGCGAGGAGATCCTCGATCGCCCGGGCAGCAGCCACGACGTGGTCTGGGCGATCGACCCGCTGGACGGGACCAGCAATTTCGTCAACGGATTCCCGATGTTCAGCGCCACCATCGGCGTGCTCGCGCACGGCCGCCCGGTCGTCGGCGCGACCTGGTGCTCGACCAGCCATCTGCTGCGCCCGGGCGTCTACCACGCCAGCCTCGGGGGGCCGCTGTGCTTCGACGGCCAGCCGGTGCTCCACCCGATGAATCCGACCCTGCGCCGGCGGCTTGCCGGCGAGCCGGGCATCTCGGTACCCAACGCCCCATGGGACATGCGCAAGACCGGGTCGGCGGCGCTCGAATGCGCGTTCGCGGCGGTCGGCCTGCTGCAGTTCGCCCGCTTCGCGTCGCCCAACATCTGGGATGTCGCCGGCGGACTCGCGCTCGCCCGCGCCGCGGGCCGCGCCATCATGGTCCGAGAGCGCGACCGCTGGCGGGAGTTCAGGAGCTTCGGCCGAGGAACCGATGCCGACAAGGTCGAGGTCATGCGCGACTGGCGCCGGCCGCTGATCGTCGGCGAGCCGGCCGCCGTCGCCGAAGCCCTGCGACTGCAGGCCGCCACACAGGATCCGGCCTGAAGCGGCACGCCGTCGCGCTATCCTCCGGTGATGATGAAGCTCATCGCCGCCGAGGAAACCCGCCGTGCCCTGCCCTTCGACGCGCTGGTCGACGAGCTGCGCAGGCTGTTCGCCACCGGCTGCGAGGTTCCGCCGCGCCAGGTGCTCGACATCGCCGCGCCCTCGCACGGCTCGTCGATGGTTTCCCTGGTGATGCCGGCCTGGCTGCCGGATCGCTACTACGGGGTCAAGACGATCAACATCGCGCCGGGCAACGGCGCGCGCGGCCTGCCGGGCCTGCACGCCGCCTACATGCTGTTCGACGCGGTCACCGGCGTGCCGCTGGCGGTGATCGACGGCGACCAGGTCACCAACCGGCGCACCGCCGCGGCTTCAGCGCTGGCCGCCTCGTATCTGGCGCGCGAGGACGCGAGCCATCTGCTGGTGGTCGGCGCCGGACGCATCGCCCGACTGCTGCCCGAGGCCTATCGGGCGGTGCGGCCGATCCACGAGGTGACGGTGTGGGCGCGCGATGCCGCGAAGGCGGTGGAGCTGGCCCGGTCGCTGGCCGCCGAAGGCTTCGACGCGCGGCCCACCGACGATCTCGCCCGTGCCGCCGGCGAGGCCGACATCGTCAGCTGCGCAACGCTCGCCACCGCTCCGGTGCTGCAGGGTCGCTGGCTGCGTCCCGGCAGTCACCTGGACCTGATCGGCAGCTTCACGCCCGCGATGCGCGAGGCCGACGACGACTGTTTCGCCGGCGCCTCGATCTTCGTGGACACACGGGAAGCGCTGACCAAGAGCGGGGAGCTGATCGGGCCGATCTCGCGCGGCGTCTTCGCGGCGCAGGACGTGCGCGCGGCGCTCGATGCGCTCTGCCGCGGCGATGCGCCGGGGCGGACGAGCCGCGAGGAGCGCACCGTGTTCAAGTCGGTCGGGACCGCGCTCGAGGACCTGGCCGCCGCGATCCTCGCCTGGGAAAGCGCCGCCGGCGTCAGCGGTGCCCCGCCGACTGAGGGCCCGATGCGATTCCGTCGAAAATGATCTTCAGGACCTGTTCGCAGAAGGCGTCGAAGGATCCGCGCCTGGGGTCGTACCACTCGCCGGTCCAGTTGATCGCGCCGACGACGAAGAGCTCCATCACCTTGACGTCCAGGTCGGCGCGCAACTCGCCCGAGGCCTGTGCCTGGCGGAACAGGTCTCGCCAGTACTCCGCGTAGCTGCGGCGCACGGCGCGGTGGCGCGCCTTGACCTCGGCCGGCAGCTGCGCCCACATCCGGACGTTGGCCGAGGTGAAATCCCCCTGGTGCAGGGCATGCAGGAGATGCTCGCGTATCGCCGTGGCGATGCGCTCGCGACCGGTCGTCGTCGCCGGCAGCGCGGCCACGCGCTTGCGGACCGCCGTCGCCACGCCGCCCACGCCGATCCGGAGCACCTCGTCGAGGATCTCCTCCTTGGAGGCGAAATGGTTGTAGATGCTGCCGGCGGTGATGCCCGCTTCCTTCGCGATCTCGCGCAGCGACGTCGACGCATAGCCGCCATAGCGGAACAGCCGCGCCGCGACGAGCAGGATGCGCTCGCGGGTGCTCGCGCCGCCGGCCACGGGGCTGTCGGCGACTTCGATCGGGCTGATGCTGTTCACTCGGCTTTCTCCTGTTGCCCGCCCTCTACTCCGACCACGGCGAGCAGGGCATGGCGCTCGACCAGGTCGCCCTGCGCGCAGTTCAGCGACATGACGACACCGTCATGGGGGGCGTCGATGCGGATCTCCATCTTCATGGACTCCAGCACGATCAGGGGCTGGTCCACCGTCACGGTGTCGCCCTCCCGGACGTTGACCTTGATGATCTTGCCCATCAGCGGGGATACCAGCCGGCCGCTGCGACCCTCTTCCGGCGCCTCGTCGGACAGGAAGGGATGCACTTCCAGGCGCAATCCCCGCCGGCGCCACTGCAGGTGGATGGTGTCCTCGTCGATCACCGCATGGAGGGTCTCGGAGCGGCCCTCGACATCCAGCTGGAACGCATCGCCGGCCCCCGGCGTCAGGCGCAGCTCGTGAAGCCGGCCATCCACGGCTACCCGGACGACGTCCTGCCGATCGGCCGAGGCGAAGGCGATGGGCCATTCCCGGTCGCCCTGGCGCAGCAACAGGGCCGGCACCGCCGGCGCGGCGCGCACGCCATCGTCCAGGCGCCAGGCCGAATGGCCGCTCCAGGGATCCTTCGGGTCGCCCGCGTGCCAGCGGGCGATCCACAAGGCTGCGGCCGCCGCGATCGCGGTGCCGTCCGGCGCCTCCTCGGCCACGAACCGGTCCAGCTCGCGGTCGATGAAGCGGTTGTCGATCTCGTTGGCGAGCACTCGCGGGTCGTCCAGCAGCCGCGAGAGGAAATCCAGGTTGTTGCGCACGCCCAGCAACACGCACTGGTCGATGGCGGCGCGCAGGCGATTGAGGCCGTCCGCGCGATCCCGGCCCCGGACCACCAGCTTGGCGACCATCGCGTCGTAGTGCGGCGTGACCTCGCTGCCGGTGATCACGCCCGAGTCCACGCGGCAGCCCGCATCGGGCAGGCGCAGCAGGCGAATCGCGCCGGCGCTGGGCATGAAGCCCGCCTTCGGGTCCTCGGCGTAGATGCGCGCCTGGACAGCATAGCCTTGGGCCTGCACTTCCTCCTGAGCCAGGCCCAGGCTGCCCGATGCGGCGATGCGCAGCTGCAGCTCGACCAGGTCGAGCCCACAGATCTCCTCGGTCACCGTGTGCTCCACCTGCAGCCGCGGATTGCATTCCAGGAACCAGAAGGCGTCGCCTGCCGCCAGGAACTCCATCGTGCCGAGCCCCCGGTACCTGACGCGCTGCGCGAGGCGCAGCGCCGCGCCCAGGATGGCGGTGCGCAGCGCTGGCGACAGGCTGACGGCCGGCGCCTCCTCGATCACCTTCTGGAAACGGCGCTGCAGGGTGCATTCGCGCTCGAAGATGTGGATGACACCACCCTTCCCGTCGCCGGCGATCTGCACTTCGATGTGGCGCGGCTTGTCGATGAACTGCTCGACCAGCAGGTCGGGCAGGCCGAAGGAGACTTGCGCCTCGCGCATGGCAGACTCGATGGTCTCGTCGAGCCGTTCGAGCGATTGCACCACCCGCACGCCGCGGCCGCCGCCGCCGGCGACTGCCTTGAGCAAAACGGGCAGCGGCATGGAACGCACATGGGCGGCGACGGCCTGCGCGTCGCTCCAGCTGTCGGTCCCGCCCTCGATGACCGGCACGCCGGCCGCGATCGCCTCGCGCTTGGCGCTCGCCTTGTCCGAGAAACGGCGCATGGTCTCGGGCCGAGGCCCGACGAAGACGAGCCCCGCCGCCTCGACGGCTTGCGCGAAGAGCGGGCTCTCCGACAGGAAGCCGATGCCCGGATGCACCGCATCGGCTCCGACCGCGCGGGCAGCGGCGATGATCGCCTCGATGTTCAGGTAGCTCTCGGCCGCCGCGCCGCCGCCTACCCGCACGGACTCGCCGATGCGGCGCACATGCAGCGCATCGCGGTCGGCATCGGAGTGGATGGTGGCGACCGCGAGGCCCAGCCGCTCGCAGGTGTCGGCGATGCGACATGCGATCTCGCCGCGGTTGGCGATCAGGATCTTCTTGATCATTGCGGGTCTCCCGCTCACATCCGCAGGACGGCGAAGCTCGTCGGCCGGGGCGGCATGCGCGCCGCAAGGTCCAGCAGCAGGCTCATGGCGGTACGCGTCTCGGCCGGATCGAGGATGCTGTCGATCCACAGGTTGGCGGCGTAGTTGTTCATGTTCGCGAAACTGGTGAACTGCTCGCGGATCGGGGCGCGGAACGCCTCCTCCTCTTCCTGCGACCATTCCTGGCCGAGCCGCTCGCGCTTGCGGCGCTGGACCATCGCGAGGGTGGTGGCCGCCTGCTCGGGGCCCATGAGCGCGGCGCGCCCGTTGGGCCAGCCGAAGGAGAAATGCGGCTCGAAGGGGCGGCCGCACATGCCCATGTAGCCGGCGCCGTAGGAATTGCCGATCACGAGGTTGTACTTGGGCACATTGGCCGAGGACATCGCCTGGACCATCTTCGCGCCGTGCTTGGCGATGCCGCCCCATTCGGCGTCGCGACCCACCATGAACCCGGTGACGTCGGCCATGAAGAGGAGCGGGATGTCGCGTTTGCAGCACATGTCGATGAACTGCACCGCCTTGACCGAGCTCTCGGACATCAGCACGCCCTGATTGGCCACGATGCCCACCGGGTAGCCGCCCCAGTGCGCGAAGCCGCAGCGCAGGGTGTCGCCGAAGTTCGGCTTGAATTCGTCGAAGCGGCTGTCGTCGACCAGGCGCGCGATGATCTCGCGCGTGTCGGTCTGCAACTTGCTGTCGCTCTGGATGATGCCGTAGATCTCGCGCGGATCGTAGCGCGGGGGACGCGGCGTCTCGGGGGGCGAGAACGGCGCCGGTCGCGCCGGCAGGTTGCTCACCAGGCGTCGCAGCACGCCCAGCGCATGGCGATCGTCGGCCGCCAGGTAGTCGGTCACGCCGCTGCGGAAGGTATGCATCTCCGCCCCGCCCAGGGTTTCGCGATCCACCACTTCGCCGGTGGCCGCCACCACGATCTCCGGGCCGCCGAGATGGATGTAGCCCTGCCCCCTGACGATCACCGTCTGGTCGGTGAGCGCCGGGGTGTAGGCCCCTCCGGCCGTGCAGGCGCCGTGCACCACGGACAGCTGGGGAATGCCCTCGGCCGACTGGCGGATGAGCTGGTGCAGGACCGAGCCGTACTGGCCCGAGTCCGGGAAGATGCCGGCCATGTCCGGCAGGTTGGCCCCGCCCGAGTCGACCAGGGTGATGCCCGGCAGGCGGTGCTGCCAGGCGATACGCTGGGCCCGCACATGCTTCCTGGCGGTCATCGTGTAGTAGGTGCCGCCCTTCACCGTGGCATCGTTGGCGACGATCATGCACACGCGACCCGATACCCGGCCGATGCCGGTGATGATTCCCGCACCCGGCGGATTGCTGCCGTACATGCCGTCGCCCGCGAGCTCGCCGAGCTCGAAGAAGGGCGAGCCCGGATCCAGCAGCGCCTCCACCCGGTCGCGCGGCAGCAGCTTGCCGGCCTGGGTGTGCCGCTCCTTCGCGGCCGCGTCTCCGCCGGCGCGCGCGCGCCGGCGACGCTCGCGCAGGTCGTCCAGCAGCAGCTGGAACTGCGCTGCGTTGCGCTTGAACTCGGCCGAACCCGTCGCGATACCGGATGAGATGACGCTCACGATTCTTGTCGTCCTGCGGTAGAGGCGTCAGTCGGCGACGCCCTCAGGTTCCGGTCCACCGGGGCGGACGGCCTTCCGCGAAGGCGCGCGGCCCCTCCTGCGCGTCGTTGCTGGCGTAGACGTCGCGATAGATGTGCCATGCGGTCTCGGAAGCGTTGTCGCAGCCGACGCTCATGGCGGTGAGGATCGCTCGCTTGCCGGCGATGACCGACAGCGGCGCGTTGTCGCGGATGCGCTCGGCCAGGTTCCGGGCCCGGGCGCGCACGGCGTCCGCATCCGCTTCGAGATAGTTGATGAAGCCCAGCTTCTCCAGCTTCTCGATCGGATACATGTCGCCGGTCATGACCATTTCCATGAGGATCGGCTCGGGCAGCATCCACACCAGCGGCATGCCCCACGGCGAGCCGCGACCTATCTTCGTCTCGGTGATGCCGATCGTGGAGCCGGCCAGGCCGACCCGGATGTCCGAGTTCAGGCTCAGCAGCATGCCGCCGGCGGCGACATGGCCCGTCATCGCGGCGATGATCGGCACCTTCACCCGGCGCATCCGCCACTGGAACGCGTCGCGGTGGAAGGTCAGGATGTCCTCTCCCGTCTCCGCCTTCATGCGCGCGGCCTCCTTCAGGTCCAGGCCGGCGCAGAAGGTGCCGCAGTCGGCCGAGGTCAGGATGACCACGCGGATCTCGGGCGTCTCGTCGATCTTCTCCCACAGCCTGGCCAGGCCATTGGAGACCGAGATCGACAGCGCGTTGCGCTGCTTCGGCCGGTTGATGCAGACGGTGGCGATGCCGTCCTCGACGCTGAACAGGAGGTCGTCGTTCTGTTCCATGGGGTTACCTCGCGTGGCTCGCGTTGGAATGAGGGGCGCGAAATTCAGACGGACAGCGGCTTGCGCTTCGGGAGCCCGGCATGCATCAGCTTGCCGGACAGGGGCCGGCCGATGATGTCCTCGGCCAGCAGCGCGGCCTCGATGAGGGCTTCCAGGTCCAGGCCGGTCTCGATGCCCATCTCCTCGCACATGAAGGCCATGTCCTCGGTGCAGATGTTTCCGGCCCCCTGCACGTTGGCGTGCTTCGCGAAGGGGCAGCCGCCCAGCCCCGCGATGGAGCTGTCGAACAGGCTCACGCCCATCTGCAGCGCGGCCAGCACGTTGGCCGCGCCGATGCCGCGCGTGTCGTGGAGGTGGGTGCCGATGCGCGCCTCGGGCACCAGCTCGCGCACCGCGCCGATCATTCGGCGGATGGCCTCCGGGTTTCCCCAGCCCACGGTGTCGGCGAGGTATATGACCGGCAACGGCATCTTCAGCTCCGCGGCCAGGTCGACCACGAAGCGCACGTCGTCGAGCACGCGCTCGAGCGGCACGTCGCCTTCGAAGTTGCAGCCGAAGGCCGTGAGGATGTAGGCCTTGTCCAGCGGCACGCCGGCATCGAGATAGAGCCGCGCCCAGGTCGCCTGGCGCTCGCGTTGCTCCGCGGCCGAGCAGCCGTTGTTCTTCTGGCAGAAGGCATCGGTCGTATAGAAGATCAGCTTGCCGTCGAGGTCCACGCCCGGCGTGGCGGCGGCGCGGCGAAAGCCGGCCTCGTTGAGCCACAGGGCGGTGTAGCGCACCCCCTCGCGCTTGCGGATGGCGCCGAACAGATCCGCGGTGTCCGCCATGGTCGGAACCGCCTTGGGGCTGACGAAGGAGCCCACCTGGACCTGCTTCAGGCCGCTGGCGGCCAGGGCCTCGATCAGCGCGGCGCGGCGCCCGAGCGGATACAGGGTGCGCTCGATCTGGAAGCCCTCGCGCGGGCCTTCCTCATGGAACTCGACGGATCTGGGAAGATCACTCATCGCCTTGTGCCTCCTCGGGTGGTGATCACGGACTGTCGAACAAACAATCGTTTGTTCATATTGCCGCTGATCGCGGCCCGTGGCAAGCCCTTTCTCCGGCGAGCAAACGAGGAGATTTCCTGAGAAAACAGGGAACGCTCCGAGGCGCCATGGCCTGGCGGGACGCAGCTCGCATCCGCATCTTCCAAACGAACGATTGTTTGTATATGATCGATCCAACCCACGGAGACATGAAGGGGCGACGATCATGAGCACCTCCTCCCGAGAGCCGCCCGGGTCCGGGGCATCCCCCGCCGGCACCGAGGTCTTCGCCTGGACGCCCAGCCCGGAGCGGATAGCCGGATCGGTGCTGACCCGCTTCATGCGACACGTCGGCGAATCCGACTTCGATGCTCTCGCCGCCCGCGCCGATGCCGATCCCGGCTGGCTCATGGAAGCGGTCCTGCGGTTCGGCGACTTCCGCTTCTACCGTCCCTACTCGAAGATCCTCGACACCAGCCGGGGCATCGAGCATGCGGACTGGTGCGTGGGCGCGACCACCAGCATCGTCCTCAACTGCCTGGACCGCCATCGCGGCACGCCGGCCTGGGACAGGACCTTCCTCGTCTGGGAAGGAGAGGACGGCGCGGTGCAGCACTACAGCTACGCCGTCTTCGACGAAGAGGTCTGCCGCCTCGCCAACGGCCTGCGCTCGCTCGGCGTGAGCACGGGCGATCGCGTCGCGCTGTACCTGCCGAACATTCCGGAAGCCTTCATCGGGCTCTACGCCGCGCTCAAGCTCGGCGCGATCGCCGTGCCGCTGTTCTCCGGCTTCGGCGAGCAGCCCCTGGTGGCGCGCCTGCAGGATGCGCAGGCCCGCGCTGTCCTGACGGCCGACGGCAGCTGGCGCAGGGGCAGCTTCGTGCCGATGAAGGCCACGCTCGACCAGGCACTGCGGCAATGCCCCGACGTGGAGTCGGTCGTGGTGCTGTCGCGCCGGGGCGGCGCGCCCATGCGGCCCGGGCGCGACCACGACTGGGCGACGCTGCGGACCTCGCAAGCGCCAGCCATGGACACGGTGGAGATGCCGGCCGAAGCGCCGGCGATCCTGCTGTACACCTCGGGCACCACCGGCAAGCCCAAGGGCTGCATCTGGACGCATGTCGGTTTTCTCGCCTCCATGGCCCTGCGCGACGTCCACATCTGCGGCGACCTCCGGGGCGAGGACCGCTTCTTCTTCATGAGCGACATGGGCTGGATGGTCGGCCCCATGTCGGCCCTGCTGCCGGCCTACTTCGGCGCCAGCGTGCTGCTGGCCGAAGGCACGCCCGACCATCCGGAACGCGACCGCTTCTGGCGGCTGGTGGACGCGCACCAGGTCAGCTACCTCGGCGTGTCGCCCACCATCATCCGCAGCCTGATGCGCCACGGCACCGAGGACATGGGCAGGTACCGCTTCGAGCGGCTGCGCATGACCTGCTCGGGGGGCGAACCCTGGAACGATGCCGCCTGGTACTGGTTCTTCGACAACGTCTGTCACCGGAAGCTGCCGATCATCAACCTGGTGGGGGGCACCGAGGTTTCGGGCTGCAACTTCATCGGCACCGTGCATCACCCGATGCTGCCGGGTTCCTTCGGCGCCCGAGGACTGGGCTGCGGCGTCGACATCGTCGATGACCAGGGCCGGTCGGTGCCCGACGACGTCGTGGGCGAGCTGGTGCTGCGCCAGCCCGGCATCGGCATGACCAAGAGCCTGTGGCGCGACGACGAGAGGTACCTGGACAGCTACTGGCGCACCCTGCCCGGCGTCTGGTTCCACGGCGACTTCGCCAGGCGCGACCGCCACGGCCTGTACTACGTGCTGGGTCGCAGCGACGACACCCTCAAGATCTCCGGCAAGCGCACCGGGCCGGCGGAGCTCGAATCCGTGCTGACCGACACCGGCGAGGTGAGCGAGGCCGCCGCCATCGGCATCCCCGACCCGGTGACCGGCTCGGCCATCGTCTGCGTATGCGTGCCCATGCCGGGCGTGGCCGCCGACGAGGCGCTGCAACAGCGCCTGTCGGCCGCGCTGGTCTCGCGCATGGGGCCGGCCTACCGGCCGCGCCATGTATTCCTCGCGGCCGACCTGCCCAAGACACGCAACATGAAGATCATGCGCCGCGTCATCCGCGCCACCCTGCTGGGCCAGCCGCCGGGCGACCTGTCCTCGCTCGTCAACCCGGAGAGCGTCGACGCGCTGTCCCGAAGCTTCTCGGAGTTCTCATGATCACGTTCGAACCCAGGGAGCCGCGCATCCTCGACGAGGACCTCGAGATGCTGCGCCAGCAGCTGCGACGCTTCGTCACGGAGAGGATCATCCCCCATGGCGAAGCCTGGGAGGCCGAGGAGAACACGCCGCGCCAGCTGTTCCGGGATCTCGGCGAGCTCGGCTTCCTCGGGCTGCGCCATCCCGTCGAGTACGGCGGCGGTGGCCTCGGGGCACTGGCGTCGGTGGTCTTCAACGAGGAGCTGGCCCGCTCCGGCTTTGCCGGCGTGGCCGTCGGACTGTCGGTCCATGCCGACATGTCGACGCCGCACATCGCCCATCGAGGCACCGATGCCCAGAAGGCGAAGTACCTGCCGCGCGCCTGCGCCGGGGAGATCGTCGGCGCGATCTGCGTGACCGAGCCCCATGCCGGATCGGACGTCGCCGGGCTGAGGACCCGCGCCGGGAAGACCGCCGACGGCTGGGTCGTCAACGGTTCCAAGACCTTCATCACCAACGGCGTGAACGCCGATGTGTACGTCATCGCCGCGCGCACCGACCCGCAGGCCAAGGGCAGCCGGGGCATCTCGATGTTCCTGGCGGACAAGGGAACTGCGGGCCTGAAGGTCGCGCGCAAGCTCGAGAAGCACGGATGGTACTCGTCCGATACCGCCGAGCTGTTCTTCGACGACATGAAGCTGCCGGCCGATGCGCTGCTGGGCAAGGAAGGCGAAGGCTTCTACTACATCATGAGCACCTTCCAGAACGAACGGCTGGTGATCGGCGCCATGTGCTGCGGCATGGCCACCCGCGCCATCGAGGTCACGCTCGACTACCTGCGCCAGCGCAAGGCCTTCGGCAAGACGCTATGGGAGCAGCCGGTGGTGCGCAACAAGGTGGCGCTGATGGCCTCGAAGGCCCAGGCCGCGCGCGCCCTGACCTACCAGTGCGCCCAGATGGTCGACGAAGGCCAGGACGTGGTGCGGGAAGTCTCGATGCTCAAGGTGTTCGCCGCCGAAACCCTCCAGGAGATCGTGCACACCTGCCTGCAGCTGCACGGCGGCGCGGGGTTCATGAAGGGCGTGCCGATCGAGCGCCTCGCGCGGGATGCCCGGGTGCTGACCATCGGCGGCGGCGCGACGGAAGTGATGCTCGAGGAAGTCGCCAAGCGGATGTAAAAGGAAGGAACCGGAACCATGAACACCACGGTACGCAGTGCCGGCTCGACGCCCGCGCTGAAACCCGGCCGGCGAGCGGTCTTCACCGAGCTCGGCGAGGATCCGGACGAGGCCCTGGATCGCTTCCTGAGGATCGAGGAGCAGCCGGCCCCCGATCCGGCGCGGTGCGGGCCGAACGAAGTCATCGTGCGCATCGAGAGCTCGGCCGTCTCCTGGATCGACCTGGTGATGGCGAGCGGCCAGTACCAGCATCGCTGCCATCCGCCCTACATTCCCGGCGTGGAGTACAGCGGTATCGTGGAGTGGGCGGGCAGCGCCGTCGATCGCTTCTGCCCGGGCGACCGCGTGCTGAGCGACTTCATCGCGGCCGGACCGCGCGCCAAGACCGCCTACCAGGGCGCGGGCGGATTCGCGGGCTATGCGGTGCTGCCGGCGTCCGCCCTCTGCCGCATTCCGGACGGGCTCGACTTCGACCAGGCCGCCAACCTGCTGGCGAGCTACGAGACGGCCTATCACTGCATCATCGCCCGGGGCCGGGTCCAGGCCGGCGAGACGGTGCTGATCCATGGCGCATCCGGCGCCTCGGGCCTTGCCGCCGTCCAGGTCTGCCGCATGCTCGGCGCCAGGGTGATCGCGACCGGGCGCTCCGACGAGAAGCTGGAGATCGTCCGCTCCCATGGCGCGGACCACGTCATCAACACGCGTGGCGACGACTATCCGTCGGGCGTGCGCTCCTTCCGCGAGGAGGTCAAGGCGCTGACCGATGGCCGCGGCGTCGACGTGGTGTACGACGCGGTCGGCGGCGACGTCTCGCTCGAGAGCCTGCGCTGCGTGGCCTTCGGCGCGCGCTTCCTGATCGTCGGCTGGACATCCACACCCAACGTCGCGGACGGCAAGGGTCGGCGGGGCGCCCCCCGGGCCAACCAGCTGCCGACCAACCTGATCCAGATGAAGGGCCTGACGGTCATGGGATGTCCGGCGGTGATCACCGTGGAACGCTCGCCCGAACTGCGCGAGCCGCGCAAGGCGCTCGTCCTGCAATGGGCCGCGGAAGGGCGGATAAAGCCCTACGTGTCGCAGGTGTTCCCGATCAGCCGGGCGCGCGAGGCGCTGCGCGCGCGCTGGCAGGCCGGCACCGTCGGCGGCATCGCGCTGCACCCCTGGGAGGACTGACTTCTTGACGAGATGAACCGGCAGGCCATACGGTTGCATCGCAAGGAGACATCCGCATGGCCAACCGCAAGAGACGATTCGTCGACCTGTCGATCTACCTCGAGAACGACGTGGCATCCGATCCGCCCGGGCTCGAGCCGCATATCGACTACATCACCCACGACACCTCGGTCGAGCAGATCGCGAAGTACTTCCCGGGCCTCTCGGCCGCCGACCTGCCCGACGGCGAGGGCTGGGCGGTCGAGCGGGTACGGCTGTCGACGCACAACGGCACCCATCTCGATGCGCCGTACCACTTCCACAGCACCATGGACCAGGCGCTCGGCGAGCGCCAGCCCTCGACCACGATCGACGAGGTACCGCTCGAATGGTGCTTCCAGCCGGGCGTGAAGCTCGATTTCCGGCACCTGCCCGACGGCCATGTCGTGACCGCCGCCGAAGTCGAGGCCGAGCTCGCCCGCATCGGGCATGAGCTCGCTCCGCTCGAGATCGTCGTCGTCAACACCCGCGCCGGCAGCCGCTACGGCCATCCCGACTACGTGTCGGCCGGCTGCGGCATGGGCTACGAGGCCACCATGTACCTGCTCGAGCGCGGGGTCCGGCTGACCGGCACCGACGCCTGGAGCTGGGATGCCCCCTTCGTGCACACAGCCGGCAAGTACGCCGAGACAGGCGACGCCTCGCTCATATGGGAAGGCCACAAGGCCGGCCGCGACATCGGCTACTGCCACATCGAAAAGCTGCACAATCTGGAAGCCCTGCCGGGCGATGGTTTCATCGTCAGCTGCTTTCCCCACAAGATTCGCGGCGCATCGGCGGGCTGGACCCGCGCGGTCGCGATCTTCGACGACGCCCTGCTTCCGGCAAGGGCGTCCTGAGGGCGACAACCCCGTCCCGGGCGAAACGGGATCGGGAACATCGGCAACGGACAACAGGAGCACAACGGATCGATGTCGTCGGAAACCAGCGGGCTGAACCAGGCGCCTGTCTTCATCACCCGTGACCGGCTCGCCGACGGGTCACTGCTCGCGGCCTGGCGGGCGAAGTCTCCGCCGGGAACGATCCGCAGCGACGCCGAGCTCGATGCCTCGCTGGAGGCCACCCTCACGACGCATCGGCCGGGCGACGACGTCCTCGTCTTCGGCTACGGCTCGCTCATGTGGAACCCCGCCATCGAGCACATCGGCGCCGAGCGTGCCCATGTCCACGGCTGGAGCCGGCGCTTCTGCCTGCGCATGGTGCTCGGCCGGGGCAGCCCCGAATACCCCGGGCTGATGCTCGCCCTCGACCGGGGCGGTTCCTGCTATGGCCTGGTCTTCCGGATCGCCGCGAACCAGGTGCGCGAGGAACTACGCCTGCTCTGGCGCCGGGAGATGCTCTCGGGTTCCTACGAGGCGCGCTGGATCCCGGCGACCGTCGCCGGCGAGCGCACCCGCAGCCTGACCTTCGTGGTCAACCGCCGGCATCCCCGCTATACCGGCAAGCTGCCGCCGGCGCAGGTCGCCCGTTTCCTCGCCACCGGCCAGGGCAGCCACGGCAACTGCCGGCACTACTTCGACAGCACCGTCGCATCGCTGGTCGAGATGGGCGTACGCGATGCCGCGCTCGAGCGCATCCGCATCGCGCTCGCCGCGCACGGCGAAGCCGCGACGGACACGGAGGCCATCGACGGGCGGAGCCAGCCCGCCTGATCAGCCGCGACCGGCGAGCAGCGCTTCCTCGACGTCGCGCAGGCGATCCTTGCCGAAGTAGATGGCGTCGCCCACATAAAAGGTGGGCGAACCGAAGCTGCCGCGCTCGACCGAGCGCCCGGTATTGTCGAGCAGCGCCTGCTTGACCTCGGGGCTCGCCGACCGGGCGATGATGTCCTCGGCCGGCAGCCCGGCCGCCTTCATCACCTCGGCGAACACCGCCGGGTCGGCCATGGCACGTTCCTCCGCCCACATGGCCCGGAACATCGCATCCACGTAGGGTTCGAAGACGCCGAGACCCTGCGCTGCAATCGCGCCGCGCATCATCGCGAGCGTGTTGACCGGGAAATGCGGATTGAAGCGGAACTCCGCCAGGCCGTGCTGCTCGATGAAGCGCTTCATCTCGAGCCGCTGGTACTCCAGCTTGTTGCGGATGCCGCCGAAGCTCTCGACCGGCGAGCGGTTGTTGGTGAGCTTGAACACGCCGCCGAGCAGCACCGGCACGTAGCTGAACTTCGCGCCGGTGCGCTCCTCGATCCCGGGGATCACCCGGTGACTGAGGTAGGCATTCGGGCTGCCGAAGTCGAAGTGGAATTCGAGGGTCGTCATCGGGTTCACCATGCGGGTGGCGAAATCCCGACTTTAATGGATATGTCCGGGGTGCGCTGCGCCAGCGCGAAGCTGCTGGCTGACGGCATCGATCCCGCGAAGCCCGGGGCCGCCGTCATGGCGGCACTCGGGCTGATGGGGTGGAGGCGCGGATCAGTTGCCGAGCCAGGATTCCACAAGCTGCTGGGAGATCTGAGCCCGCCATGGCAGCTGGCCGGGGTGGGTTCCTTCGTCACGCATACCCCAGGTATCGGACTGCAGTACGTATGAACCGTCGGTCTTCGACAGCAGCCGAAGCGCGACATCGTCCCACACGATATCGACTGACAGTGGCGCCTTGAAGGCCCGCCAGCCCTTGGCATCCAGCCCGCTGGCGGGGCGCACGATGTACCTGTCATCGGGCGCTCGCATATTGCTCCAGTTGATGTCCAACAGAACCCAGTGGTAGACGCGATCGATGACGAGCAGCTGGCCATCGCAAGCATGCAGATAGGTACCGCCGATGCGGCAGATCTTCGCAGCCGTATCGACCCGAAGCGCCTCGCCTTCGAGATGCCCTGCGGATCGGAACATTCCCCAGTACTGGCGGCGAGTCACCTCATCGAGCGGACCTTCGGCCCGCCCGGACACGATGATCTCCGGATTGAGCACATACACATCGCCGTTGCTCAGCAGGGCATAGGACAGACGCCCGTCGCTCGAGAGCTGGCGCGCCCGTGCTGGCAGGGGCAGCTCCGTGCCGCGTGTCGGCGGCGCCGACGAAGGCAAGCCCTGCGAATCGACTTCGTAGATCAATCGATACACCCTGCCTTCGGCGCCGATTTCGAAGCCGGGCCGCTGGGCATACGGTGACAAGCCTGAATCGCGCCAGTACAGGGGGCCGCTGTCGATATAGAAACCGAGGTTGCCAACGGTCCACCAGGTGCCGTCCTCCGACCGCGCGATGCGGGTCCGCGGATCGAACTCAGCCATCTCGCCATGTTCGAACACCCACCACTCACCGTTCGGAGAAGCGGGAATCTTGCGTACCGGGTTGCACCAGATACCGCAATAGCCGCCATCGCGTCCGTCGATCAAGGCAACGGTTCGCAGCACGCCATCGCTGTACAGGCCGGTGTATTGCTCCTGCCACATGTTGCTGTTTCGATGGCCGCTGGGCCGGGACAGACCGAGCGGAAACGGCTTGCCGGCCCACAAGGCCGGCACACCCACCTTGCGCCCCAGCGTAATGGATTCGATTGCCATGCGCTCCCACAGTCCGCCGACGTCATAGGCGGCCGCCGTAGCGCCGATCTGGAAGGGATCCAGGCCCGCGTAGGGATTGTCGAGCACGCCGTCGCCCATGTCGGCCGCGAAACGCTCGGTGATCTCCAGCGCCGGTGCCGTATCGGCGGGCCGGCTCTCGGCCGACACCTTCGCCAGCGCAGCAACCGCTACGCCATGGATACCCGCCTGGGTTCGCGGCAGGGTCTGCGTGCCCTCGATGTCGGCCCGGTGATCGATCAGCAGCGGCATCCGGTCGAGACGTTCGAGCCGGTACATGCCCGGCAGCAGGTCGTTGACCGTCGCCTTGACCTCGTCATGAGCGACCTCGATCCGGCCCGCGTCCTGCCAAGGGCGGGCATCCCGGTCACCCAGTGCCAGCACGCGCCGGTAGACCGCTTCGGTGAATGGCGTGACCGCCAGATTGGCATCGACCTCGAAAGCATTGATCACCGCATGCAGTTGTCGGCTCGCGTCGAAACTCGCCCAGCGCCCACTGCCCGGATCGTAGTATGTCGAGCCCGATCCGCCCGACATACGAACACGCGCCGGCAAGGCATCGGCCAGGCCGCAGGGAATCAGGGTCACCATGCCCTTGTCGGAATCGGTCCGCGCTCCGGTGAGCACGGTGCCATTGGCGAAGGTGACCTCGACCGAGGCGCCACTGGTGAAGCCGGGGCCACCGCCGATGCCGATACCGTTGGTCTGTTCCGACCCACTACCAACTTTCACCCATCGCGTGCGATCGGCGCCCGCGAAACCGTCGATCAATCTCGGCGTGCAGGCCTGGGGCGCCGGCTCCTCGGGGGGCAGGTTGAGCACGGCGTCGCCCGACGCCAGCTGCATCGCCGCGTCCGGCACGCTCAGCCCCTTGCTCGCCAGCGCCGACCGCAGGGCT
>JAMLIN010000044.1 GCA_023954135.1 Burkholderiaceae bacterium | reverse complement strand
CACCGCCGTCGCCAGGGTGTTCTGGGTCGTCGACAGGTTGCGCTGGGCATTCAGCGACATGATGTTGGTGTTGATGATCTGGGCCATTTCAGACTCCTTGAGTTGATTCCGTTGCGGCTTTCCGGCCGTTGCCCGGGCCCCATGCCCTGGCTTCCTGAGAGCCCGCCGGGCCGTACGTCGAGCCTCGGGGCGACGGGAAAGTCCCGTTGCCAGCGGTTAACGGTCGCCGTCCGTCCGGCTTTAATCGGGGCGCCGGACGGCGGCTGCGCGGGGCGTCCAGGGAGATAGGAAAACTTCCTACAGGCGTAGGAGTTCGGCCCAGCCGAGAATCGGAAGGCATCGGATTCAAGAAAAGGAGGCTGCGGCCGACACTGCGTCCCACGTGCTCGCCACGTGCCTACCACCGCCCAGGGGAAAGAATATGTCGGTCGAACAGAAACTGGCCCACGAAATTACCGAGATCAACCTGTCCTATTTGATCCTCGCGCAGCAGCTGATCCGCGCCGATCGTCCCACCGCGCTGTTCCGGCTCGGCATCACCGACGAGGTCGCGGACCTCATCGACACCCTCAAGCCGAGCCAGATGCTCAAGGTCGCGGGCGGCAACACCCTGATGTGCCGGCTGAGGGTGGACGACGCGATGGTCTGGGGCCTGCTGGCCGAGCATGCCCGCGCCGACCAGCCGGGTCGGGAGAAGACGGCCGAGCGCCTGCACGCGAGCATCCTGATGGCGGGCCGCTACGAGGAGTCGGTCGAATGAGCGCCCGCAGCCTGCTGAAGGACAATCGCCAGACGCTTCGCGCGATCTCCCTGATCGAGCTCGGCGCGAGGCTGCAGGTTCTGCAATCGGAGACCGATCTGCCCTACGAGCGCCTGCTCAAGCTCTACAAGGAAGTGACCGGCAAGTCGCCGTCGAAGGGCCAGCTCCCGTTCTCCACCGACTGGTTCATGACCTGGCAGCCGAACATCCATGCGTCGCTCTTCTACAACCTGTACGAGTACCTGATCAAGACCAGCGACATCGACGACATCGAGGCGATCATCCGGGCCTACAAGCTCTACGTGGCCGAAACCCAGCAGGCCGGCATCGAGCCGATGCTCTCGGTGACCCGGGCCTGGCGACTGGTGAAGTTCGTCGATGCCGGCATGCTGTGCACGACGCGCTGCACCCGCTGCAAGGGCAGCTTCGTGAACCATGCCTACGAGCTCGACCAGGATTTCGTATGCGGCCTGTGCCGTCCGCCCGCGCGGGCGGGCAAGGCGAGCCGGCGCGGGGCGATCCACTAGGGCGGTGGAATCGACAGGCCCGGCCGCGGCCGGGCGCCGGCCGACGGGCGGTGGATGCAGACCGGAGAAGCGGGGCGATGCCCCGCTTTTCTTCGTTCCGGCACCGAAGCCGGGCGGTGATCATCGGCCCGGTCGCCACGGGTCCGCCCCGACCGGCGCCAGAAGCAACGGGTGACCGCTCGGCAGGATGCGCTCAAGGCGAGCGGCATGCCGCCGAAATAGGGTGGTACTCGCCGGATCGGGATCGCTCGGGGCCTCATGTTCGTCATCATCGGTTACATCGTCGTCGTGCTCGCCGTCTTCGGCGGCTACGCCATCGCGGGCGGACACTTCGGGGTCCTGGCGAAGGCGGCGCCGATCGAGATGCTCATCATCGCGGGAGCAGCCTTCGGCGCCTTCTTGGTCGGCAACAACCAGAAGGTCCTGAAGGCGACCTTCGCGACCATCCCCACCCTGTTCAAGGGCTCGCGCTACACCAAGGCGCGCTACATGTCGCTGCTCGCGCTGCTCTACGACATCCTCCAGAAGGCTCGCAAGGAGGGCCTGATGTCGATCGAGCAGGATGTCGATGCGCCGCAGGACAGCGCGCTGTTCGCCAACTACCCGGAAATCCAGGCGGATCACCACCTGGTGGAGTTCATCACCGACTACCTGCGCATGATGGTCTCGGGCAACCTCAATGCCCACGAGATCGAGAGCCTGATGGACAGCGAGATCGAGACGCATCATCAGGAGCTGCATGCGCCCGCCGGGGCGATCCAGAAAGTCGGCGACGGCCTGCCCGCCTTCGGCATCGTCGCCGCGGTGCTCGGGGTGGTGAAGACGATGGCATCGGTCAACCAGCCGCCGGCGGTCCTCGGGGGGATGATCGCGGGGGCCCTGGTCGGCACCTTTCTCGGGATCCTGCTGTCCTACGGCTTCGTGAGCCCGCTCGCCGGCCTGCTCGAGCAGAAGGGCGAGGAGGCGACCAAGGAGCTGGTCTGCGTCAAGACCACCCTGCTGGCGAGCATGCAGGGCTATGCGCCGGCCATCGCGGTCGAGTTCGGACGCAAGGTGCTGTTCTCGACCGAGAGGCCGAGCTTCGGCGAGCTCGAGGACGCGGTCAAGCAGCGTCGGGCCTGATCGGGAACCCGGACGAGGAAGGGGACGAGCGCAACCATGGCGGCATCCGACAAGAAGATCCAGCCCATCATCGTCAAGAAGATCAAGAAGGGTGGCCACGGCCACCACGGCGGCGCGTGGAAGATCGCCTACGCCGACTTCGTGACCGCGATGATGGCCTTCTTCCTGCTGATGTGGCTGCTCGGATCGACCACCAAGGGCGATCTCCAGGGCATCGCGGACCACTTCTCGACGCCCCTGCATGTCGCCCTGAACGCCGGCTCGGGCAGCGGCGACAGCTCGAGCATCATCAGGGGCGGGGGTACCGACCTGACCCGCAGCACCGGCCAGGTCAAGCGCGGCGAGACCGAGGTGAAGGAACGGACCGTCAACCCTCATGCGCTGGCGCGCGAGAACCGGCGCATCGAGTCGCGCCGCCTGCAGGCCCTGCGCGATCAGGTGGAGTCGGTCGTCGCGAGCGACCCCACTCTTGCCGACATGCGCAAGCAGCTGCGCATGGATCTCACCAGCGATGGCCTGCGGATCCAGATCGTCGACGATCGCCAGCGGCCGATGTTCGATTCCGGCGGGGCGGAGGTCAAGTACTACATGCGCGACCTGCTGCGGGCGATCGGCAAGGTCCTGAACGAGGTGGACAACCGCGTCTCGCTGGCCGGCCATACCGATGCGGCGCTGTATTCCCACGGGCCCGGGGGCTACACGAACTGGGAACTGTCGGCCGAGCGCGCCAACGCTTCCCGGCGCGAGCTCATCGCCGGCGGCATGCACGAGCCGAAGATCATCCGGGTGGAAGGCCTGGGGTCCACCCAGCTTTTCGATCCCGAGAATCCGCTCAATCCGATGAACCGGCGGATCTCGATCGTGGTGATGACCAGCGAGGCGTCCGAGCGGATCCTGCGCGGGCCGCAGATCGAGGACGAGGACGATCTCCATGGTGGCGGTGTCCCTTCGGGACGGACCGAGGGGACGGCGGCGGCCGGATCGCCGGATGAGGCGCCCGGTCGCTGAGGCCTGCGCAAGCCGGCCGCGCCCGCCGCCGAGGCCGATGATCGGCACGGCCGGCGTGTCCGACGGCCTGCAGTTTCGAGAACAGCCGGATTTGCCCGCCTGATCGGGGCTTGAGTTTCCCGGGCGCCGCCAATAATCGATTTCGTCATCAGGACGAAGTCGAATGGCCGATCAGGAACAGTCACGAGAGGACAAGAAGCTACCCGCTTCCGAGAAGCGGCTGCGCGAAGCCCGGGAGGAAGGGCAGGTCGCGCGGTCGCGCGATCTCGGTCACGCGGTGCTGTTCGGGCTCACCGGCCTGACCATGGTCCTCTTCGCGGGCCATCTCGGCAGCCGCAGCGTCGAGCTGGTCGGCCGCGGTCTGCGCTTCGACCGTACCCTCTCCTTCTCCTCCGAAGCCCTGGCCGACTGGATGGGCGGGCTCGGCATGCTCGCGCTGTCGATCTGCCTGCCGATCGGTGTCGCCGGAATCGTCGCGGCGGTCGTCGCCGCAGCGGTGCCGGGCGGTTTCGCCTGGACCGGCAAGACCCTCGGGCCGAAGTGGTCCAAGATCAGCCCGCTCGCGGGCCTCAAGCGGATCTTCTCGCGCGATCACCTGGTGGACTCGATCCGCCTGTCCCTGCTCGTCCTCGGCCTTGCGCTGATCGCCGCCGCCTACGTCTGGTGGCAGGGCGGCACGTTCGCGGCGCTGCTCGCGATGGCGCCCGAGCATGCCGTGCGCATCGCCCCCGGCCTGGTGATCCAGGGGGCCGGCTGGCTGCTGCTGCTGCTGATCGTGATCGCCACGGTCGACGTTCCGATGCAGTGGTTTCGCCACCGTACCAACCTGAAGATGACCTTCGAGCAGGCTCGCAGGGAGCACAAGGAGACCGAGGGCGATCCGCACGTCAAGGCCCAGCGTCGCCAGCGCCAGCGCGAGATGAGCACCGGCCGGATGATGGCCCGGGTGCCCGAGGCCGACGTGGTGGTCACCAACCCGACCCACTACGCGGTCGCCCTCAAGTACGACGAGGCCGCCGCCGGCGCGCCGCGCGTCGTCGCCAAGGGCGCCGATCACGTGGCCGCGAGGATCCGGGAGATCGCCATCGAGTCCGGTGTGCCGATGCTCGAGGCGCCGCCCCTGGCGCGAGCCCTGTATTCGCATGTCGAGGTCGACGCCGAGATCCCGGCGGCGCTCTACAACGCCGTCGCCCAGGTTCTCGCCTACGTCTACCAGCTGCGCGCCGCCGCCGGCCGCCGCGCCCCGGCCGCGCCGACCGATCTGCCGGTGCCGGCGGAGCTCGATCCCCAGTCGGGTATGGCCGATGAAGGAGGCCGGTCGTGAGCACCCTGCTTCGCGCCCCCGCCGCTCCGGACGGCCTGAAGGTGAGCATCGCCGGCGTGGAGCTGCGGATGCCGCCGTTGCAGTCGCTGGCGGTGCCGGTGATCATCCTGATGATCCTGGCGATGATGATCCTGCCGCTGCAGCCGATCGTCCTCGACCTGCTGTTCACCTTCAACATCGCCCTGGCGATCGTCGTCCTGCTGGTCTCGACCTATACGGTCCGGCCGCTCGACTTCGCCGTCTTCCCGACCGTCCTGCTGGTGACGACATTGCTGCGCCTGTCGCTCAACGTGGCGTCGACCCGGGCCGTCCTGATGAACGGCCATACCGGAACCGATGCGGCCGGGCACGTCATCGAGGCGTTCGCGAACTTCGTGGTCGGCGGCAACTTCGCCGTCGGCATCATCGTCTTCGCGATCCTCACCGTGATCAACTTCATCGTGGTCACCAAGGGCGCCGGCCGGATCGCCGAGGTTTCGGCGCGCTTCGCCCTCGATGCGATGCCCGGCAAGCAGATGGCGATCGACGCCGACCTCAACGCCGGGGTGATCGACCAGGACGAGGCGCGGCGGCGTCGCGCCGAGGTCGGCCAGGAGGCGGATTTCTTCGGGTCGATGGACGGCGCCTCGAAGTTCGTGCGCGGCGACGCGATCGCCGGCATGCTGATCCTCGCGATCAACATCGTCGGCGGGCTGGTGATCGGGGTCGTGCAGCACGATCTCTCGATTTCGCACGCGGCCAACAACTACGTGCTGATGGCGATCGGCGATGCCCTGGTCGCGCAGATCCCGGCGCTGGTGATCTCGGTCGCCGCCGGCATGATCGTCTCGCGGGTGGGCAACGACGACGATGTCGGCGGCCAGCTCACCAAGCAGCTGTTCAACGCGCCGCGTGCCCTCGGCATCGCCGCCTTCGTGGTGGCCCTGCTCGGCAGCGTCCCCGGCATGCCCCATCTGTCCTTCTTCCTGCTGGCGGGAGGTTGCGGCTATCTCGCCTGGCGGATGCATCGCAAGCAGCTGCAGGCGAGCGCGGCGCCGGCGCCGGTGCCGGACGAACCCGCCCGCGACCCCGGCGAGGCGAGCTGGGACGATGTCGCGCCGGTCGACGCCCTCGGGCTCGAGGTCGGCTACAAGCTGATCACCCTCGTCGACAAGGAGCGCGGCGCCGAGCTGCTCGCCCGCATCAAGGGAGTGCGCAAGAAGTTCGCCCAGGAGGTCGGTTTCCTGCCGCCGGCCGTGCATATCCGCGACAACCTGGAGTTGCGCCCGAGCGCCTATCGGCTGACGCTCAAGGGCGCGGTCGTCGGCGAGGCGGAGGTCTATCCGGGGATGCTGATGGCGATCGATCCCGGCCATGTGACCCAGAAGCTCGCGGGACCGACTACGACCGACCCGGCGTTCGGGCTGCCGGCGGTCTGGATCGAGCCGGGGTCGCGAGAGCAGGCGCAGGTCGCCGGCTACACCGTGGTCGATGCCGCGACCGTGATCGCGACGCATCTCCATCACCTGATGCAGCTCCACGCCTCGCGCCTGCTGGGACGCAACGAGACCCAGCATCTCGTCGACCATGTCCGCGAGTACGCGCCGAAGCTGGTCGAGGAAGTGGTGCCCAAGCTCGTGCCCGTCGCCGTCTTCCAGCGGGTTCTGCAGAACCTGCTGGACGAGGCGGTCCATGTCCGCGACCTGCGCAGCATCCTCGAATCCCTCGGCGAGCACGGTACGCGGACCCAGGATCCGGCAGAGCTCACGGCAGAGGTCCGCCGGGCCATCGGCCCGGCGCTGGTGCAGCAGGTGTTCGGCCCCGCTCGCGAGCTCGATGTCATCGCGATCGATCCTGCCCTCGAGAACCTGCTCCTGCAGGCGCTCGGCCCGGCCGGCAACGGTGCGCTGGAACCGGGGGTTGCCGACTTCGTCGTGCGCTCGGCGGCGGGTGCCTGCGAGGAGCATGAGAGCCAGGGGGTTCCCGGAGCGCTGCTGGTTCCGGATGCGATCCGCACGGCTCTCGCAAGGTTGATGAAGAAGGCCGCACCCCGCCTGCGGGTGCTGGGCCACTCGGAGATTCCTGAAACCCACACCATCCGGATCGGCAGGATCATCGGAGAAGCACAATGAGAACGCAGCGATTCTTCGGCGCCACCGCCCGCGAGGCACTGGCCAGGGTCAAGACGAGCCTGGGCGAGGATGCGGTCATCCTGCGCAATCGTCGGGTCGACGGCGGTGTCGAGATCCTCGCCACCACCGATGCCGACTGGAGCCAGGACGAGGCCATGGCGCCGAACGGGCCGACCCGACACGCGTCGGCCGATGCGCCGCCGCCGGCACGCGGCACGGCGGCCGCCGGATCCCGAAAGGCTGCGCGGCCGCCGGAGATGAGCACGGTTTCCTTCGAGCGCTATGCCCAGGAACGTAGTCGTCCTGCGCAGGCGCCGTCGATGGAAGGTGTTTCGAAGCCTGTCGATCCGCAGCCTCGGCAGCCCGAGCCGGTGGCGCCCTTGCGGATCGACGGTCACGGCGAGCAGGCCACGGCACTGGCCAACCAGCACCTGGTCGACGAGTTGCGGCGCATGCGCGCCTACATCAGCCAGCAGTTCAGCGCGTTGTCGTGGGTCGATGGGGTCCGACGCTCGCCGGTCCAGGCGCAGCTGCTTCGCCTGCTGATCGGGGCGGGCTTCTCCGCACGGCTGTCGCGCCTGCTGGTGAGCCGGGTGCCCGGCGACTACGATGACGACGAGGCGGTCGTGTGGCTGCATGCCGCGCTTGCCCGCAACCTGCGCTGCGCTGCCTGGACCGACGGACCGCTCGCCGACGGCGGTGTCTTCGCCATGGTCGGTCCGACCGGGGTGGGGAAGACCACGACGACCGCGAAGATCGCGGCCCGCTTCGCGCTGCGCCATGGCGTGCAGTCGGTGGGCCTGATCACGATGGACGCCTACCGGATCGCGGCGCAGGACCAGCTCAGGGCCTTCGGGGAGCTGATCGGCGTTCCGGTGCTCGCCGCCCATGATGCGGACGAGCTCGGCCGCCACCTGGCGACGCTCGCGGACCGCCGGCTCGTGCTCGTCGATACGGCGGGTGTCGGCCAGCGCGACGAGCGTGTGGCGGCCAACCTCGACATGCTCGCGGACAAGGGTGTGCGGCCCCTGCTGGTGCTTGCCGCGACCGCCCAGGAAGGCGCGCTCGAAGAGGTGATCGAGGCATACCGGGGCCGCGACGCTGCCGGCGTCGTGCTCTCGAAGATCGATGAAGCGCCGCGTCTGGGCGGCGCGATCGACGCGCTGGTCCGTCATCGGTTGCAGGTGGTGGGGATGGCCGACGGCCAGCGGGTGCCCGAGGACTGGCACGAGGCGGACGCCGCCGGCCTGGTGGCGACCGCCCTCGAGCCTCGCATGCATGACGATTTCGTGCTGGACGACACCGAGCTGACCATGCTGATGCAGCGTATCGACGGGATGGGTGCCGATGCCCCTGCCCGGGAGGCGCTGCATGCCTGAGCGCAGGATCGACCAGGCGAGCGGGTTGCGGCGGTTGTTCGGTGCCGCGCCATGGCGTCGTCCCGTCTGCTTCGTGGCGCCCGATCCGGCGCTGGCCCGGGTCGGGATGCTCAGTCTCGCCGACGGCTTCGAGGCCCATGGCATCGCGGCGCATGTCGACGGAAGGTCGGGCGCATCGGAGCCTCCCGCGCTGCGGCTGTTCGACGACCCGCTACGGCTCGCCGATCCGGCTCGCGCCGCCGACGGCATCGACCTGGTGGTGCAGGGGATGGCGGGGCCGGCCGGGATCACCGATCTCTATGGACGGATCAAGCAGCTCGCCGCAGCCCATCGAGTCGAGCGCCTCGGGGTGGTGCTGGTCGGACCGGTCGAGCGAGCGATCGCCGAACGCTGTCGCGCGAATCTCGTCGATGCGCTCGATCGATTCATCGGGGTGCGTGTCGACATGTGGGGATCTCTCGGCACAGGACGGGCATTCCGGCGAGCGGCGCTGGCCGGAACCAGCGTGCAGTCGCTCGATCGTGACAGCGAGGAGAGCAGGGAGTTCGAGCGACTGGCCGGCCGCCTGTACGGCGACGCCGGTCCGAGGTCCGGCCGGGTGACGCACTAGAAGAGCGAGATCGCGACAGCATGTATACCGCACAGGGAACACTCGATCGCCAGGAAGCGATCGAACGCTACGGCGCGATGGTGCGGCGGGTCGCCCACCAGATGATCGCCCGTCTGCCGCCCAACGTGGATGTCGAGGATCTGGTCCAGGCAGGGATGATCGGTCTGTTCGACGCCATGTCCCGCTACGATGCCGCCGGTGGCGCCCAGTTCGAGACCTTCGCGCTGCAGCGGGTGCGCGGCGCGATGCTCGACGAGTTGCGGGGCGCGGACTGGATGCCGCGCTCGGTCCGCAAGGCGCAGCGCGAGATCGAGCAGGCGGTGCGCCGGCTCGAGCAGAAGCTCATGCGCCCGCCTGGCGAGGCGGAGATCGCCGCGGAGCTCGGGCTGGATCTCTCCGCCTATCATCGGATGCTGGGCGATGCCCGGGGCTCGCAATTGCTGTACCTCGACGATCTCGGCGACCGGGGCAACGAGGACTCCTGGCTCGACCGCAACGAGGTCGGCGAGAGCGCCGATCCCGTCGGGGCCGTCCACGACCAGCGCTTTCGCGAGTCGCTGGTCGAGGCGATCGAGAACCTGCCCGAGCGCGAGAAGTACGTGATGTCGATGTACTACGAGCAGGACATGAACCTGAAGGAGATCGGCGCCGTGCTCGGCGTGACGGAATCCCGGGTGTCGCAACTGCACAGCCAGGCGGTCGCGAGGATCCGCGCCAACCTGAAGGATTGGGTGGGCCGCTAGAGTTCGGAATACCTTGTCCTGCCGAACCCTCGGATCAATCCGGGAACGTGGCTGGCAAGGCGGGGCCGCGCAGGCGGGCAGATCAGAGCGCGGCCTTGCGCAGCAGCGCCAGGCCTTCCTCGCGCTGACCGGCACCGCGCGCCGCGCGTACCTGGAAGCGGGTTTCGGCATCGAATTCGGCCAGCATCAACGTGGTCATCTCGTCGATCAGCCGGTTGACGGTGGTGCCCCGCGACTGCGCCAGGGCGCGCAGCCGGTTGTGCTTGTCGTCGGGCAGGCGAACGGTCAATGCGCTCATGGCAGCAACTCCTTGATGAGGGTTTCGGGAGACAGGACGCGAAGCGCCGGAAAGCGCAGTTCCATGCGCTGCAGGTCGCGCAGGTTGCGCGTCACGATGCCGTGAGCGCCGCCCGCGACCGCCAGCTCCACAACGTGGTTGTCGCCTTCGTCCCGCAGGTTGGGCCGCCACGCGTAGTAGACGCGGATCCATTCGCAGCAGGACAGATAGATGTCGAACAGGTGCTCGCGCTCGGCGTGCGTGAGGCGGCAATTCCTGAACAGGGCCTCGCGTGCCAGAAGGTCTTCATGCTCGCTGAACAGGGCGGCCCCCATGAGCGGCTGTAGGCGACCCTCCAGGCAGGCGGCCAGGACGGCATTCGCCGCGCCTGTGCCCAAGCATGCACCCACGAAGACATTTGTATCGACAACCACGCGCCGCAGCATGCTTGCATGGTAGCATTTTTGCTACCAGAAAGGTGATACATCAGGTCAATTCCTGGCTGATCGAGACGAGGCCACGGATGGGTTCTGTTGAAGTGGCTGCCGTCTATGTAGTCAAGTTCAGCGTCACGAAAAACGCCGGGCATCGCCCGGCGTCGTCGCTCGTGCCCGGATGAATTCAGGCGGTGGCGCGGGTGGAGGTCCGATTCGGGCCTTCCTGCCCGGCGAAGCGCGAGCGCCGGCTGGGGATGGCGACGGAGTCCAGCCCCATCGCCCGCAGGCCACGGTCGACGCGGGCGCCCGCCGTGGCCACCAGGCGGGCATGCTGCTCCAGCGCGGATCGCAGGCCGGCGAGAAGCTCGGCCGACAGGTTCGGGCTCGTCGGGCCCTCGAACAGCTGCAGGACCCGGTCCTCGATCTCCTGGGCATAGCGACGGATCGTGTCGCCGTCGGCGTCCATGAAACCGGCGCGCTGGCGCTGGAGCGTCTCGAGCAGGGCGAGGCCCTCCGCTTCGTGGGCCGTCGTCATTTCGTCGTGCCCGCCGCCGGCGTCTCGCCCTTGCCGACGCCCTGGCCGCCGCTCGAGAGGGTCTCGAGCAGCTGAGCGCTCTCGATGATCAGCCGCTCGGCCACCACCGCGGAGTCGACACGGTACTCGCCACGGGCAATGGCTTCACGTACTGCGTTGACCTTGTCGGCGCGGATCTCCTCTCCGCCCCGAGCCTCGCTTCCGGCAAGGGTCCGGGAGGTTTCCGACAGGTCGATGCGATCGCTCGCCTCGACCGGCGACACCGGTTTCGATGACGACGAGCCGGCCCGGCTGGCGCCGGGGGCTAGGCCTTCGGATTTGAGGGTTTCTATTGAATTTCCAATCTTCATTGCAATCCCCTTTTGGAGGAAATGCGTGTCTTGGGCCTGCTATCGGCCTGGCTCGATCGAACTTTAGTCGATCGGGCGATAAGCGGGCCTTTTTCACTTCCTTTCACAGTTTCACGTCCACCGTCCTGCCGTTGACGGTACCGAGCATGACCTTGCCGCCCGGCGTCCGCACCCGGACCGCCTGGCCGTTGCCGGCCGAGGCCATCGCCGACCCTTCCGCCGTCACCACGAAGCCTTGGCCGATCATCCTCAGCCGGACCGGATCGCCGGGGCGCACCGTCGGCATCACACGCAGATGGTAGTCCCGCAGGGTCTGGCCGGCCGACAGGGCCCGGGTGCTCATCCGGCCTTCGAGCTCGGCCGGGTCGGTCAGGGCGGGCCGGTTCTCGAGGCTCAACTCGACTTCCTGCACATCGATGTCGGCTTCCGAGATCGCGGTGTTGGGCGGAATCGGCCGGTTCGTGACCAGGGCCGGGCCGAACACCGCAACCGTCATCGGGACCGCCACCGACCAGTTGGCGCCTTCGAGGCAGCGCACCCCGATCGAGGTCCGCCCCCAGAGCCGGGCGCCGGGGGACAGGAAGGGTTCGATGCGGGCGCAGGCATCGAGCTTCAGGTTCGGGTTCAGCTGCCCGAATCGCAGCTCCACCCGGTACTGGGGACCGAACTGCGTCCTGACGAAATCCTCGATAAGCGCCTCGGCGCTGTCGGCCTGGCTGGCGGTGCTCGCCGCGCCCGGCCTGGCGGCCACCGGTGTCGAGAATCCGGCGAAGGCGAGGGCGGCGACCATGACGAGGCGGGCGATGGCATGGGGCCCGGCGGCCTGGGGCGGGGCCGATGCGGGGCGGCGGGACGGAATTCGGCGATGTACTTGCATGCCGCCCACTCTAGACCCAGGCGCGCACGCGGACGGCCCGAACACGGCAGCGAAAGGCCGCCTTATCCGGCCTTCCGGATCGGGGCTCATCAACATAATCGGCCCGTTACCGCAGAACTTTAGGGGGATCGACATGTCGAACCCGTTCACCGGGATGATCGAGTTCCACTCGCAGGCACTGGCCCTTCGGGCCGAGCGCCAGAAGGTGCTCGCCTCGAACATCGCCAACGCGGATACCCCGGGCTTCCAGGCCCGCGACTTCGACTTCCAGGCCGCGCTGAAGGCGGCGACCGGCCCGCAGGCGAACCGGCCGGCCAGCGTCGTTTCGACGAGCCCCGGCCATCTGCCGATCGCGCACCGGGGTGTCGACGGCTCGCTGACGCTCTCGACGCTGTCCTGGCGCAAGCCGGAGCAGCCGTCGGCCGACGGCAATACTGTGGACATGGATCGGGAGCGCGCGAACTTCGCCGACAACGCCCTGCGCTACGAGGCCGCGCTGCGGTTCATCAACTCGAACGTCCGGACCATGGTCTCGGCGATCCGGGGCGAATGAGGGGGTAGGGAACCATGTCACTGGACCGGATCTTCGACATCGCGTCGAGCGCCATCTCGGCGCAGGGCAAGCGGCTCAATGTGGTGGCCTCCAACCTCGCCAACGCCGACAGCGTCGCCGGCCCCGACGGCGAGGCCTACAAGGCGCGCCAGGCGGTGTTCCAGGCGATCGGCAGGGGCCGGGAGCCGGCCGGCGTCCGGCTGGCGAACATCGTGGAGGACCAGTCGCCCGGCAAGCGGATCCATGACCCCTCCCACCCGATGGCCGACGCCGAAGGCTATGTGACCCACAGCAACGTGAGCGTCGTCGAGGAGATGGTCAACATGATCTCCGCCTCGCGCTCGTACCAGAACAACGTCGAAGTCATGAACACCGCGCGCCAGCTGATGCTGAAGACGCTGCGGATGGGCGAGTAGGAGCCAGGATGTTCACTTTCCCGAAGTCGATCGCCAATCCCGCGGCCGCCCCGGTGGCCGGGTTCGTGGCGAACAAGACGACGGTTCCGCCCGCGGGCTCGGGAGCCGCGGGCGAGGATTCCTTCTCCCGCGCCCTCAAGAACGCCTCGACCACCGCCGCGGATCGCGGCGGATCGACCGCCGATGCCGGGCGGGCGAACGCGAGCGGGGCGAGCTCGGGTGCCACCGCGCCGAGCGACGTCAGCCTCGACAACGACAACAGCGAGGACAAGTTCCTCACCCTGCTGGTCGCGCAGATGCGCAACCAGGATCCGCTCAATCCGCTCGACAACGCCCAGGTCACCAGCCAGCTCGCGCAGATCAACACGGTGCGCGGGATCGAGAAGCTCAACACCTCGATGCACACCCTGGTCGACCGGATCGGCGCCCAGGGCGCGCTCGATGCCGCCGGCCTGATCGATCGCGAGGTTCTCGCCGAAGGCGATGCGATGAGAATCGGCGAGGAGGACCAGGACTCGGTGCTTGCCGCGGCGTTCCAGCTGCCCGCCGCCGCCGAGCGGGTCTCGCTGCAGGTCTTCGACGAGGCCGGCCTGCCGGTGGCCGACATGCCGCTGGGCGCGCTCGATGCTGGTGTGCATCCCTTCGAGTGGGACGGCCGCGATGCCGACGGCAATGCGCTCGATCCGGGCACCTACTACTTCCAGGTCTCCGCGATGAACGACGACGGCCAGGTCAACGCGGTGACGCTGGTGCCCTCCAGGGTGGTCGGCGTCACGCGCAACGGCAACAGCTTCGACCTGCAGCTCGCCTCGGGCGCGATGGTCGACCGGGATTCGGTACGAGGCGTCAGGTAAGAGGGCCGGCGCCGGATGGCGTCGGCTGCAACGGGTACTTCACCAGGAGCAAGCAATGGGTTTCCAGCATGGTCTTTCAGGGCTCAACGCCGCGGCGCGGAATCTGGACGTGATCGGCCACAACGTGGCCAACGCCAACACGGTGGGCGCCAAGTCGTCGCGGGCCGAATTCGGCGACGTGATCGCGAACACGGTCTACGGATCCGGCGCCCAGTTCGGCGGGCTGGGTGTGCAGGTCGACCGGGTCGCACAGCAGTTCTCGCAGGGAGATCTCGCCTCGACCGCGAATCCGCTCGATCTCGCGATCAACGGATCGGGTTTCTTCCGCCTGTCCGACAACGGCATGATCACCTATTCGCGCAACGGCCAGTTCGGGCTCGACAAGGACGGCTACATCGTCAACAGCGGCGGCTCGCGCCTGACGGGCTATCCGGCCGACGGCAACGGCGTGATCCAGCCGGGCGTGCCCGCCGACCTGCGCATGGTGACCGGCGACATCTCGCCGCGGGCAACCTCGTCGGTCGAGGCGATGCTGAACCTCGATTCGCGGGCCGAAGCGCGGACGGCGGCGTTCGACCTCGATGACCCGACGACCTACAACTCCGCGACCTCGCTGGGTGTGTTCGATGCCCAGGGCGGCGATACCACCCTCGCGCTCTACTTCCAGAAGACGGCGGCCAATACCTGGGATGTCTATGCGGCCGCCGACGGCAACCAGATCGGCACGACCCCGGTCGGCCAGCTGAGCTTCCAGGCCAACGGCACGGTCGACACCGCGGCAAGCCCGATGCCGATCACGATCGCGGTTCCCAACGCCCAGGGCGGGGTGGACAACGTCGAGGTCGATCTCGGGTCGTCGACCCAGTACGGCTCGGTCTTCGGCGTCAACCATCTCTCGCAGGACGGCTTCACCACCGGCCGACTGGCGGGCTACTCGATCTCGGACGAAGGCATCATCACAGCCCGCTATACGAACGGCCAGACCCGCGCCCAGGGCCAGGTGGCGCTGGCGAACTTCCCCAACCCGCAGGGGCTGGTCTCGCTGGGCGGCAACGTCTGGGCCGAGTCCGCCGAGTCCGGGGTGGCGATGGTCGGCAGCCCGGCCAGCGCGAGCCTCGGAGTGATCCAGTCGGGCGCGCTCGAGCAGTCCAACGTCGACCTGACCGCCGAGCTGGTCAACATGATCACCGCACAGCGCTCCTACCAGGCCAACGCCCAGACGATCAAGACGCAAGACCAGATCCTGCAGACGATCGTCAACCTGCGCTGAAGCTAGCCTGACACGGGAGGGCGTTCGCGATGGACCGCATGATCTACCTCGCAATGAGCGGCGCCAAGGCGATGGAGGAGCGCCAGACGGCGCTCGCCAACAACCTGGCGAACGCCTCCACCGACGCCTTTCGCGCCGACCTCGCGGCATTCCGGTCGGTGCCGGTGCGCCAGGAAGGCACGGCGACCAGCCGGGTCTTCGCGCTCGAGGCGACCACCGGCTTCGATGCCTCGAGCGGACCGATCCGCCAGACCGGCAGGCCGCTGGATGCGGCGATCCGGGGCCCCGGGTGGTTCGTGGTGCAGTCGCCGCTGGGCGACGAGGCCATGACGCGCGATGGCGCCTTCGAGGTCGATGCCGAAGGCGTGCTCGTCACGCGACGCGGCATGCCGGTGATGGGCGACGGCGGGCCGATCACGATTCCGTCCAACAGCCAGGTGCTGATCGGCACCGACGGCACCATCAGCGCGCGGACCGGCAACGAGCCCCCGGTACAGGTCGGCAGGCTGCGCCTGGTGAACCCGGCGTCGGACTCGCTCGTCAAGGGCGCCGACGGCCTGGTGCGGACCCGCGACGGCGTGCCGCCGCCCGAGGATCCGGATGTCGGCGTCGTCGACGGCGCCCTCGAGGGCAGCAACGTCAACGTGGTCGAGTCGATGGTCGGCATGATCCAGCTGGCGCGCCAGTTCGAGATGCAGATGCAGTTGATGCGCAACGCCGAGACCAACGACCAGCGGGCGGCGCAGCTGCTCGGCAGCGGCGGCTGACGACGCCGCGGGCGTCGAACACAGGAGCAAGCAGCATGATTCGATCACTCTGGATCGCCAAGACGGGTCTCGATGCGCAGCAGACCCAGCTCGACACGATCTCGCACAACCTCGCGAACGTGGCCACCAACGGCTACAAGCGCTCGCATGCGGTGTTCGAGGATCTGCTCTACCAGAACATGCGCCAGGCCGGCGGCCAGTCGACGCAGCAGACCATGCTGCCCACCGGCCTGCAGATCGGCACCGGCGTGCGGCCGGTGGCGACGAGCCGCATCTTCACCCAGGGCAACCTGCAGCAGACCGGCAACCAGCTCGATCTCGCCATCAACGGCAACGGCTTCTTCCCGGTCCAGCTGCCCGACGGCACCGAGGCCTATACCCGCGACGGTTCCTTCCGGATCGACGCCGAAGGCCAGCTGGTCACGCCCAACGGCTATCCGCTCTCGCCGCCGGTGGCGCTGCCGGCCAATACGCAGAGCATCACCATCGGCCTGGACGGCATCATCTCCGCCCAGGTCTCCGGCCAGGCGACGCCGGTCCAGATCGGGCAGATCCAGCTCGCGACCTTCGTCAATCCGGCCGGGCTCGATCCCCGCGGCCAGAACCTGTTCACCGAGACCGCCGCTTCGGGAACGCCCACGGTCGGCCAGCCCGGCATCAACGGCGCCGGCGAGCTGAGCCAGGGCTACGTCGAGACCTCGAACGTCAACGTCGTCGAGGAGCTCGTGGCGATGATCCAGACCCAGCGCGCCTACGAGATCAACTCGAAGGCGATCCAGACCAGCGACCAGATGCTGGCCCGCCTCACCCAACTCTGATTCCGGCCCACGCCATGTCCGCTTCGCATTCCATCCTTTCCCGCCTCGTCTTGCTGGCCGGCGTCCTGCTGGCCGGCTGCTCGTCGATGCAGACGCCGCAGGTCGCCGTCCACGAGCCGACCTCGGCCCGCGCCGAGCCCAGCGTCGCCGTCGCGGCTTCCCGCCAGCCGCCGCCGGTGGTCGCCAACGGCTCGATCTTCCAGGTCGCCACCTACCGGCCGCTCTTCGAGGATCGGCGGGCGCGTCATGTGGGCGACCTGCTGACCATCGAGCTCGTCGAGAAGACGTCCGCCCGCAAGAGCTCCTCGAGCTCGATCGACCGCTCGGGCTCCGTCGGCGGCTCGATCACCGCGCTGCCCTTCGTGAGCTCGAACCGGCTCAACAAGCTGCGTGCCGAGGGTGAATCCTCGAACAGCTTCGAGGGCAAGGGAGAGACGGGTTCCGACAACATGCTGACCGGGACGATCACGGTGACCGTCGTCGAGGTCCTGCCCAACGGCAACCTGCTGGTCTCGGGCGAGAAGCAGGTCGGCGTGAACCAGAACGTCGACGTGCTGCGCTTCTCCGGCGTGGTTCCCCCGCAGAGCATCCAGGGCGACAACCGCGTGGCGTCGAACAAGGTGGCCGATGCCCGCGTCGAGTTCCGCGGCCGCGGCGACGTCGACCGGGCGCAGACCGTGGGCTGGCTGTCGCGCTTCTTCCTGAGCTGGCTGCCGATTTGAGAGTACCGAACATGATTTCCTGCCGCTTCCTCCCGGGCCGGCGCACGGCTCGCCCGCTCGGCCGCCTCGTGCTGGCCGCCGTCGCCGTCGCCCTGGGCATCGGCGCCGCGCCGGCTGGCGCCGAGCGCATCAAGGAGCTCGCCACCGTCCAGGGGGTGCGCTCCAATCAGCTGATCGGCTATGGCCTGATGGTCGGGCTCGACGGCAGCGGCGACCAGAGCACCCAGGCTCCCTTCACGGTCCAGAGCATGCAGTCGATGCTCTCGCAACTCGGGATCGTCCTGCCGCCCGGCATCACGCCGCAGCTGAAGAACTCGGCTGCCGTGATGGTGACGGCGCAGCTGCCGGCCTATGCCCAGCCGGGCCAGCAGATCGACGTGACCGTTTCCTCGCTCGGCAACGCCAAGAGCCTGCGGGGCGGCACGCTGCTGCTGACCCCCTTGCGGGGCGCCGACGGCGAGATCTACGCCATGGCCCAGGGCAACATGGTGGTCGGCGGGGCGGGGGCCGCCGCCGGTGGCAGCCAGGTCACGATCAACCACCTGAGCGCCGGCCGGGTGCCCGGCGGGGCGACCGTCGAGCGGGCGGTCCCGAACCGGGTGCTCGAAGGCGAATTCATCCACCTGGAGCTGGAGGCGACGGATTTCTCCACCGCCCAGCGGGTCGCCGACGCGGTCAATGCCCGTTTCGGCCAGCTCGCGCCGGAGGGCGTGGTCGCCCATGCGCTCGATCCGCGGGTGATCCGAGTCCGGCTGCCGCAGGATCCGTCGCGCCGGGTCGGGTTCATGGCCGAGCTCGAGCTCATCGACGTGACCGTCGGACCGGCGGTCGCGAAGGTCATCGTCAACGCCCGCACCGGGTCGGTGGTGATGAACCAGGCGGTCAGCCTCGAGACCTCGGCCGTCGCCCATGGCAACCTGTCGGTGACGATCAGCTCGACGCCCATGGTGAGCCAGCCCAACCCCTTCTCTCAAGGTTCGACGGTTGCTGCCGAAATGTCCGATATCACGATCCGGCAGGAGGGCGGGGCCCTGATGGTCCTGCCCGGCGCGGCGCGGCTGTCCGACGTCGTCAAGGCGCTCAATGCCCTCGGGGCGAGCGCCCAGGACCTGATCGCGATTCTGCAGGCGCTCAAGGCCGCCGGCAGCCTGAAGGCGGAACTGGAGATCATCTGATGCGGGAAGTCGCTGGCCTGGCCGTGGACGCGGGGGCCCTCTCCCGGCTGCGGCAACAGGCCTCGGCCGATCCCCGGCAGGCGGTCCGCGAGGCCGCGGCCCAGTTCGAGGCGCTCTTCATGCAGCAGATGCTGAAGAGCATGCGCGAGGCGATTCCGAAAAGCGGGCTGCTCGACGGACCCGGCCAGTCCACCTACGAGAGCATGCTCGACAGCCAGCTGGCCCAGTCGGTGGGCGGTCGGCCCGGTGGGCTGGCCGACGTCCTCGCGCGCCAGCTCAGTCGGCATATCGAGGGCGGCCGGCAGCCTGCCGCAGTCGACGAGTCGCCGGCCCCGGGGGGCGACCGGATCGGCGCCGATCTCCAGCGCAGGCCCGAGGCGGAGCTTTCGCCCGGTCTGCGGCGAACCATGGCGACCGCATCGATGGCCACGATCTCCACGGTCGGCGGCCTGCCGGGTGTCCTGGCTGGGGCGCTGGGCCGGACCGCAGTCGATGCGGTGCGCGCGGAAGCCACCGGCGCGGTGGCCGACGCCGGGCGGGCAGGCAAGTCCGCTGCCGGCCGAAGCAGGGCGTCGCCGGCCCAGGTCGAGTTCGTCGACCGGATGTTCGCGCACGCGCGGGCCGCGCAGCGGGCCACCGGAGTTCCGGCCGAGTTCATCGTCGGCCAGGCGGCGCTCGAGTCGGGTTGGGGTCGTGCCGAGATGCGCCACCCCGATGGCCGGCCGGCGCACAACCTGTTCGGCATCAAGGCCGGCAGCGGCTGGCGTGGACAGACGGTCGATGTGCTGACCACCGAGTACGTGAACGGCGAGCCGCGCAAGTCGGTCGAGCAGTTCCGCGCTTACGGTTCCTATGCCGAAGCCTTCACCGACTGGGCCCGCCTGATGAAGGGCAGCAGTCGCTACGGCGAGGTGCTCAAGGCCGGCACCAGTGCCGAAGCGTTCGCCAGCGGCCTGCAGCGCGCCGGCTACGCGACCGACCCGAACTATGCCAGCAAGCTGGAGCGCACGATCGAGCGGGCGGTCGAGCTGCGCCGGCTGCAGATCTGACGGAGAGTCCTGATGGGTGCACTCGAGATCGGCTCATCGGCCCTGCGGGCGGCGTATGCCCAGCTGCAGACGACGGGCAACAACATCGCCAATGCCGCGACGCCGGGCTACTCGCGCCAGCGGGTCATCCTCGCGGAGGCGGTCACGAGCTTCGGCGGCTCGGGCTTCATGGGACGCGGCGTCGATGTCGTCACGGTCGAGCGCCAGTACAACGATTTCCTTGCCCGCGAGATCCATCTCGCGACGGCCGCCGAGGCATCCGACAGCGCGCGCGCCGGCGCGCTCGCTCGGCTCGACCGGCTGTTCGCGGACGGCGAGAACGGTATCGGCGCCGCCTACAACGACCTGACCGCGGCGATGGCCGACCTCACCAACCGGCCCTTCGATCCGGCCGCCCGCTCGGTCCTGACGCAGCGGGCGAACGTTCTCGCGCAACGCATCGCGATGACCGACCAGCGCATGGGGCAGATCGGGGCCGATGTCGACCGCAGCCTCGGCCAGCAGGCGGTCGAGCTCAACCAGTTGCTCGCGGAGCTGGCCGGCGTCAACGACCGGATAGGTTCCGCGCATGGCAGCGGCCATGCGCCCAACGAGCTGCTCGATCGCCGGGACTACCTGATCGAGGAGGTCAACCGGCTCGTCAAGACGAACATCCACATCAACCACGACCAGACCGTCTCGCTCTATGCCGGCACCGGTGACGCCCTGGTGCTCGGCACGAAGGCGTCCCGGGTCGAGATCGCGAACGATCCCGAGAATCCGAATGTCGCCCGCCTGCTGCTCGTCGCCGGCGATCGATCGGTGCCCATGAACGAGGCGATGCTGGGGGGCGGCAGCATCGCCGGCCTGCTCGAGTTCCGCAACCGCGATCTGCAGGAGTCGCGCTGGCAGCTGGGCCAGCTCGCGGGCGCGATGGCGCACGCCTACAACACCCAGCAGTCGCTCGGGCTCGACCAGAACGGTACGGTCGGCGCCGATGTGTTCCGCGCCGGCGCCGTCCGTTCGACCGGCGCGGGCTCGAACGATGGCGACGCCTCGTTCACGGCGACGATCACCGCCGGCGACCAGCTGCGGGCGAGCGACTACGAGCTGGCGTACGACGGCTCCACCTATCAGATCAAGCGGCTCTCCGACGGAGCCGTGTCGAGCTTCGCGAGCCTGCCGATCGAGATCGACGGGCTCGAGATCGCACTCGACGACGGGGCCGTGGCAGCCGGGGATCGCTACACGATCCGCAGCGCCTCCGCGTTCGCCGGTGACTTCGCGATGGTGCTCGGCGACCCGGCCGGGTGGGCCGCCGCTTCGCCGGCGACCCCGAAGCTCGGCGTCGACAACGCCGGGACGCTCTCGGTGGCGGGATTCGGCATCACGACCCACGACGCCGCTACCGCGGCGCCCGTGACCATCACCTTCACCGGGCCGGGTACCTACTCGGTGAGCGGCGCGGGTACCGGCGATCCGACCGACATTCCCTACAGCCCGGGCGACACGGTCAGCTTCAACGGCTGGAGCGTCACCCTGAACGGCACGCCGGCGGGCGGCGACACCATCACGATCTCGCCGCCCGCGGATGTCGCGGGGGACAACCGGAATGCCGCTCAGCTGCTCGGGCTGGCCGATCGGGGGATCGTTGGCGGCAGGACGGTGACCAACGGCTATGGTGAGCTGGTGGCGGGCATCGGTGCCCGGGCCCAGGCCGCCGAGGCCGGTCAGCGAGCATCGGTATCGTGGCGCGAAAGCGCGACGACGGCCCGCGACGAGGTGTCGGGGGTCAATCTGGACGAGGAAGCCGCGCGGCTGATCCAGTTCCAGCAGGCATACCAGGCGGCAGCGAAGGTCATCACCACTTCGCAGCAGATGTTCGAGGCGCTCATCAACGCCACCAACTGAACGGAGCAGGGGAGAGCGTCATGACCCGCACATCCACCGCAACCGCCTTCGATCGCGCGATCCAGTCGATGAACAGCCAGCAGACCCGGCTCTACCAGCTGCAGGCACAGATCGCCACCGGCAAGAAGGCCAGCCGGGCAGCCGATGACCCGGTCGCGGCGGCCCAGGCCGAGAGCGTCAAGGGCGAGATCACCCGGATCGATGTCGAGCGCCGCATGGTCGGTTTCGCGCGCACCGTCCTGCAGCAGGCCGATACGGCGCTGGCAACCGGGACCGATCTCGTGAACACGGCTCGCGATCTGGTCCTGCAGGCGAACAACTCGACTCTGACGCCGGCCGACCGGGCGTCGATCGCGAGCCAGATCCGGGGCCTGCGCGACGAGCTCTTCTCGGTGGCCAATACCCGCGACGGCTCCGGCGCCTTCGTGTTCGGCGGTCAGGGTTCGCGCACGGCGCCGTTCGTGGAGACCGCCGGCGTGGTCGGCTACGTCGCCGATCCGGGCAGCCAGCAGACGGGGCAGGACACCCGGGTCTCGACCTCCCTCGACGGCCACAAGACCTTCATGTCGGTACCCGACGGGACCGGCGGCCGGCAGTCGATATTCGATGTGCTCGATGCGGCCGTCGCGGCGCTCTCCGACCCTGCCGCGACGACGGCCGACATCCAGGCGGCGGCGAAGGCGGCCATCGACGGGTTCGACAGCGCACTGGAGTCGCTCGGTCTGGGGCGCTCGAACGTGGGCGAGCAGCTGCGGATGATCGACCAGGTCGAGGGCTCGCTCGAGAACAGCGAGCTCGATGCCCAGACCCGCCTGTCGGCGATCGTCGACGTGGATTTCGCCGCCGCGATCTCGGAGTTCGCGAAGCTCCATACCGGCCTGCAGGCGGCGATGCAGACCTACTCGAGGCTGTCCTCGACTTCCCTGTTCAATTACCTTCGCTGAGGTTGATCCTTCGATGAGCGTCACCAGCAGTTCCCCATTGTCGGATGCCCTGATCGGCTATACCCCGATCGTGGGTCGCCATCGCAATGCGATCGCGACCCGCCTGT
>JAMLIN010000043.1 GCA_023954135.1 Burkholderiaceae bacterium | reverse complement strand
TCGGCCTCGTCCGCATCGCCGTAGAAGCCGGCGGCCAGCGCGAGATCCGACTGGTTCGCGAGCCCGATCGCCTCGTCGAGGCTGTCGACGCGCTGCATCAGCAACAGGGGCAGGAACTGCTCCTCGTGCCAGAGGGGATGGTCGTGCGGCAGGCTCGCGATGGTGGGGGCCGCGAACCAGCCGCGGGCGAGATCGCCGTCATCGAGAACGCGGGCGCCGGCATGCGCCTTGCCCGCCTCGCCGATCGCGCCGATCGCCTTGCGATAGCGCTCGTGCGCCGCCCGGTTGATCACCGGACCCATCCAGTTCTCGCGCAGGGTCGGGTTGCCGACGGTGATCGCCTCGGTGAGCTCGACGAGACGTTCGCGAAGCTCGGCCTCGACGGCCTTGTGCACGTACAGGCGCGAGCAGGCCGAGCATTTCTGGCCCTGCAGCCCGAAGGCCGAGCGAACGATGCCGGCGGCTGCCCGCTCGAGATCGGCGCGGTCGGTGACGATGGTGGGGTTCTTGCCACCCATCTCGGCGATGCAGGGCCGTGGCCAGCGGCCGCCCGCGTATTCACGGGCGATCGACATCCCGACTTCGTGCGAACCGGTGAATGTCATGCCGGCGACGTCGGGATGGCGGGCGAGGGCGTCGCCGATGCTGCCGCCCGGTCCGGTGACGTGGTTCAACACGCCGTCGGGCAGGCCCGCATCGCGAAAGACCTGCATCAGCAGGGCGCCGCTCAAGGCGGTATCCGAGGCGGTCTTGAAGACGACGGTATTGCCGGTGACGAGTGCGGCGGCGATCGGGCCGCCGGCGAGCGCATACGGGAAGTTGAAGGGTGCGATCACCGCCCAGACGCCATAGGGCCGCAGGCGGGTCCGGTTGCGGCTGGTCCAGCCGGTGAGCGGATCGTCGGGCAGGATGCGGTCGAAGCCGTCGGCTTCCTCGAAGCGATCGCAATACCAGTTGATCAGGTCGGCGGTCTCCTGGACCTCGCCGAGCGATTCCATGCGGTTCTTGCCGACCTCGATCGACAGGCAGGCGGAGAGCCTCCAGACCCGTTCCTCGATCAGCATGGCAGCACGGCGCAGCAGGGCGATGCGTTCGCGCCAGGGGCGACGCGACCAGTCGCCGAAGGCGGTGCCGGCCGCATCGACCGCGGCAGCGGCATGATCGGCGCTGCCCAGCGGAAAGCGGCCTACCAGCACCTGGTGGTCGATCGGCGAACGCAGGTCGAACAGCGCCTTGTCGGTGACCTCGGCGCCGCCGATCCACATCGGATGGTCCGCGCCCAGCGTGGGGCGTATCTCGTCGAGGGCCGCTTCGAACCGCTGGTGGAGCGACTCGGGCGGATCGAACATCGTCGAATAGGTGAGACGGTAGCCCGTCGCGACCTCGGCGGGCTTGCGGGTGTCGTTCATCGTCTTGCCTCCATGCGTTCCGGTCGATCTTAGCGCAGGGGTGCGAGGCTGCGGGTACGCGGTGCGTGTATCGTCCATCTGCGATCATCGACCGGCAGAACGAGCATGGGAGGAAGTCCATCGTGTCCAGGGCGAGAGCATCGGCGCCGGATCCGGCGATGCATCCGTTTCGTTTCGAGGAGGACGCCTGGCTCGTCGCGCCCCGGCTGATCGGCGCGATCCTGACCCTCGATGGCGTCGGGGGGCGGATCGTCGAGGTCGAGGCCTACGATCGCAGGGATCCCGCCTCGCACAGCTTCCCGGGGCCGACGAAGCGCAATGCCGCGATGTTCGGCCCACCGGGCCGGGTGTATGTGTACCGCTCCTACGGCATCCACTGGTGTTTCAACATCGTGTGCCGGGAGGAAGGCCACGGCGCCGGCGTGCTCATCCGCGCGCTCGAGCCGTTGCACGGGATGGAGCGGATGCGGGCGCGCCGCAAGCTGGCGGCCGACCGGCTGCTCTGCGCCGGCCCGGGCCGGGTCGGCGAAGCGCTCGGGATCGAGCTCGGGCACACCGGAATGCCGGTCGATGCCGCGCCTTTCGGGCTGCGCCCTTCCGATGTTACGGTCGAGGTGGTCAGCGGCCCGCGGATCGGGATCTCGCGGGCCGCCGACGTTCCCTGGCGCTTCGGGCTCGCCGGCTCGAGATTCCTGAGCCGGCGGTTTCGCTGAAGGCGGGCTATCCGCAGGCGTCGACCCACTCGCCGCCGGTGATCCCGGCCATCAGCGCCGGGCTGATGCGCAGGGCGCTGTGGATGTCGCCCGCTGCGGGCAGGACTTCATCGAATGCCCGCAGCGATTCGTCCAGATACACCGGCAGGGCCTCCGCGAGCCCGAAGGGGCAGACGCCGCCCACAGGATGGCCGGTGACCCGCTCGAGCTCCTCCGGCGGGAGCATCCTGCCCTTGCCGAAGGCGGCCTTGAACTTCCGGTTGTCGATGCGGGCATCGCCGCGCGTCACCAGCAGGACGATGCGGCCATCGGTGAGCCGGAAGGCGAGGGTCTTGGCGATCCGCCCCGGCTCGACGCCATGGGCCTCGGCGGCCAGCGCGACGGTGGCGGTGCTTGTCGGCATCTCGACGATCGGGATGTCGAGGTCGCGGGCGGCGAGGAACTCGCGGACGGATTGCAGGCTCATGGGTGTGGAAGTCTTCCATGCCGGCGGACCTGAAACAAGGGCCGGAGGCGCCGGATATCCGAGGGCGGGGCTCGACGTCCCGCCCGGACGGGTGCAATGTCGGGGGTGTCGCGATCAGGAGGCGCCGCACCGGCGGTGGAGACATCGATGAGCCAGTACAGCCCCGCGCCCGAGTGGCAGGTCGAGCAGTGGTTCAACACCGACGGACCGCTTTCCGTGGCCACCCTGCGCGGCAAGGTGGTGGTGCTCCACGCGTTCCAGATGCTGTGCCCCGGCTGCGTCAGCCACGGAGTGCCGCAGGCGGAGCGGCTGCATCGGCTGCTGAAGGGCGAGGATGTGGTCGTCGTCGGCCTGCACACGGTCTTCGAGCATCATGCCGCGATGACGCCGGTAGCGCTCCAGGTCTTCCTGCACGAGTACCGGGTCACCCACCCGGTCGGTGTCGACATGCCGGGCCCGCGCAGCCCGGTGCCGGCCACGATGCGGCTCTACGGCTTCGAGGGCACGCCGAGCCTGGTCCTGATCGATCGCGAGGGGCGGATCCGCCACCAGGCGCTGGGCGGCATCGACGATCTCGCCGTGGGCCTCATGGTGGGCCGGCTGCTCGAGGAATAGCGGTAGTCGGTACAGCGGGGATAATGCGCGGCATCGCAGCCGATTCCGGCGACACATGGTCGACTCGCGCTCGGACAAGAGCAGTACCTGGTCCGTCTTCCTCGTGTTCCTGCGCCTCGGGCTGAGTTCCTTCGGCGGCCCGGTCGCGCATCTCGGCTATTTCCGCGACGAGTTCGTGACGCGTCGCGGCTGGCTTGCCGAACGCGACTATGCGGACCTCGTCGCTCTGTGCCAGTTCCTCCCGGGGCCGGCAAGCAGCCAGGTGGGTATCGGCATCGGCCTGGCTCGCTGCGGATTGCCCGGGGCGCTGGCAGCCTGGGCAGGCTTCACTCTGCCGTCGGCGGTTCTGCTCGTCCTGTTCGCGATGGGGCTGGCACGTTCCGAGGCTCTGGTCGGTCCCGGCGCGCTGCACGGGCTGAAGGTGGTGGCCGTCGCCGTGGTGGCCCAGGCGGTATGGGGCATGGCACGCAGCTTCTGTACCGACGTGCCGCGCGTTGTCCTCATGCTGCTTGCCGCGGGTCTTGCGCTGTTCCTGCCCTTCGCCCTGGGGCAGGTGGCGGTGATGCTCGTTGCCGGTGTCGCCGGCCTGATGCTCTTTGCCGCCACACCGCAGGTCGCGGGCGCCTCCTTGTCCCCGACCATCGGTCGGCGCACCGGGCTCGCCTGCCTGCTGGTGTTTTTCGCTCTGCTGCTTGGCCTGCCGATTCTCGCGGGTGCTTTCCCGAACCAGGCGCTCGACATGATCGATGCGTTCTATCGCGCTGGATCCCTCGTGTTCGGCGGTGGGCATGTTGTGCTGCCCCTGCTGCAGACCGAAGTGGTCACGCCCGGCTGGGTCGACGAGGATGCCTTCCTCGCCGGGTACGGTGCAGCGCAGGCGGTGCCGGGCCCGTTGTTCACCTTCGCTGCCTTCCTCGGCGCTGCTTCCCTGGTCGGCCCGGGCGGATGGACCGGTGCCGCCATCGCATTGATGGCGATCTTCCTGCCTTCCTTCCTTCTGGTGACCGGCGTGTTCCCGTTCTGGGACCGCCTGCGCGCCGACGCCCGCATGTGCGCCGCCCTGGCCGGGGTGAACGCGGCGGTGGTCGGGCTCCTGCTGGCAGCGCTATATACGCCGGTGTGGACTGGCGCAATCCGGTCGACGCAGGACCTCGTGCTCGGACTGGTTGCGTTCGTCGCCCTGATGTTCTGGAAGCTGCCACCCTGGTTCGTCGTCGCGGCGTGCGTGGTGGTGGGCTGGGCGATCGGCCCGCCATCCTAGGATGGCGAAGACGGATTCCTCATAGCCCTATGCGTGCGCGCGTCCTGCGAAGCCGGATCAGTCGTCCGCGTCGCGGTCGCGCCGGCTGCTTTTCCAGAGCGAAGCGAACAGCCACAGGCTTCCCGCGACAGCGCCGACGAAGCCGGCCAGTCCGAAGATCGGTAGTCCGAAGAGCGTCGGGCCGCCGGATACCGTCATCACGATCGACGAGCCGATGATGAGCGCTGCGATCACCAGTCCGACGACCAGCCGGTTGATTGCCTGGTCGAGCTGGTTGCCGAAGCGACGCAACTGGACGAGGTCGACATGGAACTCCAGCCGGCCGCGACGCGCGACGCGCAGCAGCCGCGACAGGTCCTCGGGCAGTCCCGCCGCCAGCGCGAGCGCCTGGCGCGCGCTGCGCCAGCCGCGCTCGAGCATCGCGGTGCCCGAGTAGCGCTCGGCCAGCAGCTTCTCGAGCACCGGCAGCGCTTCGCTCGCCATGTCGAAGTCCGGGTCGAGCTCGCGGCCCATGCCCTCGAGCGAGATGAATGCCTTGACCAGCAGGCTCAGGTCGGCGGGCAGGCTGATCCGGTGTCGGCGCAACAGCGCGAGCACGTCGCCGAGCATCGCCCCGACCTGCAGTTGTCTGAGCGGCACGCCACGGTACTGGTCGGCGAACGCCTCGACGTCCGTCAGCAGGCCGTCCTCGTCGACAACGCCGGCTTCGCCCCAGTCGAGCAACACCTCGACCGCGCGTTCGGGGTCCTGGCGGACGAGCCCGAACATCAGTTCCGTCAGCTGCTCGCGATGCCTGGCGTTCAGTCGCCCGACCATCCCGAAGTCGATGAACGCGATCCTGTCGCCGGGCAGGTAGAACACGTTGCCCTGGTGGGGGTCGGCGTGGAAGAACCCGTCCTCGAGGATCATCTTCAGGATGGCCCGGGCGCCGCGGCGGGCGAGCAGCCGGCGGTCGAATCCCGCGGGGTCGAGCATGCCGACCTGCCGGCCGGCAATGCCGTCGATCCGTTGCTGGACGCAGAGTCTCTCGGTGCACCATGTCCAGTACACCCTGGGAATCACGATGATCGGGCCGATTTCGGCGGTTGCGGTCGCGCCGGCCGCGGCCCGATCGGCCTCCTCGTCGCGCCAGCCGTCGAAGCTCGCGGCGATCCGGCTCGCGTTGCGGCATTCGCTGACGAAGTCGAGCTCGTTGCGCAGCGTCCGGGCGAACCGCCGTACCACCTGTTGCGGCCGGAAGGCGCGCAACTCCGGGCTTTCCGATTCGATGACCTGGGCGATCCGGGCCATCAGGCGCAGATCGGCCTCGATGATCGGACGGATGCCGGGCCGGCGCACCTTGAGGATCACGTCGTCGCCTTCGTGGGTTCGGGCGCCATAGACCTGCGCTATGGATGCAGCGGCTATCGGCTCGGGGTCGAACTCCGCGAACACGACCTCGGGCGGCGCGCCGAGGTCCTCGATCAGCTGCTCGAGGATCTTCCCGTACGGAACCGCGGGGGCGTGGTCCTGCAGCTTGCTGAATTCGGCGATCCACTCCGGTTCCAGCAGATCGACGCGTGTCGCCAGCATCTGGCCGAGCTTGACGAAGCTGGGCCCGAGCTCCTCGAACGCATGCCGGACCCTTGCGGGCGGCGAGAGCTGCGCATATTCGCCTGCGGCGCGCCAGTGCAGCGCATGTCCCGCGCGTTCGAGCGCGTTGGCGAGGCCGACCCGACGCACCAGGTCGCCAAAGCCGTGACGAACGAGCACTGACGCGATGTCGTGCAGCCGGCCGATATCACGGACCGAGGAGAGGGTCTGCCAGAGCATGCTGTCCCATGAGGAAATGACAAGGAAGGCCACGTCCGGTGGGCTGGACGTGGACAGTCGATTGTCATCGGACTGGCGGGTGATTGACCAGCCCGGCGCAGCCGTGCTGGCCGTCGGTGCGCGGGCCGAGGAGGACCTTCCAGTGAAAGCCCAGGTGCAGGCCGAAGGCGAGAATCCAGCAGGCGCTCGCGAGCAGGATCGAGGCGCCGGCGTCGAGGATGCCGAAGGCCATCGTGGCGCGGGCGAGGGCTGCGCAGGCGATCAGGCCGGCCGCTGCCGGTACCCAGGCGCGGGTATCGGGCTCGAAGCCGGCGTGGATGCGGCCGGCGATGTTGAGCACCGCGAAGATCGCCAGGCCCATCGCCCCGATCATCAGCAGGTGCCGGCCGCCGCTCACCCACGGCCGGTCGCCGAGGATGGCCGCGCCCATGACCGCATAGCCGAGCGCCATGAACCAGTAGACCAGGTACAGCATGAACGCCCAGCGCCGCAGCAGGGCGCGTCCGACATGCCAGTCGTTGGTCAGGTTGAACAGGGCGGCGGCGCTCGCCAGGGCCACCCATCCGGAGACCGGGTGGCCGGGCGCGGCGAATTCGGCCGCGGTGTAGAGAAGGATGCAGGAGATCGCGAGATTGCGCCGCGGCGGTCGGGCGAGGTATTCGACATCGGCGTTGCCGGCTTCGTCGAGCGCACTGTTGACGACGCGCATCGAGATGCGGCTCATCGCGATGACGATCAGGCTCATCAGCAGGCCCACCATCACGAGGAGCCAGCGCATCGGCCAGGCGCCGGTCAGCGCATCGAAATGGAAACCGGCGGTCGCCGCGATCATCGCGCACAGGATCCACACGAAGGACAGGTGGCGGTGCTCGGGATCGGCCAGCAGGCGGGGCGCGAGCATCGCGAGCAGCGCGCAGAGCAGGCCGAGGTCGGCGAGCATCGCGAGGATCGCCAGCGGCAGCGCGGCTGATCCGGCGAAGGCGATGCGGCCCGCCATCCAGAGGACGAGCAGCGCGAGGGTCCGCTCGCGGCCGAACTCCGGGCTGCCGGTGAATTCGGGTATGGCGGTGAGGGTGAAGCCCGCCACCGAGGCCAGGGCGAAGCCGAAGACCAGTTCGTGGGCATGCCAGACGATCGGGCCGCCGGGCGACGATGGCAACGGGGAGCCCAGCAGCCAGAAGGCGGCCCAGGCGGCGACGGCGAGCACCGCGGTGGCGGCGGTGAGCAGGAAGAACGGTCGGAAGCCGCACTCGAAGAGCGGCGCGAACGCCCCGGAGCGGATGAGCTTCAGCATCGCAGGTGGTGGCCCGGCGCATGCCCGGCGGTGGGCCTGTCCTGCGCCAGAACGCGGATCGCCGGCAGGTCCGCCGACAGGGGCTCGTCGGCCGGCGGCGCGGCGACCGGGGCGAGATCGAAGCTTTCGCGCACGACCCGGTCCTGCAGAAGCGCCGCGGTGACGCGATAGACGAAGGCATCGTCGCGCTCGCTCGCCGGCCGGTCGATCTCGAAGCGGCGCACGATGCGCCCCGGCGAAGGCGTCATCACCAGGATGGTTCCCGACAGGCGCACCGCCTCCATGAGATCGTGGGTGATCATCAGCACCCCCACCGGGCGCTCGCGCATGTGCCCGAGAAGCAGGGCGTACAACTCGGTCTTCAGCCCGATGTCCAGCGCCGAGAACGGCTCGTCGAGCAGCAGCAGGTCCGGCTCGATCGCCAGCGCACGGGCGAGCGCCACCCGACTCTGCATGCCGCCCGAGAGCTGGTGCGGGAACTTGTCGAGATCCTCGGCGACAAGCCCCAGGCGCAGGCCCAGCGTCCGACCGATCGCCTCGCGTTCCGCGCGCCGTACGCCTGCCGCCTTGAGGCCCAGAGCGATGTTGTCGAGCGCGTTCTTCCAGGGCAGCAGGCGCGGCTGCTGGAACATGCACGCCGACCGGGAAAAGCCGTTGGCGATGTGGCCGGCGCGTACCGAGAGAAGCCCCGCGCAGAGATGCAGGAGCGTCGTCTTGCCGCAGCCCGAGGGGCCGACCAGCGCGACCACCTCGCCGGCGCGGAGGTCGAGGTCGATGTCCTCGAGCACCGGGCGCAGGGCGAAGGCGTGCCCGAGGCCCCGGACCTCGAGGCGAGCGCCTTCGGACGGCCGTGCGCTCGGGCTCATGTTGCCCCCTCGACGCTGCGCGCCGGTCCCCCCGTGGGGGACGCGAGCCCGGCTTCGGACGGCCGTGCGCTCGGGCTCATGCCGGCACCCGCCAGCGCTCGATCTCGCGCTTGACCGGTTCGAGCAGCAGGTACTCGACCGCGAGCAGCAGGCCGACCACCGCGCTGATCCAGGCGAGCGTCGCGGCGGTATCGAGATGCGAACGGCTGACGGCGAGCGCCGCCCCGACACCGTCGCTCGATGCGAGCAACTCGGCCATCACCACCACTTTCCACGAGATGCCCAGCGCGGTGATCCAGGCCGGGAAGAGGTAGGACACGACGTGCGGCAGGTAGATGTCGGTCAGGCGCATCGACAGCGGGACCCGGTAGGCGGTGGCCATGTCCTGGAGCTGCCCGTCGAGGGTGCGGGCGCCCTGCATCGCGCCGACGAATACCACCGGCAGGCAGGCGATGAAGACGGTGAACACCGGCGTGCCGTCGCCGGTGCCGAACCACAGCATCGCGAGGACCAGCCATGCGACGGGCGGCGTACCGATCAGCACGGTCATGATCGGGCGCGACATCATGGATGCGGTCATCGACACGCCGGCGGCAATCCCGGCGACGCTGCCCAGCAGCAGGGCCGCGCCGAAGCCGGCGAGCGCGCGGCGCGCGGTGGTGCCGAGCTCGGGCCAGGCGCCGCCTTCGGCCACGAGGCGGGCAAGGGTGTTCGCCGTGGTGCGCGGATCGGGCAGGATCAGCTCGCCATAGCCGACGCTCAGCCATTCCCACGCCGCCAGCAGCAGCAGCAGGCTGGCGATCGCGCCCCAGCCGCTCCAGAGATAGGCCGGCAGCGCGCGCAAGGCGTTGCGCAGCAGGCTCAATGCGCTGAACGTCCGTAGAAGGCGTCGTCCGGCATCCGTCCCCCGATCGCCGCGGGATTGCGGCGCATCAGCGCGTCGTAGAAGAACTCCAGCTCCTCGCGCGCCTCGGCGGCCGGCACGGCCTCGAGCGGGCTCGACGCGACGGTGTCGGCGATCGCGTTCGCATCGAGCATCTCGAGGCGAGCCGCCACCATGCGTCCGCACTCCGTGGGATTCGCCTGGCACCAGGCGAGAGAATCACGATAGGCCGCCTGTATCCGGGCGACCAGGTCGGGTCGTTCGCGCAGCGCGCCGATGGCGGCGATGCCGGCCTGCGGGATGCGCGGCGATCGCTGCAGCACCCGACCCCATTCGACCTGCAGATCGATCGAGCGATGCAGCTCGGGCGCGATGACGCTGGCGGGAAAGGACTTCGTTCGGTTCAGCGCCATCGAGACCATCGGCTCGGCGAGCAGGGCGTGGTCGACCCGGCGCGCGAGCAGCAACTGCATCGCATCCATCGGCGAGGCCACGTAGCGCAACTGGAAATCCTTGCGCGGGTCCAGCCCCTGGGCCTCGCTGATCAGCCCGAACAGGAGGTCGGGCATGTCGGCCCGGAAGGGCATCGCGATCTCCTTGCCCTTCAGGTCGGCCAGCGTCTTCAGATCGGCCTCGCGCGATACCAGCCACAGGATTCCCCAGGTCGAGACGTTGAGCAGCTGGAGCTTCGCACCGCGGTTGTAGAGGTTCGCCGCCACGTTGGTCGGCACCGCGAGAATGTCGGCCTTGCCTTCCAGGGCCAGCACCCGCAACTGGTCGGGGTCGCGCCAGGGCTGGAATTCCACCGACTGGGCGATGTCGGCCAGCGCGCCCGATTCGGCCATGTGGATCAGGGGGAACGAGACCGCCGCCAGCGGCCCGCCGAGCACGAGTCGCGGCAGCGGCTGCGCCTGCGTCGCCGGCAGCGCGGCCAGGACCATGCAGGCGGCAAGCAGCATGCGAGCGAGAGACCGGCGCTGCAGCCGCCATCCGGTCGATCGGGAGGGGAACATCGAGTCAGAAACCTCCACTGAGCGTCACGACGAGGCCGCGCCCGGGGGCCTGGATCTCCTGACCGGACAGGCCCTGGGCGAGATGTTCATGGTAGCCCTTGTCGAAGAGGTTGTTCAGCCGCACGTCGAGTGCGGTATCGGTGAAGCTGCCGACGCGGCCGAACCGCCATCCGAACGCGAGATCGGCGGTGACGAAGGACGGCGTGCGGTCCTCGCCGCCGTTGGTGAAGCGGGTCGCGATGCGGTCCTGGGACGACACCGCGCGCAATTGCGCGCGCCAGGCGAAGCCGTGTTGGGAGGGCTGCCCGATACCGAGGCGGATCTCCGGCGGCGGCATTTCGGCGAGCGGCTCGTCGTCCTGGTGATTGCGCCCACGCAGCCAGGTGAAGCTCGCATCGGCGAGCCAGCTCCCGAACGGCTTGCTGGCGCTGCCCTCGATGCCGTAGATGCTGACCTTGTCGAGGTTCTCGGTCCGCTTGATCGGCAGGCCGTTCTGCGGATGGTTCGCACCGGTGACGCGGCCCGCGATGTAGTCGTCGACGCGGGTGTGGAAGACCGCGAGCCGGTAGTTCAGTTCCGGGGTGTCGCCCTTCAGGCCGAGCTCGATGCTGATCGAGCGTTCCGGATCCAGATCGGGATTGCCGACGTGGAAGTAGCCGTCGCCGCGGGCCGAGTCCTCGAAGCGTTCGCGCATGTCGGCGGCGCGGTAGGCGCTGCCGAGGCTGACATAGGGGTTGAGTGCCGGCGATATGGCGTGGCTCGCCCCGATCGACCACGCGATGGTGTCGTCGGCATGGCGCAGGCCGGTGGTCTGGGCGCCCGGGCCGACGCCCTTCTGCGCGGCGTTGCCCACCACCCGGTCGTAGCGCAGCGCCGCCACGACCAGCGTGTCGCCGAAGCTGATCTCGTCCTGGACGAACACCCCGGTCGACTCCAGCCTGCCCCGGCTGAACGGGTCGTTGCGCAGGTTGTTGTCGAACAGCGGCGGATTGTTGTCCATGTAGCGCTCGGGGTCGCCCCGCATGCGCCAGTGCTCGGCGCCGATGGTGAGCAGGTGGCGCTCGCCCACGGGCACGAGGTAGCGCAGCTTGGCGCCGTCGGTCGCGAAGGTGACGTCGTTGCGGACGTAGTCGCGGCCGAGATTGTCGGAGTAGGCCCTGATCTGGCGGAAGACGTCCTGGTGATAGATCTCCGCCGACAGGGTTCCGTCGCCGATGCGGGTGTCGACACCCAGCTCGATGAGCTCGCGCTTCTGCTTCGGCGAATGGATCGTGACCCGGCCCAGCGGCGGCGGAATGCCGGCGCCGCCCGGCTGGCCGCCGGTGCGCGCCGAGCCGGGGTACCAGACATCCTCATCGACATGGCGCTGCAGGTTGGCCCGCAGCACCGTGCCGCCGCTGGTGCGATAGCCGTACTTCAGCAGCAGCGAGTCCGCCTCGTAGCCGGTGCGCGGCACCCGGCCGTCGGGACTGCGGTAGTCGTCGAGGTTGCGGCCGGCCACCCCGAGCACCACGGCATGCTCGGGGCTGGCGTAGCGGTAGAGTCCGGAGCCGGCGAAGCCCTTGTCCACGGTGCTGCCGGTGAGCGATACCCGACCGCCGTGGGTGGGCGTGTCGGCGAACCGAAGGCGCGGCGTCAGCAGGTTCACGGCGCCGCCCATCGCACCGGTGCCGTAGAGGACCGACGAGGGACCCTTGACGACCTCGGCTCGCTCGAGCAGGCCGGTGTCCAGGTAGGAGGCGATCGCGCCCTGCGGCTGCGCCGAGTTGATGCGCACCCCGTCGACCAGGATGCCGATGCTCTCCTTCTTGAGCCCGCGCAGGACCGGATTCTGTCCCCAGGCACCGTCGGACTGCACCGCGAGGCCGGGCTCGCCCCGGAACAGGCTGCCCGCCGGTCCGGTGCTGGCGGCGTCGGCTGCCAGCACCTCGATCGCCTGCGGCGTGCTGATCGTCGGGGTGTCGTAGCCGCGGGCGGTGACGCTGACCTCGGGCAGCGCCTCCTGGCCATGGGCGGTCCGGGAGCCTGCGCCGAGCGCGGCCAGGCCGAGCAGGGCGAGCGCGACCGCGGCCGGGACGGCGGCCATGCGGGCGCGGGGCGGGGCGATCGACGGATCAGGGCCGGGCGCGGCGCAGGACGGAAGGGAAGAGGGCGAGGAAGACGAGATCGGGGGGAATGCCGCGGGGTCCAGCGAGGCCATGTCGATGCTCCGTTCGATGGGGAGAGGGAGACCGGAAACGGGCTGGCTCGCGGCATGCTGGCTTGCCCGGAGGGCCGGACGGGTCCTCTGCGGGACGATAGGAAAATGAGAATCACTTGTAATTGACTCAGGTCAAGGCGATCGCCATCGACGCCCCCGCAGGGCTGCCGATACGGCCGCGAATGTCGTACCTTCCCGATCGATGCCCACCGAATCGCACGACGGCGCCGCCGAGCCGCCGGTCTTCCAGGCCCGCGGCCTCTCCAAGGTCTACCGGACCGGCGAAGTCGAGGTTCATGCACTGCGCGACGTCGACCTCGACATCCATCGGGGCGAGTTCATCGTGCTGCTCGGTGCCTCCGGAAGCGGCAAGTCGACCCTGCTCAACATCCTCGGCGGGCTGGACGTGCCCAGCGCCGGCATGGTGCGCTTCGCCGACCATGACCTGAGCGCGGCCAGCGAGGCGGAGCTCACGCGCTACCGGCGCGAGCACGTCGGCTTCGTGTTCCAGTTCTACAACCTGATCCCGAGCCTCACGGTGCGCGAGAACATCGCGTTGGTGACCGACATCGTGGCCGACCCCATGCCGATCGACGAGGCGCTGGCCCTGGTGGCACTGACCCCCCGGCGGGACCATTTCCCCTCGCAGCTATCGGGCGGCGAGCAGCAGCGGGTCGCCATCGCCCGTGCAATCGTCAAGCGGCCCGAGGTGCTGCTGTGCGACGAGCCGACCGGCGCGCTCGACTACGAGACCGGCAAGCTGGTGCTCGACGTGATCGCCCGGATCAATCGCGAGCTCGGCACGACCGCGATCGTCATCACCCACAACGCGGCGATCGCCGGCATGGCCGACCGGGTGATCCGGCTCGGCGACGGCCAGATACTGAGCATCGAGCGCAATCCACGCAAGCTCTCGCCCTCGGAGCTGTCCTGGTGAGGGCGATGTCGAGCCTGGGCTGGGTGCCGCGCGCGCTCGATCGCAAGTTGCTGCGCGACCTCGTGCGCATGTGGAGCCAGGCGATCACCATCGCGCTGGTGGTGGCGAGCGGCGTCGGCGGCTTCATCACCAGCCTGAGCGCGGTCGACTCACTCACGCTCGCCCGCGATCGCTTCTATGCCGAGGAACGCTTCGCGGACGTGTTCGCCACCGTCAAGCGGGCACCCGAGGCCCTGGAGGAGAGCCTTCGCGCGATCCCCGGCGTCGCCGATGTGCAGACCACGGTCGAGCATGTGGTGCGGGTGCGCGTCGAAGGCGTGAGCGACCCTATCGTCGGGCGCCTGATCGGGCTGGACGACCGGGCCCCGCCGCGCATGAACCGCGTGGTGGTGGCGAGCGGCCGCGCACCGTCGCTCGGGGAGTCGGGCGCCCGGGGCGACGGCCGCATCGAAGCGCTGGTATCGGCCGGATTCGCCGACGCGCGGAACCTGAAGCCCGGCGATACGGTCTCGGCGCTGATCAACGGCAAGGAGCGCGGCCTGCTGATCGTCGGTACCGCGCTCTCTCCGGAGTACATCTTCGCGAGCCTCGGCGGCCATCCCGACATGCGCGGCTTCGGCGTGTTCTGGGTCGATCGCGATACCCTGGCCGCCGCCTACGACATGGACGGCGCCTTCACCCAGGTCGCCGCCAAGCTCGCGCCCGGCGCATCCGAACGCGACGTCGTGGCGCAGCTGACCCGCCGGCTCGGTCCCTACGGCGTCGGCGAAGCGCATGGGCGGGAGGACCAGACCTCGCATTCGATGCTCGATGCCGAGATCAGGCAGCAGGAAGTGCTCGGCACCATACTGCCCTCGATCTTCCTCGGCGTGGCGGCGTTCCTGCTGAACGTCGTGGTCTCCCGGCTGGTCTCGACCCAGCGCGAGCAGGTCGCCGCCCTCAAGGCGCTCGGCTATCCGAACACGAGCATCGCGGCCCACTACCTGAAGCTGGTGCTGATCATCGTGGCGGCCGGCTTCGGGCTCGGCGTCTGGCTCGGCAGCGCGCTCGGGGCGGGCTTCACCGGCCTGTACGCCGAGTTCTTCTACTTTCCCATCCTCGAGCATCGCATCGCGCCCTGGCTCTTCGTGGTGAGCCTGGGCATCACCGTGGCGACCGCGGTCGCCGGCACCCTCAACGCGATCGCCGCGACGGTGCGGCTGCCGCCGGCCGAGGCGATGCGCCCGCCGGCGCCGGGGCACTTCCGGCGCACCCTGCTCGAGCGTCTCGGCCTGACCGGCATCGCGCCCTCGGTGCAGATGATCCTGCGCAACATGGAGCGCCGGCCGTGGCGCACCGGCCTGTCGATCAGCGGGGTGGCGGCCGCCGTCGCGATCGTGGTGATGGGAAACTTCGTGCGCGACGCGATGGACCACATCGTGCATACCCAGTTCAATCTCGCGATGCGCAACGACGTGATCCTCTGGATGATCGAGGAGAGCGGCGACAGCGCCCGCTTCGAGATCGCCCGGCTGCCCGGCGTCATCGCGGTCGAGTCGGGTCGTGACGTGCCGGTGCGCTTCGTCAACGGGGCGGTGAGCGAGCGCGGCTCGATCCAGGGATTCGCTGCCCGGCCCGAGCTACGCCGCATCATCGACATCGAAGGCAATGACGTGCACTTGCCCGGGGGCGGGCTGCTGATGACGGACCGGCTCGCCGCCAAGCTCGGCATCGCGATCGGCGACCGGGTCCGCGCCGAGGTTCTCGAGGGTCGCCGCCAGTCGCTCGAGCTCACGCTCGTCGGGACGGTTTCCGAGATGATCGGGCTCAATGCCTACATGGAACGGCGCGAGCTCAATCGCCTGGTCCAGGAGGGCGACGTCTCCTCGCAGTTCTCGGTGGCGCTCGAGCGCGGCAGCGAGAAGGCCTTTCTCGAGGCCACCCAGGAGCTGCCGCGGGTGGTCGGCACCTTCAGCAAGGACACCCTCCTGCGCAACATGGAGGAGGTCAGCGCACGCAACATGCGGCTCATGAGCACGGTGCTCACGCTGTTCGCCAGCGTGATCGCGATCGGTGTCGTGTACAACAACGCCCGCATCGCCCTGTCCGAGCGCCTGTGGGAACTGGCGAGCCTGCGGGTGCTGGGCTTTACCCGGGCCGAGGTGTCGAGCCTGCTGCTCGGCGAGATGGCGATCTCGATCGCGGTGGCGCTGCCGATCGGGATGATGCTCGGCTGGGGCCTGGTCGAGCTGGTGGCCGGACTGATGAAGTCCGACCAGTTCGAGTTTCCGGTCGTGATCCGGGCGCGTACCTACGCCTGGGCCGCCATCTGCGTGGTGGCCGCCGGCCTGGCGAGCGCGCTGGTGGTGCGCCGGCGGGTCGACCGGCTCGACATGGTCGCGGCATTGAAGACGAGGGAATGAAGCCGATGAAGACGAGGCGTGTGGTGTACGTGGTGCTCGCTGTCCTGGCGGTGGCGGGCCTGCTCGCCTGGGCCTTCGCCCCGCGCCCGGTCGAGGTGGAGGTCGCCGCCGCCAGTCGCGGCATCTTCGAGCGCACGATCGACGAGGACGGCAAGACCCGGCTGCGCGACCGCTATGTGGTGTCGGCGCCGCTCACCGGCCAGCTTGCCCGCATCCGCTTGCGCGAGGGCGATGCGGTCGCGGCCGACGAGGTCCTGGCCACCCTGAGCCCGACCGTCTCGCCGATGCTCGACGATCGCACCGTCGCCGAGCTCGAGGCACGCGTCGAGGCGGCCCAGGCGATGGTGCAGCGGGCGGCGGCGCGCATCGAACGGGCCCAGGTGGCGGTCGCGCAGGCGCGCATCGAGCTGCGGCACAGCGAAGAGCTCGCGCAACAGGGCTTCGTCGCCACCACCAAGCTGCAGAACGACAGGCTCAACCTGCGGGCGGCCCAGAAGGAGCACGAGACCGCCGTGCTCGACCGCCGGGTGGCCGGCCATGAGCTCGAGCAGGCGCGCGCAGCGCTCGCCGCGGGCGAGGGCGGAGGAAACCGCGACGCGTTCATGGTGCGGGCACCGGTCGACGCCCGCGTCCTCGAGGTGGTCCAGACGAGCGCCGCGGCGGTGACCGTCGGCAGCCCCCTGCTGATCCTGGGCGACACGCGGCAGCTCGAGGTGGTGGCCGAGCTCCTCACCGCCGAGGCCCTGCAGACGCCGGCGGGCACGCCGGTGCGGATCGATCGCTGGGGCGGGGCGAGCGATCTCGAGGGGCGGGTACGACTGGTCGAGCCGGGTGCCTTCACCAAGGTGTCGGCCCTCGGCGTCGAGGAACAGCGGGTACGGGTGCTGATCGACCTCGTCAGTCCGCACGAGACCTGGCAGGTACTCGGCGACGGCTATCGGGTCGGCGTGAGGCTGGTGGTCCGTCGCGAGGAGAATGCACTTCGCGTACCGGTGAGCGCGGTGTTTCCCCGTGAGGTCGATGGCCGGCGCGAGATGGCGGTGTTCGTGATCGAAGCGGGGCGGGCTCGTCTCGCGCCGGTCGGGATCGGCGATCGCAACGGCGTCGACGCCTGGGTGACCAGGGGGCTCGAGGAGGGAGCCCGGGTGGTGGTCTACCCGCCGAGCTCGGTGAAGGACGGTGTGCGGGTGAAGGTCCGCGGCGAATGATGTGAACGGCCCCGTCGTGCGCGCGAATCGCGCGCCGCCGGGGACGGCGGCTCTCAAGCCTGCGGATCGCTGGCGGTCTCCAGGCGGGCCATGTCGGACGAGGTGAGCATGAGCCGGGTCGCCCGGATCAGGCTCTCGAGCTGCTCGATGCTCGTCGCGCTCGCGATCGGTGCGCTTACGCCCTGGCGGGCGATCAGCCAGGCGATCGCGACCTCGCCGGGCCGGGCATCGTGCGCCCGGGCGGTTTCATCGAGGGCTTCGAGGATGCGCAGGCCGCGCGGATTCAGGTAGTTGCCGACGCGCGCGCCGCGCGCGCTCTTGCCGAGATCGTCCTTCGAGCGGTACTTGCCGGTGAGAAAGCCCGAGGCGAGGCTGTAGTAGGTGATGACGCCGAGTCCCTCGGTGATCGCGAGGTCGCGCAGCGGCCCTTCGTAGCTGTCGCGGGCGTAGAGGTTGTATTCCGGCTGGATGACCTCGTAGCGTGACAGGCCGGCCTGCGCCGACGCCGACAGGGCGGCGCGCAGCTGGCCGGCGTCGTAGTTGGATGCGCCGATCGCGCGAACCTTGCCCTGCCGGACCAGGGAATCGTGCGCCCGCAGGGTCTCTTCGATCGGCGTGACCGGATCGGGGAAATGGCTGAAGTAGACGTCGATCCGGTCGGTGCGCAGGCGGCGCAGGGATGCCTCGACCGAGGCCACGATGTTCGCTGCGGTGAGCCCGCCGCCCTTCTCCTTGAGGGCGGCGCCCGCCTTGGTGATGATGACGCAGCGATCGCGCCGCGAGGCATCGGCCGCGAGCCAGTTGCCGATGATGGTTTCCGATTCGCCGCCCTGGTTGCCGGGCGCCCATGCGGAGTACACGTCGGCGGTGTCGATCGCATCGAGCCCCGCATCGAGAAATCGATCGAGCAGCGCGAACGAAGTGGGTTCGTCGACAGTCCAGCCGAAGACATTGCCCCCGAAAACGAGAGGGGCTATGTCGATACCGCTGCGGCCGAGGGGTCGCCTGTCTGCCTTGTTCATGTCGGTGCGTCTCCAGGAGGGGTTTCACCTGGATCTTCACACATCTACACTCCCTGTAGAAGCCGCCATCAGGCTGGCCGAAGCTGAAGACGCTCGATGAAGCCCTGGAGTATGTCTCGATTCCGGTCGGCAATCGGCTCGCGGACTACGAGGAGTACTACAGGATCGATGCGGACATGTTCGCGCGCTTCGTCGCCGATCCCGTGCAGGCGCTGCCGCTCGTCGAGCGCTGCCGAAGGCGCGAGGAATACGCGCGCATCATTCTCCAGCCCGGTGCCGATCGGGGAACGGCGCTCTGACAGACTACTCCGAATGAGTTCCTATCTACCTGTTCTTGTCGTTCCAGGGTGCAAACCGTCGTTTCGTCGTTCAGCCCACTCATCGGGTGTCGCGATCAGGCCTGGAAAGTCGGTGCGCATCGCGAGGAGGTCGCTGTCGCCCGTGATGAGGGCTTCGGCTTGGCCGACATGCGCCAGCACGAGAAACGCCTGGTCCTTCTCGTCGCGGCAGAGCGGCAACGACGGCCACGGCTGCGGCACCTCGACCACATCGGCGTAAGGCAGAAAATCCTCCAGCAGGTCCTGCTGATCTTCGGCGGTCAGCTCGAACTTCGGGTAAGCGAGCACACGAAGCAACTCCCTGGCGGTTTCCTTGCATACCAGCGGCTGCAACTGTTGGTGCTGCCACGCCCGGCGCACCCATGCAAGACGGCCGGACGTGAGCAGCAGCGCCGAGAGCACGACATTGGTATCCAGAACGACGCGGATCATCTCCGTGCCCAGGAGATCGCGTCCTCCACGTCCTGCTCGGCAATGCCGAGCCGCTGCAACTTGTCGCGAACAGCCTGGGCCCGGTGGACGCGCACCGGCGTCAACACGATCCGTCCATTCTCGACGGCCACCTCGAAGTACTCGGCAGCGTCCACTTCGGACACAACCGCTTTGGGCAAGGTGATCTGGTTCTTCGACGTCAATTTGGCAAGCATGGCAATCCCGCAACACCGAATTAAGGAAATCTTACTTCCTTACTTTGGCGAATACAACTGACCCATGGCGTCCCGATATGCCAACCCGATGTCAGCCCGAGGCGGCCCCGGATGCCTGATCGTGATGACGACGCCGGTCGCGGTGGGCTACGGCGTCGAGCTCGAGGCTTGCGGGTTATCCGCCCAGCGGTCGAGGCGCGGGCGTCGTCTCGGCGCTGGCGGGCGCCCCCGCATCTGCCGGTGGTGCGCCGGTCCCGGGTTTGCCGGTCATCGAGCCGCCCGCCCGTGCCAGCGCATCCGATTCATCCAGCAGCGGCAGGAAGGCCGGCGATTGCAGGTCCTCGAACTGATCGTGCTCGACGGCCCAGAAGAAGGCGATTCCCGCGCCGAGCACGACCAGCATCGACACCAGGATCATGACCGGGATGATGCTCATCTCGATGTCGCGCGGCTCATCGCCGTGGGCCGGGTGTCGACGCGCCTTCGAGCGGCATCCTGAACGCCTGCCCGCTGCCGGTATCCAGAGGCGGGTCGGGATAGCGCGAGGCCATGACGATCATCCATGCGCAGCCGGCGAGCGACGCGAGCAGAATGAACGAACCGAGCCAGGCGAGCGGATGGCGATACCAGCGGGTAGCGCTTCGGGCCTGGCTTCCCGGCTCGCTCATCGAGCCGTCCCGGCTGGATTCGACTGGCGGTAGACCCAGGCGGCGATGACCTTCGCCTCGGTCTCGGAGAGCCGGCCGCGGAACGCCGGCATCTCGCCGCTGCGTCCGTCGCGAATGCTCTTCTCGACCTGGACCTGGCTGCCGCCGTAGAGCCAGACGGAATCGGTCAGGTCGGGTGCGCCGAGCGCCTGATTGCCCTTGCCGTCGGGGCCGTGGCAGGCGACGCAGGTGGTGAAGTGCTCCTTGCCGAGCGCCGCCTTGAGCGGATCGTTCGACCGCCCCGAGAGGCTGAGCACGTACTGGGCCACCTGCTCCACGCCGGCCGAGCCGAGGAGAGCTCCCGAAGCCGGCATGGCGCCGCGCCGACCGTCGAGGATGCTGGTCATGAGGGCTTCGCCGTCGCCGCCGTGGAGCGAGTCGCGGTCGGTGAGGTCGGGGGCGCCGAGCAGCCGGCTGCCCTTGCCGGATGCGCCGTGGCAGGCGGCGCAGTTGTCGACGAACAGGCGCTGGCCGATCGCGACGGAGACCGGATCATCGGCGAGCTGCTCGACCGTCATCTGGCCGTGCCGCTCGACGAGTGGCGCGAGCCGAGCGCGGGTGGCGGCCTCGTCGGCCGCGAGCTCGCCGTGCGCCGTCCAGCCCAGCAGGCCCTGGTGGCTGCCGAAGCCAGGGAAGAGCACGAGATAGCCGATGCCGATGACGAACATCGCCGCCGAGATCACGACCCACCACAGCGGCAGGGGACGTACGCTTTCGCGCAGCACGCCATGCGCCCATATGTGGCCGGTGGTGCCGTCGGGCAGGGTGGGGATCTTCACCCGCAGTCCCCAGAGGAACAGGAACAGGGTGACTCCCAGATTGAAGGTCACCAGCGACATGATCCAGCCGGACCAGAACGGGGTCATCTGCGATCGTCCTCGTTGTCCTCGGCGCCGCCGTCAGCCCGCGGCACTTCGGTGTTCCTCTCGTCTTCCATGGGCAGCCGCGCCATCCGGTCGAAGACCCGCTTGTGTCGTGCCCGCCATGCCCAGATCCAGATGCCGATGAACACGGCCATCAGCACCAGGATGATCACGCCCGCGAAGTGGCCCCACCATTCGCTCATTGCCCGCTTCCGACGACCTCGCTGGCGCCGGCTGGCGGTCGGGTCGTCCCCAGTCCCTGCAGATAGGCGATCAGCGCGTCCATCTCGGTATGGCCTTCGAGCGCATCGGGCGCTGCGGCGATCTCCTCGTCGGTGTACGGATCACCGAGGAACTGCAGTACCCGCATGCGCGCCTGCACATCGGCGGCATCGAGCCTGCGCTCGGCGAGCCACCTGTAGGCGGGCATGTTCGACTCAGGCACGACCTGGCGCGGATCGAGCAGATGCAGCCGGTGCCATTCGTCCGAGTACTTGCCGCCGACCCGGGCGAGATCGGGGCCGGTGCGCTTGGAACCCCACTGGTGGGGCCGGTCGTAGACGGATTCCTCGGCGGTCGAATACGGGCCGTAGCGCTGCACCTCGAAGCGCTGGGCGCGGATCATCTGCGTATGGCACAGGTAGCAGCCGTCGCGCACATAGATGTCCTTTCCGATCAGGCGCAGAGGATCGTAGGGCTTGATGTGGGCCGGTGCCTCCACCGCCTGGGCGCGCATGAACAGCGGCGTCACTTCCGCCAGGCCGCCGAGCGAGACCATGACCGCGATGCCGACGCCGAGCAGCACGGCGTTTTTCTCGATCTTCTCGAAGTACTTGTAACCACCTGCCATGGGAACTCCTCGGGCTCAGCTGGCTGCGGGCAATGGTGCCGGCATCTGGTGCGCGATCGGCTCGGGTACCGGGATCGGTACCGGCACGATCAGCTTAGCGCGCGCATCGGCCGCCGTATGCCAGAGGTTCCAGGCCATCACCACCATGCCGGAGACGACCATCAGCCCGCCGAGGAAGCGGATCATGTAGAGAGGCTTGACCGCCTCGAGGCTGGCGATGAACGAGTGGACCAGGGAGCCGTCCGGATTGGTGGCGCGCCACATGACCCCTTCGGTGACGCCCGCGACCCACATCGAGACGACATAGAGCAGCAGGCCGCCGGTATGGAGCCAGAAGTGCACTTCCATGCCGGCCTTCGAGTGCATCGCAGGGCGCCCGAGCGCGCGCGGCGCCATCGCGTACAGCGAGCCGATCGTGATCATCGCCACCCAGCCGATCGAGCCGGAGTGCACATGGGCGACGGTCCAGTCCGTGTAGTGCGACAGGGAGTTGACCGATTTGATGGCCATCATCGAGCCTTCGAAGGTCGAGGCGGCATAGAAGACCAGGGCCACCACCATGAACTTGGCGGCCGGGTCGACCCGTACCTTGTCCCAGGAACCATTGAAGGTGAGCAGCCCGTTGGCCGCCGAGCCCCAGCTGGGCATCAGCAGCACCAGGGAGAAGGCCATGCCGACCGATTGCACCCAGTCGGGCAGGGCGGTGTAGAGCAGATGATGCGAGCCCGCCCACATGTAGATCGAGATCAGCGCCCAGAAGTTGACGATCGAGAAGCGGTAGCTCCACAGGGGCTGCTGAGCCTGGCGTGGAACGAAGTAGTACATCATCCCGAGGAAGCCGGCGGTCAGGAAGAAGGCCACCGCGTTATGGCCGTACCACCACTGGACCATGGCATCGACCACGCCCGAGTAGATCGGGTAGGACTTGGTCAGCGAAACCGGCACCACGAGGTTGTTGACGATGTGCAGCAGGCCGACGGCGATGATGAAGGCGCCGTAGTACCAGTTCGCGACGTAAATGTGCTGGATGCGCCGGCGGGCGAGCGTCCCGAAGAAGACGATCCCGAAGGACACCCAGACGACCGCGATCAGGATGTCGATCGGCCACTCGGGCTCGGCGTACTCCTTGCTTTGCGTGAAACCGAGAGGCACCGTGACGATGGCGAGCAGGCAGGCGAACTGCCAGCCCCAGTAGGTGAAGGTGGCGAGCTTCTCGAACGCCAGCCGGACGTGGCCGGTGCGCTGGACGACGTAATAGCAGGTGCCCATCAGCGCGGATCCGCCGAAGGCGAAGATGACCCCGAAGGTGTGCGCGGGCCGGATGCGGCTGAAGGATAGCCACGGGATGTCGGTGTTGAGGGCCGGCCAGGCGAGCTGAGCCGCGGCGAACACGCCGATCGACATCCCGATGACACCCCAGGCGGCGGCCGACAGCAGGAACAGCCGCACGATCTGGTCGTTGTAGGTATTTCGGTACACGGCTTTCCTCGCGCTTTTCGCTGCACGGGAATGGTACTTGCGGCCGGTTCGCGCCGCGTTTTATCCACCGCCTCATGGGGGCCAATGGCGCACACCCGCGCCACGCCTTGATCTGCGACAAGGATAGGCCGAAAAGCCTGTGGCAGCATGAGCAAATAGGCGCTTTGCGCCCTGAAGGGCCGTGGCGCGGTCGCCGGGCTGTATCGGGAGTCACGATGAGCATCGAGGTCGAGTTGAGCAGCCTGGCGCAGACCATGAGCCGGTTCCGTTTCGCCTATCTGCTGACGAATCGTGCCGGCAGCGCGCCGCGCGCGGTCGCGGTCGTGCCAGTGATCGATGCGGGCGAGCTGCTTGTCGACGGTATCGGGCAACGTACCCTCGACAACCTGCGGACGCAGCCGGAGGTCGGCCTGGTCTGGCCGCCGGCGTCCGAGGGGGGGTATTCCCTGATCGTCGACGGGCAGGCCGCGGCCGACGGCCGGTCCGTGAGGATCCGGCCGAGCCGCGCCGTGCTGCATCGGCCGGCGCCGCGGCCCGATCCCGTCGAGCCGGGCGCCTGCGGATCCGATTGCGTGGAGCTGGAAGTGCCGGCGCCGCCTCGTTGAAGTCCTGCTCCGGGCGATCGCACTACAATCGACCCGATCCCTCTACTTTGTGCCCGAAGGAAAAGAACATGATGAAGCGACGCGTTGCGCTCGGGATCGCGTTGTCGATCGCCGCGGCAATCCTGGTATCGGCGGGCCTGTTGCCAGCCCCCGCACATGCGCAGGTCGTCGACCATCTGGGCGTACCGGGCCCCATCCGGTTCGATGGCAGCTCCTACGAGCTCGCATGGAGTTCCCGGGCCAGTGCGGAGTACACAAAGCAGGAGTACGTGCCGGCCGGCCAGGAAGTGCAGAGCTACGAGCGGATGCTGCTGCTTGAGCGTCTGGCGGGCAAGCTGGAGCCTATCGACGCCGCGCGCACGCAGATGGCGGAGCTCGAGAAGCGCAAGGCCTCAGATCCGCTGGTGAACATGAACCTGATCCAGAATCCCAGGAGCAATGAAGTGCTTCTGGACTTCATCGTCAGTGCCAGGGACAAGGCGGGCGACGTCATCGTCGAGTGGAATGCCTACCGGTATGCACCGGCTCCGGCCGGCAAGCCGGGCATCGTGCTGTTCGGCGTCAGCTACCGCGCCTACGGTACGGAGAACGCGAAGACCTTCCTCGGTCAGCTGAAGACGCTTCGCCCGGAGCGGATCCGCGCCCTGACCGAGGCCGTCGTGCCATCGCCCCGCTGACCGCTCGCGCTGCGCCACTCGTCGCCGACGAAGCTTCCGTCGGCGGCGAAGCTCGCGTCGTTGTCCTTCTCCACGTTGCCGACCAGCAGCAGCCGGGCGGTGTCCTTGCCGGTCATCTGCAGCTCGGCGGTGCCCGTGCCGCGCCGTGTGATCGTCTTCAGGCCCGCGCCTTTCGGCGGCTGTACGCGTGCCCTGACGGAGCCCTCGTAGGTGTGTCCGGCGAAGGCGCGGGCCCCCGGCGGATCCTCGTCGCGGGCCGTCGATGCCCACGCGGTCGCCGCGAAAGCGACCAACAGGATCGTCGCTGCGATGTTCCGCCTGGGCATGCCCCCTGGTTCTCCGGCAGCCCGTCCGATGACGAAGCGGATCACTCCGCCACGAAACGCGGCGGATCGAAGGCGCTCACGGGCGGCAGGGCTCCCTCGAAGCGTTCGATCTGCACCAGGCAGCTCTGGGCGGCACAGCCCTGCGACAGGCCCGACGCCGGCACGTCGCGCGTCAGCACGTTCGGATTGCCGTGCTTGTCGAGGCTGCCGGGCACGCCGGGCTCGACCGGATCCCACCAGGCGCCGGTCGAGAGCTTGACCACCCGCGGCCTCATCCGCTCGGTGACGACCGCCGCGGCGAGGCAGGCACCGCGGTCGTTGAACACCCGCACGATGTCGCCGTCGGTGATGCCGCGCTCGCGCGCATCGGCCGGGTGGATCCATACCGGTTCGCGTTCCTGGATCCTGGCCTCGCGGCTGAGCGGAGCGAAATCCAGCTGGCTGTGCAGCTTGGTGAACGGCTGGTCCGAGATCATGTGCAGCGGATGGCGCTGCGCCTCGGGCGAGCCCAGCCATTCGCCGGGCTCGATCCAGACGGGATGGCCGGGGCAGTCGGCGATGCCGAAACTCGCGATGCGTTCCGAGAAGATCTCGATCCGGCCGCTGGGCGTGGCGAGCGGCGCGCCTTCCGGATCGGCCCGGAAGGCGCCGAACATGACGACGGGTTCGGCGGGCGGCGGCAGGCGCACCGCGCCGGCCTCCCAGAACGCTGCGAAGGAGGGCAGCTCGATTCCGGCTGCCGCGGCGCGCGGGATCGACTCCTCCCACAGGCGCTCGAGCCACTGGCGGGCGTCGAGCCCTTCGGTATAGGTTTCCTCGGCGCCGAGCCGCCGGGCGAGCCCGGCGAAGATCGCGTAGTCGTCGCGCGCTTCGGGTGGCGGCGTCGCCACCGGCTTCATCGCGACGATCAGCGCTTCGCGCGTCGAATAGCCGATGTCCTCGCGCTCGTAGGCGGTGGTGGCGGGCAGGACGATGTCGGCCATCTTCGCGGTGGCTGTCCACGCCTGCTCGTTGACGACGATCGTGTCGGGCCGCTGCCAGGCGCGCGCGAAACGGTTCAGGTCCTGGTGGTGATGGAAGGGGTTGCCGCCGGCCCAGTAGACGAGGCGAAGGTCGGGGTATCGGTGGATACCGCCGTTGTAGATGAACTCCGCGCCCGGGGATTCCAGGGCGTCGGTGATCCGGGCCACCGGGATGAACGCGTCGACCGGGTTGCGTCCCTGCGCCAGCGTGGGTCCGCCGAACTTGCGCTCCGGGCTGCCGATCAGGTTGACCGGCCCGTAGCCTACCCCGAAGCCGCCGCCGGGCAGGCCGATCTGGCCGAGCACCGCGGCTAGGCTGACCGCCGCCCAGTAGGGCTGCTCGCCGTGGTCGGCGCGCTGCATCGACCAGCTGAGGTTGACCAGCGTACGAACCTCGGCCATCTCGGCGGCGAGCGTGCACAGGCGCGTGGCCGACACGCCGGAGATCGCCGCCGCCCAACGGGCGTCCTTGATGACGCCGTCGGTGCGCCCCAGCAGGTAGTCGCGCCAGCGCCAGAAGCCGGCGCAGTGGCTGTGCAGGAATTCCTCGTCGTGGCGATTGGCGAGGATGGTCTCGCAGGCGAGCGCCAGCATCACCGCCGTGTCGCTGCCGGGCCGGATGGGAATCCATTCGAGCGCCCGCTCGCCGGCCGGGCCGGCGATCTCGAGGTCGCTCGCGACCGGGCTGAAGTTGACGAAGCGGCAGCCGTTGGTGGCCATGTTCGCGAGGCCTGCCCGGGCGCGATGCTTCGCGGTGCCGCCGGCGGAGATCTGGGCGTTCTTCGCGGGAACGCCGCCGAAGGAGACGAAGAGCTTCGTATGTTCGGCCAGCACGTCCCAGCCATGATGGATCGCCATCAGCTCGTCGATCGAGGCGACGATGTGCGGCATCAGCACCCGGGCGGCGCCGAGGCTGTAGCTGTCGGTGTGGCGGACGTAGCCGCCGATGGCGTTCAGGAAGCGGTGGACCTGGCTCTGCGCATGGTGGAATCGCCCTGCGCTGGACCAGCCGTAGGAGCCGCCGAAGATCGAGGCGTTGCCATGCCGGCTGCGTACCCGCTCGAGCTCGGCCGCGACGAGGTCGAGCGCGGTGTCCCACGACACCTCGACGAAGGGCTCGCGACCGCGGCCGGCGCCACGCCCGTCGATCTCGCCGCGACGGTGGGCGGCGAGCCAGCCGGCGCGTACCGCCGGTCGCCGGACCCGGGTGGCCGAGCGCAGCGCACCGAGCATCTCCAGTCCGATCGGCGATGGATCGGGGTCCTCAGGCAGGCCTCGCAGGCTGGCGGCGGGGGCGGTCGGGCTGTCGGCGATCGCTTCGTAGGCGCCCCAGTGGGCCCACACGAGGCGCCGGTTCTCGAGTGTCGCGCGCATTGTCGGCTCCGCCTTCCGATCGGTATGACAGGATGTCATTAAAGCACTGACGTTGCGCCGGCGGTCCGTAAAACGGGAGGCGGACATGGAGAACCCGTCCGTTTCAGGATGCGAGATGGGGCTGCAGCAGTGCGGTGAACCATTCCTGGAAGGCGGCCAGCCGCCGCGAGCGCTGGCCCGGCGGATGAAGCAGCGCCAGCGGCATCGCCGGCGGCGGACAGGCCGGCATGACCTCGATCAGCCTGCCGGAGTCGAGCAGGTGCTGGACGTCGAACCGCGGGACCTGGACCAGGCCGATACCCGCCTGGCAGCAGGCGATGTAGCTCTCGACATTGTTCACCACGACTCGGCTCGGAACGTCGATCCGGTGCGTACTTCCATCCTCGGCCAGGTACTCCCACGTCAGCTCCCGTCCGGTGGTCGGCGACGCGTAACCCACCGCCCAGTGGCCATCGACGAGCGCCGTGGCGTGCCGCGGCTCACCATGCTCGCGCAGGTAGGACGGACTGGCGCAATTGACCATGGTGAGCTGGCCGAGCGGCCGGCGCATCAGGCTGCTGTCCTCCGGCTGGCCCACGCGTACCACGCAGTCCACGCCTTCGCGCACCGGATCGATCGCGCGATCGGTCGAGCGCAGCACGAGCCGCAGCCGGGGATGGCGGCGCAGCAGGCCGGGCAGGGCCGGTGCGATCAGGCGGCGGGCGATGCGGCTCGGCACATCGACGACGAGGCATCCGGCGACTTGCCGCGGCCCTGGCTGGAACAGCTGGTCGAGATCCTCCATTCCGGCCAGCAGCGGGCGCAGGCGCGCGAGCAGCTGCTCGCCCTCGGCGGTGATCCGGACCTGTCGCGTGGTTCGATGGAGCAGCCTGACGCCCAGCCGGGACTCGAGGTGCTGGACGGCCGCCGAGACCGAAGCCCGCGGCAGCTCCAGGGAATGGGCAGCCTGCACGAAGCTGCCCATCTCGGCGACGCGGATGAACACCCGATACTGGTCGAGCATGTCCATCGCGGCGGCGTTCTCAAGCCTTGCGCCGCCGGTGCAGCACCCAGGCCAGCGCTACCGGAAAGCCGAAGAGAACCGCGTGGATCGGCAGTTCCTCGGCCAGGGTGTAGCCATGCGACAGCCCTGTCGACAGGTTCCAGGCGCAGACGCCCAGCCACACCACGGTGAACGACACGGCCGCCCAGCCGCGGTATGCGGCCGGGGCGGTGCGTAGCGAGAGCAGGGCGAGGATCAGCCCGGCGGCTATCAGTATCAGGGTGCGCATGTCGGCCTCGCTTGCCTGCGTTGGGAATCCACGGGGTTCACTTCGTGGTGTAGCCGCCGTTGATCAGAATCGTCTGGCCGGTGATCCACCAGCCGTCGCTGACCAGGTGACGGACGAAAGGTACTACATCCTCGATGTGGGTCAGGCCCGAGGGCGAGCGTGAGGACAGCGCGGCCGCGGTCCGGTGGTAGGCCACCGCGTCTTCCCCTTCCTGCCCGTAGAAGAAGGGCGTGTCCATCGGGCCCGGGCCGATAGCGGTCACCGAGATGCCGCGCGGCCCGAACTCGCGGGCGGCAGCGCGGGTGAAATGCTCGACCGGCGCCTTGGTCCCCGCGTATGAAGCGTAGAAGGGCGTGAAGGCGCCGAGCAGCGAGGTCACCAGCGTGACGATCTTGCCGTCGTCCCTGACGTGCCGGCCCGCTTCCTTGAGGAAGAAGAAGGCGGACTTGCTGTTGACGGCCGCCATCTCGTCGTACTCGGCCTCGGAGATTTCCAGGATCGGCTTCTTGAGCACCTTGCCCACGGTGTTGATCGCGATGTCGGGCGCTCCGACGGCGGCGACGGCATCGGCGAACAGTCTTTCCATGGCGCCGGCGCTGCTCAGGTCGGCCTGCAGGGCGACGGCCTTCGCTCCGGCGGCCTCGACGGCGGCGACGGTGGCGTCGGCATCGGCCTTCGATGCGGCGCTGTTGTAGTGGATGGCGACCGCGCCGGCGCCGCATCCGGCCAGGTCCCGGGCGATGAGCCCGCCGAGATTCTTGGCGCCGCCGGCGATGAGCACGGTCTTGCCGGTGACGGAATGCTTGTGCGTTGCCATGAGGGGCTCCTTTGCGCTTGGTGAAGACTGCAGCGTAGGGCCGTCGGCCTGCCGGATAAACCGGCCGGGACAGGATGGATAATCCAGAAAATCCGAACAATCCCGCCCACCATCATGGTCGGACGTATTCATCGGTCCCGGCGTTTCGGCATTCGGCGCATTCATGAGAAGCTGGTGGCCGCCTCTTCATTCGGGAACTTCCGATGCGATACGGATCCGATTTCATGACCCTTGCCGTTTCTCGAGCCGCCGTGACGGCCTTTTCCCTTCTCGTGCTGTCGGCCTGCACCACGCTGGTGGCGCCGGCAGGGCCGGCCGCGGAGCCCGTGCTCGAGGGCCGGCGCTGGAGCCTCGTCGCCCTGCAGGGCGAAGCGCTTGCGCCGAATACGCCGCTGCCGAACGTGCCCTACGTCGAGCTGCGCGACGGGCGCCTGGCCGGCAGGGGTGGCTGCAACGGCATCGGGGCCTCCTACGAGCTCGACGGCTCGACGCTGCGCCTCGGCAAGGCGGTGAGCACCATGATGGCCTGCGCGGAACCGACCATGGCGCTCGAGCACCGCTTCCTGCAGGTGTTCGACCAGGTGTCGAGCTGGCGCGGCACGGACGGGGGCATCGAATGGCTCGATGCCGACGGGCACGTGCTGGCGAGCTTTTCGGAGTCTATCCGGGCCGAACCGTGAAGGCGATCGTCTGCCGGCAGTACGGCGGCCCCGAAGTCGCACAGATCGAGGACATCCCGTCGCCGCCGGTGCGCCCCGGTACGGTCCGCATCGCGGTCCGCGCCTGCGCCGCCAGCTTCGCCAGCCTGCTCGTCATGGCGGGACGGCACCAGAACCGCGCGCCGTTGCCGCTGACGCCGGGCACCGAGATCGCGGGTGTCGTCACCGAGGTCGATGCCGGCGTCACCCGGTTTCGCGTGGGGAATCGCGTCATCGCCGGCGTGCAGTCGGGCGGCTATGCGCAGGAAGCCGTCGTGCCCGAGCAGACGGTGTTCCATCTGCCAGACGACATCCCCTTCGAGCTCGGCGCGCAGTTCCCGACGGTCTAT
>JAMLIN010000042.1 GCA_023954135.1 Burkholderiaceae bacterium | reverse complement strand
ACGGCCGCGCTGGCAGGCGCGGCCGGTCTCGCCGGCGCGGAGCGGTGCTTCGCGAATTCCCGGCTCGACTCCTGCACCCGGATCCGAACCCGTATGAATGGGGTCAGACCCACTTCGTGCGCGGACGGTCCGGTTCCGGTGCGGTGAGCGCCGGAACCGCCCGCACACCGGTGTGGCAGCGCTGGGCCAGCTCGACGTAGCGCTGGGTTCCTTCGCCCTTGCCGGCGATCTGGGCGGGTGTCAGCTCCCGCACCACCCGCGCCGGCACGCCCGACACGAGGGTACGCGGCGGCACTTCGCCGCCGATCTTCACGAAGCTCATGGCGGCGACGATCGCCTGCTCGCCGACATGGGCGCGGTCCATCACGACCGCGTTCATCCCGACGAGCGCATCGCGCCCGACATGGGCGGCATGGATCACCGCGCCATGGCCGATGTGGCTGCGCGAGGCCATCACGCAGTCGAAGTCCCACAGGCTGTGGACCACGCAATTGTCCTGCAGGTTGGCCTCTTCCTCCATCACGATCCGGCCGAAGTCGCCGCGCAGGACGGCGCCCGCCCCGATATAGCAGCGCGGCCCGATGATGACGTCGCCGATCAGCACGGCGCTCGGGTGGACCCAGGCCGTCGGGTCGACGACGGGCGTGAGATCCTCGAAGGTGTAGACGGTGGGGGCTTTCATCTGATCCTGGTTCAATTGGTGCGCTGGGACCGGTCCTTGGCGTTCTGCGCCTCGATGCTGGCGCGCGCCTCGGCCCACTGCTCGTCGGTCCATTCGCGCAACGCATAGAAATTGCCGCCGGTGCCCAGATAGCTCGCGCCATCCATGTGCAGCAGCTGGCCGCTCAGCCAGTCGCAACCGTCGGCCATCAGGAAGGTGGCGAGGTTCTGCAGCTCGCTCATCTCGCCGCAGCGCCCCTGGGGATTGATGCGCGCCGAGCGCGACCCCGGCGCTTCGCCGGGGTTGAGCCGCTTGCTCATGCCCTCGGTGGGGATCTCGCCGGGCCCGATCGCGTTGAGGCGCACACCGTAGCGCGCCCATTCGAGCGCGAGCGAGCGGGTCATGGTGGCGACGCCGGCCTTGCTCATCGCCGACGGAACGACGAAGGGCCCGCCGTTCTCGACCCAGGTGACGATGACGGAGATGACCGACTTCATCGGATCGCCGGGTTTCCAGCCGCCGGCCGCCTTCGCCGCCGCGATCCAGCGCTTGCCGACCGCGTTGGTGACGTAGAAGCTGCCGTGGAAGACGATGTTGGCGATGGCATCGAAGGCGCGCGGGCTGAGCGCCTCGGTCGGGCTGATGAAGTTGCCCGCCGCGTTGTTGACGAGCCCGGTCAGCGGCGGGCCGCCGGCGAAGATGTCGTCGACCATCGCGTCGATCGCGGCGGCATCGCGGATATCGACGCCGAAGGTGTCGACCCGCCCGCCATGGGCCTTCATCATCTCCGCCGCGGTCTCGTCGAGCACGCCCTTGCGGCGGCCGCAGATGACGATGTCGGCCCCGAGCTGCAGGAATCTCTCGGCCATGGCGCGGCCCAGCCCGGTACCGCCGCCGGTCACCAGGATCCGCTTGCCGGCAAGCACGTCGTTGCGAAACATGGGGCGTCTCCTTGTCGAGCGGATCCATATAGGGGGTTGGACGCGGGATCGATCCCGCATCCGGTCATGGACCCTGCAGGCATTCTGCATCAAAGCGCGGGCGCCGTGCGGCGCCCTGGCCGCGCCAGCGGCGCGGCCGGTGCGATGCTCCGCTAGCGCAGACGGGCGCAGAGGGCGTCGATGAGAGTCTCGCGCAGGACGTCGAGCGGCTGGTCGCCAACGACGAGACCGGCCCGGCGACATTCCTCGACGACATCCTCCGGGGGCATGTCGTGGACCCGCCGCACGATCTCGATCTCGCGAAACTTGCGCTGCTGGAAGCCGAGCAGATCGGCCCATGAGAACCGGCCCTGGTTGGTCACCTGACTGTCCCGTCGATAGCCCCCGTAAGGGACCGGATTGAAGCACGTGCCGACGGGCGCCGGCCCTGCGGATCGTCCCGGATGCCGTCATGCGCGCGGCTATCTCGGACAAATGGCGCTCCGCCTACCTCAAGCGGGTAAGATCGGCATGCCGTCGGACCCGATTCCCAGGAGACCTCATGAAGCCGGTCAGTTCGCTGCAGGATTTCCTAAGCTCGATCTTCGAGCGCGGGGTGGCGATCGCGCGGCCGCGCGAGGAGCGCTCGTTCCTCGACCTGTGCGAATCGCTCCTGTCGGAGCGCGGGGAAGTCTCGGGCCACCTGATCGCCAGCGCCATCCTGACCCGCTACGAGGCGCTCGATGCGGCCGGTCGTCGGGACTTCTTCAAGATGCTCAACGAGAGCTTCGACATCGACCCTGGCGCGATCGCCGGCATCGCCCAGGAGTATGCCCAGGATCGCAGCGTCCACAACTACGCCCGGCTGCTCGGCATCGCCGAACCGAGGCGCCAGGAGTTGCTGCGCCGGCTCAACCGGGTCTCCGGCGCCACCGCGCGCCTCGTGAAGATGCGTGAGGAGCTGCTGCCGCTGCTCGCCGCCGAGCCGCAGCTCGAGCGCACCGATCGCGACTTCCAGCATCTCTTCGCCTCCTGGTTCAATCGCGGCTTCCTCGAGCTGCGCCCGATCGACTGGGATGCGCCGGCCCGCCTGCTGGAGAAGATCATCGACTACGAGGCGGTCCATGCGATCAACGACTGGGACGACCTGCGACGCCGGATGCAACCGGCGGACCGGCGCTGCTTCGCCTTCTTCCATCCGGCCATGCCGTCCGATCCCCTCATCTTCGTCGAGGTCGCGCTGACCGGCGAGATACCCGGCAGCATCCAGGACGTGCTTGCCGAGAACCGCGAGCCGATCGCCGAGTCGGAGGCCAATACCGCGGTCTTCTATTCGATCTCGAACTGCCAGAGCGGCCTGCGCGGTGTGTCCTTCGGCAATTTCCTGATCAAGCAGGTGGCCAGCGACCTGGCCGAGTCCCTGCCGCAGTTGCGCAATTTCGTGACGCTGTCGCCGGTACCCGGGCTGATGCGCTGGATCGCCGGCCATCCCGCGATCGAGGACGATTCCGAGCTCGGCGACGCCCTGCGGATCGCGGCGGCCTACGCGGCCGGCGCACCGCCGCCGGGCGAGAACGAGGGCGGGATGGCCGCCGAGGACGTGATGCAGATGCTCGCGGCCGCGTACCTGCTCGAGGCCAAGCGCGACGACGGCCAGCCGGTCGACCCCGTTGCGCGCTTCCATCTCGGCAACGGCGCCAGTCTCGAGGCGATCCATTTCGGGGCCGACACCTCGGCCAAGGGCCTGCGCGAATCGGCCAGCGTCATGGTCAACTACCGCTACGACCTGAAGAAGGTCGAGGAGAACCACGAGAGCTACGCGCACCAGCGCCGGGTCACCGCATCGCGCGCGGTGCGCAGCCTGCTGCCGAAGCCGTCGCGCAACGTGCTGCGCCGGGGAGTGACGAACAATGGCTAATGTCCTGTACGACGCACTGTTCGCGCCGCATGCGCAGAACGACCGCGACTTCCTGATCCTGCCCGACGGCTCGACCCTCGCCTATCACGCCTTCGTCGCCGAGATCGCCCGTCTCGCGGGCGCCCTGGTGGCGCTCGGCGTCGAGCCCGGCGACCGGGTGGTGGTACAGACACCGAAATCGGCACGCGCGCTCGCGCTCTACGGCGCATGCGTGCAGTCGGGCGCGGTCCTGCTGCCGCTCAATACCGCCTACACCGCGGCGGAGGTCGACTATTTCGTCGGCGACGCGCAAGCCCGGGTGCTGGTCTGCGACCCTGCCGCCGTCGAACGCCTCGGCCCGATCGCCGAGGAGCACGGCGCGATCCTGCAGACGCTCGACGCCGCCGGCGAAGGCAGCCTCGCGGCGCTCGCCGCCGACCAGCCGGCGCGCTTCGAAACCGTGGCCCGCGACGCAGACGATCTTGCCGCGCTGCTCTACACGTCGGGCACCACCGGGCGCTCGAAGGGGGCGATGCTCACGCACGCCAACCTGCTCTCGAACACCGAGGTGCTGGTCGACGCATGGCGCTTCGGCGCCGACGACGTGCTGCTGCACGCGCTGCCCATCTTCCATACCCACGGCCTGTTCGTCGCCACCAACATCAGCCTCCTCGCGGGAGGCAGCATGATCCTGCTGCCGGGATTCGACCTGGAGGCGATGCTGCGCTGGCTGCCGAAGGCGACCACGATGATGGGCGTGCCCACCTTCTACACCCGGCTGCTCGACGACCCGCGCTTGCGCCCCGAGCTGGTCGGCCACTTCCGGCTGTTCGTCTCGGGCAGCGCGCCGCTGCTCGCGGAGACCCATGTCGAGTTCGAGGCGCGCACCGGCCATCGCATCCTCGAGCGCTACGGCATGACCGAGACCAACATGAACACCTCGAACCCGTACGAGGGCGAGCGCCGGGCGGGCACGGTCGGACCGCCCCTGCCGGGCGTCTCGCTGCGGGTGGTCGACCCCGAGACCGGCGCGGCGCTGCCGCGGGGCGAGATCGGCATGATCGAGCTCACCGGACCGAACGTCTGCCAGGGCTACTGGCGCATGCCCGAGAAGACGGCCGAAGCCTTCCGTCCCGACGGCTACTTCATCACCGGAGACCTCGGCTGCATCGAAGAGGACGGTTACGTCCGGATCGTCGGCCGCGGCAAGGATCTCGTCATCTCGGGCGGCTTCAACATCTATCCGAAGGAAGTCGAGCTGCTGCTCGACGAGCAGCCCGGAGTGCTCGAGAGCGCCGTCATCGGCGCCCCGCATCCCGATCTCGGCGAGGGCGTGGTGGCGGTGCTGGTGCCGCGCGCCGGCGCTTCGCTCGACGCCGAAGCGATCGCCGCATCGGTTCGCGACGGCATCGCCCGCTTCAAGCAGCCGCGGCGCTACTACGTCGTCGACGAGCTGCCCCGCAACACCATGGGCAAGGTCCAGAAGAACCTGCTTCGCGAACGCTTTTCCGACGCGTTCGCCCGCTGAACCAGGCCGACCGGGCGAAGAACCCGGTCGCCTCAACCACGAACCGGGAGGAACACCCATGAAGCCGCATCAGCTCGCCGCGATCGCCATCGCGCTCGCCCTGCCGCTGGGGGCCGCGCACGCGGAGACCCGCATCACCTACAAGTCGGCCAAGACCTCGTCCTCCTACTACCAGATGGGGGTGCAGATCGCCGAGGCGGTCAAGGCCGGCACGAAGGGCGCGGCGATCGTCACCGTCGAGGAGAGCCAGGGCTCGGTGCAGAACGTCATGGAAGCAGCGGCGCGCCACGGCAACTACGTGTTCACGTCGCCGCCGGCCCTGGTCGCCAGCGCGCTGGCCGGCAGCGGCCCGTTCAAGGAAAAGGCCAACCCGAAGTTCGCCGAGATCCGGGCGCTGTTCCCGATCCCCTCGCTCACCATGCACTTCGTGGTGCGCGCCGACTCCGGCATCAAGGATTTCGCCGGGCTCGCGGGCAGGAAGATGCTGATCGGGAAGGGCTCGTTCGGTGCCGATGAAGGCAAGAAGTATCTCGAGATGTTCGGCGTCAAGGACAAGGTCGAGCTGGCCGACGTGGAGCTCTCCAACGCGGTGGCCGCGCTCAAGAACGGCCAGATCGACGGTTTCGTCACCGCCGGATCCTTTCCCGCGCCCAACGTGATGGAAGCGGCCGCCGGAACCGGCGTCAGCCTGCTGTCGCTCACCGACGATCAGGTCGCGCAGACGAAGCGCGCCCGCATCGTGATCCCGGCGAATACCTACACGGGCCAGGCGACGGACGTGGTCACGACCTCGCTGCCGGTGGTGGCCTATACGACGACGGCCATGGACGACGACACCGCCTACCTGATGACCCGGACCTTCTGGGAGCAGAAGGACGGGATGAGCGCGACGGCGGCCTGGTGGAAGGGTGTCGACTTCGGCCTGCTCGCCAACATCGGCACCAGGCTGCACCCCGGCGCGATCCGCTACTACACCGAACGCGGCGTCACGCTCGCCGAAGCCCACAAGTAGGGCCGCCCCGGCGCAGCCCCACCGGGCCCGCCGGCGCCTCGACAGGCACGGATGAGCGATTCCGCAAACGACAGCGAGAGCAGCAGCGCATCACCGGGATGGTTCTGGATCCTGCTCGGCGCACTGACGATCGCCTTCCATATCGGGCTGGTCTTCGTCGGCCTGGTGCCGAACCTGGTGGCGCGCCCGCTGCACATGGCGCTGGCCCTGCCCTGGACCCTCGTGCTGATCGCCCGCAACCGCTTCGAGCGGGTGACCGGGATCATCCTGGCGAGCGCCGGCATCGCGATCCTCGTCGGCCTCGCCTGGCAGCAGGAAGCCCTGGGTGACCAGTACGGTTTCCTCGAGGGAAACTTCCAGATCGGCTGCGCGATCATGCTGTTGCTGATCACCCTGGAGATGGCCCGCCGCGCCATTGGCTGGCCCCTGCCGCTGGTGGCCGCTGCGGCGCTGGCCTACGGCCTCTGGGGCCATCACATTCCCGGCGAGTTCGGCCATCCCGGCACACCGCTGTCGAGCTACCTCGGCACCCTGACGATCGCCGAAGGCGGCCTGTGGGGTTCGCTCACCGCCGTCTCGGTGAACATCGTCGCGGTGTTCGTGATCTTCGGCGCGGTGCTCAACGCCGGCGAGGCCGGCCAGGGCTTCATGAACATCGCCGCGGCTGCGGCCGGGCGCCTGCGTGGCGGCGCGGCCAAGGTCGCGGTGGTGTCCTCGGCCCTCTTCGGCTCGATCTCCGGCTCGGCCTCCGCCAATGTCGCCTCGACCGGCGCTGTCACCCTGCCCGCCATGACCCGGCTCGGCTATCCCCGTGCACTGGCCGGGGCGACCGAGGCAGTCGCATCCTCGGGCGGCCAGATCATGCCGCCGCTCATGGGAGCTGGCGCCTTCGTCATGGTGGAGCTGATCGGCGTGCCCTACACGTCGATCATGGCCGCAGCGCTCCTGCCGGCCCTGTTGTACTTCTTCGCCGTCTGGGTCGGCATCGACGCCTTCTCGCGCCGCTTCGTGCTGCGCGGACTGCCCGCCGACCAGCGGCCGCCCTGGCGCATCGTGGCGATCACATCGGGGTTCTTCCTGGTGCCGTTCTCGCTGCTGATGTGGGGCATGTTCGGTGCCGGCTACACTCCCCAGTACGCCGCATGCCTCGCGATCTTCGGCGCAGCCGCCCTGCTGCCCCTCGACACCGGCCTGCGCCCCGACCTGCGCCGGCTCGGGCAACGCGCCGCGGACCTGACGGTGAGCGCGGGCCGCCAGGTTTCCATGATCGCTGCGATCATCCTGTGCGCGTCGCTCGTGGTGGGCGTGCTCTCGATCACCGGCCTCGGCGTCAAGGTGACCTCCCTCATCCTTTCGGGCGCGGGTCAGCACATCTGGCCGGCGCTGGCGCTGACCGCGATCGCCTGCCTGATCCTCGGCATGGAGGTGCCGACGACCGCCGCCTACGTGATCTGCGTCTCGGTGGCCGGGCCAGCCCTGATCGAGCTCGGGCTCTCGCCCCTGCTCGCCCACCTGTTCGTGTTCTGGTATGCCCTGCTCTCGACGATCACCCCACCCGTATGCGGTGCGGTATTCATCGCCGCTGGCATGGTCGGCGAGAACTGGCTGAAGGTCGCCGCCTTCGCGATGGTTCTGGGAGTCGGCCTGTACCTGATTCCGCTGGGCATGGTCGCCAACCCGGCGCTGATCGAGATGGTCGACCATCCCGGGCTGGCGCTCGCCGCCATGGCGAAGGTCGGCGTGGCGCTGGCCGCGGTGTCCTTCGGGGCCATCGCCCCAGGACCCGCCTGGCGGCGGGCCCTGCTGGTCGTACTAGGGTTGGCGGTCCTGTTCGCCCCGATCGACGCGCTGTCGCCGGCATGAAGCGAACCGCCTCCAGGTTCGCTGTCGCCCGGCTCGACCGTGCGCCGCCGGTACAGGCTCGCTAGAAGATCGACACGTCCTCGAAGGGCAGCCCCAGCGGCTGCTCGGTGAGCAGCATCGGCAGCCAGCGTGCCTGCGAGCGCTCGTCGGCGAGCGGATCGCGCGGCAGCAGACGGTGGGCGAGCACGAACTGGCCGAGCAGCAGGCGACGTGGATCGCCGAGCCGGGTCGCCTCGCGGGCCATCGCCGCCGCCGTGGTGATGTGATAGAGACCTGCGGCCGCCTGGCGAGCGATGAGATCGCCGCCCTCGCGGTCTCCGGCCGCGCGGCGCGCGAAAGCGAAGGCACGGGCACTCGCCTCCTCGAAGCGGTCCCGCACCGCATCGGCCATCTTCGCTCCGGCAAGGCTGGCCGCGACATGCGCCTCGAGCGCATCGGCCGAACCTTCGCGGCGCATCGCCCGGATGACGTCGAGCGCGACGATGTTGCTGGTGCCCTCCCAGATCGAACCGAGGTGGGCATCGCGCACCAGGCGCGGATCGCTCCATTCCTCGATGTAGCCGCAGCCGCCACGCACCTCCATCGCGTCGCCGGTCACCTTGCGGGCATCGCGGCAGGCGCGGTACTTGATCAGCGGGGTCATGATGCGCGCCAGCGGCCGGGCAGCGGCATCGCCCGCATCGGCCGCGGCGAGCGCCTCGGCGGTCTGGAACACCATGGTGCGCGCCTGCTCGGCCCAGACCATCTGCTTGGCGAGCTGGCGCTGCATCAGCGGCATCTCGATCAGGGTACGGCCGAAGGCGCGGCGCTCGCGCGAGATGAACAGGGCCTCGGTCAGCGCCCGGCGCATCAGGCCGGCGGCGCGCACCCCGTTGGACAGGCGCGAGTTGTTGACCATGTCGGCCATCTGCCGGAAGCCGTTGCCGACCTCGCCGATGATGTGCGCGACCGCGCCCTCGAGGCGGATCTCGCCGCTCGCCATGGACTTCGTGCCGAGCTTGTCCTTCAGGCGCAGGATCCGGTAGGCGTTGCGCGAGCCGTCGGGCAGGCGGCGCGGCAGCAGGAAGAGCGTCACCCCGGCATGGCCGGCCGGCGCATCGTCGGGACGGGCGAGCACCATCGCGAAATCGGCATCGGGGTTCGAGCAGAACCATTTGTCGCCATACAGCCGCCAGGTGCCGTCGGCATCGCGGTTCGCCCGGGTGGCGGTGGCCGAGACGTCCGAGCCGGCGCCCTGCTCGGTCATGAACATCGCGCCCTGCGCCTGGGCATCGAAGTCCTCGGCGGTGAGCATCGGCAGGAAGCGCTCGATGAGCTCGGGCGAGCCGAACTTGCGCAGGGTGCGCGTCAACGAATCGGTCATGCTCACCGGGCAGCACAGGCCAAACTCGGCCTGCACGAAGAGATAGGTAAGCGCGTACTTGGCGGCGGCCGGCATCGGCTCGGGCCAGCCGAGCACGCCGCCGCGGTGCGACATGCGGGCGAGACCGTAGTCGCCGAAGGCCATCCGCTCCATGGCCACGTAGGCCGGATGCTTGTGGATGGTGTCGAGATCGCGGCCGTTGCGGGCGCGCACCGACAGCGTCGGCGGATTGTGGTCAGCGGTTCCCGCAAGCGCATCGAGCTCGCCTCCGGCAAGCGCTCCGAGCGCATCGAGATGCGGCTCGAGGTGGGCGCGCAGCTCGGGCGGCAGGTACAGATCGAGCAGCGGACCGTAGCCCGGATCGGCGCGATAGAGGTTCGCGCCGTGGTTGTCGGGCACCTCGGTCGCGTCGACGGTGGGCAACGGCGGATGGGACAGATCGGTCATGACGGTCTCCGGGACGACCTGCCGCCACAGGCAGCAGGCGGAAATGGATCGGCGTGGTTCGGTATAGCCCAATCGCGGACCCGGTGCAATGCGCTGGATCAGCCCGCCGGATCCGCAGCGATCGGCCGCGGCAGGCAGGCACCGCAGGCCCGCCCCCGGGCGCCGCCCCACTCGTGTACTGTCGGGGCTTTGCCCGCAGACGATCAGGAGGCCTCGCCCCATGCCGCTCGACCCCCATCTCGCCGGCGTTCTCAAGATGCTGGCCGATGCCGGCCGCAAGCCCACCTATCTCGGTACGCCCGAGGAGGGCCGGGCCGGCTACCTTGCGCTGACCATCGGCACCCGCAAGCCCGAGGAGATCGTGCCGGTGGGCAGCATCGAGGACACCACCGTCGACGGCGCCACCGGCCCGATGAAGGCGCGCATCTATCGCCCCGAAGGCGCCGGTCCGTTCCCGACGGTCTCCTACCTGCATGGCGGCGGCTACGTCATCGGCAACCTCGACACCCATGACAACATGTGCCGCGACCTCTGCCGCGGCGCCCAGGCGGTGGTGGTCTCGCTCGACTACCGGCTGGCGCCGGAACACCCCTTCCCCGCCGGTATCGAGGACGCCGTCACGGGCACCCGCTGGGTCGCATCCCGCGCCCGTGAGCTCGGCGGCACCGATACGGTCGGCGTGGCCGGCGACAGCGCCGGCGGCAACTTTTCCGCCGTGGTCTCGCAGCAGTTGCGCGGCACGCCGCATGCGCTCGCCGCCCAATTCCTGATCTACCCGGCCGTCGACCATCTCGGCGCCGGCCACGCCTCCCTCGAGGAGAACGCCAAGGGCTATTTCCTCGAGCTCGAGACCATGAAGTGGTTCTACGCCCACTACGCCGGCGACCGGCAGGACGTGACGGATCCGCGCATCGCGCCCCTGCAGGCGGCGAGCCTCGCGGGCCTGCCGCCGGCGGTGATCGTCACCGCCGAGTTCGATCCGTTGCGCGACGAGGGCGAGGCCTACGGCCGCGCGCTGCAGGCGGCCGGTGTGAAGGCCGAGGTGATCCGCTGCGACGGCATGATCCACGGCTTCTTCGACATGGGACGCTGGTCGCCGGCGGCGCAGGCGCACGTCCAGGGCAGCATCCGGCGCTTCGCGGAGGTGCTGCGCGGGGGGTGATCGGCTATGCCGGCCCGTCGTCGCGGGGGCGCATCGGCAGGCCGACCAGCTCGTGGATCTCCGCCTCGCCGAGGGTCTCGCGCTCGAGCAGCGCCTGGGCGCTGCGCTCGAGGCCGGCGCGATTCTCGACGAGGATGGCGGTGGCCACATCGAAGGCGCGGGCCACGAAGCCGCGGACCGCCTCGTCGATCTCGCGGGCCGTCTGCTCGGCATGGTTGCGAGGCGACGGCATCACCTGCTGCACCGGCAGCAGGGACTGGCGCTGCGGCTCATAGACGACCAGGCCGAGCTCGTCGCTCATGCCGTAGCGGGTGACGATGCTGCGGGCGATCTCGCTCACCCGGTCGAGGTCGTCGGCCGCGCCGGTCGAGATCTCGCCGAAGACGAGCACTTCGGCGGCACGTCCGCCCAGCAGGACGCTCATCCGGTTCTCGAGCTCGCTGCGGGTCATCAGGTAGCGATCGCCGGTCGGCCGCTGCATGGTGAACCCGAGCGCGCCGATGCCGCGGGGAATCACAGAGACCTTCTGCACCGGGTCCTGGCCGGGCAGCGAGAGCGCGACGATCGCATGGCCCATCTCGTGGTAGGCGACGACCTTGCGCTCGAGCGGATTCATGACGCGGTTGCGCTTCTCGAGCCCGGCGACGATGCGCTCGATCGCCTCGGTGAAATCCTCGAGCCCCACCTGATCGTGGCCGCTGCGGGTGGCGACGATCGCCGCCTCGTTGACGAGGTTGGCGAGATCGGCGCCGGTGAAGCCGGGGGTGAGCGCGGCGACGGTCTGCAGGTCGAGCGCCGGATCGATGCTGATCCGGCGGATGTGCACCTTCAGGATCTGCACCCTGCCGACCCGGTCGGGGCGATCGACCAGGACCTGCCGGTCGAAGCGACCCGCGCGCAGCAGCGCCGGATCGAGCACCTCGGGCCGGTTGGTGGCCGCGAGCAGCACCAGCCCGCCGCGCGGATCGAAGCCGTCGAGCTCGGCGAGCAGCTGGTTGAGCGTCTGCTCCTTCTCGTCGTGCCCGCCCATGTTGCCGAAGGCACCCCGGGCCCGGCCGAGGGCGTCGATCTCGTCGATGAAGATGATCGCCGGCGACTGCTTGGCGGCTTCGGCAAAGAGGTCGCGCACCCGGGCGGCGCCCACCCCGACGAACATCTCGACGAACTCGGAGCCGTTGATCGAGAAGAACGGCACCCCGGCCTCGCCCGCGACCGCCCTGGCGAGCAGGGTCTTGCCGGTGCCCGGCGGCCCGACCAGCAGGATGCCCTTGGGCAGGCGGGCGCCGAGCCGCCCATACTCCTCGGGCGACTTGAGGAAGCCGACGATCTCCTGCAGCTCGGCCTTCGCCTCGTCGACGCCGGCGACATCGTCGAAGCCGACCTTGACGTCGGTCTCGACGTAGACCTTGGCCTTGCTTTTTCCCACCGACAGGAGGCCGCCGCCGATGCCGCCGCGCTCCTGCATCCGGCGGATCATCCAGTACCAGAAGCCGATCAGCAGCGCCATCGGCAGCACCCAGCCGAGGATGTCGCCCAGCAGGTTGTTCTCGACGGTGCCGGTGAAGGTGACCTTGTGCTTCGCGAAGGCCTCGGCGAGCTCGGGGTCCACGCGCACGGTCACGAATTCGCGCCGGCCGCTCGGCAGCGGCTCGACCAGGCGGCCGCGAACCTGGTTCTCCGAAACCCAGACCTCCTCGACATTGCCGCCATCGAGCTGCTCGAGCAGAGCGCTGTAGGGCAAGGTCTCGATGGTGCGATAGCTGGTCCAGAGCGACTGGAACAGCATCAGCATCAGGATCGCGCCGAGCGAATACCAGAAGTTGAACTGCGCGTGCCGTTTGGTGGCCATGATGGGTCGACGCCTCCTTGCCGCCCAAGCGTACCCGTTTCCGGGACCGACGACCCGTCCGGGGCCCGCCACTCGTATCCGCGTGCTCCGCATCCCCTGTCCCATGACGGGGATCAAGGCTGGCCGGCCGGCGTCGCGATAGGCTCTCGCCATGGCCATTCGTTCGATCGCTCGTCCCGGAGCGAGCCAGCCGGAGCCGCTGTCTGGCGGCACGGGCGTGTTCGCGCTGTTCAATCTCGGCTTCCGGCCGTTCTATTTCGTCGCCGCCACCTATGCCGCGCTGAGCATCCCGCTGTGGCTGCTCGTCTGGGCCGGCGTGGTGCCGATGCGGGTGGGCTTCGCGACCCAGTGGTGGCACACCCACGAGATGGTCTACGGTTTCGCGCTGGCGGTCGTGATCGGCTTCCTGCTCACCGCGGCGCGCGCCTGGACCGGTATCGACACCCCCAGCGGCAATCGCCTGGTCACCCTCGTCGCGCTGTGGCTCGGAGCGCGCATCTTCTTCCATGCCGGGCTGATCGTCGCCGGGGTGGCGATCGAGCTGGCCCTCATCGTGCTGGCGGCCGCCGCGATCCTGCGGGTGCTGCTCGCCGCCGGCAACCGGCGCAATCTCTTCGTGGTGGTGATCCTCGCGGTGCTCGGCGCCATGGACATCGCTTTCGCGCTGGCCGCCGGCGGCTGGATCCCGTGGTCGCCCGACGCTCCGCTGCGCGCCGCCCTCTACCTGATCGTCATGCTCACCGCGGTATTCGGCGGCAGGGTGATCCCCTCCTTCACCGCCAATGCCCTGATGGGCATCCGGCAGTTCCAGCGCCCCTGGCTCGATGCCGCCGCCATCGTCAGCGCGATCGCGGCGCTGCTGGCCGACCTGGTACTGGCCGGAGGCGCCCCGGTCGCGCTGCTGGCGGGGATCGCCGCGCTGGTGCACGCGTTGCGGCTGGCCGGCTGGAATCCGCCCGCCACCCGTCGCAAGCCGATCCTCTGGATCCTGCACGCCGCCTACGCCTGGATGCCGATCGGCTTCGCCCTGCTCGCCTGCGCGGCGCTGGAGCTGGTGGCCCGGCCGCTGGCGCTGCACGCCTTCTCCGTGGGCCTGATCGGCGGCCTGATCATCGGCATGATCACCCGCACCGCACTGGGCCACACCGGCCGGCCGCTGGTCGCGGGCGCATCCGAGACGACGATGTACCTGCTGGTGATGCTGGCGGCGCTGGCCCGGGTCGTCGGGCCGCTGCTGCTGCCGGCGCAGACGATGCAGTTCTACGTGGCCTCGGGCATCGCCTGGGCCTGCGCCTTCGGCCTGTACGCCATCGTCTACTGGCCGCGGCTGTCGCAGCCGCGCATCGACGGCCGCCCCGGCTGACCCATCCGAATCCGGATCCGGTCAGAACTCGGTTTCGATGTAGGTGTAGATGTAGTTCGACCCGCCGTTGACCTTCCCCAGCAGGCGGGACGAGGCGAAGATCCCCGAGCGGTGGGAGATCCCCAGTCCGGCGTAGGTCCGCCGCAATCGGGTCGAACCGAGGATGTCGCCCACGTTGACGTCGATGCTCGGATCCAGGTAGTTCAGCAGCTTCGAGGTCGGCCGCTGCCGGCGCGCCTGGCTGTCGACCTCGTGCCAGGGAACCCGGCTCGCATAGGAAATGCCGACGCCGAAGCCGAGGCGGGTCTCGACCCGCCTGCTCCAGGGGAACCCGTAGTAGAACGCCTTCATGTAGGCATCGACCTGCCAGCCGCCGGGCTGCCGGCCGCGTTCACTGCGTCGCAGCAGGCCGATGTAGCCATGGACGTCCAGCGGCCAGCCGTTGATCCGTTCGAGGAACGGCCGGCCGAGATGCACACCGGTCACATGGCTCGGGTTGTCCCGATCGAGCGACGTGCAGCGCAGGGTCATGATGAGCGCCATGTGGCAGCCGTCGCCCGAGGCGGCGCCGTAGAACAGTTTCACGATCAGGGGGACGTCCCTGTCGCCCCAGCGCGCCGCGGGGGTGCCGAAGTCGTAGGCCGCGCCGACGAAGGCGGCGAGCTGCAGCCGGTCCGCGACGATCGGGCTCCTGCGCACGTCGCGATCGAGCGCGGTGACCGACACGCCACCGAGCAGTCGCCAGTTGTCGAGCACGCGGTACGAGGCGAAAAGCCCGAGCGTGGCGTTCAGGCCGCTGCCGGGCGCATAGGCGGGGCGGACGGCGGTCGCCTCGTGCGGCCGCACGCCGTAGTAGTAGTCGTTGAGGTGCGCATCGCGCCACGTCATGGACAGTTCCGGGCGCAGCAGCCAGCGTCCCGAGCTCCAGTCGCGCGAGTAGCCGAGCACGAGCTCCGCGCCTTCGGAGGCCCTGCCGACGTCCCAGGCCAGCCTGGCGTGCAAGGTGCCCCAGCGCTGCCGGTGGCGCCAGGCCAGACCGAGGTCCACGCTGGTGCTGCGCGCATCCATGCCGGCGAGGGTGGCGGGCACCCTGTCTTCCGGAAATCCCTCGAGGCGGCGGGCGAGGAACAGGTCCAGCCGTCGCCCTTCATCGTCGAGCAGCTTGATGCCGGCCCGGCCGGCGTCGAGGAAGAAGCGTTCGCCTTCGTACAGGTACAGCGGCAGCAGGTCGGTGCGATGACCGCCGTCGGCGTAGGGCGACGTCTCGATGCGCATGACGGCGCCCAGGCCGGCGCTGCCGGTCTCCTGCAGCAGGCCGTCGATCCTCTGCGCCTGAGCCTGCACCGCCGCCAGGCCGAGCGCCAGGATCATGGCCGCGGACCGGCTCATGACGCGCCGCGGGGCCGTGTCACCTGCAGGAGTACCGCGCCGATCGTGATCATGCCGGCGCTGAACCACAGCGCCGGGGAATAGCTGCCGGTGGCATCGCGGATCAGGCCGAGGATGGCCGGCCCGAAGGAATAGCAGACCTGCAGCGTGCCGTAGACCAGCCCGATCGCGCGGGCGACATCCCTGGGCGGCAGCTCCTGGTAGGCGATCACGCCCGGCATGGTGATCATGTTGCCGAGCCCCAGTCCGTAGACCCCGCAGGCGACATAGAGCCAGACGGGGCCGGGCTGCGCGGCGAGCAGCAGCAGGCAGCTCGCCTGGACGATGAACATCACACCCGTCATGCGGCGCGGATCGAAGCGATCGGCGAGCGCGCCGAATGCGGTCCTGCCGATGACGCCGGCGCCCGTCGTCACCCCGATCGCCCAGGCCGCCGCCTGCACGCCCAGCCGGGGCTCGAGCAGCGCGAGCTGGTGGGTGAGGAAACCCACCTGCCCCACCAGGGGCAGCGCGAACGGGGCCGCCACCCCCCAGAAGCGAGGACTGCGCGCGATCTGGGCAAGGCTGTGCCGCTCCTGCGTGCCCGTATCCGCCGAAGCGGCGACCGGCGGCTGTCGGCGCAGCGCGAACCAGACGACCGGCACCAGGACCGCCAGCAGGCCGACGGCGAGCATCGGCAGGCCCCGTTCCACGCCGTGACGCTCGATGATCCAGACCATCAGCGGCACCATGATCAGGCCGGCGAAGCTGGCGCCGTTCAGCGCAAGCCCGACCGCGAGGCTGCGCCGCTTCTGGAACCAGGGGGCGAGCACCGCCGTGATCGCGGCGGTCGACAGGCAGGACCAGCCGATCGCGAGCAGGAACAGGCAAGCGGCGAGCTGCCAGAAGGCATCGATGACGCTCATGCCGGCGATGGCAGCCGCCATCGCGCACAGGCCGGCAACCATGACGCCGCGCCCGCCGAGACGGGAGATCACGGACCCGATGAAGACCAGCAGGCCGGCTCCGACCAGGTGGTAGAGGGTGTAGAGCGACGCGATCCTGGCGATCGGCCAGCCGTAGTGCTCGTTCAGGGCGACGAGGTAGACGGCGAGCCCGTAGAACGACACCCCGAAGCTGCCGGTGGCGAGCACGAACATCGCGGCCACGACCCGCCAGCCGGGATGGCGCCAGGAGGATTCATCGATCGGGGCCGACCGGAGGTCGGCCGTCATCGGATGCAACGGCCCTTGCGGGAGATCATCGTCGGGAACCGTGGAGACTGCCTGCCAGCTCTCATCGTACCGCCAAGCGGTACGTCGTACATCAATCGTACTTGCGGGCGTCCTCGATCACGAGCCCGTCGTTGGGCAGGCTGCCCGGCGCGACGAACTCGACCTCGCCGCGCAGCTTGGTGACCTCGCGGATCACCTCGGCGATCCGCTCGCCGAGCCCGCCGGATTCGCCGTCGAGCTCGCAGCGCAGGGCCATGGCGTCGTTGGCCATCTCGCCGCTGATCACGAGCCGGGCACGTTCCACCTGGGGAAAGCGACGGAGGATCTCGGCGACGTGGCCGGGCTGCACGAACATGCCACGCACCTTGGTGGTCTGGTCCGCCCTTCCCATCCAGCCGCGGATGCGCACATTGGTGCGACCGCAGGGCGATGGCCCGGGCAGCACCGCGGAGAGGTCGCCGGTGCCGAAACGCAGCAGCGGGTAGACCGGGTTGAAGCTGGTGACGACGACCTCGCCGACCTCGCCGTCGGTGACCGGCTCGCCGGTGCCCGGCCGCACGATCTCGAGGATCAGGTCCTCGTCGAGGATCATGCCCTCGAGCGCTTCGCTCTCGTAGGCGATCAGCCCGACGTCGGCGGTGCCGTACCACTGCAGCACGGTGCTCACGCCCTGTTCATGGAACCAGCTGCGCAGGCTGGGCGGTAGAGCCTCGGCGGCCACCAGCGCGCGCTTGAGGTTGCCGAGGTCCGCGCCGGTTTCCCGGGCCTTCTCGATGATGATGCGCAGGAACGAGGGGGTGCCGACATAGGCGTCGGGACGCAGGCTGCGGATCAGCTCGATCTGCTGCTCGGTCTGGCCGATCCCGGCCGGGATCACCGCGCAGCCGAGCCGGCGCGCGGCATGATGGACCATCCAGGCGCCCGGCGTGAGGTGATAGCCGAAGCAGTTCTGGATCAGGTGCCCCGGGCGGATGCCGGCGGCGTACAGCGCGCGTGCGCTGCGCCAGGGGTCGTCGCCGGTACCCTCGGGGTCGAGGATCGGACCGGGCGACATGTAGACGGCGCCGAGCTCGCCGAGCGGCCGCGTGACGAGGCCGCCGAAAGGCGGGTCACTCGCCTGCAGGTCCTTGAGCTCGGACTTGCGCAGCACCGGCAGCCCCGCGAGCGCCTTGCGACTGCATATCGACCGGGGATCGATGCCGGAAAGCCGCTTCGCCCAGCCGGGCGCATTGGCGACCGCATGGGCGACCAGCCCGGGCAGGCGGGCCATCAGGGCACCTTCGCGCGCCTCCGCGCTGCGGGTTTCGAGCTGGTCGAAATAGAGGCCGTCGGTCATCGAATTCCCTTACAGCCAGCGCTTGCGGCGCCGATACGACTTCACTTCCCGGAACGAGCGACGCCCCTCCTGGGCGACACCGAGGTAGAACTCGCGCACGTCCTCGTTCTCGGCGAGCGCCTTCGCCTCGCCGTCCATCACGATACGACCGTTCTCCAGGATGTAGCCGTAGTCGGCGTACTTGAGCGCCACGTTGGTGTTCTGCTCGGCCAGCAGGATGCTCACCCCTTCCTTCTGGTTGAGGTCCTGCACGATGCCGAAGATCTCGGCGACGATCTGCGGCGCCAGCCCCATGGACGGCTCGTCGAGCAGGATCATCTTCGGATCGGCCATCAGGGCGCGTCCGACCGCCGTCATCTGCTGCTCGCCGCCCGAGGTGTAGCCCGCCAGCGAGGAGCGGCGCTGCTTCAGGCGCGGGAAGTAGTGATAGACCCGCTCGAGCGCCGCGGTGAGGTCGGCGCGCGCGAGATTGCGCGTATAGGCCCCCGTGAGCAGGTTCTCCTCGATCGTGAGGTGGGCGAAGCAGTGCCGGCCCTCCATGACCTGGATCACCCCGCGCTTGACGAGGTCCGACGGGGTGAGCTTCGCGATCGACTCGCCCTTGTACTCGATGCTGCCCTTGGTGACATCGCCCCGCTCGCCCTTGAGCAGGTTCGACACCGCGCGCAGCGTGGTCGTCTTGCCGGCGCCGTTGGCGCCGAGCAGGGCCACGATCCGTCCCTCGGGCACCTGCAGCGACACGCCCTTGAGCACCAGGATCACATGGTTGTAGATGACCTCGATGCCGTTGACCGAGAGTAGCGGGGATGTCACTGCGGGAATCTCCGTTCATTGCGGTGCAGCCGCGGCCCCCCGGGACCGCGGCCGGAGGACGTCCGGAGCCTGCGAATGGGCCGAACGCGCCCGAGCGGCGCGCCAGGGTGGTTCCGATCGAGGCGCAAAGCGCAGCCATGTCGGGTGACATGGCGAGCGTTTGCAACGACGAGCGGGGCCGCCCTGGCGTGACGAGCGGGTGCGGACGGCCCGTTCACAGGTTCCTCACTCCTGCGACTCTTTGGCGCAGTCGCGCGGAGTGATGTTCTTCTCCTTGGCGTAGGCGTCGGCGATCCTGCGGATCATCGGCTTGATGACCTGCATGTCCGCCTCGTAGATCTTCGGGTTCACGTCCCAGGACTTGCCGTTCCAGGTCATGATCTGGGAGCGGTTGACGCCCATGTGGTCGACGCAGCTCGTCGAGAGCGGGTACATGAAGCCCTCGAAGCCGAGCCTCTTGATCGCGGCATCGTCGATGTTCAGGTTCTCGAGGCCCCAGCGGACCTGTTCACCGGTCATCGGCTTGTTGCCGTAGCGGCTCATGGCCTTCCTGATCGACTCGACGGTGAGCATCGCGGCGATCACGCCGCGCGTATGGTAGACCTGCCCAACCTCGTCGCGCGGGCCGCTGGCCTGGCCCTTGTCGTGGACGGCCGCCAGGATCTCCTCATGGATCTTGCCCTTGCCGCCGGGGGCGAGCAGGGTCACCGTGTTGTAGCCCTTGCCGCCATCGCCGGCCGGCACGACGTCAGGCTCGCCGCCCGAGTACCAGATGCCGTAGAGCTTCTCGCGCGGAAAGCCCGTGGCGACCGCTTCCTTGATCGCGGTGGAGTTCATCACGCCCCAGCCCCAGAGGAAGACGGCATCCGGACGATCGCGCCGCACTTGCAGCCAGGCCGCCTTCTGCTCGACGCCCGGGTGGGTGACGGGGATCAGGTTGAGCTCGAAACCATGCATCTTCGAGCGTTCCTGCAAAGGCGGAATCGCTTCCTTGCCGTAGGGCGAATCGTGGTAGATCAGGGTGATCTTCTTGCCCTTGAGCTTGTCGAGCCCGCCGAATTTCTCGGCGACGTGCTGCACCAGGATGTCGGCGCCCACCCAGTAGTTGCCGCCGAGGATGAAGTTCCACTTGAAGACGGTGCCGTCGGCCGATTCACCGCGACCGTAGCCGAGGGTGATGAGCGGGATCTTGTCGGTCGTGGTCTTGTCGGTGAGGGCGAAGGTCACGCCGGTCGACCAGGTATGGAAGACCGGTGCGCCGGTCGGGCTGTTGCCCTTCATGCGCTCGTAGCATTCCACGCCGCGGTCGGTGGCATAAGCCATCTCGCACTCTTCGTAGTCGATCCTGACGCCGTTGATGCCGCCCTTGGAATTGACGTACTTGAGGTAGTCCGCATAGCCATTGGCCATCGGCGTGCCATTGGGAGCGTACGGCCCGGTCCGGTAGACCAGGTTCGGCACATACTGGTTGGCCGCGTACGCCTGCGACGGCACCGCCGTCGCGAACGTGGCCGCGGCCGCCATGGCCACCATGGCCAGGGCGTTTCTCGTTGTCTTCCTCATTCGAACCTCCATGGTTTCACCAAGCTTGCAAGCGATGACTGCGGGGACTTCGCCCCGTTCAGTGGGGGAACGGCCAGAGCCGCATCTTTTCCTTCCCGATCGACCAGAGCCGCGCAAGACCATGCGGCTCGAGAACCAGGAACATGATGATCAGCACTCCGAAGATCATGAACTCGAGATGGGTGGCGGTCGCCACCGAGATCGGGATGCCCAGCGCCTGCGGAACCTGGTTGAGCAGGATCGGCAGGATGACGATGAAGGCCGCGCCGAAGAAGCTGCCCATGATCGAGCCCATGCCGCCGATGATGATCATGAACAGCAGGTTGAGCGAGCGGGTGATGTCGAAGGCGAGCGGCTCCCAGGAGCCGAGGTGGATGAAGCCCCACATCGCGCCGGCGACACCGATGTAGAAGGAGCTGACCGCGAAGGCGGTGAGCTTGGCATACATGGGCCGGATGCCGATCACCTCGGCGGCGACGTCCATGTCGCGGATCGCCATCCAGGACCGCCCGATGTGCCCGCGCACCAGGTTCTTGGCGAGCAGGCCGAGCACCACCACGACCGTCAGGCAGAAAAGATACTTCTGCCAGGGCTCGATGATGGGCAGGCCGAAGGCATGCAGCGGCGGCACCGACACCGCGCCCGAAGGGGCGTAGTTGGTGAACCATCCCACCCGGGCGAACACCCAGTCGGAGAAGAACTGGGCGGCGAGCGTCGCCACCGCGAGGTACAGGCCCTTGATGCGCAGGCTCGGAATGCCGAACACGAGGCCGGCCAGCATCGCGGCGAGGCCGCCGACGATCATGGCAAGAAGCAGCGGGGTCCCCGGCAGGCGGGTATAGACGTTGTAGGCGATGTAGGCGCCGGTCGCCATGAAGGCGGCCGAACCGAGCGAGATCTGGCCGCAGTAGCCGACCAGCAGGTTCAGGCCCAGCGCGGCCAGCGACAGGATGATGAACGGGATCAGCAGCGCGAGGTAGACGTAGTTGGTCGCGAACATCGGGACCACGACGAAGGCGACCACGAGCAGCCCGATCATGAACCACTTGTCCTGCAGGATCGGGAAGATCTGCTGGTCCGACCGGTAGCTGGTCTTGAACTGTCCGTTTTCGCGATAGAGCATTTGGTCAGGATTCCACAACTACGTTGGCGCGTCGCCTGCCCGCGCGATGATCTTCTGCCTCCGGCCGGCGCTTGCGCGCCTTAACTTGCCTCCGGCAAGTTGGCCTTCGCCGAAAGATCATAGATCGCGCTACACGCGATCTATGATCTTTTCACCAAACAACCCCTGCGGGCGCACCAGCAGGAACACCAGGGCAAGGGCGTAGGCGAACCAGTTCTCGAGGCCGCCGCCGATGATCGGGCCGAGATACAGCTCGGCGAGCTTCTCGCCGACACCGATGATGAGCCCCCCGACGATGGCGCCCGGGATCGAGGTGAATCCGCCGAGGATCACCACCGGCAGCGCCTTGAGCGCGAGGGTCGCCAGCGAGAACTGCACCCCGAGCTTGCTGCCCCAGACCATCCCGGCGACCAGCGCGGTGAAGCCGGCGACCGCCCAGACGATGACCCAGATCCGGTTGAGCGGAATGCCGATCGACTGGGCCGCCTGGTGGTCGTCGGCAACCGCCCGCAGGGCCCTGCCGGTGGCCGTCTTCTGGAAGAACAGTGCCAGGATCGCCACCAGCACCACCGCCATGAAGGCGGCGAGGATGTCGTCGCGGTTGACCAGCACCCCGCCCTCGAAGACCGACTCGAGGATGATCAGGGGATCCTTGGAGATGCCGAGATCGATCCGGTAGATGTCCGATCCCCACACCGTCTGGCCGAATCCGTCGAGGAAGTAGGTGACCCCGAGGGTCGCCATCAGGGCGGTGATGCCTTCCTGGTTGACCAGCGGGCGCAGCACGAGGCGCTCGACCAGCACCGCGATCAGGTACATGATCGCGGCCGCCATCAGGAAGGCGAGGACGTTGGCCAGGAACAGCGATTCGAAGCCGAGCCAGCGCGGCAGCCATTCGGACAGGCGCGCCATCGACAGGGCGGCGAACAGCACCATCGCGCCCTGGGCGAAGTTGAACACGCCCGACGCCTTGAAGATCAGCACGAAACCGAGGGCGACGAGGGAGTAGAGCACCCCCGCCATCAGCCCACCGAGAACGACCTCGACGAAAAACCCCATATCCGATCCTCAGTGGGCAACGCCGAGATAGGCGTCGATGACATCCTGGTTGTTGCGGACCTCGTCCGGCGATCCGTCGCCGATCTTGCGGCCGTAGTCGAGAACGACCACCCGGTCGGAGATGTCCATCACCACCCCCATGTCGTGCTCGATCAGCACGATGGTGGTGCCGAACTCGTCGTTGACGTCGAGGATGAAACGGCTCATGTCCTGCTTCTCCTCGAGGTTCATGCCGGCCATGGGTTCGTCGAGCAGCAGCAGCGAAGGGCTCATGGCGAGCGCCCGGCCGAGGTCGACCCGCTTCTGCAGCCCGTAGGGCAGCTGGCCGACCGGGGCCTTGCGATAGTTCTGGATCTCGAGGAAGTCGATGATTCTCTCCACCTCCTCGCGATGGGCGAGATCCTCCCGCTCGGCCGGACCGATGCGCAGCATCTGGGCGAGCACGCCGGTCTTCATGCGCAGGTTGCGCCCGGTCATGATGTTGTCGAGCACGCTCATGCCCTTGAACAGGGCGAGGTTCTGGAAGGTGCGCGCGACGCCCATCTCGGCGACCTTGCGCGGATTCATCTTCTCGAAGGCCTGGCCGCGAAAGACGATCCTGCCCTGCTGCGGCGTGTAGACGCCGTTGATCACGTTGAGCATCGAGCTCTTGCCGGCGCCGTTGGGGCCGATGATCGCGCGGACCTCGTGCTCGCGGACGTCGAACGAGATGTCGGTGAGCGCCTTGACGCCCCCGAACGCGAGGGAGATGTTCTGCAGGTCGAGGATGACGTCGCCGATTCTCTTGGTGCGCATGGGCGGGAAGCTCGAATGATTCTTCAGGCGGCGCGGGTAGCCGCGGCTGGCGGGAAGACCTTCGCCTCGACTATCCGGATGTCGGCCGAGACCGAGCCAGTGCGGCCGTCCTCGAACCGGACCTGGGTCTCGATGAAGCAGTGGTCGCTGCCGTCGTAGAGCGCGTCGACCAGGGTGGCGTACTTCTCTCCGATGAAGCGGCGGCGCACCTTGCGGGTCCGGGTGAGCTCTCCGTCGTCGGCATCGAGCTCCTTGTGCAGGACCAGGAAGCGGTGGATCTGGGAGGCGGACATCATCGGGTCGGCGGCGAGGTCGGCATTGACCTGCTCGACGCACTCGGCCATGAGCTTGCCGATCTCGGGCCGGCTGGCCAGGTCGACATAGCCGGCGTAGGGAATGTTGCGCCGCTCTGCATAGTTGCCGCAGGCCTCGTAGTCGATGTTGAGCATCGCCATGACCCGATCGGTGCCGTCACCGAAGGCCACGGCCTCCTTCACGTAGGGAAAGAACTTGAGCTTGTTCTCGATGTACTTGGGCGCGAACATGCTGCCGTCGGCGAGCTTGCCGACGTCCTTGGCCCGGTCGATGATCTTCAGCTGGCCGTCGGTATCGAAGTAGCCGGCATCCCCGGTGTGATACCAGCCGTCGGCATCCTTCACCTCGGCGGTCGCAGCCGGGTTGTTGTGATACTCGCGCAGCAGCCCGGGGCTGCGGATCAGCAGCTCGCCGGTATCCGACACGCTGACCTCGACGCCGTCGAGCGGGACGCCCACGGTATCGGCGCGCACCCGGCCATCGGGCTGGATGCAGACGAACACCGCCGTCTCGGTCGAGCCGTAGAGCTGCTTGAGATTGATGCCGATCGAGCGGAAGAAGACGAAGAGATCCGGGCCGATCGCCTCGCCCGCGGTATAGGCGACGCGCAGCTTGCTCATGCCGAGCGCATTGCGAAGCGGCCCGTAGACGGTGAGATCCCCGATCCGGTAGAGCAGCCGGTCCATGAAGCCGACCGAGGCGTCGCGCTCGAGCAGGCGCTCGCCGACCCGCTTCGCGACATCCAGGAAGTACCGGAACATCCTCTGCTTGATCGGCGCCGCATCCTCCATGCGGATCGTGACCTGCGTGAGCAGCGCCTCGAGCACCCGCGGCGGCGCGAAGTAATAGGTCGGGCCGATCTCGCGCATGTCGGAGGCGACCGTCTCGTCCGATTCCGGGCAGTTGACCGTGAAGCCGTTGACCAGCCACTGGGTGTAGGAAAAGATGTTCTGCCCGAGCCATGCCATCGGCAGGTAGGCGAGGACATCGTCGTCGGGGCCGAGCTTCTCGAGGCGCGAGGCGGCGTCGGACACCGAGATCAGGTTGTTGTGGCCGTGGACCACGCCCTTCGGGTTGCCGGTCGTGCCCGAGGTGTAGAAGATGGCGGCCGGGTCCGCAGGCGAACCGGCGGCGACTTCCCGGTCGAAGAGGCCGGGGTCGGCGGCAAGGCGGGTACGCCCGGCTTCGAGCAGGCTGTCGTAGGACGCGAGCCCGGGCTCTTCGTAGTTGCGCAGGCCGCGCGGGTCGTCATAGTAGATGGCCCGAAGGTCGGGATGCTCGCGGCGGACCTCGAGGAGCTTGTCGACCTGCTCCTGGTCCTCGACGATCGCGAAACCGATGCCGGCATCGCGGAACACGTAGACCATCTCCTGGGCAACCGCATCCTGGTAGAGCGGCACCGGCACGCCACCGAGCACCTGAGCGGCGATCATGCCGATGTAGAGCCGGGGCCGGTTCTCGCCGATCAGGGCGAGCTTCATCCCGCGCTCGAAGCCGGCGGCAGCCAGCCCGGCTGCAACGACCTCGACCTCGGCCTTGAGCTCGGCCCAGGACATCGCCTGCCAGATCCCGAGATCCTTCTCGCGCAGGGCTGGCGCGCTGGGGCGCTCCGCGGCATGCTTCGCGAGCAATCGCGGGAAGGTGGTGTCGCCCAGTCTGGCCAGCTGGGCCGCCGCGTCGGATACGGCCATCGTCTCCCCTTTCATCTTCGAACCACGAACGGTCGCGCACAACGCGGCGACGCGCTGGCGAGCTTATCCCATGCGCGCCGGCATGGAAACTCGCGGAAACACGCGACCCGCCGTGCAGGCGCGCCAAGTCTAGCGAGGCCGGCACGTTATATTTGTCGTCGACGTGACATTTCGTCCGGCCGGATGCGGATCGGGCCGGTGCAGCCGGTGATGCAGGAACTCCGACAGACACTCGACGAATCGGACTGGTGGCCGAGGCTGGATGCCGACCAGCAGCGGCGGGTTCTGGCGGCGATGGTGGTGCGTGACATTGCGGCAGGGCGGATCGTCTCGGCCCGGGGAGCGCCGGTCGAAGGCTGGCTCGGCGTGGTCGACGGACTGGTCAAGATCTCGATCGACTCGGCCGACGGCCGCTCGGTGACGCTGGCGGGCGTGCCGGCCGGCGGCTGGTTCGGCGAAGGCTCGGTGCTGAAGGACGAGTCGCGGCGCTATGACGTGATCGCGCTGCGCAACAGCCGGATCGCGGTGATGCCGCGCCAGACCTTCCACTGGCTGATCGACATCAGCCCCGGCTTCTCGCGCTTCCTGCTCGGCCTGCTCAACGCCCGGCTCGGCCAGTTCATCGCCGCGCTCGAGCACCAGCGCATGCTCGGCCCCGAGGCAAGGGTCGCCCGCTGCCTCGCGCGGCTCTTCGATCCGCAGCTCTATCCGTCGACCCGCCCGCGCCTGCGGCTGTCGCAGTCCGAGCTCGGCCTGCTCACCGGGCTGTCGCGCCAGCGGGTCAACCAGGCACTGCGCCAGCTCGAGGCGCTCGGGCTGCTGGAGACCTCCTACGGCGGAGTGACCGTGGTCTCGGTGGAACGCCTCGACGCCTTCGAAGGCTAAGGGGCCTGCGAACGGGCCCCGACGGCCCGCCAACGAGCCGTCGTCAACCCTTCGCGTAGTCGTAGAAGCCGCGGCCGGTCTTGCGCCCGAGCAGGCCGGCGTCGACCATCTCGCGAAGCAGCGGCGCCGGGCGGTATTTCGGATCGTTGAAGGCCGAGTAGAGCACCTCCATCACCGCCAGCTCGACGTCGAGCCCGACCAGGTCGCACAGAGCGAGCGGGCCGATCGGGTGGTTGCAGCCCAGGCGCATGCCGGCGTCGATCTCCTCGGCGGTGGCCAGGCCCTCCTGGAGCGCGAAGATGGCCTCGTTGATCATCGGGCAGAGAATCCGGTTGACCACGAAACCGGCGCTGTTGCGCACCCCGATCGGGGTCTTGCCGAGCCGCTCGGCCAGGGCGGTCACGGCCTCGACCGAGGCCTCGTCGGTGCGCAGGCCTCGGATGATCTCCACCAGCGCCATGACCGGCACCGGATTGAAGAAGTGCATCCCGACCACCTTGCCCGGACGGGCGAGCCGGGCGGCGAGCCGGGTGATCGAGATCGACGAAGTGTTGGTCGCGATGATCGTTTCCGGGCGCAGCAGCGCTTCGACCTTGCCGAGGATCTCGAGCTTGAGAGCCTCGTTCTCGGTGGCCGCCTCGATGACGATGTCCGCCGCCGCGAGCTCGGCCGGGTCCGCAACGGTCCGGATCCGGGCGAGGGCGGCATCGCGCGCGGTCTCCTCGAGCTTGCCCCGGGCAACCTGGCGCTCGAGCTGGGACCGGATCGTGGCGACGCTGCGCTCGAGCGCGCCGGCGCCGATGTCCTGGACGATGACGTCGATGCCCGTGCTAGCGCAGACCTGCGCAATGCCGGTACCCATCGTGCCGGCGCCGATGATGCCGACGGTCTGGATGCTCATGATGCTGTTCCTCGCTGGAAGTGAGAACCTGTGAACGAATCGCCCACGCCCGCTCGTCACGCCATGGTGGCCCCGCTCATCGTTGCAAATGCTCGCCATGTCACCCGACATGGCTGCGCCTTGCGCCTCGATCGGAACCGCCCTGGCGCACCGCTCGGGCGCGTCCGACTCATTCACAGGTTCTGAATCGTTGGGCGTGGCGCCGGCGACGAGCCGACGACCCTCGCGGGAATTCTAGCCGCCGCCCGCCCCGGGCCAGGGAAATCGGGTCAGACACCGTTTCCCAAAAGAAAAGGGCCGCGCTGGCGCGGCCCTTGCAATGCGGTGGTCAACACCGCCTGGAGACAGTCTTCACCTGTACGGATATCCGGAGGACATCTGCAGCAGGTGAAGTGGAATTTCAACATTTGAAACTGAAGCGAAACTGACAAATTGCTTAAATAGAGCTTACATGAGAACAGAACGCAACGATTCCCGGCAATAAATCACAGAAAAAACAGGTGCTTGCCCCATGCACATAGATAGCATGCGAAATATGTTGGTGGCCGGCCAGGCAATATGTTGGCGGTCGATCAGCGGAAGGCGCCCGCGCCGCCGGTCACCGGCCCGGCCCATGCCTTCGTCCCGAAGAAGCCGCGGATCTCCGCTGCCCGCCGCAAGGCATCGGCCCGCCCGAGGGCGACCAGCTCGGCGGTGAAGGCGGGCTCGAACATCAGGTAGCTCGCCAGCGCCATGCCGTTCTGTTCGGTGCCGCCGAAGGTTCGCAGGAAGGCACGCACCCGCGGCGGCAGGTCGCGGATGTGGCCCAGGGCCAGCTCCTCGATCGGCCTGCTCGGATTGATCGTGAGGATCTCGACCGGGCGCAGCGGGAAGGCATCCCCGAGCCCGGGCGGAATCAGGGCAAGCGCTTCGTTGGCGCGCTGCAGGCGCTCGACGTCGGTCGGCAGAGCATCGAACATGATGCTGGCGAGCGCATGGCCGGCGATCTGCGCCAGGGTCGGCTTGGCCGGTTCGTCGCCGGACCGGGCCGGCCCGGCATCGAACAGGCCCGCCCGCTGGCCGGGGCCGACACCGATCGCGAGGATGCGCGTCGCCCCGGCGTGGACCAGCGGCGAGAGCGGCGCGAGCTGGCGCATGGTGCCGTCGCCGAAGTACTCGATGCTCCCGTCGATCGGCAGAGGCACCGGAGCGAAGACGAAGGGCAGCGCCGCCGAGGCGACGAGGTGGTCGATGCCGATGCGCGCGGCCACCGCGACCCGCCCGGGGCGCGACCAGGGAGCGAGCTCCCTGGCGCAGGAATAGAAGGTGACGTGGCGGCCGCTCGTGTAGCTCGAAGCGCTCACCGCGAAGTAGTCCAGCGTCCCTGCAGCGAGCGCGCGCTCGATCGCACCGGTGTCGATCACCTCGTGGAGTGACTCCACCATCGGCGCATTGTCGAGCAGCGATTCCGGCCGGCTGCGCATCAGGCGCGGCAAGGCCAGCCAGGACACCCAGCGGGCCCCGTGGAGATACCAGTTCAGCCATTCGGTGGAATACACCCGGCCCGGCGTGAGGCCGCGCCAGAGATCGACGAGATCGACGGCCGCCGCCGGCCACCCACCCGCATTGGCGGCGAGGAAGGCGCCGTTGATCGCGCCGGCCGATGTGCCGGCGATCTTGTCGAAGGGGCTGGCAGGCCCGCCGCCGATGAGCTCGCCGATGGCGGCCAGGACACCGGCCTGGTAGGCGGTGCGCGCCCCGCCACCCATCAGGAGCAGGCCGGTGCCGCCGGCCGACGCCGTCATGGCGTGACGAGCGGGGGTGGATGGTTCGTTCACGGGCTCCCTGGGGTGCTCTACACGGGGCCGAGTGGCGGCTCGCTCATCGCCGCGATCTGCTCGCGCAGCTCGAGAATCCGATCCTGCCAGTAGCGCTCGGTGCCGAACCAGGGGAAAGCGGCAGGAAACGCGGGGTCTTCCCAGCGACGCGCGATCCAGGCGCTGTAGTGGACGAGCCGCAACGTACGCAGGGGCTCGATCAGACCGAGCTCGCGCCGGTCGAACTCGACGAAGTCCTCGTAGCCGGCGAGGACGTCGCAGAACTGCCGCGTCATGCTGGCGCGGTCGCCGGACAGGAGCATCCAGAGATCCTGGATCGCGGGGCCGTTGCAGGCGTCGTCGAGATCGACGAAATGCGGACCGTCGTCGGTCCAGAGCACGTTGCCGACATGGCAGTCGCCGTGCAGGCGGCAATGCCGCAAGGACCCCAGCCGGTCGAATGCCGCGCTCACCGCCTCGAGCGCCTGATCGACCGCCGCCACCCAGGCCGGGCGCAACGCGACCGGCACCCGATCGGCCGCGAGCAGAAAGGCGACCGGCTCACGGCCGAGCCGTTCGATGTCGATCGCCGGGCGTCTCGCGAACTCGCGCCGTCCGCCGACCAGATGGATGCGGCCGACGAAGCGGCCCACCCATTCAAGCACCCGGGAATCATCGAGCTCCGGCGTGCGCCCCCCACGACGCGGGAATACCGCGAAGCGAAAACCACCGGCCGAAAGCAGGGTCGCGCCATCGATGACGAGAGGAGCCACCACCGGCACCTCCTCCTCGGCGAGCTCGGCGGCGAAGGCGTGCTCCTCGAGGATCTGCTCGTCGCTCCAGCGCTGCGGACGGTAGAACTTGGCCACCACGACCCGGCCGTCGTCGAGCCAGACCTGGTAGACCCGGTTCTCGTAGCTGTTCAGGGCCAGCAGCCGGCCATCGCCCTCGAGACCGACCGAGGCGAGCGCGTCGAGGATGGTGTCGGGCGTCAGGCCCTCATAGGGCGCAGCGCCTGCCGGCCCGTCCGCCCGGAGATCGGGCGGAGAAGCGCCGGGCGGCATCAGGCGACCGCCGGCATGGTGAAGCCGACCCGCACGCCGCCCGCCTCGTCCTCGGCGAAGACCTGCCCGCCATGGAACTCCGCGATCAGGCGCACCAGGAAGAGGCCGAGGCCGAGATGGCTGCTCGAGGCGCTGCGCGAATCGCGCACCGAGACCATCGAGTCGAACAGGCTGTCGCCCATCGACTCCGGCAGGGGCTGGCCGAGATTGAAGACGGACAGGCGCCAGCCGGCGACCGGGCGCCGCCCACCGGTGGGATCGGCGAGCTCGCAGGCGACGAGCTCGACCCGGATGGTGGTGCCGGGCACGGCGAAGTCGACCGCATTGGCCACCAGCTTGTCGAGCGCCTGGGCGATCGCCTCGGGGACGACCTCCGCATGGGCGGCACCGCCCGGGCGCGCCAGCTCGAACACCGCGGCCGGATAGGCGCCGCGATAGGCGTCGACGCAACTCGCCACGAGGCGCGCGAGATCGACCTGCTCGAGCTGGCTGTCGCCGAGCATGGTCTCGAGGCTGGACGCCTCGCCCATGCTCGCGACGATCCTCTCGAGCCTGGCCGCACCCTGCTGGGCGCGCTCGGCATAGGCCGCCTGGCGGACGGGATCCGCCTCGGCGGCAAGGTTGTCGAGCGAGCTACGCACCACCATGATCGGGGTGCGCAGCTCGTGGACGAGACGGCCACGCAGCTTGCTCAGGTACTCCTGGTGCTCGCGCAGCCTTGCCAGCACCCGCTCGTAGCCGATCGCGAGCTCGCCCACCTCATCGCGCATCCGGAACTCGGGGATCGTGCCCACCACCCTGCCCCGGGCATCGATCGCCGACTCGGCGGCCCGCCGCAGGCGCACGATGCGGGCCACGGTGATGGTGGCCACCAGCAGCAATGCGACGACGGTTCCGGCCAGGGCGACCGCCGCCAGCAGGGTCAGGCGCTCGAGCGCCTGCTGGCCCAGCGCCAGCCGCGAGCCGGTGCTCTCCTCGATGACCAGCGCACCCACCACCCGGTCGCCGGACCAGACCGGCTGGGCGACCGTGAGCAGCCAGACCGGCATGCCCCCGACCAGGCCGGTACGCAGCCATTGCTGGGCCGGCACCCCGGTCAGCGCCTTGGCGAGCGCCGAAACCGCGGCACGGGACTGGTCGCTGCCGTGGCCGGTGTCGACGACATTGATCGTGTCGATCTCGGGACGCAGCCTGGAAGCCGCCGCGAGCAGCCAGCGAGCCAGCTGCGAGGACCAGCCCCGGTCGGGCTGTTCCGGGTTGGCGAGGCTGCCCTGGCGAGCCATCTGCACGCCCGCCACGTCGTAGACGGCGACCCGGCCGCTGGCTCGCGACAGGGCTCCTATGGTGAGCGCCCACTGGCGCTCTCGCGCCTCGTCGGCCTTGTCGCCCGGCGGCCGGGACAGTGCGAGCAGCCCGGAGTCGGCCGTCGCCTCGAGCCGGCGGCTGCCGAGATAGTCGACGTCCTCGATCAGCACCCGCAGCAGCATCGACTCGGGCACCTCGGCTTCGGCGATCCAGCCGCCCTGGCGGGCGACGGCCGTTCCGACGACCGCCTGCATCGCATCGGGGTCGTCGCCATGGAAGACCTGCATCCGGTCACCGGGCCCCTGGGCATCGGGGGCGACGTAGCGCTCGTCGACGACCTCGGCCAGCACGAATACCTTGCCGGGATGCTCCTGCGAGCGCGCCACCGCGATGCGCGGCGCCAGCGTATCGCGCGGCGCATCGCCGGAGATCGCGACCGGCAGCGCCCGGCGGGCGACCTCGACCCATTCGCCGGCGTCGCCGTCGACCCGCGCCGGGCCGAGCAGGTCGAGAGTGATCGGCTCGCTGTCGGGCGGCCCGGCGGCCGAACCCGAGGCGGCGGCGAAGAGTTCCGGCCGCTCGTGCAGCGAGGTGGCGAGGTTGCGCGCCGCGACCACGAGATTCTCGAGGCGCTCGTCGCGGGCGAGCTCGGCCATCTGCTCGACGAAGCGCAGGCCGATCCAGGGCAGCCCGAGCAGCGGCAGCAGGGCGACCAGCAGCATCAGGCGCAGGCCGACGCGGGGTCGCCAGCCGCCGAGGCGGCGACGCGCCGA
>JAMLIN010000041.1 GCA_023954135.1 Burkholderiaceae bacterium | reverse complement strand
CGGCCCGCCGGGCGGCGGCGCCCCAGGCTTCGACGAGGCGGTGGATCTCGGCCTTCGTCAGCGCCCGCGGCACCGGCGATCGCGCGTCCGCCGCGATCGCCGAGGGTCCGACGAGCTCCCAACCCGCCCAGTCGTCGGCCACCGGATCGACGTCGTCGATCGTCAACGGCTTCCCGCCTTCCCAGGGACGCTGGATGCGCGCCTTGCGGCCCGAATGGCCGAGCTGGATGCCGGCCTTGGCGCCGCAGTGGTGGACCAGCTCGCGCACGCGCCGCAGGCCGTCGACGTGCTCGTCGCGCCAGAGGCCGAGATCGCCGAGGGTGCCGCAGCCCTCGCGCGAGACCTTGGTCGATTCGATGCAGACCAGCCCGGCGCCGCCGGCGGCATAGCGGCCGGCGTTCATCAGGTGCCAGTCGGTCGCGAAGCCGTCCTTCCCGGCGTACTGGTGCATCGGCGCGATCACGACCCGGTTCTTGAAGGTCAGCTCGCGCAGCGCGATCGGGGTGAACAGCAGGGGCTGGCTCATCGATGGCTCCGCTCGGAGGCTATGCCGGGTGCTCAGTGGCCGGAGATGCGCCAGGCGCCGTCGCCGCCGCATGCGACGCGGCCGGCGGCGAGCAGCTCGTCGAGATGCCGCTCGACGGTACGGGCTTCGATGAGGCCGGACATGGGGCTCTGGTAATCGACCGGATAGACCAGGCCGACGCCGACCATGTCGGCGAGCCGGCGCGGCGCTTGCGCGAGCAGCCCCAGGATCTTCTCCTCGCGCGCATCGAGCTTCGATGCGTAGGCCTGGAGATCGGCCAGCATCCGGTCCCGGTCGGTATACACGCCGCGATGGTGCGATGTGATCCACACTTTCGCCGGGATGGAGGGCAGCCGTTCGATCGAGCGGCGAAAGGCGCCGAGGTCGGAGGTCGCATCGCCGTAGTAGGGCCCGAAGCCGGTGAGGTCGATGTCGCCGATGAAGGCGATGCCGCCCGGCTGGACCAGCAGCACGCAGTGGCCGCGGGTATGGCCCGGCATGTGGATCGCCTCGACCGAAACGCCGCCGCCGAGATCCCAGCGCGCACCGTCGCGATAGGGGATCGCGTCGGGACGCGGCACGTAGTTGAACTCGCGCTCGATCTTCTCGCGGAACGCTTCCAGCGCGGCGGGGTCGTAGCCGAAGTGGGCGGACAGGCCCTCCCAGCTGCGCGCCGCGGCGACGTCGTCCTCGTGGACATGGACCGGCGCATGGGGCACCCGGTGCAGGCCGGCCATGTGGTCCTCGTGGACGTGGCCGAGGATCACCATGTCGACCTCGTCGAAGGCCGGGCCGATCCGGTTGGCGACCGGCGGAGTGTCGAAGGCGACCCGCATGTCGCCACCGGCGACGATGACCTGGTTGCCGTCGGGATACTTGCCGGTCTTCTCGCCGAAGAACACGGTGACGGGGCCGAACTCGGCCGTGGGCTGACTGCTCATGGGATACGAGGGTCTCCAGGGGCGTTGGTGGCACGGCCACGTCCCGGCGTCGATGCGCCAACCCGTGATTCTAGCGTCGATGCGCCATGGCTTCCGGGAGAGACCGGCTGGCGCCGCGATGTCCGTCGCGTTCCTACCGGGGATCTGGAGATGGCGAGTCGTTCGCCGGCGGATCGATCCGCTCGAAGCGGGCGCGGTCACGGTTCTTGCGGACCTCGTCCCAGGCATGGATCGCGCCGCCGATCGCGATCCAGACGCCATGCGGCAGGAGCAGCGCGGCGGCCGCCGCGAAGCCGAGGTTGAACGGGGCGTCCGAGTTGCCGAAGCGCGCCGGGACCATCGCGCCGGTCAGCACGATGCATTTCTCGAGGCCGGCGGCGGCGATCGCGGCGGCGGTATCGGTCATGGTGTCGGTGCCGTGGACGAGGACGAGGGCTTCCTCGCTGCAGTTCCGGCAGGCCGCGACCACCATCTGGCGATGGTGGTCGCCCATGTCGAGGCTGTCGACCAGCATCAGGGAGGAGATCGGCGGCATCGGGTCGATGCGGGCGGTCTCGAGCATCTCGGGCAGGCAGGTCCGGCCGAAGTCGAGTTTGCCGGTACGGGGGTCGTAGACCTTGTCGAAGGTCCCCCCGAGGGCTATCAGTCGCAGGCTCATTTCCGAATCATCGCATGGCAGGACGATCCGCTCGCTAGAATGAGGGTCGAGGGGGGAGACCCGCAAGGGGTTCGCACGCATGTTCGAACAGGTCGTGTTTGCCGGCGGCGGGCAGCGCTGCTGGTGGCAGGCGGGTTTCTGGGACGTCTTCGCGCCGGCCACGGGGCTGGCGCCCAAGGTCGTCGGCGCGGTGTCGGCGGGCGCCGCCACGGCCTGCATGCTGCTGGCGAACGACTCGCGCAACGGTCTTGCCTACTATCGCGAAACGCTTGCCGGCTCGCCGCGCAACGTCTACCTCGGCAACCTCCTTCGTCGCGGCAAGCGGGTCTTCCCGCACGAGGCGATCTATCGTCGGGCACTGCACGCCCTGCTCGGTGGTTCCCGCTTCGAGCGCTTGCGCGGGAGCGGCATCGACATCCGCATCGCCTGTGCCCGGCCGCCGGAATGGATGGGGCCGCGCAGCGCCGTGGCGTTCGGTGTGCTGGCCTATTCGCTGGAGCGAAGCCTGGTGAAGCCGCTGCATCCGGACTGGGGCCGTCGGCTCGGCTTCACCCGTTACATCGGCCGGGTCGCCGAATGCCCCGACATCGAATCGCTGGTGGCGCTGATCCTCGCCTCGAGCTGCACCCCGCCCTTCACCTCGCTCCAGTATCTCGACGGCGAGGCGACCGTCGACGGGGGCCTGGTCGACAATGTGCCGGTCGACGCGGTCGCGGCCGACCGCTCCACCCTGGTGCTGACTTCACGTTGCTATCCGGGGCGGGCGCCGATCTTCATGCTAGGCACGCGGACCTATGTGCAGCCTTCGCGGCCGATCCCGATCTCGCGCTGGGACTACACCGCGCCGGCGCTCTACGAAGCGGTGTACCGGTTCGGGCGCAAGGACGGCGAGCGCGCGGTGGCGGCGATCGGCCGTGGACGATTCATCCCGGTCGTGGCCAGTCCGGTCGCGGCCTGAGCATCCTGAACGAACGACGGGAGATCGAGATGGACAGGGAAGGCAGACCGGTTGCGTGGGTCACCGGCGGCGCCACCGGCATCGGGCGCTCCTGCGCCCGCGAGCTCGGCAAGGCCGGCTACACCGTGGTGATCTCGGGCAGGCGCGAGACCGTCCTCGCCGAGGCGCGCGCTGATCTCGCCGCCGACGAGATCGATATCCATGCGCTTGCCGTCGACGTGGCCGACGCGGCGGCGGTGGCGACGGCCGCCGTGCGCATTCTCGACGACTTCGGCCGGCTCGACCTGCTGGTCTGCTCGGCCGGCCTCAACGCGCCGAACCGCTACTGGCGCGACCTCACCGCCGAGGCCTTCGCGCGGGTGAGCGCGGTCAATCTCAACGGCGTCGCCTTCTGCGTCGCCGCGGTGCTGCCGGCCATGCGCGAGGCCGGCGCCGGTGCGATCGTGGTGGTGTCGTCCTGGGCGGGCTGGCGCTACACCGGCTTCACCGGCGCGGCCTACGGCGCGACCAAGTTCGGCCTCGCGCCGCTGGTCGAGAGCATCAACGATCAGGAGGGCCGCAACGGCATCCGCGCCACCCTGCTCTGCCCGGGCGAGGTCGCGACCCCGATCCTGAAGTCGCGCCCCAAGCCGCCGCCCGACGAGGACATCGCGCGGATGCTGGTTCCCGAGGACGTCGCCGCTGCCCTGATGTTCGCGGTTTCGATGCCGCCGCGAGCCTGCATCAACGAGCTCGTGATCAGCCCCACCTGGAACCGCATCTACAGCGGTGCGGACGATCTCACCGTGCCGCGCCAGCGGCCTGCCACAACGAGGTGAACAGCGCCCGCTGCAACGCGGCAAGCTCGGGACTCTCGATGGTCAGGGCGTAGTTCTCGCGCCGGGACGACACATAGGTCACGGTATCGTCGCAGAGGTAGGCGGTCATGCCGAGGTCGATGCCCGGCGGCGCGTAGCGCAGCTCGCGCAGTTCGTCCGCGCTGCCGGGCCAGATGGTCTGCGTTTCGCGGGAGTGCGATCGCACGACGTCGAGCCGGATGCCCCGCCGCACCCGCTCCGCGATGTACTGGGCCATCCAGTGCGGGCCGGGGGTTTCCATGAGCTCGTGCATCGACAGGATGCCCAGCAGGCGGCCGCTGCGGCATTCGAGGGTCGCCCAGATCGCGCGCTGGATGCCTTCCGCGCCTTCGTGGAAGCGCACCCGCGGCCTGCGGGGACTGCGGTTGAAGAGCGACCGCAGCTGCGGTACCACGTCGTCGAGCATCGATCGGGTTCGTTCCCACTCCCGGATCAGGATCTCCGGGTCGGCGGGCACTACCTGCCGCGCGCCGCCGGCGCCGTCGACCTGCGTCAGCAATCCGCGCCGTTCGAGCCGCGCGAGCAGATCGTAGCCGTTGGTGCGCGTCACCCCGGCGCGACCGGCCACCGCGGTCACCGGCGCGCTGCCGAGCTCGAGTGCCGCCAGATAGAAACGCTGCTCCTTGTCGTCGAGCCCGATCGCTGCCAGTCCGTCGATCATGATGCGCCTGTTGTCGAAAATTATCGACACAAGGATGGCACGGTTTCCTATTGTTATCAAAGGAATTCATGTGTCGAAAATCGTCAACACGAAGCGGACAGTCGAGAATGTTTGACATCGCGGTCACGAACTTCCTAGACTGCCCTCGCACAGGCGCACGGCGATGTGCGTCGCAACGAAGGAGACGATATGCAGACCTTGAAAGCCTGCGTGGTGCAGGCCGGCTCAGTGGGCGGCGATACCGCCGCGACGGTCGCGAAAGCGGCGGACCTGATCGCGCAGTGCGGCGAGCGGGGCGCAGGGCTGGCGGTATTCCCGGAGGCCTTCATCGGCGGCTATCCCAAGGGCGCGAACTTCTCCATCTACCTCGGCGGACGTACGCCGGAGGGGCGGCAGGACTTCGTCAGCTACTGGAACAGCGCGATCGAAGTGCCCGGCAGGGAGACCGCCGCGATCGGCGCGGCCGCGCGCGCCGCCCGCATCTTCGTGGTGATGGGCGTGATCGAGCGCGACGGTGGGACGCTCTACTGCACCGTGCTCTTCTTCGGCCCCGATGGCAGCCTGCTCGGCAAGCACCGCAAGCTGATGCCGACGGCGCTCGAGCGACTCTGCTGGGGCTTCGGCGACGGCTCGACGCTCACGGTGGTCGATACGCCGTGGGGCAAGCTCGGCTCGGTGATCTGCTGGGAGAACTACATGCCGTTGCTGCGCGCGGCCATGTACGACAAGCAGGTCGCCCTGTACTGCGCGCCGACGGCCGACGACCGGGATTCATGGGCGGCCACCATGCGCCACATCGCGCTCGAGGGCCGGTGCTTCGTGCTGTCGGCCTGCCAGTACCTGACGCTCGCGGATTTCCCGTCCACCATGCGCAACGTGCTCGCGCAGGATCCGGCGGAAGTCCTCATGCGCGGCGGCAGCATGATCGTGAGCCCCCTCGGGCAGGTGCTCGCCGGGCCCGATTTCACCGGGGAGACGATCCTCTGCGCCGAGCTCGATCTCGACGACGTCGCGCGCGGCAAGTTCGACTTCGATGCAACCGGCCACTACGCCAGGCCCGACGTGTTCAGCCTGCGGGTCGACGAGCGGCCGCAGCTGGCGGTGGATGCACGGGGCGCGGTGTCGGAGTAGCCGCGTTTCCAGCCCGTCCGGGGACGCGGCGAGGAAGGCGTCCGGGCAGGGCACGCCGGCATCTTGCGATGGTCGCCGAATCGGCACAGCATGTCGCATCTTCCAGAGGGAGGTTCGCCATGGCCCATCCGCTTCATGCCGCCGTCGCCTGCGCGCTCGTGCTCACCGCCGGCAGCGCTTTCGCGTTCGAGCTCACCAGTCCGGACATCACGCCTGACGCCCCGATCGACAATCGCCATGTGTTCAAGGGCTTCGGCTGCGAAGGCGGGAACGTCTCGCCGGCGCTCGAGTGGAAGGCGGCGCCGGCCGGCACGAAGAGCTTCGCGCTGCTGGTGCACGACCCCGATGCGCCCACCGGCGGCGCCGGCTGGTGGCACTGGGTGGTGTACAACCTGCCCGCCGATGCGAGCGCATTGCCGCAGGGCGCGGGCTCGGCCGACGGTGCGCGACTACCGGGGGGCGCGGTGCAGCAGCGCACCGACTTCGGCGTGCCCGGCTGGGGCGGACCGTGCCCGCCGGTGGGCGACAAGCCGCATCACTACGTGTTCACGCTGCATGCGCTGAAGGTGGACAAGCTCGAGATTCCCGAGGGCGCGACGGCCTCGCTGGTCGGCTTCATGGTCAATGCCAACTCGATCGCCCACGCGACGTTCACCGCGAGGTACGGGCGCAGCAAGTGAGCCCGGTTGGGGCGGGTCCGCGAAGGCCCGGCCGGGATCGTCCCAGCCTTGAGCGCGATGACTTGATGCGGTAGCATCATATCATCAATCGATCCACCGGGATCCGGCTGTGCGGACTACTCTCGACATCGATGCCGACGTACTGGCCGCCGCGAAGGAACTTGCGGCGCGCCGGAACATGTCGATCGGGCGCGTCGTTTCCGAGCTTGCCCGACAGGCCCTCGTCGGAGACGGCGGAGCGCTCGTTGCGCGCGATTCCGCGCCATCGTTTCACGGTTTTCAGCCGTTTCCGGCGCGGGGCAAGGTTGTCGACAACGAGGCCATCGATCGCTTGCGTGACCAGGAAGGCACCTGACATGGACGAAGCCATGTGATGCGGGGCCTGCTGGATGTGAACGTGTTGATCGCCCTGCTCGATCAGGGTCACATGCATCATGCGGTTGCGCGATCCTGGCTCGACGCGAACATCGCCCATGGCTGGGCATCGTGTCCGATCACGCAGAACGGCTGCATCCGGATCATGTCGCAACCGGCCTATCCCGGGGCGTTGCCGCCAGCGCGGATCGCCGAGCGGCTGCGTGCGGCTGCCGGCACGCCGTACCATGCGTTCTGGCCGGATGACGCAAGCCTGTTATCGGCGGATTCCCTGCGCTGGAGATCGATCCTCGGCTCGCGCCAGATCACCGATGCCTATCTGCTGCTGCTCGCGGTACGCAATGGCGGTCGTTTCGTGACCTTCGATCGCGCCGTGCCGCTCGCTGCTGTCGCGGGCGCCACGGCCGACCACCTGGTCGTGCTCTAGAGCGCCGCGGCCGGGATCGCCCGGGCGATGAGCGCTTCCCATTGACCGGTGTCGGCCGGCCAGGGGCCGGCGTCGAGCGCGCGCAGGATCTCGCCGAGCTGCCAGCCCGGGGGCTGGCCGAGCGAGTCGGGGCGCTCGCGCCAGATTCGCCTCACCAGGTTGGACGAGATCCCGAAACGGCCGGCGACGGCCTCGATCACCGCCCTGTCCTGACCGGCGTCGACCGCCCGCGCGAGCAGCGCATGCCAGTGCATCGCATGGGCGGTATCGTGGCGCGACGCAAGTCGCCTGAGATCGAATCCGGGTGCATGGCGAGGCCGGTTCGCATCGTGGTCGTGCTCGCGAAAGGGGTCGTCGCCGGGTTCGTCCTCGACGCCCAGGGCATCGGCCCGCAGCAGGTCGATCGGAATCAGGGCCTCGGCGAAGATCGTCGCGAAGGCCGGCAGCCTGCCGAGCACATGGGCGCGCATCGCGGCATGCCGTGGTGCCAGCGCCAGCCAGTTGTAGGCGCCGAGGTGATGCCCGGCGCCGGTGTGCTCGAGCTTGGCGAGCGTGACCGGGTCGAGGCTGGCGAGCAGTTGCGCCGAGATGCGCTGCTCTATCGCGGCCTCGCGAAGGTCGATCGAGCGCAGCGCCCGGCCGTAGAAGGACACGTCGACGATGCCGTCGCGCAGGGCCCGGCGCAGTTGCGCGAGGAAGTCCGGATAACGCGTGCCGCGCTCGAAGAGCGTGGCCGGTGCGCCCGGCTCGAGACGCTGCGCCAGCGCGAGGTGGGCGCAGCGTGACGGCCCGGCGCGCTCGAGGACGGTGAGCATCTCGCGGGCGAGCGATTCGAACAGCAGGTCGAGCCCCTGTTCGGCGCGTCCTCCGCCTGATTCGAGCGAACCGAGCCAGTCGACCAGGGAAGCGAGCATGCGGTCGGTGAGCAGGTCCCGGAAGTCGTGGATGCGATGGTCGCGGTCGATGCCGAGAAAGCGCAGGTTCAGGCCCCAGGCCCGGGTGAGCTGGGTGAAGATCGGGTTGCGCATCAGGGACAGCCGCGAGGCGAGCGGCAGCAGCACCACGAACAGGCGCCAGTCCGAGGAGGGATTGCGGAAGATCAGCGCGCGCGGGCTGTCGATGTAGGCGCGGGCGAGGTGGGCGAGTTCCGGGCCGACGCTGCCGTCATCGCGCAACTCGTCGTCGATCGGGTAGCGATCGACGCGCAGGGATTCGGCGTCGTTCACGCCGCTGAGATCAGTCCGAGCGCTTGGCCGCGAACAGGAGGCCACCACCGACCGCGACGATGGCACCGGCGATCGCGGTGCGCATGGCCGAACCGCGGGCGAGGGCTTCGATGACGAACAGGACACCCGCCGTCAGGAGGATCCGGGCGGTGGAGGCGGTGCGCTGCGCGGGGCTGAGCTGGGGCATGGCCTTAATCTACTCCACTTCCGGACCGACCGGGGGAAGTCGGTACTGGCGACGATGGGTTTCGTCGATGGTATAGGCGCGCGAACCCGCCTGCCGGCGGATCGGCTGTCCGGCGGCGGCTTTCCCCGGACGGACGACGGCGCAGTACCAGCCCGGCTGGCGCGCGAGCACCATCTCCCGGCCCGCGCCCTCGTACAGGTGCAGGTCGAGCTTGTAGCAGGGCCGGCGCGGCATGGTGACCGCCAGCACGAGCCCGCCGATCTCGAGCCGGTCGCCGATCCAGACGTCGGATTCGAGCAGCCCTTCGACCAGCAGGTTCTCGCCGAAGCTGCCGGGCCGGCCGCTGAAATCGACGCCGGCACGGGCGGCGCGCTTCGCCCAGGCAGCGTAGTGCTCGACGGGGTATACATAGACCGCCTTGTCGAGACCGCCGTGCACTGTAAGATCGGCCTGCTCGTCGCCGGCCACGCCGAGCGGGCCGAACTCCACCGCGAGCGGATCGTCGAGGACGCTGAGCGGGCGCTTGACGATGCCCGAGAGCACGTCGACCGCCCGGCCGGTAACGGTACCGTGCAGGCGTGCCGCAGGGCCGGCGCATATCGCGAGCAGGCGGGGCGGTCGGGATCCGCCGGTCGCATCGGTGCAGTGTCGTTCGTCTGGGGGCATGGGCCGTGATGCTAGCGCGGCTTGACCCCATGTTGCGGGTGCGGAGAATCCAGACGTCCATCGCGCACACCCATTCGAGGCCGGAGACCCAGACCTTGCCGAAGCCGAACCCATGAACGGCGCGTCGACGCCAACGATCGACGCGGCCCGCTGGTGGCGCTCGGTCGGCTCGGCGACATTGCGCGCCGATCTGCTCGCGGCTCTGCTGGGGGCGCTGCTGGTGCTGCCCCAGGGCGTGGCCTTCGCCCGGCTCGCCGGCCTGCCGCCGGAATTCGGCATCTACACCGCGCTCGTCCCGTGCGTGGTCGCGGCGCTGTTCGGCTCGAGCCTGCACGTCACTTCCGGCCCGACCAACGCCCTGTCGCTCGCGATCTTCGTGATGCTCTCGCCGCTGGCGGTTGCCGGCAGCGCGGAGTACCTGCAGCTCGTCTTCGCGACGACCCTGCTGGTCGGGCTGATGCAGTTGCTGGTCGCGAGCCTGCGCCTCGGGGTGCTGGCGAACTTCATCGCGCCATCGGTGCTTACCGGTTTCATGGCGGGAGCCGCCTGCCTGATCGGCTGGCATGCGATCCTCGGGGTGGTCGCACTTCACCACGATGCGCCATCGGCGGCCTGGGTCGAGCCCGCGATCGCGGTGCTCACCTTGCTCGTGACGGCGGCGCTCTCGCGCTGGCGACCGCGCTGGCCCGCCATGCTGGTCGCCCTGGTGCTCGCGTGGGTGGCGGCGACGCTGCTTGCCGCCGGCACCGGCATCCATGCGCGTCCGCTCGGAGCGCTGCCGCGGGTCCTGCCGCCCCTGTCCAACCCGCTGCTGGCGGCAGGGGAACTGCCCTCCCTCATCGGGATCGCGCTCGCGCTCACCCTGATCTCGCTGGCGCAGTCGATCTCGATCGCCAAGGCGATCGCCGAACGTTCGGGGCAGGTGCTCGACACCAATCGCGAGATCCGGGGCCAGGGCCTGTCGAACATCGCCGGCAGCTTCCTGTCGTCCTACGTTTCCAGCGGTTCCTTCAACCGTTCGCTGCCCAACTACGAGGCCGGTGCCCGTACCCCGCTTGCGGCGGTGTTCTCGGCCGGCATCCTGCTCGTGCTGGTCGGCGTGGCCGGTCCGCTGATCGCCGGCATCCCGCTTGCCGCCATCGAGGCGCTGCTGCTCTACGTCGCCTGGCAGCTGATCGACCTGCCGAAGATCCGCGAGATCGCGCGCTTCTCGCGCGGCGATGCGATCACCCTCGGGGCGACCTGGCTGGCGACGATGACGATCCGCATGGAGCTCGCGATCCTGCTCGGCATGGCGCTCGCCCTCGGCTTCTATCTCGACCTGAGCTCGCGCCCGGCGATGCGGCGGATGGTGCCCTGGGGACCGGGGCGGCGCCTCACCCCGATCACGCAGATCGACGAGCCGGTGCGGGAATGTCCCCAGCTCGTGCTCCTGCGCATGGAAGGCGCGGTGTACTTCGCCGCCACCGCGCATGTTCGCGAGGCGCTGCGCGGCCTGCGCGAGCGCAGCCCCACGCAGAAGCATCTGCTGGTCATGGCCCGGAGCATGAACTTCATCGACCAGGCGGGCGACCGGCTCTGGCGCGAGGAACTCGCCAACCGGCGCGCCGCGGGCGGCGACGTCTACTTCCACCGGCCGCGCACCCCGGTGCTCGTCGCCTGGCAGCGCAGCGGCATGATGGCGGCGCTCGGTACGGAAACGATCTTCGAGACCAAGAACGAAGCGATCGCTCACATCGTGACGACGCGCCTGGATCCGGAGATCTGCGCCCGCTGCACCGCTCGCATCTTCCATGAATGCCCGCCGCCGCCGACCCGGGGGGCGCCGCCAGCGAGCGGGTAGGCCGCGGCGAGGACGGCAGGCAGCCGGCGGGCGATGCGAGCAGGCCCGGCGGGATCAGATGATGTCGATCGCGAGACCGTCGATGCCGGCCAGGCCCTGCAGCCGGGTGCGCCAGCGCTGTCCGGCGATCATCGGCTGGGCATCGACCAGGGTGCCGGTGGTGATGATGTCGCCGGCGGCGAGCCGCTGGCCCCGCTCGCGCAGGCAGCGTACGAGGTGGCCGAGCGCTTCCACGGGTCCGTCGAGCACGTCCGCGCCGACGCCCGTGGCGACCTCGGTCCACCCGTCCTTCTCGTCGTCGCGGCGCTCGAGCACCAGGGTCAGCGCCGCGAGCCGGGCGGCGAGGGTCGCGGCATCGCCGGGGGCGACCGCGGGCCCGATGTGCAGGCTGCCGTGCATGGCCTGCGAGGCCATGCTCTCGGCCGCCGAGAAGCGCCAGCCGGGATAGACGCTCTGGACGACCTCGACACCGTGGGCGACCCATCCGATCGCCTCGGCGATCGCGGCCGGATCATCGTCGGCGGGGACCTGCGCCAGGCCCAGCACGATCTCGGGTTCGAGGCGAGGCTCGGGGTAGCGGCCGGCGTGGAGCCTCGCCCGGGGCGTTTCGAGCCTCTCGACGCCGCCGGCGTAGACAGGGCCCCAGATCGGCGAGGATACGCCGTAGATGGGCCAGATCCGGCGGTTGGTGAAGCCGATCTTGTAGCCGACGGGCTGTTCGCCGCGGCTCGTCCGGCGCTCGCGGATCGCCCGCTGGATGCGTTCGGCGGCGTCCATCGCCAGTCCGGGCTCGCGCAGCCCGTCGCTGATCGGACGGGCACGATCGCTGCACTCGAGCAGGTGATCGGCGAGGCGGCTCTCGTTGGCTGTGGGCATGATCGTTCGTCCGAAAAGCGCCTGCGGCGTCTGGTGTACCGCTGGCGGCGTCGGGGCGGATCGACGGCGGTCCGGCCTCCGCGCGAGGGGCCCATTGTAGGGATCCGCGGCGCCCGCCGCGATGCGGTCGATCGTGACTTACTTGACGGCGATCCCTCTCCCGGGCTGGCAGGATCGCCCTTCGGTGTGCGGCGTGGGGGCGGCCCCGCGGTGTAACATTCAAGGTTCACTGCGTGATACCCGGATGCGCGGTGATCGATTCATATGCACGGCCGCTCGGGTTCCATGGGGCTCGCAGAGCCGGCCGCGACGACGGAATACAGGACGGTGTACGGGGTACGCATCCGAGACCGGTTCGATCCGGCCACCCGAAGCGGTGGCCTCGCAGCCCCGCGCGGGGTGGCTGCGACTTCGGCCGGAGCTCGTTCGAGGCGATCCGTTCGTCCGAGGCTTTCAATCATGGAGATATACCAATGAACCGTTCCGTGAACGCCGCGGCCGGCGGTATTGCCGTCGATCCACCGGATTACGTCCGGCACAGGGGGATCATCGAGTGGGTCGGCTCGGTGGCGGCGCTGACCCGCCCCGATCGCATCGTCTGGGCCGATGGTTCGCAGGAGGAGTACGACCGCCTCTGCCAGCAGATGGTCGATGCCGGCACGATGCGCCGGCTCAACCCGGCGAAGCGCCCGAACAGCTATCTCGCCTGGTCGGACCCCGACGACGTTGCCCGAGTCGAGGACCGCACCTTCATCTGCTCGCAGAAGCAGGAAGACGCCGGCCCGACCAACAACTGGACCGAGCCGCAGGCGATGCGCAAGACCCTCGACGGTCTGTTCGATGGCTGCATGCGGGGGCGCACCCTCTATGTGGTTCCGTTTTCCATGGGTCCGCTCGGCGGCTCGATCTCCCAGATCGGCATCCAGCTGACCGACTCGCCCTATGTCGTCGTCAGCATGCAGAAGATGACCCGCATGGGGCGGGCGGTGTACGACGTGCTCGGCACCGACGGCCGTTTCGTGCCCTGCGTGCACTCGGTGGGCGCGCCGCTCGCGACCGGCCAGAAGGACGTGCCCTGGCCCTGCAACAAGACCAAGTACATCGTGCACTTCCCCGAAACCCGCGAGATCTGGTCCTACGGCTCGGGCTACGGCGGCAACGCGCTGCTGGGCAAGAAATGCTTCGCGCTGCGCATCGCCTCGACCATGGGCCGCGACGAAGGCTGGCTCGCCGAGCACATGCTGATCCTCGGCGTGACCTCGCCGCAGGGTCGCAAGTACCACGTCGCCGCGGCCTTCCCCTCGGCCTGCGGCAAGACCAACTTCGCGATGCTGATTCCGCCGGCTGGGCTCGCCGGCTGGAAGGTCACCACCATCGGCGACGACATCGCCTGGGTCAAGCCGAACGCCGATGGCCGCTGGTACGCGATCAACCCCGAGGCCGGCTATTTCGGCGTCGCCCCGGGGACCAACGAGAAGACCAACAAGAACTGCATGGACTCGCTGTCCGAGGACGTGATCTTCACCAACGTCGCGCTCACCGATGACGGCGACGTCTGGTGGGAGGGCATGACCAAGGAGCCGCCGGCGCACCTGATCGACTGGCGCGGCCAGGACTGGACGCCCGAGGACGGCAAGGCAGGCCGCAAGGCGGCGCATCCCAACGCCCGCTTCACCGTATCGGCCACCCGCAACCCGGTGCTCGATCCCGACTGGGATTCCGACGACGGCGTGCCGATCGATGCCTTCATCTTCGGTGGCCGCCGTTCGACCACGGTGCCGCTGGTGACCGAGGCGCGAAGCTGGGTCGAGGGCGTCTACATGGCCGCCACCATGGGTTCCGAGACCACCGCCGCCCAGGCCGGCGCCACCGGCGTGGTGCGCCGCGATCCCTTCGCGATGCTGCCGTTCTGCGGCTACAACATGGCCGAGTACTTCGGGCACTGGCTGCGCCTGGGCGAGGAGCTGGGCGCGGGTGCGAAGTCCACCGGCGTTCCGCTGCCGCGCATCTTCTGCGTCAACTGGTTCCGCACCGACGAGAACGGCAAGTTCATCTGGCCGGGCTTCGGCGACAACATGCGGGTGCTCGAATGGATGATCGGGCGCATCGAGGGTCGTGCCGGCGGTGCCGAGAACGTGTTCGGGGTCTCGCCCCGCTACGAGGACCTGAACTGGACCGGGCTGGACTTCCCGCTCGAGCTCTACGAGAAGATCGCCTCGATCGACAGGGCCGCCTGGAAGAAGGAGCTCGAGCTGCATGCCGAGCACTTCGAGAAGCTGCGCAACGGCCTTCCGGAGGCGCTCAAGCAGGTCAAGGCCAGGCTGGAGGAGCGCATCGCCGCCTGATCCGACTCTGCGGAAGAACGAAAGGCCGGCCGCTGCGCCGGCCTTTCCCTTTCCGTTCCTTCGTCTGGAGTACCGGGTCCGGAAGATGCATACTGGGCCGGATGACACCCGATCCGGAGTTCCTGCCGCGCTTTCGCGCGGTGCGTGCCGCTTCGCTCGCACTGATCGACGGCTTGAGCGCCGAGGACTGCGCCCTGCAGTCGATGCCCGACGCGAGCCCGCAGAAGTGGCATCTCGCCCACACCACCTGGTTCTGGGAAACCTTCGTCCTCGGCGTCGCGGACCCCGGCTACCAGCCGTTCGATGCGCGCTACCGCTATCTCTTCAACTCCTACTACAACACCGTCGGCGAGCAGTTCCCGCGGCCTTCGCGCGGCATGCTCTCGCGGCCTTCCCTCGATACCGTGCTCGCCTACCGGCGCCATGTCGACGAGGCGATGGCGCGGCTGGCGGGCGGACCCGCCGCCTGGCGGGGCGCCGACGCGCAGCGCTGGGCGGCGGTGCTCGCGCTCGGGCTCAACCATGAGGAGCAGCATCAGGAGCTGATGCTCACCGACCTCAAGCACCTCTGGTCGATCAATCCGCTGGCGCCGGCGCTCGACGGAGCGCCGCCGGCGAATCCGCCGCAGCGCCCTTTGGGCTGGCGTCGTTTCGAAGGCGGGCTGGCGGACATCGGCCACGATGGCCGGGGTTTCGGTTTCGACAACGAGTTTCCCCGTCACCGGGTGTGGCTCGAGCCCTTCGCGATCGCCGATCGTTTCGTGAGCAACCGCGAATACCTCGCCTTCGTCGAGGCGGGCGGCTACGAGGAGCCGCGCTGGTGGCTGTCGGAAGGTCACGCCCAGGCGCTTGCGAGCGGCTGGCGCGCGCCGGCCTGCTGGCGGCGGATCGACGGCGCCTGGCGCGAGTACACCCTGCATGGCGAAGCGCCGCTCGACCCGGATGCGCCGGTCTGCCATGTCTCCTACTACGAGGCCGATGCCTACGCCCGCTTCGCGGGCGCGCGCCTGCCCACCGAGTTCGAATGGGAGCATGCGGCGGCCGAATCGGTGCCCGGCGGCCAGTTCGCGCAGGCTGGTGCCCGCCATCCCCGCATGCCGCAGGCGGGCGAGGATCTCTACGGTGGTGTCTGGAACTGGACCTCGAGCAGCTACGGTCCCTACCCCGGTTTCCGGGCCGCCGACGACGCGATCGGCGAGTACAACGGCAAGTTCATGGTGAACCAGTATGTCCTGCGCGGCGGCTCCTGCGCGACGCCGCCGGGCCATGTGCGCCGCTGCTACCGCAACTTCTTCCCCGCCGCCGCCCGCTGGCAGTTCACCGGCATCCGGCTCGCCGCCGATTCACCGCGCTAGCGGGTTCCCGGCATGCGGGGCATGGCTCCCGGTCGCTCCGGTGAGATGCTGGTACTGGTACTGCAGCAGGACGACGATGAACAGTACCGGCAGCAGGCATTCGGTGCCTTCTTCGAAGGCGGCGATGAATCGGTGCGCCAGTGGCGGGAAGTGGAAAGCGAACCAGTCCGCGGTGACCGCTTCCATGCGATCGAGCAGCTTGCTCGAGACCAGCAGGCTCATCGCCAGCAGGGCTGTCCTGCCCCAGGCGAAGTGCCAGGCACGGGTGCGACGGATCAGGAGAGCGCCGCGCACCAGGACGTAGACGACGATGGCCAGTGCCGGCAGCGCCACCAGGCCGACCAGCAGCTTCTCGAAGAGCGGTGCCGAGGACTTCAGGTAGTAGCTGATCTTGAGGACGCTCGTGTCGGTGAACGCCTTGTGCAGGTCGGCTTCGCGCGCCGCCGCCACCAGGGCGACGATGCCTTGCTCCCAGGGCCAGCGCGGCAGGCCCGGCAGCGTGAAGCATGCGACCGCGAGGAGCACCCAGAAGCCGATGCTGAGGATCTCGAAGGGACCCTCCTCGGAGAAGACCCAGAGGAAGCGGCTCTCCGGGAGCTCCAGGGCCAGCAGGGCCAGGAGCAGGGCGTAGGCCAGGACCAGGACGAGCAGATGGCGGAACTCCTGCAGCGAGCGGGTCGCATGAGCGGGAATCCGTGCTGCCGGCGGCTTGCGGCCCGTTTCGGGGATGTGACGCATGACGATTTCCTAGGAGGTTTGGCGCAGGGCGGCGCGGCGCTGGCCGAGCTGCCGGGCGCGCAGCGACACGATGAACGCGAGTGCCAGGATCGGCAGTCCGAACAGCGGCAGCCTGGCGTAGTCGGCGGCGGCCGGCGGGACGGAGAGCAGCGCGGCGCCGAGCGGGATGCCGATGGCCTGGCCGAGGTACATGCCCGAGGAGTTCAGCGCGATCGTCACCGGGGCGAGCTTCGGCGAGGCGGCGATGAGGCGCGCCTGCTGGGCGTTGTTGGTGATGAACGAACCGAAACCCCAGATGGCCATCGAGGCGATCGCCCAGGCGAGCGAGCCGTTGCCCAGCGGCCAGAGCAGCATGCCGAGGCCGATCACCGCGAAGCTCGCATGGGCGACCCGGATCGGCCCGGCGCTGTCCATGAATCGCGCGCTGCCCAGTGCGCCGGCGAAGCCCATCGCGCCGAACAGGAACAGCAGGCCGCTGACGAGCGCTGGCCCGGCATCGAGGAAGACCTGCAACGCCGGGACGAAGAAGGTGAAGGTGGTGAACTGGGCGGCGCCCTGGATGGCCGTGACCGCGATCGCCATCTGCAGCGAGGGCCAGCGCAGCAGCTCGGCCCACATCGAGCGACCCGACATCGATACCTTCAGCCCGGACGGCAGGACCCGATGAACGCCGATCGCCGCGACGAGCGCGAGCATCCCGACCAGCCCGAACCCGGCGCGCCAGCCGAACACCGCGCCGACATAGGCGCCGATCGGCATGCCGAGCACCGATGCGACGGCCCACCCGAGCAGGGCGAGCGAGACCGCGCGGCCGCGCTTCTCGGGCGGGACGATCAGGGCGAGCACGGCGCTCGCCTGCGGCGTGAAGAGCGCCGGGCTGATCGCGAGCAGGATGCGCAGGCCGAGCAGGGATTCGTAGTTCGGCGCGAGCGCGCAGGCGATGTGCCCGATCGCGTAGATCACCAGGGTGGCGGTGAGCAGCAGGCGGCGGTCGAAGCGTGCGGTGAGGGCGCCCAGCAGCGGCGCCCCGATCGCGATCGCGAAGGCCATGGCCGTGATCAGCTGCGCCGCGACCGGGATCGTCACCCCCAGGCCGGCGGCTAGCGGCGGCAGCATGCCGCCGGCCACCATGACGCCGGTGCCGATGACGAAGTTGCCGAATGCAATGACGGGAATGGCCCAGCGCATCGCTGCGACGATAGCACTGTCGCGGGGGGTGGCGCGCGCCGGTTTGGTACCCGCGCATCACCGTTGCTCCATCGAAGGCGGCGGGTGCCGACGCCCTCGCCCCGGAGGAAGCGCCGGCGCTCAGCGGTCCGCGGCGCTCGCGGTATCGGGCGCGAGCCGGTCGGCGAGGCGGATCGCGGCGAGCAGGCTGGCGGGATCGGCGACGCCCCGGCCGGCGATGTCGTAGGCGGTGCCGTGGTCGGGGCTGGTGCGCACGAAGGGCAGGCCGAGGGTCACGTTCACGCCTTCGTCGATGCCGAGATACTTGACCGGGATCAGGCCCTGGTCGTGGTACATCGCGATCACCGCATCGAAGCGGGCGAAGCCGCGCGCGCGCATGAAGACGGTGTCGGGCGGATACGGGCCGGTGGCGTCGATTCCGGCGGCGCGCGCGGCGGCGATCGCCGGGGCGATGCAGTCGATCTCCTCGCGGCCGAACAATCCTCCCTCGCCGGCATGCGGATTGAGGCCGGCGACGGCCAGCCGCGGCCGGGCGATGCCGGCGCGGCGCAGGCCGGCGTCGGCGATCGCGATCGTCGTTTCGATGCGTTGCGGGTCGAGCGCCGTGATCGCATCGCGCAGCGCGAGGTGCACGGTGACGAGCACGACCCGCAGCTCGTCGTTGGCGAGCATCATGCGCACCTCGGCGCCGCCGGCCAGCTCGGCGAGCAGCTCGGTGTGGCCGGGGTAGCCATGGCCGGCCGCCTGCAGCGCCGCTTTGGAGATCGGTGCGGTGACCAGTGCGCGGGCCTCGCCGTCCCGGGCCGCTCCGGCTGCCGCGACGATGTAGCGATATGCCGCGTCGCCGGCGCGCGCATCCACGCTGCCCGGAGGCGGCGGGGGATCGAGCCGGGTGACCGCTTCGACGCGTGGAGGCACCGGCAGCCCGAGTCGGGCGGCGGTGGTTTCGAGCAGTCCCCGGTCACCGTAGACGATGCAGTCCGCGGCCAGTTCCGGCGCGGCGAGAGCGCGCAGCACGATCTCGGGGCCGATCCCGCAGGGGTCGCCCATCGAGATCGCGATCGGTCTGCGCGATCGCGAAGCGCTCTGTCGAGGCGGCGCCGGCGGCGACGCGAATGCGGTCATCGGGCGGCGTCGCGGTCGAAGGCGAGCACGGCTTCGAGAAGAACGTCGGTCCCGGCGGCGAGATGCTCGGGCTGGGCGTTCTCGATCTCGTTGTGGCTGATGCCGCCTTCGCAGGGAACGAAGATCATCGCGGCGGGGTGACGACGGGCGACGTAGACCGCATCGTGGCCGGCGCCGCTGGTGATGCGCCGGTGCGAATGGCCGAGGCGAGCCGCCGCCTGCTCGACCAGCGTGACCAGGGCGGGATCGAAGTGGCATGGCGGGAAGTACACGACTTCCTCGAGGCCGATCTCCAGCCGGTCGCTGGCGGCGATCGCCGCGCATTCGGCGCGCAGTGCGTCGACCATGCGCGAAAGGGTTTCGTCGCGCGCGTTGCGAAAGTCGACGGTGAGCGCCACCCGCCCCGGTATGACGTTGCGCGAGTTGGGCGTGACGGAGAGCTCGCCGACGGTACCGCGCGCCTCGTCGGGGTGCTCTTCGGCGATCCGGCGCACCGCGGCGATGATGCGGGCGGCGCCTAGCAGGGCGTCGCGGCGCATCGCCAGGGGCGTGGGCCCGGCATGGGCGTCCTGGCCGGTGATGAGGACGTCGAACCAGCGCTGGCCGAGGGCGCCTTCGACCGCGCCGATGGTGATCCCCTCGGCCTCGAGGATGGGCCCCTGCTCGATGTGGGGTTCGAAGTAGGCGGCGAGCGCCGGCGCGGCGTCGCGCCCGGCGAAGCCGATCGCATCGAGCGCGTCGCCGACGCTGCGGCCTTCGCGGTCGCGCTGCGCCAGGCAGTGCTCCAGGGTGAACGCGCCCGCGTAGACGCCCGAGCCCATCATCACCGGCGTGAAGCGGCTGCCTTCCTCGTTCGTCCAGATGGTGACGTTGACCGGGTGGCGGGTGCGGATGCCGTGGTCATCGAGGCTGCGCAGGACTTCGAGCCCCGCCAGGACACCGTAGGCGCCGTCGAAGCGTCCGCCGTTGGGCTGGGTGTCGAGATGGCTGCCCATGCCGATCGGATCGAGGTCCTCGGTCCCGGGGCGGGTGGCGTGGATGTTGCCGATGGCGTCGATGCGGATCCCGCATCCGCAATCGCGCAGCCAGTCGATCACGAGGCGGCGCGATTCGCCATCGAGCTCCGTTAGCGTGAGACGCCTGACGCCGCCGGCCGGTGTCGCGCCGATGCGGGCGAGCGTCATGAGGCTGTCCCAGAGACGCGTGCCGTTGCAGCGCAGGCCTTCGCGGGTCTGGGGATCGATCGATACGATGCTCGTCATGCTGCCTCCCGGGTCGATGGCGTGGCATTGGCCGGCGCGGGCTCGTCCGCTGGCCTATTATCGAAGGATAAGCGCGTGTGCTGCGCGATGCATGATCATCGATACGAAGGGACTACGGACATGGCGATCGGACTTCGGAACCAGGCGCTGTTGCGCCACCAGGGCTATATCGACGGGCGCTTCGTCGATGCCGATTCGGGCGCCCGCTTCGGCGTGGATGATCCGGCAACCGGCGAGCGGCTGGCGGAGGTCGCCGACATGGGCCGCGCCGAGACGGTCCGGGCGATCGAAGCGGCGCATCGGGCGTTGCCGGCCTGGCGGGCACGGACGGCCAAGGAGCGGGCGGCGATCCTGCGCCGCTGGAACGACCTGATCCTCGCCAACGCGGAGGATCTTGCCCAGCTCATGACTGCCGAGCAGGGCAAGCCGCTTGCCGAATCGCGCGGCGAGGTTGCCTACGGGGCATCGTTCATCGAATGGTTTGCCGAGGAAGGAAAGCGCACCTACGGCGACATCATTCCCACCACGTCGAACGACCGGCGCCTGTTCGCGATGAAGCAGCCGATCGGTGTCTGCGGTGCGATCACGCCATGGAACTTTCCGATCGCGATGATCACCCGCAAGGTAGCGCCCGCGCTGGCGGCGGGCTGCACGGTGGTCTGCAAGCCCGCCGAGGCGACGCCGCTTTCGGCGCTTGCCCTTGCCGTGCTTGCCGAGGAGGCGGGTATCCCGGCCGGTGTCTTCAACACGGTGGTCGGGATGGATGCCGCCACGATCGGGCTGGAACTCTGCACCAGCAAGCTGGTGCGCAAGCTGTCCTTCACCGGATCGACCGAGGTGGGCCGGATCCTGTTGCGTCAGTCGGCCGACACCATCAAGAAGCTCTCGCTCGAGCTCGGCGGCAATGCGCCCTTCCTGGTGTTCGACGATGCGGATCTCGATGCCGCCGTCGAGGGCGCGATCGCCTCGAAGTATCGCAACGCCGGCCAGACCTGCGTCTGCGCCAACAGGATCTACGTCCAGGACGGTGTCTACGACGAGTTCGCCCGCCGGCTTGCCGAGAAGGTCGCGGGGTTGAAGGTCGGTGCCGGCACGGAGGAAGGGGTTTCGGTCGGGCCACTGATCGAGCAGGCCGCCATCGACAAGGTACGTGAGCACGTCGCCGATGCGCTCGACAAGGGCGCCCGGGTGGTGGCCGGGGGCAAGCCCCATGCGCGCGGTGGCCTGTTCTTCGAGCCGACCATCCTGGTCGACGTCACCCAGGACATGCGGGTTGCCCGGGAGGAGACCTTCGGCCCCGTCGCGCCCCTGTTCCGCTTCCGGACCGAGGAGGAGGCCGTCGAGATGGCCAATGCGACCGAGTTCGGGCTGGCGTCTTACTTCTATTCGCGGGACGTCGGCCGGATCTTCCGGGTCGCCGAGGCGATCGAATCCGGCATGGTCTGCGTGAACAGCGGGATCCTGTCGAACGAGGTCTCGCCCTTCGGCGGGGTCAAGCAGTCGGGCCTCGGACGGGAAGGCTCGCATTACGGCATCGATGAATATCTCGAGATCAAGTATCTCTGCCTTGCCGGCGTCTGAAACGGTGGCAGGGCCGCCGCTGGGTTCTGGGCAGCTCTCGAGTGCCAGAATGCGTCTGGATGCGGAATATTAAAGCAGTGAGTATTCACTTATAATATCGAGATCGAGGGGCGAATGGAGACGTTCGACTACATCGTGGTGGGCGCGGGAACGGCCGGTTGCCTTCTCGCAAATCGTCTGTCGGCCGATCCGGCCAACTCCGTGCTCCTGATCGAATCGGGCGGCCCGGATGACTATCGCTGGATCCATATCCCTGTCGGCTATCTCTACTGCATCGGCAATCCGCGGACCGACTGGCTGTACGACACCGTCGCCGAACCCGGGCTTGGGGGGCGATCGATCAAGTATCCCCGCGGCCGGGTCTGGGGCGGTTGCTCCTCGATCAACGGGATGATCTACATGCGGGGGCAGGCGGCGGACTATGATCGCTGGGCCCGGGAAGTTCCGGGCTGGGGATGGTCCGAGGTCCTGTCGTACTTCAAGAAGCACGAGGACTACCACCGACTCGACGGGGGCGGAGGCGATCCGCTCCATGGCCATGGCGGCGAGTGGCGGGTCGAGCGGATGCGCTTGCGCTGGCCGATCCTGGAGGCCTTCCAGGAGGCGGCGGCGCAAGCCGGCATCCCGAATACCGAGGACTTCAACCGGGGCGACAACTTCGGCTGCGGCTACTTCGAGGTGAACCAGCGGCGGGGTGTTCGCTGGAATGCGGCCAGCGCTTTTCTGCGCCCGATCCTCGGACGACCGAACCTGAAGGTCGAGAGCCGGGCCAATGTCTCGCGCCTGGTGTTCGACGAGGCGAGCCCGGGCAGGGTGGTCGGGGTGGAGTTCCAGGCCTGCGCGCCCAACCAGGCCTTGAGCGCCGCCGGGCTCGGACCGGCGAAGCAGGCCCGAGCCCGGCGGGAGGTCGTGCTGTCATCCGGATCGATCGGCAGCGTCCAGATTCTCGAGCGCTCGGGGATCGGCGATGGCCGACGACTGCGGGAGCTCGGGATCGATGTTCATGCCGACCGTCCCGGCGTGGGCGAGAACCTCCAGGACCATCTGCAGCTGCGCACGATCTACAAGGTGAAAGGGGTGTCGACGCTGAACCAGACCGCGGGATCGATCTGGGGTCGTGCCTGGATGGGCCTGCAGTATTTCGGCGCCAAGCGAGGGCCGATGACGATGTCGCCCAGCCAGCTGGGCGCCTTCGCCTATTCGTCGGCGGATGTCGAGACTCCGGATCTCGAGTATCACGTCCAGCCCCTGTCGCTCGACAAGTTCGGTGATCCGCTGCATCGCTTCCCTGCATTCACCGCTTCGGTGTGCCATCTCCGTCCGGAAAGCCGGGGTAGTGTGCACATCCAGTCGGCCGATGTCTGTGAGGCACCGCGGATTGCCCCGAACTACCTGTCGACCGAATCGGATCGGCTGGTTGCCGCTCGTGCGATCCGATTGACACGCAGGATTGCCGGCGGTGCCGCGCTCGCCCGCTATTCTCCGTCGGAGTATCTTCCCGGGCCTGATTTCCAGACCGATGATCAGCTTGCCGAAGCTGCGGCGCGGATCGGGACCACCATCTTCCATCCGGTCGGCACCTGTCGGATGGGAGCCGAGACGGATTCCCGGGCGGTGGTCGATGGCCGGCTGCGGGTCATCGGCGTGGAGGGGCTCAGGGTCGCGGATGCCTCGGTCATGCCGACGATCACCTCGGGGAATACGAACTCGCCGACGCTGATGATCGCGGAGCGGGCGGCGGAGTGGATCCTGGCGGGGGAATGAGACGAGGGGAGCACTCCCGGTGGGTTTGCCTGTTTCACGTGAAACATAGGCTCCCGGTCGCAGCGCACTACGAGGGGGAGCTTGTCTCTTCCGAAGTCGAATAAAACCCCTGCCGCTTTGACTTTGACTGCACGTTTCACGTGAAACAGGACGCTTTCGTTCCTCCAGACATGTCGCTCGGTATCGGTCCGGTCGACTAGGTCGGCTCACGATCTATCGAAAGATCCCGTCGCGCCGTATAATCACAACCCGAATCGCCATGACCGGGTAGAGGCTCCAGCCTCAGTCGCCTGTGTCGCGCGACCCATCCGTAGCAGGCCGGCGTCCGGATTCCGGCCAGGATCAAACCCCGTTTCGATCGGCCAGCAGCTCAGACGCACGGCCGAGCCCAGCCCCATGCAGCATCCCGATCATTTCGATGTCATCGTCGTCGGCGGTGGCCATGCCGGATCCGAGGCGGCGCTCGCCTCCGCCCGTGTCGGGTGTCGCACTCTGTTGCTGACGCACTCGATCGAGACGCTCGGCCAGATGTCATGCAACCCCTCGATCGGCGGCATCGGCAAGGGACACCTGGTCAAGGAGATCGATGCGCTGGGCGGCGCGATGGCCTCGGCCACCGACGATGCCGGCATTCAGTTTCGCATCCTCAATTCCAGCAAGGGTCCGGCCGTCCGCGCCACCAGGGCGCAAGCCGACAGGGTACTTTATCGGGCCGCGATGCGCTCTCGCCTCGAGAACCAGCCGAAGCTCTGGATCTTCCAGCAGGCTGTCGACGATCTGCTGATCGAATCGGATGGCAAGGGCGACCGGGTGACGGGTGCCCGAACCCAGACCGGCATCGAGTTCCGGGCTCGCGCCGTGGTGCTGACCGCCGGCACCTTCCTCAACGGAAAGGTCCATGTCGGGCTGGACAACTATGGCGCCGGTCGCGCCGGCGACCCGGCCTCGGTGACGCTCGCCGAGCGGCTCAAGGATCTCGCCCTGCCGCAGGGGCGCCTCAAGACCGGGACTCCGCCTCGGATCGACGGCCGGACGATCGACTACAGTCGTTGCGAGGAGCAGCCGGGCGATCTCGATCCGGTGCCGGTGTTCTCGTTCCTCGGCGATCCGGAGCGGCATCCCCGCCAGGTGCCGTGCTGGATCACCCATACTTCGCAGGCTGTGCACGACATCATCCGCGAGGGGATCGATCGCTCGCCGATGTTCACGGGAGTGATCGAGGGCGTCGGCCCGCGCTACTGCCCCTCGGTGGAGGACAAGATCTTCCGCTTCGCGGACAAGGCCTCGCACCAGGTCTTCCTCGAGCCCGAAGGGCTCGACACCCACGAGATCTATCCGAACGGCATCTCGACCAGCCTGCCGTTCGACATCCAGATCCGGATGGTTCGTGCCATTCCCGGGCTGGAGGACGCACATCTGTTACGTCCTGGCTATGCGATCGAGTATGACTATTTCGATCCGCGCGCCTTGAAGAGCAGCCTCGAGACGAAGTCGATCGCCGGCCTGTTCTTCGCCGGCCAGATCAACGGCACGACGGGTTACGAAGAGGCGGCGGCCCAGGGCCTGCTCGCCGGGGCCAATGCGGCGCGACAGGTCCGGGGCGAGGATGCCTGGACGCCGAAGCGCGACGAGGCCTATCTCGGGGTGCTGGTCGACGATCTCATCACCCGGGGCGTCAGCGAACCCTATCGGATGTTCACCAGCCGGGCGGAGTACCGGCTCAACCTGCGCGAGGACAATGCCGATCTGCGCCTGACCGAGATCGGCCGGAAGCTCGGCCTGGTCGGCGACCGCCAGTGGGAAGTCTTCTGCCGCAAGCGCGATGCGATCGAGAGGGAATCCGTCCGGCTCGCCCGCAGCTGGGTACGGCCCGCCAGCGCCGATCCCGCGCTGGTCGAGGCGGCCCTCGGCCAGCCGATCGAGCGGGAATACTCGCTCGCCGACCTGCTGCGTCGACCCGACACCCGCTACGAGCGTCTCGTCGAGCTGGCTCCGCCCCATCTGCGCGAAGCCGAAGCGACCAGCGGTCTGGACGACCTGCGCATCGCCCAGGTGGTCGAGCAGGTGGAGATCCGTGCCAAGTACAGCGGCTACATCGAACGCCAGCGCGTCGAGGTGGAGCGCCAGAAGCACAATACCGAGCTGCCCCTGCCGCCCGACTTCGACTATGCGGCGGTACCGGGCCTGTCCTTCGAGGTTCGCCAGATCCTGGCCGACCGGCGTCCCGAGACGATCGGGCAGGCGAGCCGGATCTCGGGCGTGACGCCGGCGGCGATCTCCGTTCTCCTCGTCCATCTCAAGAAACGCGGCGGTCGCCGCGAAGCGGCTTGAACGCCGCGACCGGGGCGCGGCGCTCCGGCATGCCGCGGACCGGGCGGCCGCGCCGGGGCGACCAGGCTGCCGCTTCGCGAGCGGAGCTCGCCGGGCAGCTGGCCGACTCGATCGATCGCCTCGGGCTCGAGCTGGATGCGTCAGCGCAGGCGACGCTGCTCGATTATCTCGAGCTCATCGTCCGCTGGAACCGCAGCTTCAATCTCACGGCAATCCGCGATCCGCGGACGATGGTCGCCTCGCATCTCGCCGACAGCCTGTCGATCGTGCCGCTGCTCGACGCGGTGCCCGACGGAGCCCTGCTGGTCGATGTCGGCAGCGGCGCCGGGCTGCCCGGCATTCCGCTCGCGATCGCCCGGCCCGGGATCCGGATCGACCTCGTCGAGCCGGTCGGCAAGAAGGCCGCTTTCCTGCGCCAGTGCCGGGCCGAGCTCGGCCTGCGCGGCCTCGGGGTGCGCGAGGCCAGGGTCGAGCAACTGCGGCTCGATGCCGCGCCGGCTGCGATCACCAGTCGGGCCTTCGCCTCGCTCGCGGACTTCGCGGCCTCGGTCGCGGGGATCGCTGGCCCCGATACCCGCCTGCTGGCGATGAAGGGCGCGCGCCCCGACGACGAGCTCGACGAGCTTGCGGCCCGCCACCTCCCCTGGCGGGTTGCCGCCGTCGAAACCCTTGCCGTACCCGGCCTCGATGCGCAGCGCTGCGTCGTCGTGCTCGAGGCCCTGCCGATTCCTTCCGCACCGAACCCGAACCCGACGGAGCCCTGAGCCTTGGCCCGAATCTTTGTCATCGCGAACCAGAAGGGGGGCGTCGGCAAGACGACCACCACGGTCAATCTCTCGGCGGCGCTGGCCCGCCACGGCCAGCGCACCCTGCTCGTCGACCTCGATCCCCAGGGCAATGCCACGATGGGCAGCGGTATCGATAAGCGAGCGCTTACTCGTTCCGTTTACCACGTGTTGATAGGCCTCTCGGATGTGGAAGAAGCAAGCGTCACTTCGCCGACCGGCGGCTACGACGTCCTGCCCGCCAACCGCGACCTCGCCGGCGCGGAAGTCGAGCTGGTCGAGTTCGAGGAACGCGAGACCCGCCTGAAGGACGCGCTGGCGCAGGTGGAGTCGCGCTACGACATCATCCTGATCGACTGCCCGCCGTCGCTCTCGCTCCTCACCCTGAACGGGTTCTGCGCCGCCCACGGGGTGATCATCCCGATGCAGTGCGAGTACTTCGCGCTCGAGGGGCTGTCGGACCTCGTCAACACCATCAAGCGGGTCTACGCCAACTTCAACACCAACCTGCAGGTGATCGGGTTGCTGCGGGTGATGTTCGACCCGCGGATCATGCTCGCCCAGCAGGTCTCGGCGCAGCTCGAGCAGCATTTCGGCGCCAAGGTGTTCCGTACCGTCATCCCCCGCAACGTCCGGCTCGCCGAAGCGCCGAGCCACGGCAAGCCCGGGGTCGTCTACGACCCGGGATCGCGCGGCGCCAAGGCCTATATGGCATTCGGCGCCGAACTCATCGAACGCATCGACACGTTATTCACCAGATGATCAAACCGAAAGCCAAGGGCCTCGGCCGCGGCCTCGACGCGCTGCTGGGTGACCCGGAATCCGCCGGCCTTTCCGAAGCCGGCGACGACACGCCGCACCAGCTACCGATCGGCCGCCTGCAGCCGGGGCGCTACCAACCCCGCACGCGGATGGACGAGGGCTCGATCCAGGAGCTCGCCGCGTCGATCCGCCAGCATGGACTGATGCAGCCGATCGTGGTCCGGGCGCTGCCCGTCGAGCCGGGCGACGGCCGGCCGCGGCGCTACGAGATCATCGCGGGCGAACGGCGCTATCGCGCCGCCGGCGTGGCCGAGCTCACGGAAGTGCCGGTCATCGTCCGCGAGGCCGACGACGAGGCGGCGCTCTCGCTCGCGCTCATCGAGAACATCCAGCGCGAGGATCTCAACCCGCTGGAGGAGGCGCAGGGAATCCGGCGCCTGATCGACGAGTTCGGCTATTCGCATGAGAAGGCCGCCGAAGCGATCGGCCGCTCGCGCAGCGCGACCAGCAATCTGCTGCGCCTGCTCAACCTCGCCGACCCGGTGCAGGCGATGCTCATGTCGGGCGATCTCGACATGGGTCATGCCCGGGCGCTGCTCGCCGTCGACCGGGCGACGCAGATCATGCTCGCCCAGGAGATCGTCGAGCGCGGACTCTCGGTGCGCGAAACCGAGAAGCGGGTCGCGCAGGAAGCCGAGCCCGGCGGACGCCGTTCGATGTCGCGCCGGCGCGACATCGGGCGCGACCGCGATCTCGAGCGGCTCGAAACCCGGATCGCCGAGCGGCTCGGCACCCGGGTGACGCTGTCGGCGAATCCGCGCGGCGCCGGCCGGCTCACCATCGCCTTCTCGAGCATGGAGCAGTTCGAGGGTCTGGTGGAGGCCCTCAACCTGGCCGACACGATGCGCGAAGAGTAACGCGCTGCAACGACACATCGGCACCGGCAATGGCATGAAGGTGTCGCTGCCGTCCCGAAAAGGCATCCGCCGACCGAGGTTGCGCTGCCGCATTTCTTGACCTGACATATGTCCGCTCGCTATACTCGAATGGTTTTGCCCGCTGCTCATTTCGCCTGCGATACGTAAGGAATCGAACGTGTTCATCGCAGTCGGCCTCCAGATCGCCATCGTCACGGTGCTCGCCCTTGCGGCGGGGCTCCTGGCGGACTGGAACAGCGCCAGGTACCTGGCGCTCGGTGGAGCGGCAGCGATCGTGCCGAATGGCCTGTTCGCGTTGCGGCTGGCGTTGCACAGGGGCCGATCCCCGGAGTCCTATCCGGTGGTCTTCTTCCTAGGCGAGTTCCTCAAGATCGGCATGACGATCGGGCTCTTCGGCCTGATCATCAGGTACGGCGAGGAGATCCGCTGGCTCGCGATGCTGATCGGCTTCATCGCGGCCCTGAAGGTGACGCTCTTCGCGCTCGCCTTCCGGAACGTGGACAGGTTCGACCGCTGGGCAGGCGTGAAGAACGAAGGAGCCCGCATGGCCGGCTGGCCGGCGGGGCGGAAAGCATCGAACAACTGACGACGGAATCGATCGAAAAAATGGCAACCGGCGCCCACGGTCCCACTCCTTCCGAGTACATCGTCCACCACCTCGGCCACCTGAACCTCACCGGTGAGGCGCAGAAGAACATCGTCGACTTCTCCCTGTTCAACTGGGACACGATCTTCTGGTCGGTGTCGCTCGCGATCGTCACCGCCTGGCTTCTCTACGCGGCGTCCAAGAGGATCACCAGCGGCGTGCCGGGGCGCTTCGCCGGCGCGATCGAGAGCATCGTGGAGTTCGTCGACGAGCAGGCCCGTTCCATCGTGCACGGCGACATCCGCATGATCGCGCCGATGGCGCTGGTCTCGTTCATCTGGATCTTCCTGATGAACGCGATGGACCTCATTCCGGTCGACCTGCTGCCCTGGCTCTGGACCAAGATCTATGCAGCCTTCGGTGGCGATCCCCACCACGCCTACATGCGCGTCGTCGCGACCGCCGACCTCAACGGCACGCTGTCGCTCGCGATCGTCGTGCTCGGCGCCTCCATCTACTACGGCATCAAGATCAAGAAGCCGGGCGGCTTCATCCACGAGCTCTTCACGGCGCCTTTCGGCAAGGGCATCCTCATCGCGCCCTTCAACCTGCTGCTGCAGATCATCGAGTACCTCGCCAAGACGGTGTCGCTCGGCATGCGGCTGTTCGGCAACATGTTCGCCGGCGAGCTGGTCTTCATGCTGATCGCGCTGCTCGGCGCCACCGGCGCCTGGTGGGGCTTCGGGCTGCACTTCGTCGCCGGTTTCGTCTGGGCCGTGTTCCACATCCTGATCATCACGCTGCAGGCCTTCATCTTCATGATGCTCGCCCTCGTGTACATCGGGCAGGCGCACGAAGCCCACTGATTTCCCTCACCGATTTCACCAACCAATCGATTTTTCACTAGGAGTCATTCATGACCAACGTTGCTCTTGTTGCGATCGCCTGCGGTCTGATCATCGGCCTGGGAGCGCTGGGCGCCTGCATCGGCATCGGCGTGATGGGTGGTAAGTACCTCGAAGGCGCGGCTCGCCAGCCCGAGCTGATGGACAAGCTCCAGACCAAGATGTTCCTGCTCGCCGGCCTGATCGACGCGGCCTTCCTGATCGGCGTCGGTATCGCGATGATGTTCGCCTTCGCCAACCCGTTCCAGTGATCCGGGTCGCGACCGAACAACTCCCGTAAGCTCACAGGAAGACTGCCGTGTATCTGAACGCGACACTGATCGTACAGATCGTGGTCTTTCTGGCGTTGTGGTGGTTCGTGGCCAAGTACGTGTGGCCGCCGATCACCCAGGCGCTGGATGACCGCTCGAAACGCATCGCCGACGGCCTTGCCGCCGCCGACAAGGCCAAGGCCGATCTCGCGGTCGCCGAGCGCCGGGTCCAGGACGAGCTGAAGACCGCCCGCCAGGGTGCCGCCGACACGCGCGCCGCCGCCGAAAGGCAGGCCGGGCAGATCGTCGAGGAAGCCCGTGCCGAGGCTGCCCGCATCGTGGCCGCGGCCCAGAAGGCGGCCGAGGAAGAGGCCGGGCTTGCCGCGCAGCGCGCTAAGGATGCCCTGCGCGAGCAGGTCGCCTCGCTGGCCGTGGTGGGTGCCGAGCGGATCCTGCGCACCGAGATCGACGCGCAGCGCCACGCCGCCCTTCTCGACAACCTGAAGAACGAGCTCAGGTAAGCCAATGGCAGAGTCGCTCACCATCGCGCGCCCCTACGCCGAAGCCGCGTTCAAGCTCGCCAGCGAGCTCGGTCAGCTGCCGTCGTGGTCCGATGCGCTGTCGCGCCTGTCCACCGTCGTCGGCACCGACGTCGCTCGCGACCTGGTCGGCAATCCCGGTCTGTCGGCCGATCGGCTGGCCCGCCTGCTGGCCGACGCCGCAGGGGAGCTCACCGCCGAGCAGCGCAACTTCGTGCAGGTCCTGGCGTCGAACGAGCGATTCCCTGTCATGGCCGAGATCGCTTCGCAGTTCGAGGCCCTGCGCCATGCGCACGAAGGGGTGATCGAGGCGCATGTCGCCTCGGCCTATCCCCTGACCGACGAGCAGCTCGGCGAGATCGTCGCCACGCTCGAGGGCCGGTTCGGTCGCAAGGTCCAGGCCGTGGTCACGGTCGAACCCGAGCTGATCGGCGGCGTCTCGATCCGGATCGGCGACGAAGTCATGGATGCATCGGTGCGCGGCAAGCTCGCGAAGCTCGCCGGCGCGCTCAAGGTTTGAGTCCGCAAGGGCAGGAGAATATTTCATGCAACTGAACCCGGCCGAGATCAGCGAACTGCTGAAAAGCAAGATCCAGAATCTCGAGGTGTCCGCGGACACCCGCAACCAGGGCACCGTCGTCTCGGTGACCGACGGCATCTGCCGCATCCACGGCCTCTCGGACGTGATGCAGGGCGAGATGATCGAATTCCCCGGCGATACCTTCGGCCTCGCGCTCAACCTCGAGCGTGATTCGGTCGGCGCGGTGGTGCTGGGCGAGTACACCCACATCTCCGAAGGCGACGTCGTCAAGGCGACCGGCCGCATTCTCGAGGTGCCGATCGGGCCCGAGCTGAAAGGGCGCGTCGTGAACTCGCTCGGCCAGCCGATCGACGGCAAGGGCCCCATCAACGCGAAGCTGACCGACGTCATCGAGAAGGTCGCCCCGGGCGTGATCGAGCGCCAGTCGGTGTCGCAGCCGGTCCAGACCGGCCTGAAGGCCATCGACGCCATGGTGCCGATCGGCCGCGGCCAGCGCGAGCTGATCATCGGCGATCGCCAGACCGGCAAGACGGCCGCCGCGGTCGACACCATCATCAACCAGAAGGGCAAGGATCTCACCTGCGTCTACGTCGCGGTCGGCCAGAAGGCTTCGACGATCGCGAACGTGGTGCGCAAGCTCGAGGAGCACGGCGCGCTCGAATACACGATCGTGGTCGCCGCCACCGCCTCCGACTCGGCCGCGATGCAGTACATCGCCCCGTACTCCGGCTGCACCATGGGCGAGTACTTCCGCGACCGCGGCCAGGACGCCCTGATCATTTACGACGACTTGACCAAGCAGGCCTGGGCCTATCGCCAGATCTCGCTGCTGCTGCGCCGCCCGCCCGGCCGCGAAGCCTACCCCGGCGACGTGTTCTACCTGCACTCGCGCCTGCTCGAGCGTGCCGCCCGCGTCAGCGAGGACTACGTCGAGAAGTTCACCAACGGTGAAGTCAAGGGCAAGACCGGTTCGCTCACCGCGCTGCCCGTCATCGAGACGCAGGCCGGCGACGTCACCGCCTTCGTGCCGACCAACGTCATTTCCATTACCGACGGCCAGATCTTCCTCGAGACCGACCTCTTCAACGCCGGCATCCGTCCCGCCATCAACGCCGGCATCTCGGTGTCCCGCGTCGGCGGCGCCGCCCAGACCAAGGTCATCAAGAAGCTCGGCGGCGGCGTGCGTCTGGCGCTCGCCCAGTACCGCGAACTCGCGGCCTTCGCCCAGTTCGCCTCCGACCTGGACGAAGCCACCCGCAAGCAGCTCGAGCGCGGCCGTCTCGTCACCGAACTGATGAAGCAGGCCCAGTACTCGCCGATGCAGGTGGCGGAAATGGCCGTCACCCTGTTCACCATCAACAAGGGCTACTTCGACGACATCGAGGTTGGCAAGGTGCTCGACGCCGAGCGCTCGCTGCGCGACTTCACCCGCTCGAAGTACGAGTCGCTCATCGGGGAGATCGAGCGCGACGCGAAGTTCAGCAAGGAAGTCGAGGCCAAGCTGCACGACGTCCTCAAGGACTTCAAGAAGACCGGCGCTTACTGACCGGATTCCGGCGGGCTTCGTCCCGCCGGGGCCCGTCCAAAGAGGGTAGCGACACATGGCTGGCTCGAAAGAGATCAGGACCAAGATCAAGAGCGTGCAGAACACGCGCAAGATCACCAAGGCGATGGAGATGGTCTCCGCCTCCAAGATGCGCAAGGCGCAGGACCGCATGCGCGCCTCTCGTCCGTACGGCGACAAGGTGCGCAACATCGCGGCGCATCTCGCCCTGGCGAATCCGGAGTACCGGCATCCCTACCTCGTCCAGCGCGAGGAGAGGAATGCCGGGGTGATCGTCGTCACCACCGACAAGGGCCTGTGCGGCGGCCTGAACACCAACATCCTGCGCGCCGTCACCGGCAAGCTGCGCGAGCTCGAGGAGCGCGGGGTGTCGGTGCGCACCACCGCGATCGGCAACAAGGGCTTCGGCTTCCTGTCGCGTATCGGCGCCCAGGTCGTCTCGCACGCGATCCAGCTCGGCGACACGCCCCACCTCGAGCGACTGATCGGCCCGCTCAAGATCCAGCTCGACGCCTATGCGAACGGCGAGATCGACGCGGTCTATCTCGCCTACACCCGCTTCATCAACACGATGTCGCAGGTGCCGGTGATCGAGCAGCTGCTGCCGCTGTCGCCCGAGAAGCTCAAGGAAGAGTCCCGCGAGTACACCTGGGACTACATCTACGAGCCGGACGCGCAGTCGGTGCTCGACGAGCTCCTGGTGCGCTACGTCGAGGCGATCATCTACCAGGCGGTGGCCGAGAACATGGCCTCCGAGCAGTCGGCCCGCATGGTCGCGATGAAGGCGGCGTCGGACAACGCGAAGAAGGTCATCGACGACCTCCAGCTCTCGTACAACAAGGCCCGCCAGGCCGCGATCACCCAGGAACTCTCGGAGATCGTCAGCGGCGCCGCGGCGGTCTGATCCGCCGGCAACAGAATCCAAGGAACAGGAAGCGAAACATGGCACAGGGTCAAATCGTTCAGTGCATCGGCGCGGTCGTCGACATCCAGTTTCCGCGCGACGCGATGCCCAAGGTCTACGACGCGCTCACCCTCGGCGACAGCGGCGACGCGCTCGCCGAGAAGGGCCTGACCTTCGAAGTGCAGCAGCAGCTCGGCGACGGCGTCGTGCGCACTATCGCGATGGGCTCGTCGGACGGCCTGCGCCGCGGCATGCCGGTCAACACCACCGGCGGCGGCATCAAGGTGCCGGTCGGCACCGCGACCCTCGGACGCATCATGGACGTCCTCGGCCGTCCGATCGACGAAGCCGGTCCGATCGCCACCGAGGAGCGCCGCGAGATCCACCAGGAGGCGCCGAAGTTCGACGAGCTGTCGCCCTCGGTCGAGCTGCTCCCGACGGGGATCAAGGTCATCGACCTCATCTGCCCCTTCGCCAAGGGCGGCAAGATCGGCCTGTTCGGCGGCGCCGGCGTCGGCAAGACCGTCA
>JAMLIN010000040.1 GCA_023954135.1 Burkholderiaceae bacterium | reverse complement strand
GACACCCAGCTGCGCTGGCGCAGCGCGCCGGTCGACGAGCGGGTCGTGATCGTCGACATCGACGAGCGCAGCCTCGCCGAGCAGGGCCGCTGGCCCTGGGCGCGCGAGCGAGTCGCGAAGCTCGCCCGTGAGCTCACCGACGGGGCCGGGGCCGCGGTGGTCGGCTTCGACGTCGTCTTCGCCGAGCACGAGCACAGCGAGGCCGGCGACGGGCGGCTCGCCCAGGCGTTGCGAGACCGCCCGGTGCTGCTCGGCTACTACTTCAGCAGCGACCGCGGCGGCCAGCGTTCGGGGGTGCTGCCGTCGCCGGTCTTCGTCGCGGGGTCGCTCCCGCCCGGCATCGCGGTGACCCAGTGGGACGGCTACGGGGCCAACATCGCCCAGTTCGCCCGCGCCGCGCGCGACGCCGGGTTCTTCAACCCGGTGATCGACCCCGATGGGGTAGTGCGCTCGATGCCGATGCTCGCCGAGCTCGACGGCCAGCTCTACCAGTCCCTGTCGCTCGCCCTGCTGCGCGAATATCTCGGCGAGGGCGTGCTGTCGGTCGCCGCCGACCGGATCGAGGTGATCGGCAAGCGCGGCCGGGTCGCCATTCCGCTTTCCGAAGGCCTGACCGCCCTCGCGCCCTTCGCCGGCCGGCTTCCCGATGGCAAGCGCGGCCTGCCGTTCCGGGTGGTCTCGGCCACCGACGTCATCGAGGGCAGGGCGCCCGCCTCGATCTTCGCGGGGCGCATCGTGCTGGTGGGCACCACCGCCCCGGGCCTGTCCGACCTGCGGGCCGCCCCGGTGAGCGAGACCTACCCCGGGGTGGCGATCCACGCCACCTTGATCAGCGGGGCGCTCGACGGCCGCATCGACGCCCGCCCGCCCGAGGCGCGGGCGCTCGCCGGCCTGCTCACCCTGCTGGTGGGCGGGGTGATCGCGTTCGCCGTGCTTCGGCTCGGGCCGCTGTCGATCAGCCTGGTGTCGGTCGGATCGGCCATCGCCCTGGTGGGGATCCATGCGCTCGTCCTGCAGAAGCTGCAGCTGGTGCTGCCGGTCAGCGCCGCCGTGGCCATGGTGCCGGCGCTCGGCCTCTACGGCCTGGCGGTCGGCTTCGTGGTGGAGAGCCGGGCCCGGCGGGCGGTGATCAGCCTCTTCGGGGAGTACGTCTCGCCCGAGCTGGTGCGCAAGATGGCCGCCGATCCCCTGAACTACGACATCGACACCGGCGAGCAGAGGGAGCTGACCATCCTTTTCGCCGACATCCGGGGCTTCACCCGCATCGCCGAGACGATGAAGCCCAACGAACTACGGGAATACCTGAACGAATTCCTCACCGCGATGACCGAAATCGTCCATCGTCATGGCGGCACGGTCGACAAGTACATCGGCGATGCGGTGATGGCCTTCTGGGGCGCCCCGATCGCCGATCCCGACCATGCCGACCACGCGGTGGCGGCGGCCATCGAGATGCAGAAGACGGCGGCGGAAATGTCCTATCGGTTCACGGTGCGCGGATTGCCGGCCCTGTCCATAGGGATCGGCATCAATACCGGCGAAGTGACCGTGGGCGACATGGGCTCGAAGCTGCGCCGCTCGTACACTGTAATCGGTGATGCGGTCAACCTTTCCGCCCGGCTCGAAGCGTTGACGAAGCGCTACGCCGTGCCGGTTCTCGTGGGCGAAACCACCGCTGCCCGGTGCATACTGCGTCGATTCGAATCGATGGGCACGGTCGCGGTAGATGGCCGGCACGGCGAGATCGAGATATTCGTGCCAAGGGAATTCGCCGACCAGGTCCGCCGGCCGGAGGCGAAAGCGCTGGAAACCGGGGAGCGGAATGAAATTCAGAGTGCTCGGGTGTAGCGGCGGCATCGGTGCGCGCGCCCGAACCACTTCCTTCATCGTCGACGAGGACATCCTGATCGACGCCGGCACCGGCGTGGAGGACCTCAGCATCGACGAGCTCGCCCGCATCGACCATGTGTTCCTGACCCATTCGCACCTGGACCACATCGCCGCGCTGCCGCTGCTGGTGGATTCGGTAGGCGGCCTGCGCAGCAAGCCGATCAAGGTCCATGCGCTGCCCGAGACCATCGCTGCCCTGCGGGCCCACATCTTCAACTGGACCATCTGGCCGGACTTCACCGAGATCCCCCACTACGAGCGGCCCTGGATGGTCTTCGAGCCGCTGGCCGTCGGGTCGGTGGTCGAGGTGAACGGGCGCTTCGTGCGCAGCCTGGCGGCCAGCCATACCGTGCCGGCCCTGGCCTTCCACCTGTACACCGACGACGGCGCCATCGTCTTCTCGGGCGATACCGGTCCCAACGACGAATTCTGGCGCCAGGTGAACGGCGTGCAGAAACTGCGCTACCTGATCATCGAAACCGCCTTTTCGAACCGCGAGCAGGACCTCGCCGTGACCGCCCGCCACCTGTACCCGATCCAGCTTGGCGAGGAACTTGCAAAGCTCCAGCGCGAGACCGAGATCCTGATCACCCATCTCAAGCCCTCGGACAAGGCGACGATAGAGAAGGAAGTGCATGCCTGGGCCGGACGGCATTCGCCGCGGATCCTCGAAAGAGGGGATGAGTTCGAGATTTGATCGGGGCATCGGGGATGCGGCGACTGGCCGCGAGTCGTTACCGGAGAACTGCAATGGCGTTACGGAAAGGAAGTACGTTGCGCAGGTGGAGTGGGCGGTGTGTGAGTGCGCTGCAGAACGGGTTCACGCTGATCGAGATAATGATCGTGGTCGCGATCATGGGGATTCTGTCGGCGGCCGCAATCTACATCTACAACGACTACGTGGTGCGGGCTCGCATCTCCGAGGCGCTCGCTGCTTCAACGGTTGCTCAAGTTGCCGTCGTCGAGAACGCTACCTCGAACTCCGGCGACTTCGGCCGTGGCTACCCGCCGCCCAATGCCACTGTGAATCTTGACGGCATCACGATCGATTCCGCCACTGGCATCGTCACTGTTGAATTGAGTGCCGCCGCTGGCGGCGGCAACCTCGTGATCATTCCCTACACTGGTATGGAGGCGGCCCCGGTGGCGCTTGTAGCGGGCAACATGCCGGATGGCGTCATCAAGTGGCGCTGCCGGGCCGCCGGCAGCAGCTTCGCGCTCGGTTCGGCCGGCACCGCACTTGCGAAACACGTTCCCGGCGACTGCCGATAGGCGGCTTTCCCGCCAACCGGCTTCGGCGCGGACTGACGAATTGCGTCACCCTGGGTGACGCAATTCGTCATCCTCGGATGCTCTTGATGTTGCGGTGCGATCCGGCGCGTGTGACTTTCATCACGCAATATGCGGGCCGATGCCATTCATCTGCTGGTTGCCGCCGCTGAAGGGCGCTGGCACGGCCTCTGCGACATGAAGCCTCGAGAGGGCGATGAAGCCTTCCGAAACTCTTCCAACGGAGAACTCCATGTCGATGCGCAAACAGATGCAGAAAGGCTTCACCCTGATCGAACTGATGATCGTCGTCGCGATCATCGGTATCCTCGCCGCCGTCGCGATCCCCGCCTACCAGGACTACACCGTCCGTGCTCGGGTGACCGAAGGCCTGTCCTTGGCCTCGTCTGCCAAAACGCTGGTTGCGGAGAATGCGGCCAACGGCGCGGCATTCAACCTTGGATATCCCACGACGTTTAGCGCCACTCAGAACGTCAGCAACATCACGATCGGCGCCACTGGGTTCGTCACCATTACCTACCAGGCTCGGGCTGGTGGCGGTACTCTGATTCTTACTCCTTTCTACGGTACGAATACGACGCTGGTGGCAGGCACCATTCCGACCGACGCGATCAAATGGGTCTGCAAAGCTGCTGGCGCGACCACCGCGAAAGGCCCGGGCGCTGTGGGTACCCTGCAGGCCAAGTACGCCCCGTCCGAGTGCCGCTGATGCATTGAGCCTGAGCGCCCTTCGGGCACTCTTGGCCGGAAAGGGCGCGACGTGAGTCGCGCCCTTTTTCGTTTCCAAGTCTTGAAGGTCAAACTCTTATTCGGACCCTATCCCAGCAATGACGACGATCCTGCAATCATCCACCGATGCCACGCCGGACTTTCGTACCGGCTGGACCCGAACGGCATTGCGGGCGAGGGCGCGCGCCGCCGGCCTGAGCCTCGCCATCTCCGCCGCCGTCGTCGGCACCGTCGCCACGGCGATCGCACTCTTCCTGCACACCATGCCCTTCTTCTGGGCGAGCGGCGGCATCAGTCTTATCGCGATCGTCGCGATGGTCGACATCGTGCTCGGCCCACTGCTCGTGTTTCTCGTCTACGACCAGCGCAAGAAGAGCCTACGGCGTGACCTCGCCGTCATCATCTGCATCCAGCTCGCCGCGATCGCCTACGGCATCCATGCCTCGGTGCTCGCACGGCCCGTGCTGATGACCTTCGTCGTCGATCGCTTCGAGCTCGTCAGCGCCGCCGAAGTCGACGCCGAGGAGCTTGCAAAGGCCCCCGAACAGTTCCGCAAGCTCTCCTGGACCGGCCCGGTCCTCGCCGCCGCCCGCATGCCCGATAACAAGGAAGAGCGCGAACAGATCATGTTCGCCAGCACCTCCTACGGCATCGATCTGCGGCATCTGCTGCGGCATTACGTCGACTACGGCACCCAGCGTGACGAAGTCATCGCCAGGGCGCGGCCGCTGACCGACCTCGACCGCCACAACGACCCCGCCAAAGTCGCCGCGGCACTGGCCTCCATCCGCGCCGCCAGCGATCATCCCGACCGCCTGCGGTACTTGCCCGTGCAAGGCCCTAAGGAGGATCTGGTCGCCGTCATTGATAGCGATGATGCGACGGTGCTGGGGACGCTGCGGTTGAAGCCGTGGGACTGAGCGGGTGATTGACCGGAGCGGTTGCGGTGACGCGCCTGGGCAATGTCGGACCGGAAGTTTCTAAAGAACGGTTTCGCGCTCTGGTACGAGAATCTCGGGGCAGAGCAGGGCTGGCGCAGTAGGCCGTTTGCCGTCTTCCGGCGCGAGCCGTTCGCCGCGTAATTTCTGTCAGTGCCGATCAGCGCGGCCATGCGCGTCATCCGGGCGCTGCACTGGATGCGGGACATGCCTTCTCGATTGTGGCTCGTATCCATCCGGGACAGTCTTGTTGGGCTTCGGCAGTCCTAGCCAGGGTGCCCGGAGCCGCCCGGCCGTGTGCAGACTACGGGAGTCAGTCGTTCGGCTGACGCAGCAGGACGCGCTTGCGCGGATGATCATCGTGACAGGTCACGATGTCGTTCCGCGAAGGTCAAGGGCCATCTTGTCATGACTAACCTTATAGGTTAGCATCTCCATGGAAAAGCGGCGGGCTCACTACCGTTTGCACGAAGTGCAAGCCGAGGTATTTCGACTGGATGCCGCCGCGTTCACGAAGACAGCGATAGACGGCGGCAGGGCGATGGGGCTGACAACGGCCGAGATGGTTCAGGTGGTCTGCTCATTGACCCGGACGAACTTCTACAAATCGATGACGACATACGCCGATCACAACATCTGGCAGGATGTTTATCACGCCATGACGCCCGTCGGCCGAGTGGCCTACATCAAGCTGACGCAGGTCAATGACCGGCCCGTGGTGCAGTTCAAGGAGCGATGATGGGCATGCAATGCGGTGCCTGTGGAGCACAAGGCATGGTGCGGTTTCGGAACGAGAACTTCGATGTCGAGCATGCCGATATGAAGGTTACGGTCGAAGGGCTTTCGGGCTGGCAATGTGCGCAGTGCGAAGAAGTGGTCTTCGACGCGGATAGTGCGCATCGGTATGCAGTGGCAGGCGATGCGCTCGTGTCGCGCGTGCGTCGTGATGAAGGGGAGGAGATCCGCCGGATTCGGCAGCGCCTGGGTTTGACCCAGGTGCAGGCCTCAGTCTTGGCCGGCGGCGGCCCGAATGCGTTTTCCCGATACGAGACAGGCAAGGCGCGGCCGATTGCAGCGGTCAGGAATCTGTTTCGGCTGCTTGATGCCCATCCGGCCCTGATTCGAGAGCTGCTGCCTGAGCATGTCTCCACGAAAGCCGCTTCACGGCCGGCGATGCGTTCGAAACGTGGGAGGACCGATTCGGTTCCAGTGCGGTAGATCGCGAAGGCGTTTGCCGAGCGCTCTGCGGCCGACATCGGTTTGTGGCGCGGTCCGATTGGTGTCTACGCGACTTCACGAAGACCCACATTGAGCTTGCATCGGCTCGGGATTAGAATACTGTCTATAAAAACAGTATTCGAGGCGAGCCATGGTCGATTCCAATCCCGCAGGCCCCGATCCCGCATCCACCACCGATGCAGCAAGCCCGCCCGCTTCCCTGCCTTTGCCGATCGCCGAACTCGAAGCGCAGATCACCGAACTGGCGGGCCATCTGAACGCCGCCAATCATCGCTGGCTGGTGCTGATCGCCGAGTTCGACCGGCGCGAGGGCTGGGCCGACGGCTCGACACGGTCGTGTGCGCACTGGCTGAGCTGGAAATGCGGGGTCGATCTGGGCGCGGCGCGCGAAAAGGTCCGGGTCGCGCGGGCGCTGGCCGCGCTGCCGAGGATCTCGGCCGCGATGGCCGGCGGTGAACTGAGCTATTCCAAGGTCCGGGCGCTGAGCCGGGTCGCCACGCCGGCGACCGAAGACACGCTGCTGATGATCGCGCTGCACGGCACGGCCGCGCACGTCGAGACGGTGGTGCGGCACTTTCGGCGGGCGCAGGAATCGATCGCGCTGGACCGGGAGGCCAGGCAGGTGGCCACCCGCGGCCTGCACTACCACTACGATGACGACGGCGCGCTGGTGCTGCAGGCGCGGCTGCCGGCCGAGGCCGGTGCGCTGCTGGTCAGGGCGCTGGATCAGGCAACGGCAGGTTGGCATCGTGATCGCCGTGATCGGGACGTTTCCGCGGAAACGTTGGCGGACGGGTCGGCGGCGCAATCGGGAATCACCCCCGCGGGGAGCACCCCCGCGCCGACGCTGGGCCAGCGCCGCGCCGACGCGCTCGCGCAGTTCGCCGAAAGCTGGCTGGCCCATGGCGACCAGGCGCTGTCGGGCGGTGATCGGCAACAGATCATCGTGCACGTGGATGCCGAGACCTTGGCCGGCGCTGCCAACGACGGCGCTTCGGACGACGGCGCTTCGAACGACGACAACAAGCCGGACGACGACGGCACGCCGCGGGAAGCGATGCTCGGGCGCTGCGAACTCGAGGACGGTCCGGCGCTGGCGGTGGCGACCGCGAGGCGGCTCGCGTGCGATGCGAGCATCGTGCGCATCGTCGAGGATGGCCTGGGCCGACCACTGGACGTCGGCCGCAAGACCCGCAGCATCCCGCCGTCGATTCGCCGGGCACTGCAGTCGCGCGATGCGGGTTGCCGCTTTCCGGGCTGCACGCACACGCGCTTTCTGGACGGCCATCACATCCGGCACTGGGCCGACGGTGGCGCGACGCGGCTGTCCAATCTCGTCCTTCTGTGCCGCCACCATCATCGCCAGGTGCACGAGGGGCGGGTCGAGGTCCAGGTGCTCGACGACGGGGCGCTGCGTTTCAGGGGGCCGGACGGCCGCGCTTTCGAGGCGGCGCCGGGGACCAGGGGCGACAGCCGCGAGATCGTGCTGACACATCGGCGCGAAGGTCTGGCGATCGATGCCGGTACGGCGGTGACCCGCTGGGCTGGCGAACGGATGGACTACGGGATGGCGGTTGAGGGGCTGCTGATGCAGCAGGAACGAGGGGAAGCGGGAAGCCGCGGGCCGGGCGTTTCCGCGGAAACGCATCGGGCGTCACCGGAAATGTTGCCGACAGCCGGATCGCCTGGGTGGTCCTGAAGCGGCATTGAATCATTCGTCGCAGACTCGCCGCTTGAGACGGCTCTGGCTGACGGGTAGGCCACTCTGGGGTTCGGTGATCGCCTGTTCGCCGCGCCGATTCATGTATTGTGGCAGTCGCCGTGATCTCGGCGCTGATTGAATTCCGATGAGTCCTGCCGCCCGGTCCGTTTCGCAACTGCTCGCCTCGCTTGGCGAGGACAGTGCCTTCGCTACGCGCTTTGCCGTGAAGGCCGATCCACGACTACATGTCGAGGGCATCGGCGAGGTGCCGCTACCGATAGCGGTCCATAGCGCGCACCAGCTTTGCGCTGCGGCGCAGCCGGCGCGCCATGGCTACAAGGATGAAACGCGGCTCGATCCGCGTGTACGGGATACCTGGGAGATCACGGCGGAGCGCATCCGCTTCGATTCGCCGCAGTGGGCATCGGTGCTCGATCGCGCCGTCGAGCGGGTTGGCCGTGATCTGGGCCTGCCGCCCGGTGTCCGGCTCGCGGCCGAGCTCCACAACCTGCTGGTGTATGCGCCAGGCCAGTTCTTCACCGTGCATCAGGATTCGGAGAAGGCCGATGGCATGCTGGGCACGCTGGTCATCACCCTGCCGTCGAGCTTTACGGGCGGCGAATTCGATGTTTCCCACCAGGGCCAGAGCCTGCGTGCCCGCGGCTCGGCGAAGCAGCCGGAGATGGTCGCGTTCTACGCCGATTGCCATCACGAGGTGCACCCGGTAAAGGCGGGATATCGGGTGGTGCTGACCTATAACCTGATTGCGCCCGATGACATGCCGCACGCCGATGTGCCGGAGGAGGAACTCGCTGCACTGGCCGAAGCGGTGCGCGGCCTCTGGCAGACGCCGGCAGTGCCGCGCTGGAGCGGTGACACCGCGACCGAGCCGCCGGATCGGCTCGTCTATCTGCTCGATCACCAGTACACCCAGAGTGGCTTGTCCTGGGCGCGCCTCAAGGGCGCGGACGCGGTGCGCGCGAGTGCGTTGCGGCGCGTGGCCGAGCGACTGGATGCGGAGATCTTTCTGGCGCTGGCCGACGTGCACGAGACCTGGTCCGCCGAGGACGACTATCGGGAGTTCCGCCACTGGGACTACGAAGAAGATGATGATGAGGACGACGAGGACCTGCCCGACCACGACGTGGACGAGCCGATATTGGGGGAATTGATCGACAGCGAAATAGAACTGCGGCACTGGCGCACTCACGATGGCAGCGAGCTGGCATCGGATGCCAGCGGCGTTGCCGAGTCGGAGTTGTGCTTCACTCGCCCCTCGGTCGACTGCACGCCGTTCGAATCCGAACATGAAGGCTACATGGGCAACTACGGCAACACGGTCGATCGTTGGTATCACCGTGCGGCCGTGGTGATGTGGCCGCGCGAGCGCGCTTTCGTCATCCGTGCACGGCAGTCGCCGCACTGGGCCATCGAGCAGGTCGCTGGCCGGCTCGCGGCCGGTGATCCGGCCCAGGCGCTCGAATGGGTGCAGCGTCTGCTCCCTTTCTGGAGCCGAGCCGTACCCAGAGCCGATGGCGCTGCCCTGCTCGGCGCTACCCTGCCCGTGGCAACCGTGCTCGACGATGCGCACACCGCCACCGTGCTGCTCGCGCCGTTCTCGCTACAGCAACTGGCGCCGGAGATGGCACCGTGGCTGGCACGGCTGCTCGAACGCCATGGCCTTGCCTGGTGCGCGGAGCGCCTGCGCCAGTGGGCCGCGGTCTACCAGACACCCGACGCCCAGTTGGCCTGGCTGGCGCAGACCTTGCCGGCGCTGACGGATGCCTGAGTGCGGCGATGGCCGCGGACGGCTCCGCCATGGCTGCGGTTCTGGTGCAGGAGCGCTGGAACTGGCTGCAGAAGCATATGGCACAGACGCAGGCGCACAGCGGCGGCTGGAATGGCCACTGGCCGAGCCGAAGCGGCGGATCGTGCATCAGCTCATCGATCGCCATGAGCTGCCGGTGCGCCACGAGACCCGGCGCATGGGGCGACCCTACACCCTGATACTGGAGAAGACCGCCGCGCTGTTCGAGCGCGCGGCTGCCGAGCGCGGGGAATGGGTGAGCGAACTGGACTGGCTGAGTCGGACGGCGGACAGGCTCTCGCCGAGGCGCTGACCGATGTCGATCCGCAATGTTCTCGATTCCTCGCCCAAAGTTACCGATCCTGAGTCACCCCGTGCCGCCCAGATCCTCGAGCAAGGTATCCACGACGGCCTCTTCGGCGATAGCCAGGCCATGTTCGTGCATCGCGGGGGCGAGTTGCGGATCCCAGTCGGCCTCGATCATGTCGCCCGCCAGGTCGCGGCTCCGTGAGGCAGGCGCCCGGGCGACTGCCGCCAGGTAGCCGGCTGCGTCGAAGCGCCAGGGCGCAGCGCGCCAGCGGCGCATGACGAAGTTGCCGATCGCGATGCCGGGCCAGTCATGGTCGCCGTGGTAGTGCAGGTGCGCGCCGACGGCGGCGAGCTGATCGAGCAGCGTGCGTTGGGCGGCTGCCGGCATACCTTCGGTGCAGACCAGTGGCGCGCAGGCTGCGCCGAGCCGATCGGCGGCGATGGCGACGATGTCGGGGTTCTCGCAGACAAAGACGATGGCCCTGGAGGCACCAGGTGCAGGCTGGCGCAGGAGTTGCCGCAGCGACAGCCAGGCCGGTCTGCCAGCTACCCAGGTGTTCCCGATGTCGGTCACGGGTGGCAGGTTCAGGAACAGGGCTGGACGTGCGAGTTCATTGACGAGCACCCCCGCCCGGGCCCAGATGTCGCGCGGGCGCTCATTGTCGGGTTCATCCGGGGTTGGTTCATCCTTCGATCCGGGCGCCGCCGTGGGCTCTTCGATCGCGGATTCGACATGGCGCCAGACGGCGAGGACCAGCGTGGCCACCGGGCGCTCGTATCGAGGTGGCATGGGCATCGCCCACCGTCCCGGCGGCCAGTTGCGAGCGCGTGAGGCCGGCGGCGGGCAGGCGACGCAGCACCGCATCGACATCGGCGAGCAGGTTCGCGGCACGTTCCGGGTTGCGGCCGAGACGCTTGAGCAGCGTCGGCGCGGCCGGGGTACGCAACCAGGCCAGCAGGCGCGAGTCACCTTCGTGCGTTTCGGCGAGCGCGGCCCAGCGGGCCTGCAACTCCCGGCGCATGCGGGTCTTTGCGATGATCGGGCCTTCCAGCCGCTCGAGCGCGTGGCGCAATGAGTCGGCGAGGCCGGCGGTGCGCAGGCGCGCGTCGAGCTCGGCGATGTCGAGCGTCATCGAGCGCGCCATCTGCGAGCGCCGGCCGGTCAGCTGGCAGAGTGCGAATGGCAGCCGGATCGAGGTCCGTAGAGGCGCAGGTTCCGCGGACTTGCATCGGGTTCGATTCTTTCGAAGTGACGACGCAGCCGCTGGCGTACGGCAGCCAGCTCGGGGGGGCCGAGCAGACGCCGCAAGCGGGAGTCGGGCGTATCCGTCACGACGTCGGGCTCATCATGCCGGCGGGAAACGCCGATCCGGATCGTCTTCCGAGCGTCGGGCGCGACCGTCCCAGGTCCAGCGCGAAACGAAGACGGCGTCCACGCCTTCGCGTCGCTGCAACTGGCAGATCGCCACCCCGGGGAGTTCGGCGTAACAGGCCCATTCACGTTCGCTGGTGATGATGAAATCCAGATCGAACTCGCGGATCAGGGGTCCTGATGGTGGGCGCGGGCGGAATCGTCGATGCCGGCGAAGGCTTCATCGAGCAGCATCAGCCGCGGTGCGATCGGGCTCGCGCCATGGCCGTAGAAGCTGGCGATGGCGGCGAACAGCGGTACGGTCAGGCCCAGCGCGCGTTCACCGCTGGAGGCCGGGCCGGAGAGACGGCGCCACTGTCCATCCTGCTGGCGTTGCACGGCGAAGCGGTGCCAGTACCGATAGTCCAGCGCCCGTGCGAGCTGTTCCGCAAGGTTGCCGTACCGGTGTCGGCGTCGGCCCGGGCGCGCTCCGCGGTGATCCGCTCCTGCAGCATGGTGCCGACGGCGCGTCGGTCCTCGGCCGACCACAGGTCGGCGCTGGTGTTGAGCAGGCGCTCGCGCGCGATGTCGAAACCGGCCGGTGCGCCGTCGTCGGCCGACAGGGGCTCCCATTTCAGCCGGTAGCGCACGCCGGTGCTGGTCGGACGTTTGCGCAGCTCTTCGTTGATCGTGCCGACCCGGTCGTCGGCCGCCCGCATCAGCCGCTGGATCTCGGCTGCGATCTCGGCCTGTGCAGGTGGTTCTCCAGCACTTCGCGCTCCCTGGCCGACAGCAGCTCGCTGCGCTGGGAGATGTCTTCGGCCAATAGCGCCGCCAGGGTGTCGGGTCGTTCGCTGCGGTTCTGGTACTGGATGTGGACGGTGAAGCCCCAGTCGTTGGGCTCGGAAACGGCCTGGTGCCTGAGCGCGCCGAGGGCGCGTTGCAGTTCGCTGAGGTCCTCGGCAACCTGCCTGGGTACGCGGCTCCAGGTCTGCTCGTCGTCGGCGATGTGGCGCAACTCCTGCTCGATGCGGCGCCAGGTTCAGCGCCGGATCGATGCTCCAGCTCTCCGGCAATGCCAGATCCGGCAGCGCGGAAGTCAGCAGGTCGCTGGCGGCGAAACGTTGCAGTCGTTCCGCGGCATGCAGGTATGTTCGGCGCTGCGTTCCGCGAGGGTGACGTCCTTCTGCTCGCTTCGGTCTGTGCGACGGCGCGTTCGCTCGCTGCGCGATATGCCTTGTCGGCGATCTCCAGTGCCGATTCATGGTCACGGTACGCCTGCCTGGCGTCGTCCAGCGCCCGCAGCAGCGCATCCACCTTCACGCCGACGGATCGGCGCAGCGTCTCGAAGCGCGCCGTTGCCTGCTCGGCCTCGGTTTCGGCCGCGGACAGCACAGCCTGTGTCTGCTCCAGTGACTCGCGCGCCTCACGTTCGCGCTGTTGCTGCTCACGATGAAGGGGCCAGTCGCGCTGCCAGGCATGCGGCCTGCAGGAGGCGGTTGCGGGTCTCGTCGAAGGCCTCCAGCGCCTGCTCGATCACCGACAGACGCTCGGGCTCGGACGGCAGCCGCAGGTCGGTTGCATCGCGTTGCGATTGCTCGCGGGCCGCATGGAGTTCCTGTTCCCTCGCGGAATCACGCGGTCAGCCTGCTCCAGCCGCTGTCTTGCACGGCCGACTTCCTGTCCGGCGCCGATCGCCGCCGCGATCGCGTCGCGCAGCATGTGCTCGGACGGCGCGTCGCGATGTTCCTGTTCGGCCCGGTTCCGTTCAGCATCGACGATCCCGAGCTGCCGGACGAGCTCGGCGTCGGCCGCGTCGAGCTCGGCCAGGACCGCGCGGGCAATTTCGAGCTCGCGCCGCGGGCGCGTTCCCGTGCGGTGCGGCCGATGTAGCGCGCTTCGGCCTTGTGCCAGGCGCCCGACAGTGCACCCAGGCGGAAGCGACCTTCGGGTGAAAGCCAGGCCCTCGGCCTGCGGCACATCCTCGGCGCCCAGGCGACGCAGGCGAGCAGGGCGGTGACCGTATCCTGTGGATCGACAGTCGTCCGGCAAGCGTCGGGACCAGGGCATCGCCCAGCCTGGGTCCCGCGACCGGTGCGCGCAGGGTCCAGTGAGTGTCCAGCAGCGCTGGCGCTGGTCGGCGGCGCCTGGAGGAGCGCGCCGTCCGTGACAACCAGCGTCGATGGCTGTTACTTCCAGCGCCGCTTCCAGGCCGGCGCACTCCCGCGCGGCCAGGCGCGGATGGAAGTCGACGAGTCGCCACAGCGGTGCTCCGCGCCGCTGCATGCGCACGCCGGGCGGGCGGGCGGTTCGGGCGGCACCGTATCCTCGCTGGCGGCCAGCCGCATGCGTTCGTCGTCGAGCTCGGCGCGTTGCAGGCGCTGCGCTTCGCGTCGGGCATCGAGTTCCGCCTGGCGTGCCGCGTACCGCGGCAGCGCGCCGCCTGCCAGGCGGCGGACAGGGCGCGCGCCGCGGGATTGTCGCCATCCGGGCGCGCGACCCATTCGGCCAGCTCGCGCAAGGGCTCCGTGGCATCGAAGCGCAGCTCCCGGAGATTCCCGTAGGCGGACCATGACTCGACGAATGCGTCGCCCTGCTGCTCGGCCAGCTCGTCGGCCTGCCTGCGCTGTTCGAGCGCCGCGTCGAGCTCGGCGCGAACGGTGCGCTGAAGCTCCTGCGCCAGGGTGGATGCGTGCTGATGTCTCTCGACTCGAGCAAGACCCTGGCGGACATGGGCGATGTCCTGGCGCCGACGCGATGTCGTCATTCGCAAGGCTTCGACTCCCGCCTGCGGGGTGGGCGGGACATCGATCAGTGCCTCGGCGCTCAGGGCCAGCAGGGGATTGGCGGCAACTTCGGCGTCGATGCCGATGGCGGCTGCGTCCCGCAGCGTTTCCGTGCGGGCAGCGGCCAGCGCCGCCAAGGCTTCGTCGGTCTGCCGGGCGCGTTCCTCGGCGAGGCCGGCTTCGCGCGCGAGCTTCGTTCGCGCGTCATCGCACTGCCGGCTTGCCGCGATCGCGGCATTCTGGCGTCGGCGGGCGTCATCCTCGGCCTGCGAGAGCCGGTTGGCGTCCTGGTTGGCCGGATCGCTTTGCAGAGTGTCCGCCCGTTCGCGCGCTGCCGACCAGATCCGCTTCGCGCTGTCGTGGGCTTCGGCCGCCGCGGCCCCGGCCGAACGCGCACGATCGAGTTCCGCCTCGCGCCAGATGGCGCGCCTCACTGGCCTTGTCAGAGCCGGTCTGTGCCTGGCGCAGCTCACGCGCCTGGCGCCGTGACAGCATGCCCGCGTAGATCCGGTAGCGCGGCGCTCGAATTGCGCCACGGCTTGCTGCAGCTGCCGAGCTTCCTCGAGTTGCCGGCGATCCTCTTCCAGTTGGCCAGCGCCTCGGCCACGTCGCCCAGCAACTCGTTCGGCAGTGGCGGCAGAGATTCGCTCAATGCGGGAGAGACCGGCTTCGTCAAGCTCGACAGCTGTGGCTGGCGCAACTGCACGAGCGTGTCCATCAACGCGTCGTAGCGGCGTGGGCCGAGATGGAACAGGCGCTCGTCCACGGCGCGACGGTAGGATCTGGGCACTCTCGAACAGCGCCCGTGGCCGGCGATCGCTTCGCGCAGGCGCTCGCGGGTCAGCACCTGGCGCTGGGCGGTGGTCAGCCAGGTTCCGCCCAGGCGCGGCCCGTGTTGTCTGGTCGCCTTCGAGCAGGAAGAACCAGCCGTCGACCTGGCACGTGGCCGGCGACGGCCGACAGGCCGACCGAGGGTCAGGTAGTGCGGATTGCCGTCGACGCGCCGGCCGAGCTCGATCCAGCCGTAGCCGATGCGGCGCGGGCAGCTGCCCATCAGCAGGTTCCAGGCCATTTTCTGCCGTTGTCGCCATCGGGCTCCACGCGCGACGGGCGCAGCTGCGCGTCGAGCAGCAGGGGCAGGGTCAGCGACAACACCTTGGACTTGCCGGTGCCGTTGTTCCCGCGCAGCAGCAGATGGCCGTCGTGGAACCAGAACTCCTCGCTGTCGTAGTGGAACAGTTCGACCAGGCCGATACGAAGCGCCTGCCAACGCTCGCGCCGGGGCTCGGGAAGCAGCGGACGCGGATCCGCGGCGGACTCGTGCACGGTCGTGGACGTGAGGTCTCCGGTCATAGCAGTGATGTCTGTGACGAGGTGGATGTGCCGGCGCTGCGCATTTCGGCATCGCCCAGCGAGAAGCGTGCGATCGCCGGCAGCGGGCGTACGACGCCCTCGGCGTCGCGCGTCACCAGGGCGAGGCGCTGCAGACGATCGAGGACGGTTCTGGCCAGCTCGCGCTCGGCGCCGGGGGTACGCGCCGACTTGCGCCAGTAGCGGCCATAGCGGTCGATGGCCTCGCGCAGGAACGCGGCGATCTCCTCCTCGGCGATATGCAGCGACGTGCGTGCGTGGCGCAGGCGTTGCGCAGCCAGGTGCTCGGCCACCAGCAGGGCATGGGCATCCGTGCCTTCCGCCGGCATCGCCACGTCGGTGAGCTGGGCTGCCAACCGCCACCAGCGCCAGGCCCTCGGCTCGCTGCTCCGCGACCAGTCCCGTGGCTTCGCACAGCCGGGCGGCCCTCGGGCCGCGCTGGTTGATGAAATAGGCCTGCAGGTCGGGCGCGAGCATGCCGATGTAGAGGACCGGGTCATCGAGCAGGCGCCGCCCCAGCTGATGGCGCATCGCATCGCGCCGGCCCTGTTCGCTGTCCACGGCATGCGCGGTCACGAGTGCTTGCAGCCGCCGCTCGGTGTCCGTGGGCGCCTCGTCGTCAGGCCAGGTCGATGGGCCGCGCACCGACGCCAGCAGCCCGGCGAGCAGACGACGCTGGATATCGTACAGCGCGTCGGACTGCTGCCAGCCGCCGTCGTGAACGAAACTCTCCTCGTCGCCTGCCACGCGCTCCAGTACACCCTGTTCGAGCAAGGTCCGGCATACCGCGACGAGCTCTCGCCGCTCGGCGGCGCTGCGCAGCGTGAACGTGTACTCCAGTGCCGCCAGTGCGGGATCGAGCGCTTCCTGCATGACCCGCTCGCCAAGCTGCTTCAGGGTGATCTGGGGGTCGGCCCGTTCGAGCACGGCGCAGGCCAGGCAGAGCAGCACGTAGCGGCGCCGATCATAGCCCGGTAGCCCGCGGGTGGCGTCGAGCTGGTCGGCGGGGCGCTTGAACAGGCGGGCGCCGTCCCGATCGACATGCAGGGGCCAGCCGGCTTCACGTCGGAACCATTCGCGCAGGCGGTCGGCCTGGCGACGCACGGCGGCGAAATCGGGATGCAGCGGGGACATCAGCGGGCGCAGCAGCAAGGCTCGCAGGGCCCGCCGGAACTCGTCCTGCTGCTGCACCCGCTGCAGCTCGCCGACGGGCCGGGCGGCCGGACGGGGCGGACGTGCGCTCACTGGTCTAGCCATCGTTCCGGCCACCGCTGTCCGGGACGGTGGCGCTGATGGTCAGCAGGTGGTCGCGGCCGCTGAACACGCCGTCCGGGGTACGCAGTCGTGCCCGACTATGGTGCGCCATGGGCTCCAGGCGAATGCGCAGCAGCCCGTCCCCGGTCTGGCGTTCGACCGTCCGGTCGGGGCTCTCCTGCTCGGCCAGCACTTCGCCCAGCAGGCCGAGGAACAGACGGAACTCGTGGTGATCCAGCTCTCCGAGAGCCGACAGCCGGATCGGGCGCCCGCTGGCCAGACGCCGACGGGCGGCCTCGACCTGGGCGGACTCTTCGGCCAGCTGACGCGCCATCAGTTCACGTTCGCGGTTACGCTCGCGCACGCGCGGCGGCGGACCGCGCGGCGCCACTTCGCCATACTCGCGCAGGCGCGGATTGATGGCCAGCGGCGGTGCATCCAGCCACGAGGTACTGGCCGGCACATCCTCATCGGCCTGCGCGTCGAGTGAAAAGTGCCGTGCGGGATTGAGCGCGAACGCGGCACGGGCAAGGCGATGGGCGTCGTCATCGCCGGCTGCTTCGGCGAACCACCGTGCCAGCACGCGAAAGTCCGTCGAACGGTCGCTGCGACCGCCGCGGCGTTCGTTCACCGCCGCGATCGCGCCGAGCAGCTGGGGAATCGCCGCCCGGGCACGCGCGCGCAGCAGCTCGGCTTGCGGTGGTTCGTCGCCGCTCGCCAGGAACCAGCCGCGCAGGCCCTTCCAGCGCTCGCGCCAGGCGTCCTCGCGTCGTCGTGTTTCGCCGGCGCGTTCGTCGGCATCGTCGGGTGCGGCGTCGCGGGCCTCGCGCTCGGCGACCTGTCGCAGCGCGGGGCCGACCGAAGAGGACAACTCGTGCAGCGTGCGGGCGATGGCATCGGAGCGGCGAATGAGGTCGCCCACGAATCGTTCGAGGTACTCGATAAGGCGGCGCTTGTAGGCCACCACGGCGGCGGCATCCGCCTGCTGCAACTCGAGGCTGCGTGCTACGCCGGCCATGAAGGCCTGCGCGTTCGCGGCCAGGTCCTCGAAGACACGCACCAGGTCGCGCAGTATCTCATGCGCCTTCGGCACGTCCATGGCTTTCTCGTCGAGCAGGTGGCGCAGTGCCAGCAGGCGATTGTCGATGTCCTCGAGCGCCACGGTCTGCAGTTCGGCTCGATGGCGCAGCGTCTGCTCGAATGCGGCAAGTCCGGCTTCCACTGCTTCGCCGCCACGCGACAGCCGGTACAGGAAGCGCGCCCGATAGTAGTCTGCGAGCGTGGAAACGCGCGCCATGTCGGGCTGTGATTCCAGGTTGCCCCACTCGGTGAGTTGAGTCAGTGCCAGGCCGAGCTCCTCGCGGGCGGGTGGCGTGCCTTGCCAGGCGGCTTCGGCCAGCACTTCGTCGGGTCGCAACTGCAGGCGGTACTGGCGCTTGGCCGCGGCGAACACGTCCATGATGGCGCGATACATCGCTGCCTTGTCCGCCGTGACGTGGCGGAACAGGTTGCCGGCACGGTCGTGGTTCAGGCCCTGGTTCATGGTCGTTACAACGCCCGCCACCAGGGCGCCGCCAGCACGTCGGGCGCCAGCCATTCGATCGTGCTCCCGGTGTGCAGCAGCAGGCCGGCGCGTGCCTGCTTGCCGTATTCCGTCCGGAAGCTCCGCAGATGGGCTGCGTCGCCGAGTCGTGGTCGCGAGGTCGCCTTGATCTCGATGGGCAGCAGACGATCCGCTGCCTCGATCACGAAATCCACCTCTTCGCCTGTCGTCGTGCGCCAGTAGCCGAGTTCCGCGTGGTCGAGCCGCACGTCGCGCCAGGCGAGCAGGTCGTGCAGCACCAGATTCTCGAGATGGGCGCCGCCGGGTTCCGGTCTGCCGGCGAGATGCAGTGCCACGCCGGTATCGCCCCAGTACAGCTTCGGCGACTTGATGAGGCGCTTCGTGCGGTTGATCGCGTAGGCGGGTAGACGAACCAGCAGGTACGACGTCTCCAGCAGGTTGAGCCAGCGGTGCACGGTAGGCTGGGGCAGCGCCACATCGCGGCCCAGTTCCGTCTGGTTGATCAACTGGCCCAGCCGCAGGCAGGCTGCCCGCATCAGGCGACGGAAGTCCGGCAGGGCACTGATCGCCGCCAGGTCCTGCAGGTCTCGCTCCAGGTAGGTCCGCACATAGCCGTCGAACCAGATGGCGCGATCGGCATCATGGCGCAGCTCGATTGCCGGCGTCGGGAAGCCGCCGCGTCGAGCAAGGGCTCGCCAGTCCTCGGGCCCACCTGGGCGGGCCGCAAGAAGATCCGGCCATTCGGCGTCGGGAGTCGCCAGCAGTTCATCCCACGCGCCGCCACGGCCCTCGCCGAGTTGCTCGCGTCGCGTCATCGGCCACAGGGTCAGGTAGCTCGCCCGACCGGCCAGCGATTCGGACACCTGGCGCATCATCAACAGGTTGGCGGAGCCGGTGAGGAGGAAGCGGCCCGGGGTGCGCTTCCGATCGATCGCGCGCTTGACCGCCTGCATCAGTTCCGGCGCCCGTTGAACTTCATCGAGCGTGACCGGTTCGCGGTTGCCGACCAGCACTTCCGGGTCGCGGCGCGCAGCGTCGAGCACGTCCAGATCGTCGAGGCTGCGGTAATGGCGCTTGCCCGGTGAGAGATGCTGGACCAGGGTGCTCTTGCCCGCCTGCCGGGGCCCGGTGACGACGACCGCGGGCATGACGCGCAGGCGTGCGGCGAGCGCTGACGCGACGATCCGGGGCAGTGTATGGGTATCCACGCCATGCATGATAATCATTCATGGCGTGGATAACAATCTCGGAACGGTCGGCGTCGCTCGTGAGAGGCGGTTGTATGATCGATTCCGACCCGTCTGGGCCTGAGCCGCGGTCAGCCCGCCCATACTACCCGTATCGCCATGCCCGACTCCCTGCACGAACTCGCCGAGCAACTGGATCGCTTCGCCGGCGAGCGGGACTGGCAGCAGTTCCACTCGCCGAAGAATCTCGCTTCGGCGCTGATCGTGGAGGCGGGCGAGTTGCTCGAGCACTTCCAGTGGCTGACCGAGGCGCAGAGTCGGGATCTTTCGCCGGACAAGCTGGAGGCGGTGCGCTCGGAGGTGGCCGATGTGCTGCTCTACCTGATCCAGCTGTCGAACGTGCTCGGGATCGATCCGGTGGCCGCGGCGCACGACAAGCTGGCCGCGAATGCGATCCGGTATCCGGTGGAGAAGGCGCGGGGCAGCAGCCTCAAGCACGACGAGCTCTGACGGGTCAATGCATGTCGCTGATTCCGTTCCCGCTGCGAATTCCGCCGGGCGCGGACCTGCGCAGTGCCGTCGAGGAATGCCTGGCAGCGCAGGGGCAGTCCGCTGCTTTCGTGCTGTCGGGCATCGGCAGCCTCACCGAGGCACGGATCCGCTACGCCGGGGAGCATGACGAGACGGTAATCGCCGGGCCGCTGGAAGTGCTCGGCCTTGCCGGCAGCATCGCTCCCGAGGGTGCGCATCTGCACATGTCGGTGGCCACGGCATCCGGCCGGGTATTCGGCGGCCATGTCTGCTACGGCAACACGGTCAGGACGACCGCAGAGCTGCTGATCGCGTTTCTTCCCGAGTGGAAGCTGTCGCGGGAGCACGACCTGCGGACGGGATACCGGGAGCTGGTTATTCGTTCGGCCGGGAAGCGAGGGGAATGAACGAGCGGATCTTGTCCTCAATCGAGAATGACAACTACATCGCCTTCGGTGACGCTGTCGCCTTGGGCGACTTGCAAAGCGGTCACAGTTCCCGAAACGGGGGCCTCGATGGGGATTTCCATCTTCATCGACTCGATGATGGCTATTACGTCGCCCGTGGCTACTGATTGTCCCTGGACAACCTCGAGCTGCCAGACCATTCCGCTGACCTCAGACCGAATTTCCGTCATCGTTGGGTCTCGCTTCTCTGTCCGGCGTGACGTCTTGTGGCTTTGGGCTTCGAGCTCACATTGTCTCCCGTTTGCCGATCTTCTGCCGGCGAATGTGAATCCCGGCTGCCTCCCGGTCCCAGGTATCCTCCGTGATTCCTTCCGCGCGCAGTATGTGTTTCTGGACCTTCTGAGTCGGCGTCTTGGGTAGAGCTTCGACGATTCGCCAATAGCGGGGCACCATGAAGTGCGGAAGGCGTGGTACGAGGAATTCGACCAGCAAGGCGAGATCCAGCGGCGTACCAGGCGCTGCGGCAACTGCGCACATGACTTCGTCCTCGGCGATCTCGCTCGGCACTGCATACACGGCGACTTCCGCTACCGACGGAAACGCAGCGATTTCTGCCTCGACTTCGAATGAGGAGATATTTTCGCCGCGCCTGCGAATTGCATCTTTCATTCGATCGACGAAGAAGAATGTGCCGTCTTCGTCCATTCGGAAGGCATCGCCGGTATGGAACCAGCCATTTCGCCAGGCTTCCGCGGTTGCAGAGGGATTCCGGTAGTAACCGCTGTTCATTGCCCAGGGTGTACTGGTTCGCACGATCAGCTCGCCGACGCTGCCTTGCGGCACTTCGTAGTCATTGCCATCAACGATGCGCAATTCCACTCCGGCGCGAGGCTGACCGCATGAACCGGTTTTGGCCGGATCGAGTCCGGATACTAGCGGTGTCGATATCTCGGTCATGTTGTACAGCGTGTACGTCTGTACGCCGAAGCGCTGTGCGAAGGCGGGAGCGTCCTCCGCGAGGGGCACGATGATGACCTTGCGTAGGGAGTGCTGGCGGTCTTCCGGCACTGGAGGCCGCTTTACGATGAAGCCGGCCATCACCCCGAGCAGTAGAACCACAGTCGTTTCCGTTTTACGGATCGTCGGCCAGAACTCGTCGGTCGAGAATGAGGAGACCAGCGAGATCGAGCCGCCGCGTGCCAGCATGCCCATCACCGGGATCGTGCCACCGACGTGAAACAATGGCAGATTGCACATGTACCGGTCGTCGTGCGACAGCATGTAGAAGCCCTCGGGGCCAGCCATCGCGTGCAGATGTGCGTAGGACGACATCACGCCCTTCGATGGACCGGTGGTACCCGAGGTATAGATGATGGACTGCGTGTGCCATGGCTCGATCGGCGTTTCGAGCGGGGGAAGGCCGGATTCCGGCGCATCGAGCGTGCTGGCGGGCAACGTTTCCAACGCTGGTATGGCAGTGATCTCCCCTCCCATGATCACGGCTTTTCGCAGCGTTGCGACATTGACTTCTGCCAATCTGGGTGCCAGATCGGCGTGTACGATGATCAGTTCGGCGCCGGCGTTGTCCAGCACATGCTCGAGTAGGCTGCCTCGATATGCGGTATTGATCGGCACATAGGTCGCGCCCAGCCAATTGATGCCGAACCAGACTCGCAGGCAATCCACACTGTTCGGGAGCCACACGACGACGTTCTGCCCTTGGCGCACTCCCAGTGCGCGAAGACCGGCTGCGGTGCGCGCGCTGATGTCTCGCATCTGCAGGTAAGAGATCTGCCTGTCGCCACCCTCGGCAATGAAAGTCTTGTCGGGTTGCCGAGTCGCCCATTTCTCGAGTACATGGCGCAGGACGCAATCCTCCACCGAAGGAGGCGTGACCCGTTCGGATGAGAGGAGCGACTGGCGGGGAATATCTCGAGTCATCAGGTTCCTCCGGTCAGGGCATCACACCGTGACGCATCGTCGGGCCAGGCTGCTGGCTACGGCGACTGCGAGCCAGCGCCAGAGCGCTTCTTATCCGGACGGGGGTTTCGCTGGGGGTGATTACGTCGTGTACCGTGAACCGCGCTGCCGCATTGAACGGGTCCGTACCGTCCCGGAACTTCGATTCGATTTCGCGCTGCTTTGCCGTCGGGTCAGCAGCGTTCTGAATTTCCGTTTTGAAGGCTGCCGCGACACCACCAGACATCGGCAGCGAAGCGAAGTCCGCTGTAGGCCAGGCGACGACCAGGCTTTGCTCGCCGCCCCAACCTCCCATGGCGCAGGCGCCAAAGCCGAAGGCTTTGCGAAGAACCACGGTGACCTTGGGCACATCGGCCCATGCCAGTGCGTAGACGACGGCGAGCCCGTCGCGCAAGGTGCCCTCCTTTTCTGCCTGGGGCCCCGTCATCACACCAGGAACGTCCTGTAGGAAGATGAGTGGCAGGTGATAAGCGGAACAGATGTCGATGAATCGGCGCGCTTTGCGGGCCGCGCTCGCCGTGATCGCGCCGGCATACACCATCGATTGGTTCGCGATCACGCCTACTGGGTGACCGTCGATACGGGCCAGTCCTGTGACGATCATCCTGGCGAAATCCGGCTTTATCTCGAAGAAGCTTTCGGCGTCGACGATACCGCGAATCACCTTCTTGACGTCGAAAGGACGTCGAATCTCCTTCGGAATGATGGTGTCGAAGTCGATCGACTCCGGTTCGCGGGCAGCGGCCACGGGCGGGAAGGACCAGGCGTTGGTCGGCAAGTAGGACAGGAACTGGCGAGTCAGCGCGAGTGCTTCTTCGTCCGAGTCGGCAACCCGGTCGACGATTCCCGATATCCTGGCATGTATCTCGGCGCTGCCCAGTTCCTCCTTGGTGACGTCCAGGCCGGTCGCTGCCTTGACCACGGGAGGCCCTCCTGCGGCCATCATTCCTGTGTCGCGACGCATCACGATGAACTCGGTCGCAGCCCCGACCAAAGCAGCATCACCTGCGCATGGTCCGAGTACGACGGAGCATTGCGGTGCAATCCCCGAGAGCCTGGCGATCTCCAGGAAATGGGTGACGTCGGGCAATCCGTCATTCATCAGCTCCTGCCCTCGAGCCCCGGCACCGTCGAGAAGCCATACCAGGGGTACTCGCTCGCGGCGAGCCATTTGAACCATGTGCAGCTTCTTGCGCGAATTGATGACGCCATGCGAGCCACCCTTGACCGTGAAATCCTCGGCGACCACGATGATGTGACGACCGTCGACCTGACCGACGCCACTGACAACGCCGTCAGCCGGGGTGATCTCGGCAGTCTGCTGCGCGGCTTCGGAGAAATGTGAGTTCAGCTGGCCATATTCCGTTAACGAGCCCTCGTCCAGCAGCAGGCGGACACGGGTGCGCACATCCAGCTTGCCGAGCGCTCGTTGTCGGGCGAGTTTCTTCTCACCGCCCATCTCGAGCGAGCGCGCGCGCCTTTCGGCGAGTTTTGCCAAGCCTTCGTCCAGGTTCATTCGCGCCGGCCGTTCAGTTCTTCGTTACCAGCGGACAACCGCCTTCGGACATCGTGGCGAAGGCTTCGTCACCAGGGATGGTGGCTACCTTCTTGTAGTAGTCCCAAGGGTACTTCGATTCCGAAGGCTTCTTGACTTCGTAGAGCGCGAGGTCATGGATGAAGCGGCCGTCTTCGCGAATTTTCCCTTCGTCGCCGAAGAATTTCATCGGTGTCGACTTCATTCCGGCCATAACGGCCTTTGCGTCATCCGTCTTGAGGCTCTCGATCGTGCGAAGGTAGTGCATCACCGTTGCATAAGTGGTGGCTTGTTGCCTGGTCGGCATTTTTCCGAATCGCTTCATGAATCGCTCCGACCACTCGCGGGCTATGGGGTTCATGTCCCAGTAGAAGCCCTCGGTCAGCAGCAGGCCATGGGCGTTAGCCAGTCCCAACGCATGGATGTCGGAGATGAAAAGAATCAGACCGACCAGGCGTTGTCCGCCGGCGGTCAACCCGAACTCGACTGCCTGCTTGATGGAGTTGATCGTATCGTTGCCGGCATTGGCCAGACCGATGGCCTTGGCGCCGGATGCCTGGGCTCGGACAAGATAGGAAGCGAAGTCGTTAGTTCCCTGGGGATGCTTGACGCTTCCGAGGACCTGGCCATTGTTGGCGTTGATGACCTTGGCGCTCTCGGCTTCCATTGCATGGCCGAAGACGTAGTCGGCTGTAAGGAAGAACCAGGTGTCGCTACCGCTCTTGACCACGGCTTGGGTTGTTCCGACTGATAAAGCGGTCGTGTCGTCCGATGTCTGGATACTGAAAGGCGAGCAATTCTTGCCTGACAGCGAAGCGGCTGCAGCGCCTGAGATCAGGAAGATCCTTTGCTTCTCGCGCAGGATGTTCTGCACGGCCAAGGCTACCGAGGAGGTCGGTACGTCAGCTATCGCGTCGACCTTTTCCTGGTCGATCCAGCGGCGAACGATCTCCGAGCCGACGTCGGGTTTGTTCTGGTGATTGGCGGAAACTATCTCGATCTTCGCGCCGGCGACCTGATTCTGAAACTCTTCGGCGGCCATCTCTGCCGCCAGAACCGATCCGGGTCCGGCCAGATCGGCATATGGCCCATTCATGTCATTGAGAATGCCGATCCGGACAAGCCCGTTCGAGATCTCCGCCTGGGCGGCGAACGGAGTCGCCACCGCCAGGCAGGCGGCGAGGCCCATGCAACCGAATGACTTGATCATCGTCGTCTCCCGTCGTTCTACTAATCAGTAGATATAGACTACTAGTCAGTAATAGACGTGTCAACAAACCTCCAGGGCACACCGGATGGAACAAAAGAGGTCAGCGCGGAAGGTCGCGCTTTTCGACCATCGCGAGAACGAGGCTGGCCATGGTGTCCGCAAGCTGCTCGGGGCTGAGCGTGCCGTCGGCCCGGTACCAGTTGAATAGCCAGGTGGTCATGCCTGTGATGGCTTGCGTTGCCACGGGCACGTTCGCGATGTCGAACTCGCCTGAGTCCACGCCTTGCTGAAGCAGGCTGGAAAGGCTTCTGTCGAAGCGTCGGCGATTGCTCGACAGCTTGCGATAGGCATCCGCCGGCAGGTGCATTTCTTCCCGAAAGTAGACCGCCAGGTATATGCGTCCTTCGATGATCCGCAATGTGAGTTCGCGGACTATGGTCGCTAGCCGTGGCTTGACCGGACCTGGCTTGCCTGCCTGGTCTTCGGCGACCACCGCGACGATCGCGGTCGTTCTGCCGCAGACTCCGGCCAGGATATCAGCCTTGCCCTTGAAGAACGTGTAGATAAGCGGCTTCGCAACCTCGAGTCGCGCGGCGATCGCGTCCATGCTGGTGCCGCGGTAGCCGAGCTCGAAGAAAAGCTCACTCGCTGCATCAAGGATGCGCGTACGCTGCAGATCGGCAACGTCGAGCTCGTGCCTCCGCCGCAGTTCGGCGAGATCGTCTTGGGATGCCATCTGGGTTGGATCTGTTCACGGGGGGCCAAGCTTACGCCCTGCGCGATTGGAAGTCGTCTGGTGGCGTCGTATTGTTGCCGATGCGCTATCTCTTGTCCCAGACGACGGTACACGATGCGGCCATGACACCTGAAACCATGGTCGAGGCTCGAGCGGGGCAGGAGAGCTTGCGGAGAACGATACCGACGCCTGGATGCACGGCACCACGCATCGATGCGACTAGTGAATCGCTCCGCATCTCGTGGACGACGCCAGATCGCTACCGGGTATCGCTGTCCGCTGTGCCCTTCCGCGCCGGCCGACGGACCACCCTGAGCTTCGCGCTGTCGCCGCCGCCGCAATAGAACCGGTCGCTGCCGTCGGATTCGAGTCCCGATACGCCCGTGCCGGGCGGCATCTCGATCCGGTCGAGGACTTCGGCCGTGGCGGGATCGATTCGCCTGATATCGCTTGCGCCGTCTTCCCAGGTGCCGTGCCAGAGCTCGCCGTCGACCCATGTCACGCCGGTGACGAAGCGGTTCGATTCGATGGTGCGAAGAACGGCGCCGCTGCCGGGGTCGATCTGGTGGATCTTCCGGTCCTGGTATTGCCCTACCCAGAGGCTGCCCTCGGCCCAGGCGAGCCCCGAGTTGCCGCCGGCGGGCGCCGGGATGGTGGCGAGCTCCCGACCGGTGTCGGGGTCGATCTTCCGGATCCGGTCGCCGGCGATCTGGAAGAGGTGCCGGCCGTCGAAGGCGGTGCCGGCATTCGCCGTGCCGTCGATCGATCGCAGCGTCCTGCCGCTGGCCGGATCGAAGGCGTCGAGCCGGTCGCCGGTTGCGATCCAGACGTGCCGGCCGTCGTAGCTCACGCCATGCACGGCTTCGACGCCATCGAACGGTCCGTACTCGTGAAGGATCTCTGCGCTGGATGTGGAGGATGGATTCATGGCTTTCTCCTGATGGATGCATTCATCCTAGTCATCCGGCAGCAGAACGGGGAGTAACAAGCTTGTCGTGATTCCCGGTACGGGCGGGGCCATCCAGCGACGGGCGCGGCCACGCCCGATGGCATGCGCCTTGCCCGTGGTCGCAAGCGAATCGAGCGAGCGCTGTACGCTGCGCTGGCTCGTGCCCAGCGCGAGAGCCAGTGCCGAGCTGGACCAGGATTCACCGTCGCAGAGCAAGGCGAGCACCTCCGCATGCGGCTCGTCGACCGGCCGCGCCAGCACGACGACTTCGCGGGCGCCTTGCGGCACCAGCGTGAAGCCTTGCCGGGTCGCACTTACGCCGGCGACGGGGCGCAGTGCGATGCGCAGTCGCCCGAGCTCGACCCGCAGGCGGGCGCGATGGGATTCATCCGCATGTCTTGCGCGAAACGCTCGCGCCGCAAGCGAGTCGCGCGATGCGTCGGCGGGCCAGGCTTCGCCCAGTGCGCGAACGAGCGCGAACAACACCGGGCGCCCGGCGAGCGGGATGGCGACGCCTGCGTGGCGCACCGCATGCCGGCAGGCGTCGACCACGAGCGCCTGCGATGCCAGCAACGCCTCGACCTCCTCGAGCCGCAGCAAGCGCTCCTTGCCGCTCTCGATCAGGCGTCCCGCCGGTGCTTCGAGCAGGGCGGCCGCGCTCTCGACTTCCGTGCGCAGCGCCGCGATGTCGGCCCGGTGCGCGGCGCTTCCGGCCCGGGCGATGGCGGCGCGTGCCGCCGCGGTCCGCAGGCGGCGCATCGCGATGCCCGCGATCGCCAGCTCATGGGCTGCCTTCGATGCCGGCGGCAAGGCCGCGGGGTCGAGCTCGCCGATCGCATGCTCGGCTTCATCGAGCCGTCCGGTCAGAAGGAGGTGGCGGATCTCCAGATGCCGCGCATGGGCGGCGTTGGCCCGGTCGCCATGCTGCTCGAGCGTCGCCCGCGCGGCGCGAAGCGATTTCGCCGGCCAGCCGAGGTTGCGGGAGACGAGCGCGATCTCGGCCTCGGCGACGATGCACCGGGCGCGCTCCACCGCAGCCTTCGGGCCGAAGGCGCGGGTCGCGCTTCGCAGGAGGGCGCGCGCACGAACCCAGTCGCCGAGCTGCGCCATCGCGAGGCCGCGCAGCGCAAGTGCCGGCGCATCGTCGCGCAGCGCGATCCGGTTCAGGGCACCGAGCGGATCACCCGCCGCGAGCGCCCGGGCCGCGGCTGCGATCGAGGAGTCCATGACGAATCCGTTCAGTCCACCGCCAGCGCATTCGGAAACGCCCGGATCCGCTGGCTGAGGTAGATCCCCAGCAGGAGGGCGCAGCAGGTGAAGCCGAGCGCTGCCTGGAATCCGCCGGCCTCGATGAGCCAGCCGGCGATCGCCGGGCCGATGAACTGGCCGCCGGCGAAGAAGAGCGTGGCGTAGCTGAAGGCGATGGGAATGTAGCGCGGCGCGACCTGGTCGGTGCTGGCGGCCTGGACCATCGTGAACGAGCCATTGATGGAAACACCGAAGAGGAGGAAGTGGAAGAAGAACGTCGGCAGGCTCTGGGAGAGCATCGGTAGCGCCATGCCGACGGTGAGCAGCGACAGGGTCAGCAGCAGGGTATTGCCGCGTCCCCAGCGGTCCGACAGCGAGCCCCACAGCGGGCCGCAGATCACCGACAGCAGGCCGGACATCGAGACCAGCCAGCCGGCCGTTGTGCCGGCGATGCCGGAGGCCTCGGCGAAGCTGACCATGAAGATCGCCTGCGCGATGTAGCTCACGCCGATGATGCCGTACACCGCGGCGATCGTGAGCACGCGGGGGTTGCGGTAGATGCGCCACTTCTCGGCGGCCGGCAGCGCCTGCCGGCCGGCGTCGCCGGCGACGGGCGGATCCTTCACCCCCAGCAGCACCAGCAGGGTCGCGATGGCGGCGACCGCGGCGAACACGCCCCAGCTCACCCGCCAGCCGATGGCGCCGAACAGCTGTACCAGCCAGGGCACCAGCAGGCCGACCAGGAAGAGACCCGCGCCGATGCCGGCGGTCATGCAGCCGATCATCAGGCCGCGGCGCTCGGGGTACCAGGTCACCAGCAGGGACAGCATGGGGGCGAAGCAGTAGGCGGTGCCGACGCCGAGCGCGAGCATCAGCGCCACGATCGGGAGGTAGGAATCGGCCATGGCCAGACCGATGAAGCCCAGCATCACCAGGAGCAGACCGCCCATGGCCGTATTGCGCGAGCCCCAGCGCGTGGCCGCCACGCCGCCCGGCAGGATGAACAGGAAGTAGCCCAGCGCCGTGATCGTGCCGAGGTTGCCGGCGGCGCGGTAGCTGAGCCCCAGCTCGGCGCGCATGGACGGCAGGATCAGTCCGTAGGCCAGCCGTGCGAACACGATCGCCACCATGGCGGTCAGCGACGCGGCCGCCAGCAGGACGATGGTGTTGGGTCGGGAGGAATCGCTGCGACTCGAGGGCATGGGGTTCCTGTGCGAAGGCGACATGGACCGGGAGCGGCGGCGAGCGTTGCGGCGCTCGCCGCCCGGGCGGGACCGGCATGTGCTGGCAATGGTCCGCGCGGCGGGCAGTGCCGGGGACGGTACCTGTCGGGACGGCGCTATTCTGGCCCGTAGCGCAGTCCCGCGCATGGCCGGGCCGGCAGATCGTAGCGGCCGGGTTAAAGTCCGGGCAACAAGCCCTATTCCGGAGAGCGACATGGACGACCAGGCGCGACGCATCGACACCGGCACCGACGAACTGCTCTGCGAACTGCGCGAGCGGGTCGCGGTCATCACCCTGAACCGGCCCGAGGCGCGCAATGCGTTGTCGGACCGGCTGAGCCCGGCGCTGCGGGCGATGATCCGTCGCTGCGCCGAGGATGATGGAGTCGGCGCGGTGCTGCTCACAGCCGCCGGCACGAGCTTCTGCGCCGGCGGCGACGTCAAGGGCATGGGCGATCGCAGCGCGAAGCGCGCGATAAGCCCGGCCGAGCGGATCGCCGACCTGCGCGAGCGCCAGCGCCTGCTCACGGGTGCGCTGGTGGCGTTGCGCAAGCCGACCGTCGCTGCATTGCCCGGGGCGGCGGTAGGCGCGGGCCTGTCGATCGCGCTCGCCTGCGACATCCGGATCGCCGCTGAATCGGCCTTCGTGGCGACCGGCTATGCCCGGATCGGCCTGTCCGGCGACTACGGGATCGCGTCGCTGCTCACCCGCCTGGTCGGTACCGGCCGTGCCCGCGAGCTGATGTTCACCGGCGACCGGGTCGATGCCCGCCGCGCCGAGGCGATCGGCATCTTCAACCGGGTGGTGCCCGATGCCGAGCTGCAGGCCGAGGCCTTTGCTTTCGCGCGCCGGCTCGCCAACGGTCCCGGGCAGGCGCTGCGGCTGATGAAGGACAACCTCGACGATGCGCTGGTGATCGATTACGACGCGGCGCTCGATCGCGAGGCCGAGCGCCTGGTCGAGTCGGCGGGCACGGCCGACCATGCCGAGGCGGTGCGCGCCTTCGTCGAGAAGCGCGCGCCGGTGTTCACCGGGCGCTGATGCGGCTGCACGGCAGGCCGCGCCGACCACAGCAGGCGGACATCCGCCGTTACCGTATCCTGCCCCTTCGTTCCCGAGGAGATACCCGATGATCGTTTCGATCGTGACATTCAAGCTGCCGGAGATCTGGACCGTGGCGCAGGCCGCCGAAGTCTTCCGGTCGACGGCGCCGAAATATCTCGGCAGGCCGGGACTCGTGCGCAAGCACTACTACCTGTCGGAGTCGGGCGACCGCGCCGGCGGTATCTACTTCTGGGAGTCGAAGGCGGCAGCCGAAGCGTGCTACACCCCTGAGTGGAAGGCCACCGTCACCGAGAAGTACGGCTCGCCGCCGGACGTTTTCTACGTCGACGTGCCGGTGACGGTCGACAACGTGGCGAGCACGATCGAGTCGACCTGATCCCTGCGAGGGTGGCCGCTCAGTCCGGCTTGCCCACCTGCGGATTCGCCGCCTGCCATTGCCCGAAAGTCGCCTGGCGCATCTCGAAGGTGTCGTGGACGCGAGTGTAGCGGCCGGGGCTCTGCATCCGGCCGACGATGCCGAGCTTCGAGCCGTCGACATGGCAGCGCTCGACGTTGATGATCGCTTCGTCGCGGGCATGGATCGCGACCACGTCGGCCACGACGATCACATTGCCGCTGTCCTGGGCGACCGGCATGATCTCGCGCAGCCGGCATTCGAAGGCGGCGGGGCTCGCGGCGATCCGCGGCACCGAGATCTTCACCGAGGGTGCGGTCTCGAGGCCGGCCAGCGCAAGCTCGTTCCAGTCCGGCGGGAAGTCGGTCGCGGTCAGGTTCATCGCCTGCGCTAGCTCCTCCGACACCATGTTGACCACGAACTCGCGGTCGCGCTCGATGTTGGCGAGCGAGTCCTTGCGCCGGTCGACGGGCCGGCCGATGCCGATGCACAGCACCGGCGGATTGCCCGAGAAGCAGTTGAAGAACGAGAAGGGCGCGGCGTTCTGGCCGCCGACGCCATTGTTGGTGACCAGCCAGGCGATCGGGCGCGGCACGACGAGCGAGGTCATCAGCTTGTAGCAAAGGTTGCCGTCGAGGGTGGCGACGTCGAAGTGCATGCGGTGCTCCGTTCGTGATGGGCCGGCGATCCGTTCGATGCCGGTCGCGCGATGAGTCGGTGTCCGCGCAGGCGGACGGTCAGGCCTGCTGCGAATCCCCGTAGGTGGAGGGAACGAAGTCGGGAATGCCCTCGCGCTTGCCGAGCCACCAGCCGTAGTTGGGCGGCATCATCGCGAAGTGGTCTGCCACGCCCAGCTTGCGGGCGGCGTCGACCGGCCAGTTCGGGTTGTAGAGCGCTTCGCGCGCCAGCGCCACCAGATCGGCGCGGCCTTCCTGCAGGATGGCTTCGGCCTGGCGGGCATGGACGATCACGCCGACGGCCATGGTGCGCACTCCGGCTTCCCGCCTGAGTCCTTCCGCATAGGGCACCTGGTAGCCATAGCCCGGCGTGGTGCCCGAACCGGCGCCGCCGTGGATGCCGCCGCCGCTGCAGTCGATCACGTCGACGCCGGCGCGGGCGAGCTCGCGGGCGAGCTTGATGCTGTGCTCGAGCTCCCAGCCGGCGGCGTCGATCACCGACAGGCGCATGAAGAGGGGCTTGCCCGCCGGCCACTGGCTGCGGACATGCTCGGCGACCTCGATCGCGAAGCGCATCCGGTTCTCGAGGCTGCCGCCGTACTCGTCGCTGCGCTGGTTGGCGTGTTCGGAGAGGAACTGGTGGATCAGATAGCCATGGGCGCCATGGATCTCGACCATGTCGAAGCCGGCGGCGTCGGCCCGCCGGGCGGCGGCGCCCCAGGCCTCGACGAGGCGATGGATGTCGGCCTTCGTGAGCGCGCGCGGCATCGGCGAGCGTGAATCGGCGGGGATGGCCGAGGGCCCGACGAGTTCCCAGGTGTTCCAGTCGTCGGCGACCGGGTCGACGTCCTCGATCGTCAGCGGTCGGCCGCCCTCCCAGGGGCGCGTCAGCCGCGACTTGCGGCCGGAGTGGCCGAGCTGGATGCCGGCCTTCGCGCCGCAGCGGTGGATCAGCTCGCGGATCCGCCGCACGCCCTCGACATGCTCGTCGCGCCAGAGGCCGAGATCGCCGAGGGTGCCGCAGCCCTCGCGCGACACCTTGGTCGATTCGACGCAGACCAGACCGGCGCCGCCGGCCGCGTAGCGACCGGCATTCATCAGGTGCCAGTCGTTGGCGAAGCCGTTCCTGGCGGCGTACTGGTGCATCGGCGCGATCACGACCCGGTTCTTCAGGGTCAGCTCGCGCAGGGTGATCGGGGTGAAGAGCAGGGGCCGGTCCATCGAAGATTCCTCTTTCAGTGGCGGGCCAGCCGCCAGCCGCCGTCGCCGCCACGCGCGATGCGGCCGGCGGCGAGCAGCTCGTCGAGGTGCCGCTCGACGGTGCGGGCCTCGATGAGGCCGGACATGGGGCTCTGGTAGTCGACCGGATAGACGAGGCCGACGCCGACCAGATCCTCGAGCCGGCGCGGCGCCTGCGCGAGCAGCCCGAGGATCCTCTCCTCGCGGGCATCGAGCTTCGATGCGTAGGCGGCGAGATCGGCCAGCATCCGGTCGCGGTCGGTATAGACGCCGCGGTGATGGGAGGTGATCCAGACCTTCGCCGGGATCGACGGCAGGCGTTCGATCGAGCGGCGGAAGGCCCCGAGGTCGGAGGTCGCGTCGCCGTAGTAGGGCCCGAAGCCGGTAAGGTCGATGTCGCCGATGAAGGCGATGCCGCCTGGCTGGACCAGCAGCACGCAGTGGCCGCGGGTATGGCCCGGCATGTGGATCGCCTCGACCGAAACGCCGCCGCCAAGATCCCAGCGCGCGCCGTCGCGATAGGCGATCGCGTCGGGACGGGGCACGTAGTGGAATTCGCGCTCGATCTTCTCGCGGAACGCCTCCAGCGCCGTGGGGTCGTAGCCGAAGTGGGCGGACAGGCCCTCCCAGCTGCGCGCCGCGTCGACGTCGTCCTCGTGCACATGGACCGGCACATGGGGGACCCGGTGCAGCCCGGCCATGTGATCCTCGTGGACATGGCCGAGGATCACCATGTCCACCTCGTCGAAGGCCGGGCCGATGCGGTTGGCGACCGGTGGGGTGTCGAAGGCGACCCGGATGTCGCCACCGGTGACGATGACCTGGTTGCCGTCCGGGTACTTGCCGGTCTTCTCGCCGAAGTACACGGTGACGGGTCCGAACTCGGCCGTGGGTTGGCTGCTCATGGGGTGCGAGGGTCTCCAGGGGCGTTCGTGGAAGGATACGTCCCGGCGTCGTTGCGCCAGTGATCGGCAACTGATTCTAGCTTCGATGCGTGATGGCTTCCGGACGACCGCCCGGGGCAATGCACGCCCTGCCGACCGCCCGGTTGCGGCCGGATGCCGCTACTGCGCTATGGCGGACCGCCGGACTCTGCGTCGCCCGCCGGCGGTTCGATCCGCTCGAAGCGGGCGCGGTCACGGTTCTTGCGGACCTCGTCCCAGGCGTGGATCGCCCCGCCGATCGCGATCCAGACGCCATGCGGCAGGAGCAGCGCGGCGGCGGCCGCGAAGCCGAGGTTGAAGGGCGCGTCCGAGTTGCCGAACCGCGCCGGGACCATCGCGCCGGTCAGCACCACGCATTTCTCGAGGCCGGCGGCGGCGATTGCGGCGGCCGTGTCGGTCATGGTGTCGGTGCCGTGGACGAGGACCAGGGCTTCCTCGGTGCAGTTCCGGCAGGCCGTGACCACCATCTGGCGATGGTGCTCGCCCATGTCGAGGCTGTCGACCAGCATGAGCGACGAGATCGGCGGCATCGGGTCGATGCGGGCCGCCTCGAGCATCTCGGGCAGGCAGGTCCGGCCGAAGTCGAGTTTGCCGGTGCGGGGATCGTAGACCTTGTCGAAGGTCCCGCCGAGGGCGATCAGTCGCAGGCTCATTTCCGAATCATCGCATGGCAGGACGATCGGCTCGCTAGAATGGGGGTCGAGGGGGGAGACCCGCAAGGGGTTCGCACGCATGTTCGAACAGGTCGTGTTTGCCGGCGGCGGGCAACGCTGCTGGTGGCAGGCGGGTTTCTGGGACGTCTTCACGCCGGCCACGGGGCTGGCGCCCAAGGTCGTCGGCGCGGTGTCGGCGGGCGCCGCCACTGCCTGCATGCTGCTGGCGAACGACTCGCGCAATGGCCTTGCCTACTATCGCGAAACGCTTGCCGGCTCGCCGCGCAACATCTACCTCGGCAACCTTCTTCGTCGCGGCAAGCGGGTCTTCCCGCACGAGGCGATCTATCGCCGCGCGTTGCACACCCTGCTCGGCGGCTCCCGCTTCGAGCGCTTGCGCGGGAGCGGCATCGACATCCGGATCGCCTGTGCCCGGCCGCCGGAATGGATGGGACCGCGCAGCGGCGTGGCGCTAGGCCTGCTCGCCTATTCGCTCGAGCGAAGCCTGGTGAAGCCGCTGCATCCGGGATGGTGCCGGCGGCTCGGCTTCACCCGTCACATCGGCCGGGTCGCCGATTGCCCCGACATCGAATCGCTGGTGGCCCTGATCCTCGCCTCGAGCTGCACTCCGCCCTTCACTTCGCTTCAGTATCTCGACGGCGAGGCGACACTCGACGGCGGCCTGGTCGACAATGTGCCGGTCGACGTGGTCGCGGCCGACCGCTCGACCCTGGTGCTGACTTCGCGCCGCTACCCCGGACGGGCGCCGATCTTCATGCTCGGCACGCGGACCTATGTGCAGCCTTCGCGGCCGATCCCGATCTCGCGCTGGGACTACACCGCGCCGGCGCTCTACGAGGCGGTGTACCGGTTCGGGCGCAAGGACGGCGAGCGCGCGGTGGCGGCGATCGGCCGCGGACGATTCATTCCGGTCGTGGACCGGCCGGTCGCGGCATGAGAACCTGTGAATGAACTCCCTCCGGGTCATTCGCAGATTCCGGGAAACCGTAGGAGATCGACATGGACAAGGACGGCAGGCCGGTCGCCTGGGTCACGGGCGGTGCCACCGGCATCGGCAGGGCCTGTGCCCGCGAGCTCGGCAAGGCGGGCTACACGGTGGTGATTTCGGGACGGCGCGAGGCCGTCCTGGCCGAGGCGCGCGACGATCTCGCCGCCGACGAGATCGATGTCCATCCGCTGGCGGTCGACGTGGCCGACGCTGCAGCGGTGGCGTCGGCTGCCGCGCGCATCCTCGACGACTTCGGGCGGCTCGACTTGCTGGTCTGCTCGGCCGGCATGAACGCACCCAACCGATACTGGCGCGATCTCACGCCCGAAGCCTTCGCCCGGGTGAGCGCGGTCAATCTCAACGGGGTGGCCTTCTGCGTCGCCGCGGTCCTGCCGATCATGCGCGAAGCCGGCATCGGTGCGATCGTGGTGGTCTCTTCCTGGGCGGGCTGGCGCTATACCCCCTTCACCGGGGCCGCCTACGGCGCGACCAAGTTCGGTCTCGCGCCGCTGGTCGAGAGCATCAATGACCAGGAGGGCTGCAACGGCATCCGCGCGACTCTGCTCTGCCCTGGCGAGGTCGCGACCCCT
>JAMLIN010000004.1 GCA_023954135.1 Burkholderiaceae bacterium | reverse complement strand
GCCGGTCCATTCACAGGTTCTGACCCGAAGCCGGGCCGGGGCCCGCACCCGCGGCCACCTCGCGATGCTCCGATGAATTCTTGCGCGCTGCGGTAGACTCGCCTCGCGAGCCGCGCCCGATGCGCGGGCCGCGAACGAACATAGGGGAAGCTGATGGCGACGCGAATCCTGCTCCGGCTGGCCGGCCTGATCCTGGCATTCGGCATGCTCGGCGGCTGCGGCTACAACTCGATCCAGGCGGCCGACGAGGCGACCGGTTCGGCATGGTCGGAAGTGCTCAACCAGTACCAGCGCCGGGCCGACCTGATTCCGAATCTCGTCAACACGGTCAAGGGCTACGCCGACCAGGAGCGCGACGTCCTGCTCGGCGTCACCGAGGCCCGGTCCCGGGTCGGCCAGATCCAGGTCGACCCCGGCGACCCGGCGTCCCTGCAGCGCTTCGAGGATGCGCAGCGAGATCTCGGCAGCGCCTTGTCCCGGCTGATGGTGATCGTCGAGAACTATCCCCAGCTGAAGTCCGACACCGCCTTCCGTGATCTCCAGGCGCAGCTCGAAGGGACCGAGAACCGGATCGCGGTGGCGCGCAAGCGCTACATCGATTCGGTCCAGGAATTCAATGTCCTGGTCCGCCAGTTCCCGGTCAACCTCACCGCGATGGTGATGGGCTACGAAGCCAAGCCGCAGTTCACGGTCGCCAACGAGGCCGAGATATCCCGTCCGCCTTCGGTGGACTTCGGCGGGCGGGGCGGCTCGCGATAGGAGCGTTCGTCCGCATGCGAGCAAGCCCGGCGGCCTGCGCGCGTCCCGGCGCGGCGGCGGGACTGCCAGGTCGCGCCGCGGCCGCGCTGCTGGCGTGCCTCGTCGCGATCCTGCTCGCCGCCGGCATCGGATTCCCGCGGCAGGTGGCGGCGCAGCAGGCGGTGCCGGCGCTCACCGGACGGGTCGTCGACACGACCGGGACGCTCGATGCCGCCAGGCGCGCCGCTCTCGAGGCGCGGCTCGAGGCGATCGAGAAGCAGCACGGCAGCCAGGTCGCCGTGCTGCTCGTGCCGAGCACCGAGCCCGAATCGATCGAGGCCTACGCGATCCGGGTCGCCGAGCAGTGGCGGCTCGGGCGCGCCGATGTGGACGATGGTGTCCTGCTGGTGGTGGCGATGCGGGATCGCCGGATGCGGATCGAGGTCGGCTACGGCCTGGAGGGCGCGATTCCCGATGCCATCGCCCGGCGCATCATCGCCGAGCAGATGGCGCCGCGCTTCCAGGCCGGCGACTATGCCGGCGGCGTGGAAGCGGCGGTCGAGTCGATCGGACGCGCGATCGCCGGCGAAGGCCTGCCCGCGCCCGCTGCCGGCGCCGCGCGCCATGGCGATGCGGACGATGCCGACTGGCTTTCCCTGCTGCTGTTCATCGCCTTTGCCGGATTCATCCTGACCCGCATGTTCGGGGTGATCCCCGGTGCCCTGATCGGGGGCGCGGGCGGCGGTTTCCTGGCGATCCAGGCGGGCGTCTCGCTGCTCGTCGGCGTGGCCGCCGGGCTGGTGCTCTTCTTCCTGCTGCTGCTGTTCGGCGCGATCGGCGGGCTCGGACGGGTCGGGCCGCATACCTACCGGTCTCCGTCCCCTCCGGTGATCTTTCCGGGCGGCCGGCGCGGCGGAGGTTTCGGTGGAGGCGGCTTCGGCGGGGGCGGTTTCCGGGGCGGCGGTGGCGGCTTCGGCGGCGGCGGCGCCTCGGGAGGCTGGTGAGATGGAACGGGCGAACCGTTTCCTGCGCCTGCTGCGGCATTGCCTGACGCCCGGCGGCCTGGCCGCGCGGCGGTTTCCCGCCGCCACGATGGACCGGATCGAGGAACGGGTGACACTCGCCGAGCGAAGCCATGGCGCCGAGATCCGGATCGCGATCGAGACCGCGCTGCCCGTCTCGGCGATCCTCGCCGGGCAGACGCCGCGCGAACGGGCACTGGAGGTCTTCGGCGGCCTGTGCGTCTGGGATACCGAGGCCAACAACGGCGTGCTCGTCTACCTGCTGCTCGCCGACCATGCGGTCGAGATCGTCGCCGATCGCGCCGCCGCCGCCCGGGTCGATCCCGGGATCTGGCGGCAGGCCTGCGACCTGCTTGCCCGGGCCTGTCGCGAGCGGCGCGAGGAGGAGGGAACCCTCGCCGCGATCGACGTGCTCGACGAGGCGCTCGCCGCCGCGTTCCCGCCGCGCCCCGACGACGTCGACGAGATGCCGAACCGGCCGATCGTGGTCTGAGCGCCCCCAGGCCCGGGCTGCGCCCAGCGGAGCCCTCGGCCGGAGGCCGAGGTCGCTTCGCAGGCACGATCGGTCCGCAGGGACCCATCGTGTCCGGCTTCGCCCCCCCGCGGGGGTCAAGGAAACTTGGGGCGGCCCGGCGTTTCCTTGAGAGAGGCCGGTCGTCGTCGTGGAATCCGGTTTCGGTCCGTTTCCTGCGGCTCTGGTGACCGCCCGTCCGATACCCGGGGTCCCGGGGCCGGATGCCGTGCTAGCGTGTTCCGGTGAACGGAGACGATCGTCTCCTCCTCGTCGCTTTTGCCTCGCGTCCCATGGAAAGCGAAGTCCTCCTCGGCCGACAGCCGATCCTCGACGCCACCGGCTCCCTGGTGGCCTTCGAGCTGCTGTTTCGCGCGTCGTCTTCCGGTGCCCGGACGGGGTGGACGGACGATCTGCATGCGTCCAGCCACGTGATGGCGAGGGTGCTGGCCGACATCGGCCTCGGTGCCAGCCTCGGCAGGTTCACGGGATTCGTCAATGTCGACCGCGACCTGCTGATGAGCGAGATGGTCGAGCTGTTGCCTCCCGAGCGCTTCGTGCTCGAGATTCTCGAGACCACCGAGATCGACGACGAGCTCGGCGAGCGCATCCTCGCCCTGCGCGCGCGCGGCTATCGGTTCGCGCTCGACGACGTGATCGCGGAGGACGATGGGCGCCTGGACCGGCTTGCGCTCGTCGACATCGTGAAGATCGATTTCATGCCCGGGTCGCGCTGGCAGGATCTCGCCCGACTGCTCAAGCCCACCGGCAAGAAGCTGCTGGCCGAGAAGGTGGAGACGCCCGAGCAGTTCCGTCAGGCGCGGGAGGCCGGCTTCGATCTCTTCCAGGGCTTCTTCTTCGCGAAGCCGCACCTGCTGCATTCGCGGCGGATTCCTTCGGCTGCGCACGACGTGATCCGGCTCATCGCGATGCTCGACCAGGACCCGGACATCGACGATGTCGCCCGGGAATTGAGGCGGCATCCGGCGCTGTTCAAGCCGATCCTGCGGCTGGTCAACTCGAGCGCGGCCGGCATGTCGCGGGAAATCGATTCGATCTCCACCGCCATCGCCCTGGTGGGCCTGCGCCAGATCGCGCGGCTCGCCCAGTTGATGCTGTATGCCGACGGCGACAGCCCGCCGACGCGTACCGATCCCCTGGTCCAGCAGGCAGGCCTGCGCGCCCGCATGATGGAGCTGCTGGCCCGGCAGTGGCGACCCGATGAGGCGCACATGGGTGATCAGGCCTTCCTGACCGGCGTGCTCTCGCAGCTGGACGTGCTGTTCGGCTTGCCGCTGAAAGATGTGACGGCCGGACTGCCGCTGGTCGAGGGCGTGCGCGATGCCCTGCTCGATCGCGCCGGCCCGCTCGGCCAGCTGCTGTCGGTCTGCGAGGCCCGCGAGCGCGCCGACCTGCCCGCGCTGGAAGCCCTGTGCGGGACGATGGGCGGCATCGATATCGCGCATACCGTCCGCGCCGAGATCGAGGCGGCGGCCTGGATGATGGCGCAGCTCGATTCGCGCCCGGGTTAGACGCGAGCCGGACACGCGAGGAAAGACCCGTGAAGTCCCTGCCCGGTGCGGCGTGCCCGTATCCGGGGTGATGTGCCCATGCCTTGGGCAGCGCATGGAGCCAACCGGGTGCACGGCCAGCCCGTGCCCGAACGGCGGACGGAAGGACTCGGCCAGCCTAATCGATCATACAAGCACGATGTCGCAAACCTGCAAGTGGCGGGAGCACCCTGATCGCTAAGGTCTAGGCTCGTCGCACGGCCACGATGTGCACGCCGGATACGAATCGGTCGACGATCTCGAGATCCGCCGGGACGTCGACTCGCCGGATCGCCGAAACCATCAGGGAGAGGAAGAATGACCAGGGATTTCAACCGCAGGACGTTCCTCGCCGCAGCCGCGGGCTTGAGCGTATCCCTGACCGGCATCAGGGCAGCGCAGGCCCAGCAGGGGCGGGTCGTCGTCGCCAACTGGGGTGGTGACTGGAACGACCGCACCGTACGTCATCTCGAAGCTCCCTACGTGACGAAGGCCGGCTACGAAGTCGTGCACGATCTGGCCGCCACCCCTCAACGCCGTACCAAGCTCATTGCCGGCAGGCTTCTGCCGCGTTCCCCGCTGGACGTCGCGCACACCGATGACTCGGTGGCATACGAGCTGGCCGCGATGGGAGCGCTCGCGGAGCTGGACGAGAAGGCCATTCCGCGCCTGGCCGACGTGGTTCCGTCCCTGCGCCTGCCGACCTTCGTCCCGTGGCAATACAGTGCCTGGGTGATCGGCTACAACCCGGGCACCGTGAAGGAAGCTCCCGGGAGTTTCTCGGATCTCTGGGATCCGAAGTTCAAGGGGCTGATCGGGCTCAGCGACACGCACTGGGCGCACCATGTGGAAATGGCCGCTCTAAAGACCGGCGGTTCGCTAGACAGGGTCGATGTGGCCGCTGTCAAGTCGGCCCTGCTCGAGATGAAGAAGGCCGTCGAGCCGCGCATCTATCCCGGGCACCTCCAGATCGCGCAGGCTCTCAAGAACGGCGAGATCCAGATCACGACCAATTACAAGGCGCGCGTTCTCCAGTTCGGCGTCGACGGTGTCTCCGTGAAGCCGCAGTACCCGGCCGAAGGGGGGATCACCATGGTCTTCGGGATGGTCATCACGAAGAATGCTGCGAACATGGAGGGCGCCAGGTTCTACTGCAACGCGCTTCTGACACCGGAAGGACAGTCGAGCCTCGTGCAGGAGTCGCTCTATACTCCGGCGAACACCAGGGCACAGCTTCCGCCGGATGTCGCCGCGACCATCGCGTTCTCGAACGAGGAGCAAGGAAAGCTCGTCAATCGCTCCCACGTATTCTGGCAGGAGCATCGCTCGGAACTGCTCGACTGGTGGAACAAAGAGTTCAAGAGCTGATCGGGCATGGCGGCGGGAGTGCGGCAGGTGACGGACGCCGGCGGCGCCGAAACGCGAAGGGCGGGGCTCGGGGCCTGGGGGCCCTATGCCATGGTGGCTCCCGCCTTCGTTTTCGTCCTGGTGGTGCTGCTCCTGCCGCTGCTCATGATGCTGCGCCTGAGCCTGAACCGGTATGACCCGGCGCAGCTCTATACCGAAGCCTTCACGCTCGAGAACTACGGTCGCTTCTTTCACGACGAGTTCTATCAGGGCGTTCTGCTGACCACGCTCGGTGTTTCGGCCACGACGACCCTGCTGTGCCTGGTCGGCGGCCTGGTCGTCGCGTACTACGTGGCCCGGACGAGTTCGCCGATTCTCCAGCGATACCTCATCATCGCGATCATCTTTCCCCTGTTCATGGGCAATGTTGCGCGGACCGCCGGCTGGATGGTGGTTCTCGACAACCGCGGGATGATCAACTATCTCGTGCAGTCCATCGGGCTGGCCTCGGGAGAGGCGCAGCTTCTCTACACGACCGGCGCGGTGATCGTCGGCCTGACATCGGTCCTGCTGCCCTTCATGATCGTGACGCTCAACAGCGTCATGAACAACATCGACGTTTCCCTGGAGGAAGCCTCGCTCAACCTGGGCGCGTCGCCTTTCGTCACGTTTCGCCGGATCGTCCTGCCTCTGCTCATGCCCGGAATCTTCGCCGGCAGCATCCTCTGCTTCATCCTGTCCATGAACGCGTATGCCACGCCCGTCCTGCTGGGAGGGCCGAGCTTCCACATGATGGCTCCGGCCATCTACAAGCAGGTCACCGAAGCCATGAACTGGCCTTTCGGCGCCGCGCTGGCCTTCGTTCTCATCGCCTTGACCATGACGCTCACGGTGGCCTCGGCCGTGATGTACAACCGCACCTCGAGGAGAACGACCGGAAGATGATCAGGAGAATCCTCAGTCAGGCCTCGGTCCTGATCTACCCGATCGTCGCCTGGATGATCCTCGCCTTCATCCTCATGCCGGTCATGGCGATGATGTGGATCGCATTCTTCGAGAACAGGATCCTTTCCTTTCCGCCGGACGGGCATACGGTCGCCTGGTTCGTTCACGCCTGGAAGCAGGATGCCTTCCGGGAAGGCTTCCTGCTGAGCATGCGACTGGCGCTCACATCGTCCCTCATCGCCCTTTGCCTCGGTGTTCCCGCGGCACTGGCGATCGGGCGGGGCAGCTTCCGGGGCAGGGAGCTGATCAATACCGTCCTGATGTCGCCGCTCATGATTCCCGCGATCGTCGCGGGCACCGCGATCTATCTCTACTACGTGAACATCCAGATGCAGTACGACGTGGCGCTCGCCGGCACGCTGCCCGGCCTCACGTTCGCCCATACGCTGATCGCGATTCCCTGGATCCTGCGTCTTCTGGTGGCATCGCTGGCGGGGTTCGACCGGTCTCTCGAAGAGGCCTCGCTGAGTCTCGGCGCCGGCCGCGTGACCACCTTCTTCAGGGTCACGTTTCCGCTGATCAGGCCCGGCATCACCGCCGGCCTGCTGTTCGGATTCATCGCCTCTTTCGCGGACGTCGAGAAGTCGCTCCTGCTCGTAGGCCCCGGCAACATCACATTGCCGATGGCGATGCTGAACTACCTCGAGTATCGGACCGATCCCGCGATCATGGCCGTGGCGACGATCCAGGTCCTGACGATCGGGGTCGCGCTGATCATCTCCGACCGCTTCGTGCGGCTCGGGCGAACCTTCTAGCTTCCTCGCACGGATACCGGGGCCATGGCGGAATACAGATGTCGAAAATCACCCTGAGCAACATCGTCAAGAACTTCGGTGCCTTCGAGGCGGTGAAGGAGATGTCCCTTGAGGTGGCCGACGGGGAGTTCCTGGCCCTGCTCGGGCCCAGCGGCTGCGGCAAGACGACGACGCTCAGGATGGTCGCCGGCTTCGTCGACGTCACCGCGGGCCGGATACATTTCGGCGACCGGGACGTCACCGACCTGCCGCCCAACAGGCGCGACACCGGCATGGTCTTCCAGGGCTTCGCGCTTTTCCCGCACATGACGGTGAGGCAGAACGTCAGCTACGGCCTCGAGATGCGCCGCGTGTCCAGGCCCGAGATCGAGCAGCGGGTCGTGCGGGTGCTGGATCTCGTCAGGCTCGGTCAGTTCGCGGATCGCTATCCGCGTCAACTGTCGGGCGGACAGCAGCAGCGCGTGGCCCTGGCGCGGGCCCTGGTCATCAATCCGCATGTTCTTCTTCTGGACGAGCCGCTGTCGGCTCTGGACGCCAAGCTGCGCCATGAAGTCAGGCTGCAGATACGGCAGCTGCAGCAGTCGCTCGGGCTGACGACGATCTTCGTCACCCATGACCAGGAGGAGGCGTTGAGCCTCGCCGACCGTCTTGTCGTGATGAACGGCGGAGCGATCGAGCAGATCGGTACGCCCGAGGATCTGTACGAGCGTCCGGGAACGCCCTTCGTGGCGGACTTCATCGGCAAGACCAACTTCTTCGCCGGCCGTCTGAGCGGGGCCACGTTCGCCACATCCTGCGGCCTCGAGCTGGCGGTGTCCGGGAACCGGAGAAACGCGGGCCTGCTCGGAATCCGGCCCGAGAAGATCGAGCTCTTCCCGCAGGCCGGCTCAGGGGAGGCTGCGGAGGGAAATACGGTTTCAGGGACGGTCGAGCTGGTCAGCTACCTCGGCCCCTGGACGGAGTACAGCGTGAGGCTGTCGAGCGATCGCAGCATCCTCGTGCGGCAAGGCAACAGCGAGGCCATGCGAAGCATCGATGTCGGCGATCCGGTACGGATCGGGATCCCGGCGAATGCCTGCTTTCTGTTCGAGAGCGATGCTCGCTTCGCCGCATAGTGTGCTGTCCCGGAAATACCTGCCCGAGATGAAATCGATGGATTCGCGCCTGGGGCAAGGCGCAAACCGCAGTGATAGCCGTAGCTATCACGAGGATTTGCAACGCCGCCCCGAGCGCGAAGGCGCGATTTCATAGGCAGTTATCTACGGGACAGCACACTAGGAATGTGTCGGAGCGGGTTCCTGTCGCTGGCCGTCCGGGTTGTCGAACTCGCGATGCGGATACGGCCTGATTTCCCGGTTCGCACTGGCCGGTTCGCGGGTGATCGGCCTGCCGAGCCTGGACGGAGCAACGCTGAAAAGCTGCTTGAAGTGGCGGGAAAAGTGCGCGGTGTCGCAGAAACCGGTTTCGTGCCCGATCTCGGTGATCGAATGGTGCGTGTTCTCCAGTAGCCACTTCGCATAGCGCAGCCGCAGACGGCGGTACACCTGGCTCGGATGGTCATCGAGTTCGGACTGGAACAGGCGATCGAGCTGTCGGGAGGAGATCCCCAGCCGCCCGGCGATGGCGGAGATCTTGAGGGGCGAGCTCATGTTCTGTTCCATGAGCAGCAGCGCCCGCTGGACGGGCTTGCTCGATGCCTGTTTCGCGAAATAGGGGTGGGGCTGCACATCGTCGGCCTGCCTGGCATTGGTCACCAGAAGGATGTGCAGGCTCTTCTGCGCGGCCGACCCGCCCAGATGGCGTTCGACGAGATGCGCACCGAGATCGACCACGCCGCTGCCCCCGGCGCAGGTGATCCGGTCACGATCGACGAGGAACAGCTGGTCGGCGGTCACCTCACCCTCGGGAAACTCGTTCCTGAAGTCCTCGTAGTGAAACCAGCTCACGCAGCAGGTGCGGTTCGTCATCAGGCCCGCGCGGGCAAGAATGAGGCTTCCGGTACAGACTCCGATGAGACTCACGCCGCTGGCGGCGGCCTCGCGCAGGTAGGCTATCGTCTCGTCGTCGATCTGGGGGCCCTTGTGAAGGACGCCGCCGATCACCGCGATGTAGTTGAACTCGGCGGGATCGATGAACCCGGCGGTGCTGCTGACCTCGATGCCGCAACTCGAGCGCACCTTCGGTCTGGACGACATCACCTCCCAGCGGCACTTGATCGGGCGGGATCCGTCACCGTCATCGGCCGCGAGCCGCAGGACGTCCACCAGCAGGGAGAAGGCCGACAGCGTGAAGTTCGTCGCGAGGATGAACCCGATCGAAAGCGCCGGGCGATCCGCAGCCCGGCCTGAAGTCATGTCCCGGTCAGTCATCGAGCCTGCTCCTGCGCTCTACGTGGGGCAACGTCACGTCCAAGGGCCGGGGGAAGGACCTTTGAGGGCGTCGACCGGCCCAGCTTATCAGGTTGCTCAGCACTCGGGCAGGTTCACGGCAATGCCGCCGATCGACGTCTCCTTGTACTTCGAGCTCATGTCGCGGCCGGTTTCGAGCATCGCGCGCACGCAGTTGTCGAGCGGCATGAAGTGCTGGCCGTCGCCGTGCAATGCCAGGCTGGCAGCCGACACGGCCTTGATCGCACCGAGCGCATTGCGCTCGATGCAGGGAACCTGCACCAGACCGGCCGCGGGATCGCAGGTCATGCCCAGATGATGCTCCAGCGCGATCTCGGCAGCGTTCTCCACCTGCTCGTTGCTGCCGCCGAGCGCGGCACACAGGCCCGCGGCGGCCATCGCCGCGGCCGAGCCGACTTCTCCCTGACAGCCGACCTCCGCCCCCGAGATCGAGGCATTGTGCTTGATGAGGCCACCGATCGCCGCCGCGACCAGAAGAAAGTCCGTCACACCGTTGGCGTGCGCCCCGATGCAGTGCTCGCGGTAGTAGCGCAGAACCGCCGGCACGACGCCCGCGGCGCCATTGGTCGGCGAGGTGACCACGCGTCCGCCGGCTGCGTTCTCCTCGTTGACCGCCATGGCATAGACGCTCAGCCAGTCGTTCGGCTGGTGCGGCTGGGCCCGATTCCGGTCGATCTCGGCAACGAGCCGGTCGCGGATGGCCCTGGCCCGGCGGCGGACCGCGAGGCCACCGGGAAGAACGCCGTCCTTCGACAGGCCCCGCTCGATGCAGTCGTCCATCGCGGCCCGGATCCGTTCGATCTTCCGGTCGAGCGCTTCGCCGTGAATGATGCTTTCATTGGCCCGCTTCATCCGGGCGATCGTCTCGCCCGATCTGCGGCCCATCTCGAGCATCTCCCCGGCAGTCCTGAAAGGGTAGGGAAAATCCTGCGAGTGCCCATCTGCGCAAAGCAGAGCCTGGTCGTCGCTCCTGTGCTGCAGTTCTTCTTCGGTGAGCACGAACCCGCCGCCGACGGAGTAGTAGGTTCGGCTGTGGAAGAGATCTCCGGCGATATCGAAGGCACGCAGGACGAGACCGTTGGCGTGGCCCTCGAGCGGCGGGCCGCCGTCGAAAACCAGATCCCTTGCGGGGTCGAACCTCAGCGTGTCCAGACCTTCGGGATCGATCCGTCCGGTGCTCCGTACTTCGGCCTCGAGCGGCTCGACGAGATCGGGGTCGACGGTGTCGGGTCTGAAACCGCAAAGGCCGAGAATCACCGCCCGATCGGTTGCATGCCCCCTGCCGGTGAAAGCGAGTGAGCCGTGGAGCGTGACGGTGACACGGCCGGGCCGGGCCGAACCGGGGGCGGTTGCGACCATGCCGCGCAGATCGTCGACAAACCGCGCGGCCGCGACCATCGGTCCCATGGTGTGCGAGGACGATGGTCCGACTCCGATCTTGAAGATGTCGACGATCGAGATGAACATCATTCGGCCCGACTGAACATCCGGGGCCATCGTATCCGGCGCTTCATTCCAGCGCCAGCTCGGCGCACCCGTTCTCGAGCAGCGCGATCAGGTGCGGCGCGAACGAGCGCCAGACGTCGAGCCGGAAGTTCTCGTCCCCGTCGCGCCACAGCACGACCGCCACGCCGTCGATCACGGTCCGCCGGCCCTGTCCGGTCTCGATCCGGTCGATGTCGCGCGGGCAGCCCAGGGCGAGCAGCTCGGACGCCATCGGGCCTTCGATGCGAAGCGATATCTCGCGATCCGAGATGTCGGTCATGCTGTGCGGCCACTTTGGGTAGACACGGGCGCAGCTGGCGATCAGCCGCGGGACGACGAGCTCATGTGTCGAGATGAGCCATTCGTCGGGACCGAGATTGAGCGCCTCGGCGTCGCCGTCGCCGGAGCGCCGGCCGATCCTGCGTGGCAGCTCGAAGCCGATGGCGTCTGAGAGGGCGGCCAGCGCCGTCTGTCTCGCGCGCAGCGAAAGCCGCCCCGCGGGTGCGAGCAGCGAGACGGTGGCAGCGGCGCTCATCGCGACCGTGCGCGGTTCCGGGGTGATGTCGAGGGTCGTCATCGGATGGTCGATGGATCAGAGTTTCAGCCGTTCGCCTTCCGGGTCGTAGAAGACGGTTCCCGTGACGGTTGCACGGATCGTCCCATCGGGCGTCGGGATGAAGACGGTCTCGCCCATCCGCCCGTGTCCGCCTTCGATGAGCGCCAGTGCGATGGGTCGTCCCGTCGCCTCGCTCCGGTAGGCGGAGGTGACGTGCCCCACCATCCTCATGGGCAATGGCTGATCGGGATCGAGGACGATCTGCGCACCCTCCTCGAGTTTCGTCGTGCCGTCCTCGGTCAGCAGTCCCACGAGTTGCCTGCGGTTTTCCGCAACGAGATCCGGTCGCTTCAATCCGCGCCTGCCGACGAAATCGGGCTTGGACTTGCCGATCGCCCAGGCGAGGCCCGCATCGTGGGGCGTGACCGTGCCGTCGGTGTCCTGGCCGACGATGATGTAACCCTTCTCCGCCCGGAGGACATGCATCGTCTCGGTGCCGTAGGCGCAGATGCCGTACTGCTGGCCCGCTTCCCAGAGCGCTTCCCAGAGTGCGCGACCGTGACGGGCGGGTACGTTCACTTCGAAGCCGAGCTCGCCGGTGAAGCTGACGCGGGACAGACGTGCCGGCAAGCCGGCGACGGCGCATTGCGCAACCGACATGTGCGGGAAGGCCTCGACGGAAATGTCGAGCCCGTTCACCAGGGGAGCCAACAAGTTGCGGGCGTTCGGGCCATTGAGCGCTACGGTGGCCCATTGCTCGGTCGTCGACGTCAGCCAGACGTCGAGGTCGGCCCATTCTGTCTGGAGGTAGTCCTCCATCATGTTCAGGACGCGTGGCGCGCCCCCGGTCGTCGTCGTCACATGGAAGCGGTCCTGTGCAAGCCTGGCGATGACGCCATCGTCACGGATGTAGCCGTCGTCGCCGAGAAGCAGTCCGTAGCGGCAGCGCCCGGGGGCGAGGCTGGTCCATGGATTCGTGTAGATGCGGTTCATGAACTCGACCGCATCCGGTCCCACCACCTCGATCTTGCCGAGCGTCGTGGCATCGAAGATTCCCACCGCAGCCCGGGTGCTGCGGCATTCACGGGCGACGGCGGCTTCCATGTCCTCGCCCGGTTTCGGGAAGAAACGGGCACGGCGCCAGAGGGAGACCGGTTCGAACACGGCGCCATGCTCTCGTGCCCAGGCGTCGATCGGCGTCCTGCGCGTCGGCTCGAAACCGGTGCCTCGGCGGTAGCCGGCAAGAGCCCCGAACGAGGTCGGGGTGTAGGGCGGACGGAAGGCGGTGATGCCGACCTCCGGTTGCGGCTTGCCGAGCGCGTCGGCGGCGATGTTCAGGGCGTTGATGTTGGACGTCTTGCCCTGGTCCGTCGCCATTCCGTTGGTGGTGTAGCGCTTGACGTGCTCGATCGAGCTCATCCCCTCGCGCACCGCGAGCCGCAGATCCGCGGCGGTCACGTCGTTCTGGAAATCCACGAAGGCACGCGCTCGTGCCGGATTCCCGTCGGTCGGGAGCTCCGTCTGGCTGATGCCGGTACCCGCGCGATCGCCGTCGACCGCATGGCGGGTCGCCTTCGCCTCCCTGCCGAGCTCGCGGGCCGCCTCGATCCCCATCCTCGCGCCGTCGTTCAGGGTGGCTTCCAGGCCCCACAGGCCGCGGCCCGCCCCGGCGATCTGACAGGCCTCGGTCTTGTGGTCCGGAAGGAAGGTCTGCATGCCGTGGTCCCACGCCAGCGTCCCCTTCGTGTGCGAGAACAGATGCAGCGACGGCGTCCAGCCGCCGGACATCAACAGGCAGTCGCAGGGCAGCAGCCGGGCGGGTCCGATCTTCTTGCCTCGTATCGGATTGACGCGGACGGATTCGATGCGCCGACGGCCTTGCGTGCCGCTGACGGTATGGCCTGTCAGCACCTCGATTCCGCGTTGCCCGGCCGCATCGCGCAAGGCTTGCGGCGAGTCGGCTCGGATGTCGACGATGGCTTCTATCCTCGAGCCGGCGTCGGCGAGATCGAAGGCGGCGTGCCACGCGCTGTCGTGGCTGGTGACCACGACGGCGCGATCGCCGATCCGGACGCCATAGCGGTTCAGGTAGGTCTGGGCGGAGCCGGCCAGCATCACTCCCGGCCGATCGTTGCCATCGAAGACCAGGGGCTTTTCGAGCGCGCCCTGGGCAAGGACAACCTGTGCCGCGCGGACCCGCCAGAGCCTTTCCCGCGGCATTCCCGCCGGAGGCGATCCGAGGTGGTCGGTCAGCCTCTGGCAGAGCCCGACCATGTTCTGGTGGTAGTAGCCGATGGCGGTGGTGCGCGTCAGGAGCCGCACCCCGAACGACTTCAGCTCCGCCAGGCTCGCGGCAAGCCAGGTCCAGGCCGGGATGCCGTCGATCAGGGCCTGCGGCTCGTCGAGCAGGGCTCCGCCCGCTTCGGCGCTTTCGTCGACGAGCGTGACGCGCAGGCCGCAGCGGGCGGCCCCGAGCGCCGCGGCCAGGCCGGCCGGACCGGCGCCCACGACCAGAACATCGACGTGCAGGAAGCGTGACGCGTAGCTGTCGGGATCTTCCTCGGTCGGCGACACGCCCAGTCCTGCCGCCGCCCGGATGAAGGGCTCGTAGACCCCATCCCAGAAGCTCCTGGGCCACATGAAGGTCTTGTAGTAGAAGCCGGCCGGGAGAAGCGCGTGAAGCCGGTCGTTGATCGCGCCGATATCGAATCGCAGGCTCGGATACCGGTTCTGGCTGGTGGCTTTCAGCCCTTCCCATATCTCCTGCACCGTCGCGCGTGTGTTGGGCGTGAACCGTCCCGCACCGTGGCGAACCCCCACGAGCGCGTTCGGTTCCTCCGATCCGGCGGCAACTGCGCCTCGCGGCCGGTGGTACTTGAACGAGCGGCCCATCAGATGGATGCCGTTCGCGAGCAGGGCCGATGCGATCGTGTCGCCCGCGCGTCCCTCGATGAGCCTGCCATCGAAGGTGAACATCACCGGACGGTCATGGTCGATCCGGCCCCTTCCAGGAACGCGAAACCCCGTCATCTCGCCGCCTGCATCGGTTCCGGCACATCGGGAGGCGCCTCGTCCGTCCTGTAGGTGGCCAGGAACCGATCGTTCACCGTGTCGCGCACCGCGTTGAAGAACCGGCCGCAGCCGTGGACATGTCGCCAGCGCTCGCGATGCGGACCGCGGCGATTGCTGCGGATGAACAGGAACCCGGCCCATTCCTCGTCGCTCGCGGCGTCGGGATTCCCGGGCCTGCGGACATGCGCTTCGCCGGCGTAGGCGAACTCCGGCTCGGGCAGGGTTTCATCGCAGTAGGGGCAGTGGATCAGAAGCATGGCGGTGGGACACCTCAGTGAGCGACCGCCGCCGCGGCGGCCTCGTCGATCAGCCGGCCGGTGATGAATCTCTCGAGGGTGAAGGGTGCGTTGATCGGATGAGGCTCGTTCTTCGCGACCGTCCAGGCCAGGGTATGGGCAGCGCCCGGCGTCGCCTTGAAGCCGCCGGTGCCCCAGCCGCAGTTGACGTAGAGGCCTGCCACCGGTGTCTTGCCGATGATCGCGGAACGATCGGGTGTGACATCGACGATGCCCCCCCATTTGCGCAGCATGCGCATGCGGGTGAAGATCGGGAAGATCTCGCAGATCGCCGCGATCGTGTGCTCGATCAGGGGCAGCCCGCCGCGCTGCGAATAGCTCGTGTACTGGTCGGTTCCGGAGCCGATGACGAGCTCGCCCTTGTCGGACTGGCTGATGTAGGCATGCACCGTGTTCGACATCACGACGCACGGAAAGACCGGCTTGACCGGTTCGGAAACCAGGGCCTGCAGGGGAAAGCTCTCGAGCGGCAGGCGAACACCGGCAGTTTCCATGATGACGCTGGTGTGGCCCGCGGCCGACACGGCGACCTTCCCTGCCCTGATGAAGCCCCTGGCGGTCTCCACGCCCGCGACCGCTCCGCTGCGGTCGCGCCGGATCGCCGTGACCGGGCAGTTCTGGATGATGTCCACGCCCAGCCGAGCCGCAGCGCGCGCATATCCCCAGGCGACTGCATCGTGACGGGCGGTCCCGGCGCGCTTCTGCAGCGCGGCGCCCAGAACCGGATAGCGCGCATCCGGCGAGATGCTCAAGGGGGGGCAGAACGCCCTGGCCTCCCGGGGAGACAGCCATTGATTGTCGACGCCATTGAGGCGGTTGGCATGAATATGGCGCTGGAAGCTCTGCACATCGTGCACGCTGTGCGCCAGCATCATCACGCCGCGCTTCGAGTACATGACGTTGTAGTTGAGCTCCTGGCTCAGTCCTTCCCACAGATCGAGCGCGTGGTCGTAGAGTCGCGAGCTTTCGTCGTACAGATAGTTGGAGCGGATGATCGTCGTGTTGCGCCCGGTATTGCCGCCGCCGAGCCAGCCCTTGTCGATGACCGCGACGTTGGTGATGCCGTGCTCCCTGGCGAGATAGTAGGCGGTTCCGAGGCCATGTCCGCCGGCTCCGACGATCACCACGTCATAGGACGATTTCGGCTCCGGCGAGCGCCATTGCCGGGGCCATCCGGTATGGCCGCGCAAGGCCTGCTTCAAGATTGCCAATGCCGAATAACGCACGCGCTCCCCCGAAGATGGTGTTGCTCACGGCCGCGGTCCCGCCCGGGAGCGGAGCGCTTCGATATGCGGCTCGATCGTGCCGGCATCGGCCGCCAGTCCGATGACGACCAGTCGGGAAGTGCCGGTTTCCCCGATGCCGTCGTCCGCGCGATGAAAGGACCACCGGCGTCCCGCCCGCTGGAAGACCGTCGGATGCGCTTCGTCATCGAGCCTGAGGATCCCCTTCGCGCGCAGGACACTCGCAGGAAGAGCGGACAGCGCGGCCCGGAACCCGGCACCCGGCAGCGGAGTCTCCCAGGTCAGGTTCCAGCTCTCGAACGCGTGCGCATGGTGGTGGTCCCTCATTTCGTCGCCGTCGAAGTTGGCAGCCCCGGCCAGGCCGAAGACGACGGCCGCCGGCACGTCCGATTGCGCCGTCTCGATGATCGGGCGGCCGTCCGCCATCCCGCGAACCGCGGCCCGCACGCCCTGTGCGTCGTCTTCGACGAGGTCCATCTTGTTGAGTATGAGAATGTCCGCGGCGGCGATCTGTGACCGCAGGAGCGACGCGATCCCGGCACTGGCGCACTGCTCGCGGATGCTCTCGGCGTCGATCACCGTCACCACGCCATCGAGACGCATGGCCGGATTGGCCAGGGCGATCTGCGCGATGCCGCGCGGATCGGCGATTCCACTGGCTTCCAGAAGGATGGCGTCCGGCGGCTCGGGCGCCTGAGCGAGATCCACCAGGGCCTGCGTCAGGTCGCCGGCGACGGTGCAGCAGGCGCAGCCATTGGCGAGGCTGATCTTGTCGGCGTCGCGGGAACGTATCAGGCTCGCGTCGATGTCGAGGCTGCCGAAATCGTTGACGAGGACGGCCAGCCGGAGCCCGCCCGGCGCCGCCAGCAGGCGATTGACGAGGGTCGTCTTGCCGGAGCCGAGAAACCCGGAGAGGATCGTCAGCGGCAGCGAATCGTCCGCCGCCCGCAGCCTCTCGGGAATGATCTGCGCGGCTTCCATCAGGCCGGCGAGCATTGCGAATCCGCTGTCGAGTCCGGGCGGGTTCGTGTTCGCTCTCTTCATGGCGCTCCTTCGATCACCGGGGCGGTCCTCACCGGTTCATGTGTCCTCATGCCGGCTGCAGACGCCCGCCGAGCACGGTTCCCCAGATCGGGATGTCCTTGATCGCCATCGGATCGATCTCGAACGGGTCCTGTTCGAGAATCGCGAAATCGGCCAGCTTGCCGGTCTCGATGCTGCCCAGCTTGCCGTCCAGACCCAGGACGTAGGCCGCGTCGATGGTGATGGCGCGCATCGCGCGCTCCACACCGATCCGCTCGCTCGGTGCCTGGACCGTCGTGCCGTCGAGAGCGACGCGATTGACCGCCGCCCATGCGGCGGTCAGCGGATGCAGTGGCACGAGCACGAGGGAATAGTCGGAGTGCAGGGCGAAGACCACGCCTTCGCGCTCGAGTGATCCCAGCCGCGCCACCGCTTCCGATCGGTCCGGACCGAAGCCCTCGCGTGAATGCAGCTGGCTTCGATAGTGGACGAAATAGTTGTTGACGCTCGCCACCCCGCCGAGCGCCTTCAACCGTCGCGCCTGGTCCGGTCGGCTGATGCAGTAGTGCTCGATCGTGAAGCGATGGTCGAAGCTCGGATGCAGGCGCTGCAGCCTGTCCAGGGCATCGAGCGAGGCGTCGATCGCCTCGTCGCCATTGGCATGGCAGTGGATCTGGATGCCCTTCTTCCAGAAGGGCAGCATCCGCTCATGAAGCTCTTCCCAGGGCACGTCGTTGCGGATGCCGTTCGTCCCGTCGAGGTAGCCCGGGAACGTCACCCGGGAAGACATCGCCGGATAGGATCCATCGGACAGGAACTTCACGCCATGAAGGAACAGCTTGTCGGTATTGCGCGCCATCGCGTCTTCCAGGAAATCCGCCGCTGCGGCGCCGTGCCTGCCGTGCAGCGAGAACTCCAGCGATACCAGTCCCATGCGCAGGGGAAAACCGTCGTCGTTGACGACCTGGGCGTGCAGGTCCCACTCGAGGTCGAAACCCGTCTTGCCGAAGATCATCTCGGCGGTCGTGGTGATGCCGGCGGCCTGCGCCACCTTGCCCATGCGGCGGATCCCCGCGGTGCCGCCGAGACTCGAGATCACGGAGCGCATGCTGCCCAGAGCCAGTCGATTGGCCTCCAGCTCGACGAACTGGCCGTTCAGGCGGCCGTCGGGATAGCGACGCACACCGTGGACGTCCGTCTGCTCCGATACCTTGCTGTACTCGAGCGCGGGGCTGTTCAGATAGGCGAAGTGCGGCGCATAGGAGATCACGAATATCGGCCGGACCTTCGAGACCGTGTCGAGCTCGTCACGGTGGAGGTGTCCGCCCTGTGCGGCGGGATCCAGCCCCCAGATCAGCATCGGGCTCGTCGGGTCGGCCTCGGATGCGTCGATCGATCTCAGCTTGTCGATGATCGCCTGGCGCGTCACGAGAGGCGGGTTGATGCCGTCGGGGCCGGGCGATTCGATCGGGCCGATGTAGTGCAGCGCCATGAATCCCGCCGAATGCAGGAAATGCGTGTGCGGGTCGATCAGCCCCGGCATGATCACGTGGTTCCTGAAGGTGTCGTCGATCGTGTGGGGATAGCGCTCCAGCCAGGGCTGCATCGACGAGATCGTGCCTGTCGAGAGGATGCGGCCGTCCATGACAGCCACGGCCTCTGCATACGGCCTGCCGGGATCCATCGTGATGACCTTGCGTGCCTTGTAGACGGTTACGTGATTCATGGCTTCCTCATCTTTCGCCCGGCTTTGCGCTTCACACCCGGTATCGCCGTCAGGCGAGCCTTCGCGAGCGTTCCGAACGCATGCGAGGTGATCGGCAATCCCTTCGGCGACCAGAATATCGCCTGCCCGACCCGCGACTCGTCTGTTTGCGACGCTGCGGAGGTAGGAATCGGACTCGCTGCTCCCAAGGGGGCGCTTTTCGTCTTGGGACGGCCCGGCGACGAAAAAAAGCCGCCCGAAGGCGGCGCAAGGACTGATGCTAGGAGTGATCTGCCGCGGCTGCCGGTCGCGAAATTCCGGCTGGCCGTCGATAATCGATCGCGGAGGGTTCTCATCCGCGTACGATCCGTTATAAGCAATCCCCGTGCCATTGCTCTGATGCTGATGCAAGATGTTGAAATCAAAAGGAAAAATACAGAACATCCGAATGTTCGAGGCTTGCCGGGCTCTTCTGTGTAAAGCGCTTCGACAGCCCGGGGCGGCCAGGGGGGAGGCATGACCGATCCGCTTGCGCTCAATGTCCTCGGCGGTCCCCTGCTCGCCTGCTCCTTCGATCCGCTGACCGGATTCACCCGCAGCGGCTGCTGCGAGACTGGTCCGGAGGACATCGGCAACCACACCGTCTGCGCCCGGGTCACGGCCGAGTTCCTCGCCTTCTCGGCGGCCAAGGGCAACGATCTCGGCGCCGCCCAGCCCCAGCACCGGTTTCGCGGGCTCGTACCGGGTGATCGCTGGTGCCTGTGCGCCGCGCGCTGGCTGCAGGCCTGCGATGCCGGCGTGGCGCCACCGGTGGTGCTCGAGGCGACACACGAGCGGGCGCTCGACGTGATTCCGCTGGACCTGCTGCTCGCGCATGCGTACCCCGGCAACGGCGGGGCGCCGCCGGGGCGCGCGGGCTAGAATCCGGCTCGAATCCAGACCCCGAAGGCGCGCCATGAAGCTGATGATCGTCCCGGTGACCCCGTTCGCCCAGAACTGCTCGATCCTGTTCTGCGAGGCAAGCGGCCGTGCCGCGGTGGTCGATCCGGGCGGCGATCTCGACCGCATCGACGCGGGGCTGGCGCAGCTCGGCGCGCGCATCGAGAAGGTGTTGCTGACCCATGGCCACATCGACCATTGCGGCCAGGCGGCCGAGTTCGCAAGACGCCATGGCGTGCCCATCGAGGGCCCGCAGCGCGAGGACGCGTTCTGGATCGGGCAGCTGCCCGAGCAGGGCAAGCGCTTCGGGTTCCCGCGGCTCGATGCCTTCGAGCCCGATCGCTGGCTCGAGGACGGCGACACCGTCACCTTCGGCGAGCAGACCCTCGACGTCATCCATTGCCCCGGCCATACGCCGGGCCATGTCGTGTTCCATCATCCGGCGGCGCATCTCGCGATCGTCGGCGACGTCCTCTTCAACGGCTCGATCGGCCGCACCGATTTCCCGCGGGGCAATCATGCGGACCTGATCGATTCGATCCGCCGCAAGCTCTGGCCGCTGGGCGACGACACCGCCTTCGTGCCGGGGCACGGACCGATGTCGACCTTCGGCGAGGAGCGTGCCCACAATCCCTTCGTCGGGGACGACGCCCTGGCCTGAGTCTTTCGCGCACATCGGCGTCCGCGCGGGGTATGCTACGGATCGCTACCCACCTGAGCATGCCCGGGTCCGGGCCAGGGCAGTGAATCGAGCAGGTGTGCCCGATCCACTGGATGCCGGTGTAGAAGAATGAACGGGGTCCGACCCAGGAGACAGACTTTGCGCGCCCGTGCAGTCGACGCGAAGAACCCGACATGACCGATATTCCCGATCGTTTCAGCTTGCTGCCGGACGCGAACGTGGCCGCGCTCTTCGAGCGTACCGCCGCCCGTCTTCCCGACCGGCCCTTCGTTGCGTGGCGCCCGAGCGGTGATGCGCCCTTCGAGGAGATCGGGTATGGCGCCTTCCTGAGGCGGGTCCTGGCCGTGCGCGAGATCTATCGCAACGCCGGCTACGGCGTCGGCACGCGCGCCGCGCTCCTGATCGGCAACGAGCCGGTGTTCCATGAGCACTATCTGGCGCTGAACGGCCTGGGCGTATCCATCGTTCCGCTGAACCCGGATGCCCGTGCGCTCGAGAGCGTCTATCTCGTCGAGCATTCGGATGCCGCCTTCATCGTCTGCTCGCGGCGATACCGCGCGATCTGCGACGACATCCTCGCGCAGATGAAGGCGCCTGTCCCCGTGCTCGATGCCGAGGCCTTGCCGGCCCGGCTTCCGCCCGCCGCATCCAGGGCGACGAGCACCACGCCGGGGTACGACGGCGAAGCGGCCATCCTGTACACCTCGGGCACGACGGGGCGCCCCAAGGGCTGTGTGCTGTCGAATCGGTATTTCCTCGAGGCGACCGGCGTCTACCTTTCATGGGGTGGCCAGCTGAGCCTGCGCGAGGAAGTCGAAAGGCTGCTCAATCCCCTGCCGCTCTTTCACATGAACAACCTCACCGTGACGACCACCGCGATGATCGCCAGGGCCGGCTGCAACGTCATGGTCGAACGGTTCTCCGCGAGCAGCTGGTGGGCCGACTGTCGCGATTCGCAGGCCACGCTGATCCACTACCTGGGCGTCATGCCGGCCATACTCCTGGCGCGGCCGCAGGAGGATGTCGAGCATCGGCATGCGATCCGCGCGGGGATCGGCGCCGGCGTCGACCCGAAGCATCACGTGAGCTTCGAGAAGCGTTTCGGGTTCCCGCTCCTGGAGCTCTGGGGGATGACGGAGGTGGGCGCGGGCTTCATCGACAACCACGAGCCGCGCCAGGTCGGCACGCGGGCTTTCGGCCGTCCGACGGGTCACATGAAGGCAAGGGTCGTCGACGACGACATGAACGACGTTCCCCGCGGCACGCCCGGCGAGCTGCTGGTGCGCTCGAGCGATACCGATCCCCGGCGCGGATTCTTCAGCGGCTACCTGAAGAACGACGAGGCAACCGCGGCAGCCTGGCATGACGACTGGTTCCGGACCGGCGACGTGGTGCGGCAGGATGAAAGCGGGATGCTCTACTTCGTTGATCGCCGCAAGAACATCGTCCGCCGCTCGGGCGAGAACATCTCCGCGGCCGAAGTGGAGGCGTGCCTGCAGTCCCATCCGGATGTCGTCCAGGCCGCCGTGATCGCCATGCCCGACGAACTCCGGGAGGAGGAGGTGTTCGCCTGCGTCGTGTTGCGCGACGGGGTCGCCGCGGATGGCGCCACGGCGCGGCGACTGTTCGAGTTCGGCTTCGAGCGGCTCGCCTATTTCAAGGCTCCCGGCTACGTCAGCTTTCGCCCCGATCTGCCGACGACGGGAACACAGAAGATCCAGAAGACGCTGATCTTCGCGGCCGACGAAGATCCCCTGAAGCTGGCGACCACGTTCGATCTGCGGGAGCTGAAGCGACGCGGACGAGCCGAGGGGAGTACCGAACCCGGAAAGGATGGAACCCGATGAATACGTTTCTCCGGATGGTGGATGGCCTGAACACATGGATCGGCCGCATCGTCGGCTGGGTCATGATCTTCATCATGTTCGTGACCGTGTACGACATCGTCGGTCGCCGGCTTTTCAATGCGCCGATACCCTGGGCCTTCGATGTCTCGACGCAGCTCTACGGCCTGCATTTCATGATTGTCGCGGCGTACACCTTGCTCCACGACGAGCATGTTTCGATCAATATCTTCAAGGACCGGTTGTCCAGGAGGAACCAGGCCCGGCTGGACATCCTGTCGTTCGTCATATTCTTCTTCCCCTTCATGATCCTGCTGCTCATCTACGGATGGGATTTCGCCGCCAGATCGTGGGCTACGCGCGAGACGAGCTGGGGCGTGACGGCGCTACCGGTGTACTACATCAAGACCGTCATTCCGGCCACCGCACTGCTGCTCATCCTCCAGGGCATCTGCCGGGTCGTTCGCATGGCCCGCGTGGCCCGCGGTGGAGAGCTCGCATGAGCAACGAGATACTGGTCGTCCTGATGTTCATGGGCCTGCTGACCGGGCTCTTCATGGGCCATCAGCTCGCCTTCGTGCTCGGCGGGCTGGCGGTGATCTTCGGCTATCTCGGGCCCGGGCTCAGCGTATTCGGCATCATCCTCAACCGGATCTACAGCCAGATGGACAACTACGTCCTTCTGGCGGTTCCGATGTTCATCCTGATGGCGCGCCTGCTGAGCGATTCGGGGGTCGCCGAGAACATGTTCCAGGCCTTGCGGCTCGCCCTGGGGCGCGTCAGGGGCGGCCTGCTGCTGGCGGTCATCGTGATCTCGGTGATACTCGCGGCCTCGACGGGGATTATCGGCGCGTCGGTCACCGTCATGGGCATGCTCGCCTTGCCGGCGATGGTTCGCTACGGCTATCAGAAGGAGCTGGCCACCGGTGCCATCGCCGCCGGCGGAACCCTCGGGATCCTGATCCCCCCCAGCATCATGCTGGTCATCCTCGGCAGCTATTCCCAGATCTCGGTCGGGCAGTTGTTCGCCGCCGCGGTGTTCCCGGGGCTTCTGCTGGCCGGGCTGTATGCCGTCTACGTTGCCGTCCTGACCTTCTTCAAGCCCGAATACGGCCCGCCGGTGTCCGAAGAGGAACGCAGCGAGACGTCGGTAGGGGAGGTCGTCATCATGCTCCTGAAGATGGCGATCCCTCCGATCCTCCTGATCGTGGGGGTTCTCGGCTCGATCTTCGCCGGCTGGGCGACGCCGACGGAAGCGGCGGCCATCGGTGCGTTCATCACCCTGGTTCTGGTGATCGTGTATCGAAAGTTCTCGTGGAGGATGCTCCAGGAGGCGGTCAGCGCGACGGCGCGCACCACCAGCATGGTGTTGTTCGTCATCGTCGGGGCGGTCGGCTTCACCGGTGTCTTCATCGCGATCGATGGCCAGGAGATCGTCACGTCGTTTCTCGCCGGTACCGGGCTCGGCCGATGGGGCCTGTTCGTGCTCATGATGGCGATCGTCTTCGTGCTCGGCATGTTCATCGACTGGCTGGGCATCGTCCTGATCTGCCTGCCCATCTTCCTGCCGATCGCCAAGGAACTGGGTTTCGAGCCGCTCTGGTTCGTGACGATGATTGCCGTCGTCCTGCAGACCTCGTTCCTGACTCCCCCCTTCGGCTATGCGCTCTTCTATCTGGAAGGCGTGGCGCCACCGGGGGTGACGATAGGACACATCTATCGCGGCATCGTGCCTTTCGTGATTCTCATTCTTGTGGGTGCGCTGCTGTGCATCCTGTTCCCGCCGATCATCACCTGGCTGCCGACCACCCTGTTCGGGAAGTAGCGCCCTGCACGACACCGCTCGACAGCCATGGAACAAGCCGCGGCCGAGCGCGGAAGATCCTGACACTCGGACACACCAAGGAGGAAGAGGCATGAAGATCCTGACGACCCTGAGAAAGGGAATGCTGGCCGCTGCCGCGGTCGCGTTGCTGGCCGGAGGTGCGAGCGTCTCGGCGCAGGAGAAGGAGGTGACCATCACGATGACCTCCACCTGGCCGCCGGGGATCAACCTCATAGAGTCGGACAAGCACTTCGTCGATCTCGTCAACAAGCTGGGCAAGGGAATCATCCAGATCAAGTTCCACCCCGGCGAAAGCCTGGTTCCGTCCACCCAGGTATTCGACGCGGTCCGCTCGGGCAGCATCGACGCCTCCGCCGACTGGCCGGGTTACTGGGGCGGTACCGATACCGCCTTTGCCCTGCTCGGCGCCTTTCCGATGTTCTTCACGGCGGCCGACTACATCCTGTGGATCCAGGGCTGGGACGGCAAGAAGGTGTTCGACGAGGTCTACGGCAAGTACGGGATGACCTATCTGCCGTACTCGGTCATCTCCATGGAATCCGGCCCGCGAGGCAGGACGCCGATCACCTCCCTGGCGGACCTGCAAGGCAAGCGGATCCGCATGTCCGGACGACCGCAGGGCGCGGTCCTGAAGGCGAACGGGGCGTCGCAGATCATGGTGCCCGGCGCCGAGGTCTACCAGGCGGTCGAGCGTGGAGTCGTCGATGCCGCGGAGTTCTCCTCTCCGAGCACCGATCTCGGCATGGGGCTCCACGAAGTCTCGAAGCACGTCCTGTCGCCTGGCTGGCATCAGCCGGGTTCCATGTCGGGCGTGATGATCAGCCGGAAAGTGTGGGACAAGCTCTCCGAGCGTCAGAAGACGATACTGCAGGCCGCGGCCGACGCGACCATGCCATGGTCGCTGGCGTTCTTCGAGAAGGGGTCGGCGACGGCGGTCAAGACGTTCGAGAAGGCGGGGACGACCGTCCACCAGCTGAGCCCCGAGGAGATGAAGACGCTTCAGCAGCAGTCGAACAAGGCGATGATCGACGAGGCCTGCGCGAACCCGGCGTTCGCCAGGATCGCGGTATCCCAGATCGAGTTCCTCCAGGACTATTCACAGTGGCGGGGCATGCAGGGCGAGTTCGCGATGGGGCGCAACCTGTCCGAGCTCCCCGATGTGGAGGCGATTCGCAAGTGCGTCAAGTAGCGGCCTGAAAGCCGGATGAAGGCGAGGCGGCGTGGCTGCCTCGCCTTGCGCCGAGCCGTGCGGCGGGGTCGACGGATTGGTCGCGAGGAGCGGCGGGTCCCCCAGGCATCCGGTTCCCCGTCGTCGTAGAGTGAATTCATCGGATGGGCGGTTCCATGGAAAAGGTTCTTCTCGAGAAGCGCGACCACATTGCCCTGGTCACGATCAACCGGCCCGAAGTGCGCAACGCGCTCGATCCGGAAGCGATATGCCGCCTGGCGGACACGTTCTCGGAGCTGCACGACGATGACGACGTGCGCGTCATCATCATCACCGGCACCGGCCAGCAGGCCTTCTGCGCGGGCGCCGACCTGGGACGGCTGATTCCGTTGATGAGCGGCGAGCGAGCCCCCGAGGACGACTGGGATCGCCGCTTCAAGGGCGAGCCCGGCGTCTTCGAGCGCAGCATCCTGCGCGGCTACGACGTCGACAAGCCCGTGATCGCGGCGATCAACGGAGCGGCGATAGCCGGCGGGATGGAGCTCGTCCAGGGAACCGACCTGCGGATCGCCGCCGAGTCCGCCAGGTTCGGGGTGCAGGAGGTCAAGTGGGCCATCTTTCCGGCGGGCGGCTCGACCGTGAGATTGCCTCGGCAGATGACCATGCCGCGCGCGATGGAGCTGCTGATCACCGGCGACCTGATCGATGCCCGGACGGCGCTCGACTGGGGCTTCCTCAATCGTGTGGTGCCGGCCGCGGATGTGCTGGACACGGCCTTCGAGGTGGCCGGCCGGATCGCGCGCAACGGTCCGCTCGCGGTGCGCGCCATCCGTCGTTCGGCGCGCGCCTGCGCCGGGTTGCCTGAGCATGCGGGTCTCGCCATGGAGCTGCAGTTCGCGGCCCCCGTCTTTGCGAGCGAGGACGCGCGCGAGGGGCCGCGCAGCTTTCTCGAGAAGCGCCCGGCCGTCTATCGCGGGCGCTGATCCGCATTCCTCATGAGCGGCCGGCGCTGGCGCCGGCGATCGATCGACTACAGGAGACGACCCTTCATGATCGAGCTTTACCACTGCGTCGACGCCCGCTCGTTCCGGCCGCTGTGGACGATGGAGGAGATGGGCCTGGCCTACGAGCTGAAGGTATTGCCCTTTCCGCCGCGGGCGCGGGCGCCCGGCTACAAGACGCTCAATCCGCTGGGCACCATTCCCCTGCTCCTCGACGGCCCGGTGCGCATGACCGAGTCGAGCGCCATCTCTCATTACCTGGCGACGCGCTACGGCCCGAGTTCCCTCGCCGTCGATCCGTCCGAGGACGACTACGGCGCGTTCCTCAACTGGACCCACTTCGGGGAGGCCACGCTCACCTTCCCGCAGACGCTGGTGCTGCGCTACTCGAGGTTCGAACCGCCCGAGCGTCGCCAGCCCCAGGTGGCGAAGGACTACGGACAGTGGTTCCTGGCGCGGCTGCGCGCGATCGAAGCGGCAATCGAGGATCGGGAATATCTTTGTGCCGGGCGCTTCACCGTGGCCGACGTATCGGTGGGCTACTCGCTGCTTCTGGCCACGACGCTGGGTCTCGACGAAGGCTTCGGGCCCAACGTGGCCGCCTACTGGGCGCGGCTCCAGCAGCGCGAGGGCTACCAAAGCGCGAAGGCCTCGCAGCGGGCCGCGGCGGAGAAGGCGGGGCTCGATCTCGGCATACCGGGCGCGTCTGCAGCGGACAAGTAGCGCGGGCCGCGGCGGGCGTGGCGCTTCATGGGAACGAACGACAGGAGACGATCATGGACCAGGGCATCGGCAGCTGGGTATCGGTTCACGCCCGGCGCAACCCCGGGCACATCGCGCTGATCGACGTCAGCGCCGGCGGCGCCGGGCTCACCTACGGTGAGCTCGAGCGGCGCACCAACGCCCTCGCGGATGCGCTGCGCGCCCGGGGCGCGCGCAAGGGCGACCGGGTGGCGATCATGGCCTTCAACAGCCCGCAGTTCCTGGAGGTGGCGATCGCGGCGGCCAAGCTCGGGGCCATCCTGGTGCCGATCAACTTCCGCCTGGCCGCGCCGGAGGTGCGCTACATCCTCGACGATGCCGCACCCTGCGCGCTGTTCGTGTCGCCGCAGACGGCGGCCACGGCGCGCGAAGCCGCGGCCGGCGGCTATGTGCGCGAGATCGTCGAGATCCCGTCGGCGCAGCAGCGCGCCGCGGCCGAACCCTCGCTCTACGAGGACTGGATCGCCGGCGGATCGCCCGAGCGCGTCGAGATCGACGTCGGCCACGACGAGGTGGCGACGCTGATGTACACCTCGGGCACCACCGGTTTCCCCAAGGGCACCATGCTCACGCACGGCAACCATTTCTGGAATGCCATCACGAACATGTGCATGAGCGAGGGGCTGACCGCGAAGGACATCTCGCTGGCGGCCGCGCCGCTCTTTCACATCGGCGCCTTCGGCATCTTCACGCTGCCGCTGATGTACCTGGGCGGTACGTCGGCGGTCCTCGAGTCCTTCGCGCCGACGACCTGGATCGACGCCGTCGAGACGCACCGGCCGACGCTCGCCTTCTGCGTGCCGGCGATGTGGGGAGCGATCCATGCGGCGGGGCTCGAGGGGCGCGACCTCGGCTCGCTGCGCTATGGCGTGTCCGGCGGCTCGCCTTGCCCCGTCGTGCTGATCGAGGCGCTGCGCCGCCAGGGCCTGGTGTTCACCGAAGGCTTCGGCCTGACCGAAACGGCGCCGATCGCCTCGGTGCTCGACGCGGCCGACGTGATCGATCATGCGGGCTCGGTGGGCAAGCCGATCGCGCATGTGCAGTACCGCATTGCCGATGACGACGGTCGCGACGTCCCGACGGGCGAGACCGGCGAGCTGCTGATCCGCGGCCCGAACGTGTTCATCGGCTACTGGCAGAAGCCCGAGGCCACGCGCGAGGCTCTGCAGGGCGGGTGGTTCCGCACCGGCGACCTGGCGCGCGTGGACGAGGACGGCTACTACTACATCGTCGACCGCAAGAAGGACATGGTCATCAGCGGCGGCGAGAACGTCTATCCGGCCGAGGTCGAGCAGACGCTGCACCGGCATCCGGCGATCGCCGACGTGGCCGTGATCGGCACGCCCGACGAGCGCTGGGGCGAGGCGGTTACGGCCGTGGTGGTGCGCAGGGCGGATGCAAAGCTCGCCGAGGCCGAGCTGATCGCCTGGACGCGCGAGCGCCTGGCGCACTTCAAGTGCCCGCGCGTAGTCTCCTTCGTCGACGAGCTGCCGCGCACCGCTACCGGCAAGGTGTTGAAGCGCGAGTTGCGCCAGCGCTGGGGCGGCGACGGATCGGCGGTGCGGCGCTGACCGTGCCCCCGCGCAGCGGCGTCAGTCCGTGCCCTGCTCGGCGAACCGGATGCGCAGACCCGGCCGGATCCGCAGGAAGAAGCTCGCCGCCGCCAGCAGGATGACCAGCTGCAGCAGCAGGGTCGAACGCAGGCCGGCGGCGGAAGCCAGCGCGCCGGCGATCAGTCCGCCCAGCGCATCGAAGCCCCAGCGCCCGCCGATGAAGATCGAGATCATCCGGCCGCGCAGGGCGTCGGCCGAGATGGTCTGGGTCATCACGTTGGTCAGCACGTTGCACATGGTCAGGCCGAAGCCGAAGCCGAACAGCGCGCACAGCGTTACCGGCAGGGGCGGCAGCAGCGACATCGTGGTGGTGCCGGCGATGGTCAGGATCCAGCCTGCGGTCATCGCGCGCAGCCAGGCTGGCGGTGTGGCCAGGCGCGTCAGCAGCAGGGTGCCGCACAATGACCCGGCACCGGAGGCGCCGAGCAGCCAGCCGAGGGTGCGGCTGTCGCCGACGTAGACGTCGGCTGCCCAGACGGGCAACAGCACGATCACCGCCCCCGTGGCGACGTTCTGGACGAAGGACAGGCCGAGGATGCGCTTGAGTACCCAGTGGCGGCCGAGGTAGCGCAGGCCGTCGAGGAGCAGGCCCAGCACCGCCCGGTCGGTCGGCGGCTTCGGGGGCAGCCGCAGCCTCCAGATGAAGACCATCATGCCGATGTAGGAAACGGCATTGACGATGAAGCACCAGGCCTCGCTGGTCACCGCCAGGATCAGGCCGGCCAGCGGCGGGCCGATGAAGCGGGCACTGTTGAACACCGCCGCGTTGAGCGCCAGCGCGTTGGCAAGGAGGGCGCGCTCGGGCACCAGATCCGGGATCAGGGTCTGGCGCAGCGGGCTCTCGAGCGCATTGAAGATGCCCATCAGCGCCGCCGCCGTCAGCAGCAGGGTCGGCCCCGACATGTCGAGCCAGACCGCGACCGCGAGACCCACCCCGAGCGCGGCGCCGGCGCCCAGCGCGATGAGGAAGAGCTTGCGGGAATCGTAGCGGTCGACCAGCGAGCCCGCGAGCGGGGCGACCAGCATCTGTGGGAACTGCAGCAGGGCGGCGGCGATGCCGAGCAGCGCCGCCGAACCCGTGACCCGGTAGATCAGCCAGGAAAGCGCGACCTGCTGGATCCAGGAGCCGAGGATCGAGGCCGCATGCCCGACGAAGAAATGCCGGAAGGGGCGCGAGCGCAGGGAGGTCAGCTGCATCGGGCAAGCCCCGACGAACCCGCGGCGATGTCGATCACTTGCGCTTCGCCCAGGAGTCCTTCAGCGTGACGGCCCGGTTGAAGACGGGCGCGCCCGGTCGGTGGTCGATGCGATCGGTGACGAAATAGCCGTGGCGCTCGAACTGCAGCCGGGTCTCGGGAGTGGTGTCGACGAGCCCCGGTTCCACGAAGCCCTGCACGATCCGCACGGAATCCGGATTGAGCGCGGCGAGATGGCCGCCCTCGACGGCATCCGGCTGGGGCTCGGTGAACAGCCGGTCGTAGAGCCGGATCTCGGCGGAAAGCGCATGCGTGATGCTGAGCCAGTGGATCGCGCCCTTGACCTTGTACTGGTCGGCGCCCGGGGTGCCGGATTTCGAATCCGGCAGGATCCGGGCGCGTACCGCGACGACCCGGCCGTCGGCGTCCTTGTCGCAGCCGGTGCACTCGACCACGAAGCCGTAGCGCAGCCGGACCCGGTTGCCGGGAAACAGCCGGCGAAATCCCTTGGGCGGCGTTTCCTCGAAGTCCTCGCGCTCGATCCAGAGCTCGCCGGTGAAGGGCAGTGTCCGCTCGCCGCGCTCCGGGTGCGCCGGGTGGACCGGGGCGACGCAGGGCTCGACGCGCCCGGCGGGCCAGTCCTCGATCAGCAGCCGCAGGGGGTCGAGCACCGCGGTGGCCCGCGGCGCGGCGTCCTCGAGGTCCTCGCGCAGGGCCTGCTCGAGCTGGCCGAGCTCGATCCAGGAATCGCTGCGGGTTACCCCGATCCGTTCGCAGAAGCTGCGGATGGCGGCCGGCGTGTAGCCGCGCCGGCGCAGCCCGACGAGCGTGGGCATCCGGGGATCGTCCCAGCCGGCGACGTGCCCGTCGGCGACCAGGGCCTGGAGCTTGCGCTTGCTGGTGATCGTGTAGTCGAGGTTGAGCCGGGCGAACTCGATCTGCTTCGGCAGGGGTGCGTCGAAGAAGCCGCCTTCGGCGAGGCGCTCGAGGACCCAGTCGTAGAACGGCCGATGGTCCTCGAACTCCAGCGTGCACAGCGAATGGGTGATGCGCTCGAGAGCATCGCCCGCCGGATGCGCGTAGTCGTACATCGGGTAGATGCACCAGGCATCGCCCGTGCGGTGATGATGGGCGCGGCGGATCCGGTAGAGCGCCGGATCGCGCAGGTTCATGTTGGGCGAGGCCATGTCGATGCGCGCGCGCAGCACATGGCTGCCGTCGGCATGCGCGCCGGCACGCATCTCGCGAAACAGCCGCAGGCTCTCGGCGGGGTTGCGACTGCGGAACGGCGAATCGGTGCCCGGCTCGGTGAGGGTGCCGCGTCGCGCCCGCATCTCGTCCTGCGTCTGCGAGTCGACGTAGGCGTGGCCGGCCTCGATCAGGTATTCGGCGAAGCGGTAGAGCGAGTCGAAATAGTCGCTTGCGAAATACAGGTCGGATTCTCCGCCGGCGTCCCAGGAATAGCCGAGCCAGCGCACCGCATCGATGATCGAGTCGACGTACTCCTGGTTCTCCTTCTCCGGGTTGGTGTCGTCGAAGCGCAGGTGGCAGCGGCCGCCGAACTCCTCGGCGACGCCGAAGTTCAGGCAGATCGACTTGGCATGGCCGATGTGCAGATAGCCGTTCGGCTCGGGCGGAAAGCGGGTGCGGATCCGGGCGGTATCGGGCGGCGCGTTGCGGTGCTCGGCCGCCGGTCCTGGCCGGCCGGCCCAGCCTCGCGCCGGGCTGCCGGCGGCGAGGTCATCGGCGATGCGTTGACGGATGAAGTGCTGGGGTGTGGTCGGCGCGTCGCTCATGCGGCCCTGGGCTCGATTCTCGAAAACCGCGGCGATCCGGATGACCCCGCATCGGGGATTCTACGCAGTTCCCAGCCGGCCCGCACGCGAAGCCGGATCAGACCCCGAGCAGGTCGACCTCGAATAGCAGGGTGGCGTTCGGCGGGATCACGCCGCCGGCTCCGCGCGCGCCGTAGCCGAGATCGGGCGGGATCACGAGGCGACGGGTGCCGCCGACCTTCATGCCGGCGACGCCTTCGTCCCAGCCGCGGATGACGTGGCCGGCGCCGAGCGGGAAGCGAAACGGCTGGCCGCGGTCCTTGCTCGAGTCGAACTTGGTGCCGGGCGTGCCGTCCTCGAACAGCCAGCCGGTGTAGTGCACCGATACCTGCTGGCCGCTGCGGGCTTCGTCGCCGTCGCCGGTCACGACGTCTTCGTACTGGAGGCCGGAGGGCAGGGTCTGGAGTGGCATGTGGTCTTCCTTCGCTTGTGGTTCACTTTACTTGAGGCGGCGGATCAGGCTCGAGGTGTCGAGCCGGTTGTCTCCGGCGCGTTGCAGGTCGCCGTAGAACTGGTCCACCAGGGCGGTGACCGGGAGTGCGGCGCCGATGCGGCGGCCTTCGTCGAGGCACAGGCCGAGATCCTTGCGCATCCAGTCGACGGCGAAGCCGAAGTCGAACTTGCCGTCGACCATGGTCTTGCCGCGGTTGTCCATCTGCCAGGATTGCGCCGCGCCCTTGCCGATCACGTCGAGCACCAGCTTCATGTCGAGGCCCGAGCGCATGCCGAAGGCGACCGCCTCGGACAGGCCCTGCACGAGGCCGGCGATGCAGATCTGGTTGACCATCTTGGCGAGCTGGCCGCTGCCCGAAGGCCCGACCAGGGTGACGGCACGCCCGAAGGCCGCCGCGACCGGCTTGATCTTCTCGAAGGTGGCTGGATCGCCGCCGCACATGACGGTGAGCGCGCCGTTGACGGCGCCCGCCTCGCCGCCGGACACCGGCGCATCGATGAAGGCGAGCCCGCGTTCGCCGGCGGTGGCGGCGAGCTCGCGGGCCACCTCGGCCGAGGTGGTGGTGTGGTCGACGAAGATCGCGCCCGGCTTCATGCCGGCGAAGGCGCCGTCGTCGCCCAGCACCACCGCGCGCAGGTCGTCGTCGTTGCCGACGCAGGCGAACACGATGTCGGCATCGGCGGCCGCCTCGCGCGGGGTGGCATGGGCGCTGCCGCCATGCTCCTCGCTCCAGCGTTTCGCCTTGGCCGGGCTGCGGTTGTAGACGGCGGTGGCGTGGCCCGCGCGGGCCAGGTGGCCGGCCATCGGGTAGCCCATCGTGCCGAGGCCAAGGAAGGCGACGCGCCGGGTGGCGCCCGCTTCAGTCGAGCTGCTCATCATCGATCTCCGAGTAAAGTCGTTCGTCCAGCCAGGCGGCGATCCGGCCAGCGGCCTCCTCCCAGCGCTTCTCCAGCATCGGACAGTGTCCCATCGCTTCGAATACCATGCGCTCGGCGCCGAAATAGCGCTCGATGACGTCCAGGCTGTCGGGCGGCACCATCCGGTCGAGCTCGCCATGGGTGGCCAGCACCGGGCAGCTGGGCCGGGTCGGCATCACCATCGGCATCCAGGTCAGCTCCCACAGGGCCCGGCTCGATTCGCGGGCGAGATGCCGGCGGTAGAAATCGGCCTCGCCGGCTCGCAGCGGCTGCTCGACCAGCATGTGCATGAAGCGTCGGCTGGCGGTCCCCGACCCGGCCACCTGGGCGATCTCGTAGAGATTGCGCGGCTGCGTCCAGGCCATGCGCAGGATCGCGCCGGTCATGCCCGAAGGCGGGACGCTGCCGATCGTCACGACGGCGGTGGCCTCGCGCCCGGTGGTCAGCCAGCGCTGCACGAGCAGCCCGCCCATGGATGCGCCGAACAGGATCGGCGTCGCGCCGATGTGCGCCTGCGCCCGCATCATGTCCTTCATGTAGTCGGCCAGGCCCCAGGCATTGATCGCGGCCTTGCCCTCGCTGGCGCCGTGGCCGCGCAGCGAAAGCGCGTAGACATCGTGCCCGCGGGCCGCGAAGAAGGGCAGGAAGCTCGGCGCCCAGCTCCAGGCGTCGGTATAGGCGCCGTGGATCATGAGGATCGGGTCGCCGCGCTGCGCGTGCACCGGGCCGCCGGCGGGAATGTGGATCAGCTCCAGCGCCGGCCCGCGGCCGTCGTCGATCATCAGCGTCTGCACGCCGGCGTTCTCGGGTTTCATCGCTAGCCGTTCCCTCGCTCGTTGGGGATCCGCTCGAGGCGGATCCCGTGACCCGCAAGGATACCCGGCAGGGCATCCTCGCCCACGAGGTGGAAGGCGCCCACTACGGTAAATACCGTGTGGGGCCGCTCGAGCAGCCCGGCGAGCCGTCTCGCGATCCGCCGGTCGCGCTCGCCGAACATGCGCCCGCGCGGCGTCGCGGGTTCGTCCGTCGCGCCCCAGGCCCGGGTCTTGAGCGTGGCCAGGTGCGCGTCATCGCCGGCGCGCCAGGCGGCGATGATGGCGCCGGCGAGATCCTCGTTGCGCCGCATCGCCTCGAAGCGGCGCAGCAGCCAGGCGGCCTGGGCCTCGAGGCTGGCGCCGGCAAGGGCGTCGACCTGCTCGTCGACCTGCTCGAGCTCGACGATCGGCATCGACCGGCCGCGTGCGGCATCGAGCAGGCGCGCTTCGATTCCCCGCGACCCCGGGCGCTCCCGACGCAGCGGATCCTCCCCGGCGAGGGTGACCAGCAGTGCCCAGGGCGCGAGCCGGCGCAGCCCCGCCCAGCGGGCGTCGTCGAGGCCGAAGTGGGCGCGGATCGCGGCGGCATGGCCGGCTCCGATCAGTGTCTCGATCGTGTCCGTGCCGGGCAGCAGCGCCGCGGCCGCGAAGCCGTCGCGCAACTGCGACCAGCGCGCGGCCGAGTCGATCTCGATCGCCAGCACGTCGGCGTCGGCCCAGGCTCGCTCGATCGCCGGCGGCAGGGGTTCGTCGGCGGCAAGGCCCGCATGGACGGAGCCGAACAGCCAGCCGGACCCGGCGCTGCCGGGGCGTCCGATCCGCCACAGGGGCGGGCCGGCGACCGCCGGGCCCGAGGGCGGCCGGTGGGCGCAGGCGGAAACGCCGAGCGCGGCGAGCGCCGCGCCCGCGGCCAGCACGCCGATCGAGCGGCGACGCGCCGGCGAGACCGGCCGTGCAGCCGTCACGCGCCGGCTCAGAAGCCCGCCGCGCAGCCGTCGCGCCGGCTGTCGCTGGCGGCCGCGTAGCCGTCGGCGAGATCGGCCGACTGGCGCCAGATGAACTGGCCTCCGCCGAAATCCATGTAGTTGTCGACGACCTCGACCAGCTGGTGGCCGAGCGCTTCCAGGCCCGCGGCGACCTCGGCGCCGATCGCCGGCTCGATGTCCACCGCCAGTCCGCGCTGGACCTTCCAGCGCGCCGCGTCGCAGGCGGCCTGCGGATTCTGGCGGTAGTCGATCATCCGCACCACGGTCTGGAGATGGCCCTGCGGCTGCATGTTGCCCCCCATCACCCCGAAGCTCATCTGCGGGAATCCGTCGCGGGTGAGGAAGGCCGGGATGATGGTGTGGAAGGGCCGCTTGCCCGGCTCGACCACGTTGGGGTGGTCGGGCTGGAGCGAGAACCCGTGGCCGCGGTTCTGCAGCGAGACGCCGACCTCCGGCACCACCACGCCCGAGCCGAAGCCCATGTAGTTGGACTGGATGAACGAGACCATCATGCCCTCGGCGTCGGCGGCGCTCAGGTAGATGGTGCCGCCCGGTGGGGGCAGGGCATGCTCGAAGTCGGTGACCCGGTCGCGCCGGATGCGCGCGGCGCGGTCCGCGAGCCGCGCGTCGTCGAGCAGGTCGGCCGGAGTCACCGCCGTCATGCTGCGCGCATCGGCGACGTGCCGGTAGACATCGGCGAAGGCCGCCTTCATGGCCTCGATCTGGAGATGGCGCGCCGCGACCGAATCCGGTTCGAGGGCCGCCATGTCGAAATGCTCCAGGATGCCCAGCGCCATCAGGGCGGCGATGCCCTGGCCGTTGGGCGGGATCTCGTGCAGGGTGAAGCCGCGGTAGTCGCGCGAGATCGGCTCGACCCATTCCGGCGCGTAGTCGCGCAGGTCGGCGGCCGTCATCGCGCCGCCGCTATCGCGAATGAAGCGGGCGATGCGCTCGCCCGTCTCGCCCTCGTAGAAATCGCGCCCCGCGGTCTCGGCGATGCGCGCGAGGGTCCGGCCCGCTTCTGCGAACACGAAGCGCTCGCCGACCTTCGGGGCGCGCCCATGGGGCATGAAGGCCTGCGCGAAGCCGGGCTGCGACCGCAGCTCGTCGACCTGGGCCGCCCACTTCTGCTGGACGATGCGGGCCACACCGTGGCCGGCTTCGGCCAGCTCGATCGCGGGCGCGAGGCAGTCGGCGAAGGGCAGGCGGCCGAAGCGCCCGTGCAGGGCGACCCAGCCGGCGATCGCGCCGGGTACCGTGACGGTGTCGGGGCCGCGCTTGGGGAACGCGCTGCCATGGCGGCTCGTGAAGTAGGCCAGGTCCCAGGCGGCGGGCGCGGTGCCCGAGGCGTTGAGGCCATGGAGCCGCTGTCCGTCCCAGACGATCGCGAACGCGTCGCTGCCCAGGCCGCAGGAGACGGGCTCGACGATCGTGAGCGCGGCGGCGGCCGCGATCGCCGCATCGACCGCATTGCCCCCGGCCGCGAGCATGCGCAGCCCGGCCTGGGCCGCGAGCGGCTGCGAGGTCGCCACGACGTTGCGGGCGAAGACGGGCGAGCGCATCGACGGATAGGCCGCCCGCCAGTCGAAATCGAAGGGTTCCACGGTTTGTCTCCCCATGGGCGGATGCGCCGGCGGGGCCGGCGCTCCGCCGTCAGGCGCAGCCGAGCTGGTCGGCGAGATCGCCGAGATCGCGCGCGTGCAGGTCGAAGGCAGGATCGCGGCGAACATCGTTGGCGACGGCCGGGCCGAACTCGAGCGGCCGTTCGATGAAGGCGGTCCGGCAACCGCAGGCCGCGGCGGCGCGCAGGTCGCTGCGGTGGGCGGCGACGAGCATCATCTCGCCGGGCTCGATGTCGAAGATGTCGCACACGCCGAGATAGGTTTCCGGATCCGGCTTGTAGTGGCGGAAGACCTCGGCCGAGAGGATCAGGTCCCAGCGGATGCCGGCGTTCTTCGCCATGTCGGCGAGCAGGCCGAGATTGCCGTTGGACAGGGTGCAGATCGTGAAGCGGCTGCGCAGGCGCTCGAGCCCGGCGAGGGTATCGGGCCAGGGACCGAGCCGGTGCCAGACGAGGTTGAGATGCCGGCGCGCGGCTTCGTCCAGATCGATGCCGTGGCGCTCGAGGATCTCGTCGAGGATCATCCGGTGCAGGTCGTCGATCCGGGTCCAGCCGAGCTCGCCCTTGCGCACCCGGTCCATGGCCGGCGCATAGCCGGATCGCCATTCGGTGGCGAAGTCGTTGCCCGATACGCCGAGATCGAGGGCGTCGACCTCACGGGCGATCGTGCCGTGCCAGTCGACGACGGTGCCGAAGACGTCGAAGGCGAGTACCTTGACGGGCGGGTTCATGAATTCCCGTCCATGCCCTGGTCGCGCTGCCGCCGGGCGCGGTCGGCGCGCTGATGGCGGATGCGGCGATGGATGAAGTAGCCGAGCACGGCCGCGCCGATCAGCATCGCGAGGTGATCGGGCTCGGTCAGCAGATGGACCAGCGAGGCGAACCCGCCGGGATGCTCGCCGGGATGGGCGAACGCCGTCGCGGGCAGGGCGAGGGCAATGCCGGCGACGGCACGGCGGATATCGGGAACATGACGCATCGCTAGTCTCCAGAATGACCGGTTGGGGATCAGTTTAGCAGCAGGCCGTGCGTCTCGATGAAGGCCACGATGCGCTCCAGCCCTTCGCCGCTGTGCATGTTCGCGAACACGAAGGGGCGCTCGCCGCGCATGCGCCGGGCATCGGTTTCCATCACCTCGAGCGAGGCGCCGACATGCGGCGCGAGATCGATCTTGTTGATGACGAGCAGATCGCTCTTGATGATGCCCGGCCCTCCCTTGCGGGGAATCTTGTCGCCGGCAGCGACGTCGATCACGTAGATCGTCAGGTCCGACAGCTCGGGACTGAAGGTCGCGGCGAGATTGTCGCCGCCGCTCTCGATGAGGACGAGCGTGAGTCCCGGATGCCGCCGCTGCAGCCGCTCGACGGCCTCGAGGTTGATCGACGCGTCCTCGCGGATCGCGGTGTGCGGACAGCCGCCGGTCTCGACCCCGAGGATGCGCTCGATGCCGAGCGCATCGTTGCGGGCGAGGAACTCGGCATCCTCGCGGGTGTAGATGTCGTTGGTCACCACCGCCATGTCGTAGCGATCGCGCAGGGCCCGGCACAGGGCGAGCGTGAGCGCCGTCTTGCCCGAGCCGACCGGCCCGCCGATGCCGACCCGCAGGGCCTGTTTCGTCGATGTCATCGTTGCCTTTTCGTGAAGGTGACGGTATGCGGCCGTCGTCAGGACCTGAACAGGCGCGAGTACTGCGTCTCGTGCCAGCTGCTGCACATCGCGAAGCCGGGGGCGAAGCTGCTCCAGTCGTCCTCGGCGAGCGTGGCGGCCCGCGCCGCGCTCGCCGCCAGCGCCGGGGCGAGGGCCGAGAACAGGCGCTGGCCGGCCTGCTGGCCGAGCGGGATCGCCTTCATGGCCGCGGTCACCTGGTTCTCGAGCCAGGCCCAGAGCCAGGCGGCAAGCGCCTCGTCGGGGCCGATGCGCAGCCCGCGGGCCGCCCAGGCCCAGGCGAGCGGCAGGGCGCAGTCGCCGGTCGCCAGCAGATTGCGCGTCGCCTCGCGGGTGCCTTCCGGAAGCCCGTCGAGACCTTCGACCAGCTGCAGCAGCGAGCGGCCCATCTGCAGGGTCTCGGCGCGCAGCTCGGCCGATTCGCGCGCTCCGAGGTAGCTCTCGTGCAGTCGCGCGCTGCGCGCGGCATCGTCGGCGGCGACCGCGCTCGCGAGGGCGTGGACGAGCGGCGCGTCGAAGCGGCCGATACTGGCCTCCAGAAGATCCTCGAGCCACGTCCGCATGTCGGCTTCGGTTCGTACCCAGCTCCGATCGATCGCCGTCTCGAGCCCCTGCGAATAGCTGTAGCCGCCGATCGGCAGCGCCGGACTGCCGAGCCGGAGCAGGGCGAGGCGCCGCGCCGCGGTCGCCGCGAGCGACGGATCGGCGGACATCGCGGGCACGGTCGTCATCGCGACTGCCGGTCCGCGAGCAGGTCGTGGATGCGCGGCGCGTGGCGCCCGTCCGCGCCGTGCGGATGCGCGTGGTGATGGTGGGCATGGCCATCTTCGCCATGCGTGTCGGCGCCGTGCGAATGGCCGTGGCCGGCATGCCCGTATGCGCCGGCCTCGGGTTCGAACGGCGCCTCGATGCGCACCGGGACCACACCCAGGCCCCCCACCATGCCTTCGAGCACCGGATCGGCCTGCAGGCGCAGCCAGCCGGGGCCGACCTCGACGGGTACATGCCGGTTGCCGAGGTGGTAGGCGATCCGGGCAAGCGCCGGTCCCGATGCCGCCGCGATGTGCACGAGCGATTCCGGGGCGGCATCGATCCGCAGGATCTCCCCGCCGGCGCTGCGTACCCGGTCGCCGTTGCGCAACACGCTGCCGCGCGGCAGGTCGAAGCCGACGAGGCTGCCGGCGAGCGCGCCTTCGCCCACCTCGACCCGCAGCCGCGAACGCTGGCGCAGGTCGAAGGGCAGGCTCACCGACCCGGCGATGGGGCCGTCGTCCTCGCATCTTTCGGTGAAGATCAGCATCGGTGGCCTCCCGGTCAGAAGAGGAAATAGCGTTGCGCCATCGGAAGGACGACGGCCGGCTCGCAGACGAGCAGCTCGCCATCGGCACGCACTTCGTAGGTCTGGGGATCGACCTCGATGCGAGGCAGCCAGTCGTTGCGCACCATGTCGCGCTTGCCGATGCCCCGGGTCGCGCGCACCGGTACCGCCGCCCGACGCAGGCCCAGCGCCTCGGGCACGCCGGCGGCGATGGCGGCCTGCGACATGAAGTTGACCGAGGAGCCCGCGGTCGCCCGACCGAAGGCCGCGAACATCGGCCGGTAGTGCACCGGTTGCGGCGTCGGGATCGAGGCGTTCGGATCGCCCATCGGCGCGAGCGCGATCTGCCCGCCCTTGATCACCATCGAAGGCTTGACGCCGAAGAACGCCGGACGCCAGAGCACGAGATCGGCGAGCTTGCCGAGCTCGACCGAACCGACCATGTGCGAGATGCCGTGGGCGATCGCCGGATTGATCGTGTACTTCGCGATGTAGCGCTTGACGCGCTCGTTGTCGGCGCGCGCCGTGTCGCCGGCAAGCGCGCCGCGCTGGACCTTCATCTTGTGCGCCGTCTGCCAGCAGCGCAGGATGGTCTCGCCGATGCGCCCCATCGCCTGGGAGTCCGAGGACATCATCGAGAAGGCGCCGAGGTCGTGCAGGATGTCCTCGGCGGCGATCGTCTCGCGGCGGATCCGGCTCTCGGCGAAGGCGACGTCCTCGGCGATCGCCGGATCGAGGTGATGGCAGACCATCAGCATGTCGAGGTGCTCGTCGATCGTGTTCACCGTGTAGGGCCGGGTCGGGTTGGTCGACGAGGGCAGCACGTTGGGCAGGCCGCAGGCGCGGATGATGTCGGGCGCATGGCCGCCGCCGGCGCCCTCGGTGTGATAGGTGTGGATGGTCCGGTCGCCGAAGGCGTCGATCGTCGCTTCGACGAAGCCCGACTCGTTGAGGGTGTCGGTATGGATCGCGACCTGCACATCGTAGCGGTCGGCCACCGCGAGACAGTTGTCGATCGCCGCCGGCGTGGTGCCCCAGTCCTCGTGCAGCTTCAGGCCCATGGCGCCCGCCTCGACCTGCTCGGCGAGCGGGCCGGGCAGCGAGGCATTGCCCTTGCCGAGAAAGCCGAGATTCATCGGGAAGGCTTCGGCCGCGGCGAGCATGTTGGCGATGTGCCATGGCCCCGGCGTGCAGGTGGTCGCGTTGGTGCCGGTCGCGGGGCCGGTGCCGCCGCCGATCATGCTGGTGACACCCGCGGCGAGCGCCTCGTCGATCTGCTGCGGGCAGATGAAGTGGATGTGCGCGTCGATCGCGCCGGCGGTGAGGATCGAGCCCTCGCCGGCGATCACCTCGGTGGCGGCGCCGATCACGATGTCCACGCCGGGCTGGATGTCGGGATTGCCGGCCTTGCCTATGCCAGTGATGCGCCCGCCCTTGATCGCGACGTCGGCCTTCACGATTCCCCAGTGGTCGACGATCAGGGCGTTGGTGATGACGGTGTCGGCCACCTCGGCGGCGAGCCGCTGGCCCTGGCCCATGCCGTCGCGGATCACCTTGCCGCCGCCGAACTTCACTTCCTCGCCGTAGACGGTCCGATCGGCCTCGACCTCGATCCAGAGATCGGTGTCGGCGAGCCGCAGCCGGTCGCCGACGGTCGGCCCGAACATCTCGGCATAGGTCTGTCGGGAGATTCTCATAGTGCCCCCATGATCCGGCCCTGGAAGCCGAAGATCCGGCAGTTGCCCGCGACCCGCACGAGATCGACGGTTCGCGTCTGCCCCGGCTCGAAGCGGACCGCCGTGCCGGCGGGAATGTCGAGCCGGAAGCCGCGGGCGGCCTGCCGGTCGAAGACCAGCGCATCGTTGGTCTCGTGGAAGTGGTAGTGCGACCCGACCTGCACCGGCCGGTCGCCCGTATTGGCGACCTCGAGCACGATGCGCTCGCGCCCGGCATTGATCTCGATCTCGCCCTCGGCGGTCTCGATCTGTCCCGGAATCATCATCGTTTTCTCCCTAGACGATGGGCTGGTGGACTGTCACGAGCTTTGTGCCGTCCGGGAAGGTCGCCTCGACCTGGATCTCGGGGATCAGCTCGGGAACGCCTTCCATCACGTCGTCGCGCCCGAGGATCGTGGTCCCGAAATGCATCAGCTCGGCGACGCTGCGGCCATCGCGCGCGCCTTCGAGGATGGCCGCGCTGATGAGCGCAACCGACTCCGGATAGTTGAGCTTCAGGCCGCGCTCGCGCCGGCGCTCGGCGAGCAGCGCCGCGGTGAACAGGAGCAGCTTGTCGCGCTCGCGTGGTGTGAGTTCCATTTCGGTGTCCTCCCTTGCTCCGTTCGATGCCGCGATGGCGCTTCAGGTTGCCCAGATCCGGGGTGCGATCGCGGGGCGCCCGACCAGGACCGGACGCAGGACCGACCAGGCGGCGCGCAGGGCGAGCCAGCCCTGCTCGACGCTGTCGCCGCGCCAGCGCAGCATGACGAGATCCTCGATGCGGGTGGCGGCAAGCTCGCCCGGCGCCTCGATCGCGCGCAAGGCGGTCAGCGGATCGGGCAGCAGGTCGACCGCCGGCCCGGGAGCGACCGCGAAGAGGGTGCCGAAGACCGGATGGCCGGCCAGGCCGGCGGGCGATGCGAGCAGGCGGTCGCCGCCCGCGATGCTCGCCTGCTCGCCGAACAGCAGGCGCCCGCCGCGCCGGATCTCGGTGCGCCAGCGCAGGCTGCCGCGCGCATAGGGGCGGCCGCTGGCGGGTTCGCCGAGGCAGACCAGCTCGGCGGCCATCAGGCTCGCTCCGGGCGCGACGTCGAAACGGCTGTGCCATTGCGCCCGGGCGCCATCGAAGACGATGGCCTCGAGCGGCAGCCATTCGAGGCTGGCGCCGGGCTCGACGCGCAGGTGCAGGCGCTGATGGGCCCAGGTGCCGGGTTCGGCGGGGGATCCGTCCGGCAATCGGGCCCGATACCACTTGGCGGCGCCCGGCGAGGTGAGCAGGACCTGCGCGCCGGCCTGGGCCGTGACCGCGATCTCGAGCGAATCGCTCGATGCGATGCCACCGGGCGGATGCACGATGATCTGGTGCCAGAGCCCCTCGCCCTCGGGCCGCAGGCCGCGCAGGATCCGCAGGGGCCCGTGATGGCGACGCAGGGAGGGCACGGTGCGCTCGCCGCGTCGCGCGTAGGCGAGCTCGAGCCCGGCGTGCCAGACATCGCGGCAGTCGGCTTCGGGATGGGCGGCCCGCGCATCGGCCGCTTCATATGGCAACGAGTTCACGGATGCCGTCGCGCTCCATGTCGGCGCCCGCGCCCCGGCGGCGGATCTCGCCGCGTGCCATCACCGCGTAGTGGTCGGCGAGCGCCTGCGCGAAATCATAGTACTGCTCGACGAGCAGGATGCCCATGTCGCCGCGCGCCGCGAGCAGGCGGATCACCCGCTCGATCTCCTTGATGATCGAGGGCTGGATGCCTTCGGTCGGCTCGTCGAGGATGAGCAGCTTCGGCTTCATCGCGAGCGCCCGGGCGATCGCGAGCTGCTGCTGCTGGCCGCCCGACAGGTCGCCGCCGCGTCGCCGCAGCATCGTGTGGAGCACCGGAAAGAGCTCGAAGAGCTCGTCCGGTATCCGCTTCGCGCCGCGTACCGAGGCGAGCCCCATGCGCAGGTTCTCCTCGACGGTCAGCCGCCCGAAGATCTCCCGTCCCTGGGGCACATAGCCGATGCCGAGCGCGACCCGCTTCTCGGGCGGCAGCCGGTCGACGCGCTCGCCGCCGAAGCGGATCTCGCCGCGCCGTATCGGCACCACACCCATGATGCTCCGGAGCAGCGTCGTCTTGCCGACGCCGTTGCGCCCGAGCAGGACGGTGACCTTGCCGACCGGCACGTCGAGCGTGATGCCGCGCAGGATGTGGCTGCCGCCGTAGTACTGGTCGATCGCTTCGATCTCGAGCATGTCGGTTGCGTCCGGCTAGCGTCCCAGGTAGACCTCGATCACCCGGTCGTCGGCCCGGACATCGTCGAGGCGGCCCTCGGCGAGCACGCTCCCCTCGTGGAGCACGGTGACGGTACGGGCGATCTGGGCGATGAATTCCATGTCGTGCTCGACCACGACGATCGCGTGCTTCCCCTCCAGCTCGAGCAGGAGCTCGGCGGTGCGCATCGTCTCCTCGTCGGTCATGCCCGCCACCGGCTCGTCGAGCAGCAGCAGCACCGGATCCTGGGCGAGCAGCATGCCGATCTCGAGCCACTGCTTCTGCCCATGCGACAGGGTGCCGGCGATGGTCGCCGCATGCCCGGCCAGCCGGACCTGCGCGAGCACCTCCTCGATCCGCTCGCGCTGCGCGTGGCCGAGCCGCCAGCGCACGGATGCGCGGGCGCTCTTCTCGGCCTTCAGGGCGAGCTCGATGTTGTCGAACACGCTCATCGCCTCGAAGACCGTCGGCTTCTGGAACTTGCGCCCGATGCCGAGATCGGCGATCCGCGGCTCGCTCATGCGCAGCAGGTCGTGGGACTGGCCGAAGAAGACGCGCCCCTCGTCGGGGCGGGTCTTGCCGGTGATCACGTCCATCATCGTCGTCTTGCCGGCGCCATTGGGGCCGATCACGCAGCGCAGCTCGTCGCGTCCGATCGTGAGCGACAGCCGGTTCAGGGCGCGAAAGCCGTCGAAGGACACCATGACGTCCTCGACGTAGAGGGCGACCCCATGGCTCAGGTCGACGGTGTCGGAGACCACCCGTCCGAAGGCGGCGTCGCGTCCACCCGCGCCCGCCAGCGGCGTTTCGTCGACCGCAGCGGCAGCGACGGGTTCGTCCTGCATGACCACCTGGTACATCAGCGCTCTCCGGCGCGGCGTCGCCGCAGCAGGCCCAGAACGCCGGCGGGCAGGAACAGCGTCACCAGCACGAACAGCAGGCCGAGGAAGTAGAGCCAGTACTCGGGGAAGGCCACCGTGAACCAGCTCTTCGCGCCGTTCACGAGGAAGGCGCCGAGGATCGGTCCGACCAGGGTGCCGCGACCGCCGACCGCCGCCCAGATCGCGATCTCGATCGACTGGGCCGGCGACATCTCGCCCGGGTTGATGATGCCGACCTGCGGCACATAGAGGGCGCCGGCGATGCCGCACATCACCGCCGACAGGGTCCAGATCCCGAGCTTGTACCAGAGCGGGTCGTAGCCGCAGAACATCACCCGGTTCTCGGCGTCGCGGATCGCCGTCAGCACCCGGCCGAACTTCGAGCGCACCAGCCACCGGGACATCAGGAAGAAGCCGATCAGCACCAGCGCGCTCAGGGCGAACAGGACCGCCCGGGTCTCCGTGGTCGCGATCGGCATGCCGAGGATGCGCTTGAAATCGGTGAAGCCGTTGTTGCCGCCGAAGCCGGTCTCGTTGCGAAAGAAGAGCAGCATCGCGGCGTAGGTCAGCGCCTGCGTGATGATCGAGAAGTAGACTCCCTTGATCCGCGACCGGAAGGCGAAGTAGCCGAACACGAAGGCGACGATGCCGGGCACCGCGACCACCAGCAGGAGCGCCCAGGCGAAATGCTCCGTGAAGGTCCAGTGCCAGGGCAGCGTCTGCCAGTCGAGGAACACCATGAAGTCGGGCAGGTCGCTGCGGTAGACGCCATCGCGCCCGATCGAGCGCATCAGGTACATGCCCATGGCGTAGCCGCCGAGCGCGAAGAACAGGCCGTGTCCGAGCGAGAGGATGCCGGCGTAGCCCCAGACCAGGTCGATCGCCAGAGCGACGATCGCGTAGCACAGGATCTTCCCGACCAGCGAGACCGCATAGTCGGACAGGTGCAGCGGATGGTCGGCCGGCATCCAGAGATTGGCCACGAGGATCGCGACGACCGCGGCGATCGCGGCGGCCAGCCCCGCCGCCAGCCCGATGCTGCCGGGGCGGGAGGAAGGCAGGCTGGTCGCCGCGGTGGATACGGTGCTCGACATCAGGCCTCCGCGCTGCGGCCCTTCAGGGCGAAGATGCCCTGCGGTCGCTTCTGGATGAAGAGGATGATCATCACGAGGAGCGCGATCTTGGCGATCACCGCGCCCGCCATGCCCTCGAATATCTTGTTGAGGATGCCGAGCCCGAGGCCGGCATAGACGGCGCCGGCGATCTGGCCGACGCCGCCGAGCACGACCACCATGAAGGAGTCGACGATGTAGCCCTGGCCGAGGTCCGGGCCGACATTGCCGACCTGGGAGAGCGCGCAGCCGGCGAGCCCGGCCACGCCGGCGCCGAGCGCGAAGGCGAGGGTGTCGACCCGCCGGGTGGGCACGCCGACGCAGCGCGCCATCATCCGGTTCTGGGTCGCGGCGCGCACGAACAGGCCCAGGCGGCTGCGCGCGAGCAGCAGGGCGATCGCCGCCACCACGACGAACGCGAAGACGATGATCGCGATCCGGTTCCAGGGCAGGACGAGATTGGGCAGCACCACCAGCCCGCCCGAGAGCCAGGACGGATTCTCGACCGCGACGTTCTGCGCGCCGAACGTCGAGCGCACCGCCTGCATCAGTATCAGGCTGATGCCCCAGGTGGCCAGCAGCGTCTCGAGTGCCCGGCCGTAGAGGTGGCGGATCACGAGGCGCTCGAGGATCGCGCCTACCGCCGCGGCGGCGAGGAAGGAGACCGGGACGGCGGCGAGGAGATAGGTGTCGAACCAGGCCGGGAGATGGTTGCGGAAGAACTGCTGGGTCAGCCAGGTCGCATAGGCGCCGATCATGATCAGCTCGCCGTGCGCGAGGTTGATCACGCCCATCAGGCCGTAGGTGATCGCGAGCCCGAGCGCGGCGAGCAGCAGGATGCTGCCGAGGCTGATGCCGGAGAACACGATCCCGGCGTATTCCCCGATGGCGACGCGGCGCGCGACCGAGGCGAGCGAGGTCGCGAGCGCCTTGCGGATCTCCGCGTCGGTCTCGGCCTGCTCGCCTGCCAGCCGTCGCTCGAGGAGCGCCTTCATCGCCGGTTCCCGGCTCTCGCCGAGCGTGCGGGCGGCGGCGAGTCGTTCCTCGCGTTCGGGCGAGGCCACCAGGATGGCCGCGCGGGCCTGCTCGAGCAGGGCGCGGATGCCGGCGACCCGCTCGGCGGCGGCGGCGCGCTCGATCAGGACGAGCTTCGTCGGGTCGGGATTGTCGGCGATGCGGCGTGCCGCTTCGAGACGAGTCGTGTCCTCGGTGGAGAACAGCTGGAGCGACGCGATCGCGTCGGCGATCTCGCGTCGCATCCGGTTGTTGTTGACGATGGCCCTGGCCGCTTCCATGCCGGTGACCGGGCTGCCGTCGACGGCATCGACGGCGCTGCCGTCGCCCGCCGCGATGATGGCCCGGCCATCGAGCATGCGTACCCGCCCTTCCAGCATCGCCTGCAGGAAGGCGGCGAGCGCCGCATCGGGATCGGCCACCGCTTCGGAAATCGCCTCGACGCGCTCACCGACGCTTCCCGAGGCCATCGCAGCGGCCTGCCCGGCGGTGAAGGCGAATGCCGGGCTGGCGGCCAGCGCGAGCACGAGGGCCCATGCGGCGGCGAGCCACGCCATCGGCGGGTGGACTGTATGTCGGCTCATCGGGGATCGGCGGGATCGGTTCGGGGACGCGGCGCCGGACGGTGGCCGCGCGGTGGGCGCCGCGGCCACCGGCCGCGGCGAGGACGCTTGCGCTAGCTCTTGTCGGGCACGTCCTTCTTCTTGTCATTGCCCGGAATGAACGGACTCCAGGGGTTGGCCCGTACCGGCCCCGGAGTCTGCCAGACGACGCTGAACTGCCCGTCCTCCTGCACCTCGCCGATGAACACCGGCTTGTGCAGGTGGTGGTTACGCTCGTCCATCTTCGCGATAAAGCCCGAGGGCGCCTGGAAGGTCTGGCCGGCCATCGCGTCGATCACCTTGTCCACGTCGGTGGTGCCGGCCTTCTCGACCGCCTGCTTCCACATGTGGATGCCGATGTAGGTGGCCTCCATCGGGTCGTTGGTGAGCGGTCGGGATGCGCTCGACAGGCCCTTGGCCTTCGCGTAGTCGGCCCACTTCTTCGTGAAGGCCGTGTTCTGCGGATTGTCGAGCGACATGAAGTAGTTCCAGGCCGCGAGATGGCCGACCAGGGGTCGGGTATCGACGCCGCGAAGCTCCTCCTCGCCGACCGAGAACGCGACCACCGGAACGTCGGTGGCCTTCAGGCCCTGGTTGCCGAGCTCCTTGTAGAACGGGACGTTCGAGTCGCCGTTGATGGTCGAGACCACGGCGGTCTTGCCGCCGGCGGCGAAGCGCTTGATGTCGGCGACGATGGTCTGGTAGTCGGCGTGGCCGAACGGCGTGTAGGTCTCGAGGATGTCGCCGTCGGCGACGCCCTTCGATTTCAGGAAGGCGCGCAGGATCCGGTTGGTGGTGCGCGGATAGACGTAGTCGGTGCCCAGCAGCACCCAGCGCTTCGCGCCGCCGCCATCCTCGCTCATCAGGTACTCGACGGCCGGGATCGCCTGCTGGTTGGGCGCCGCGCCGGTGTAGAAGACGTTCTTCGAGAGTTCCTCGCCCTCGTACTGGACGGGATAGAAGAGCAGGCCGTTCAGTTCCTCGTACACCGGCAGCACGGACTTGCGCGATACCGATGTCCAGCAGCCGAAGGTCACCGCGACCTTGTCCTGCGTCAGGAGCTGGCGAGCCCGCTCGGCGAACAGCGGCCAGTTCGATGCGGGATCGACGACGACCGGCTCTAGCTTCCTGCCGAGGACGCCGCCGCTGGCATTGATCTCCTCGATCGCCATCAGCGCGACGTCCTTGAGCACGGTTTCCGATATCGCCATCGTTCCCGAAAGCGAGTGCAGGACGCCGACCTTGATCGTCTCGGCCGCCTGCGCGGGCAGCCATGCGGGGAGGGCGGCCAGGGCCACGGCCGCTGCCGTCGCCTTGAGAGTGAAACGTCGGTTCATTGATTGATTCCCCCGAGATTTGTCGAATCGGCTCGTTGCCTTCGAAGCCGCAGGGGAGATCGCAGGAACCGTGCCAGCACCGGCACGGGTCATCATGCGCCGGATCGGGGCGATCCGACGGGGGCGTCGAGGGAATCGCCCCTTTCGCGGGCGCCGGGGCCCGCCTGTGCACCGGGGCGGTGCCTCCAGGGTGAAGAGGCCCTCTAGGGCCTGTTCACGCTACGATCGTCCCCGCGCCGGGGTCTGACAGGCCGCCAGACGAGGCGTCGGCGACGCGCGTGGCGGGTGCCACGCAAGGAGCCGACAACGAAGTATGGGGGCCTGTCAGACCCCGGCCCGCAGGGTGAGCGCGAAAAAGGCGCGCACTCGGCGTTGCAAATGCTCGCCGTGGCCCCGCCACGGCTGCGCTTTGCGCCTTGATTGCGCACCTTTTTCGGGCTCACGCGGGGACGATCGTAGCGTGAACAGGCCCTAGGTCTCGGGGGTCTCGCCGGAGAGTCCGCAGGATTCGAGCAGGCGGGCGAGCTCGACGGCGCTGCGCACTTCCATCTTGGAGAAGATGTTGGCCCGATGGACCTCGACGGTGCGCATGCTGATGCCGAGATCCATCGCGATCACCTTGTTCAGCCGGCCAGCCAGCACCAGCGCCATCACGTCGCGCTCCCGGTTCGACAGGCGCGAGAGCCGGGCGCGGACCTCGTCGGCATTGGCGCACAGCGCGATGCGCTGGGTCGAGGCCTCGATCGCTTCGACGACGCGGTCGACGAGGCGGTTGTCGTTGAAGGGTTTCTCGAAGAAGTCGAAGGCGCCCTTCTTCAGGGATTCCACCGCCATCGCGATGTCCCCGTGTCCGGTCAGGAAGATGACGGGCACCGGCAGGGAAGGGTAGCGGGCCCGGATCCGCTCGAACACCTCGATGCCCGACATCTGGCGCATCCGGACGTCGAGCAGGACGCAGCCCGGGCGGACGGCCCATTCGCGGCGGGCGCTGATCGCGGCCCAGAACGCTTCGCCGCTGTCGAAGTGCTCGGTGTCGATGCCGCGCGAGCTGAGCAGGAAGGCCATGGCCTCGGCGAGGACCGGCTCGTCCTCGACCAGGTAGACGATGGGATGCGTCGGGGTGGGCGCGGGCGTGGATGTCATGCGTCGTTCTCCGTCAGTGCCGGAAGGGTAAACCCGAAACGCGAGCCGCCGCCCGGCCGCGGCTCGAACTCGAGCCGCCCGGCGTGCTGCTCGATCACGGTGCGGCACAGGCTCAGCCCGATGCCCAGGCCGCTGCTCTTCGTGGTGAAGAAGGCCTGGAACAGCATCGGCCTGGCCTCGACCGGCACACCGTGCCCGCGGTCGAGCACCGAGACCTCGACGCTGGGCGGATCGCTGTCGTCCAGTCGGGTGGCGGTGATCTCGAGCGAGCGATCGCGCTGCGGCGTGTCGGCCATCGACTGGATCGCGTTGCGGGTCAGGTTGAGCAGGACCTGCTCGAGCATGGTGCGATCGCCCATCACTCTCGTGTCCCCGGTGCTGCGCCAGGCGATGCGGACATTGTGCTTGCGCGCCTGCAGCCGGATCAGTGGCTCGAGCGAAAGGATGAGCTCGCGGATCTCGACCGGCTGGCGCTCGAGCTTGCGCCGGCGCATGAAGTCGTTGACGCTCTTGATGACCTGGCCGGCCCGCTCGGCCTGGTCGTGGATGCGGGTCAGGGCGCCGCGCAGGGCGGTGAGGTCGGAGCGCTCGAGCAGGTTCTCGCAGGCGGTCGCATAGCTGGTGATCGCCGCCAGCGGCTGGTTGAGCTCGTGCGAGAGGGTGGTCGCCACCTCGCCGAGGCTGGCCATGCGGGCGGTCTCCTGGAGCTTCTCCTGCTGGCGCCGGTTGAGCTCCTCGGCGCGCTTCTGCTCGCTCAGGTCCAGGATCGAGCCCATCCAGCCCGCCTTGCGGCCGCTGACGTCGATCAGCGGCGTCTCGAAGATGAGCACCGGAAAGACATGTCCGTCCTTGTGGCGGAAGCTCGTCTCGTAGCCGAGCCGGGCCGCCGACAGCATGTGTATCTCCGATTCGCGCTGGGCGTAGGCGTCGGCGGTCTCGGGCCGCCAGAAGGGCATCGGGGGGCTGTGCCCGATGAGCTCCTCCATCGAGAAGCCGGTCATCTCGCAGAAGGCCGGATTGACGTAGGTGATCCGCCCCTCGTTGTCGCGGGCCCGCAGTCCGGTGATGAGCGAATCCTCCATGGCCTTGCGAAACGCGTGCTGGGCGCGCAGCGCCTGCTCGGTGCGGGTGCGCAGGCGCACGTCGCGCCACAGCAGGCCGACGCTCAGCGCGAGCGCGCCGGTGACGGCGACCAGCATGGCGGCAAGGAGGTTCGGGATCAGCTTCGGCGGCCCCTGCATGCTGTCCGCGCGCAGGGTCAGGGTGGTGCCGCCGAGCTCGAGCGGGGCTCCCGCGACATAGGTGCCGCGGCCCTTGGCGCCGTGGGTCGCGCGCGCGATCAAGGTGCCGTCGGCCTCGGTGAACATGACCTGGTTGCCGGCGATGAGCTCGGCCGGCAGGAAGACATCGAGCACGCGCGGCAGCGAGTAGACGGCGAAGAGCACGTCGCCGCCGTCGACCGGCTCGCTCGCCGCCAGCTCGATCACCTCGAAGCCGGTGCCCTCGGTGATCTGGAGGTAGTGAGGACGGCTGTAGGCGAGCCGCTCGCCCCCTCCGGCGGCCGACAGGGCCAGCTGGGTGGGCAGCGGGATCCGGATCCGGTGGGCCTCGTCGACCCGCGGCCGGGGCGCCGGCGCGTCGACCGCGTCGACCAGGGTGCCATCGGCGCGGCGGCGCTCGATGCGCAGCAGCGCGGGATTGTGGATCACCAGCTCGCGGGCGGCCTGGCGGAACCGGGTTTCCCCATCCTCGCGCCGCAGCTCCGATGCGCTGAGCAGCAGGGCCTGCTCGGTCTCGCGCAGGCGCGAGCGGATGGTCGAAGCCGCCGCCCTGACGTCGACCGAGAGACTCTCCTGCTTCTCGGTCTGCTCGTAGCGGAACGCGAGCCAGAGGGTGGTGCCCAGCAGTACCACCAGCGCCGCCACGATGACGATGGCCGACCAGCGCGCCCGGCGTTCCGACGCGCTGGCCGGCTCGTCGTGCGCCATCGCCAGGCTGCTCGCGAGCATGGCGGCTGCCGGCTCCTAGCGTTCCTGCGCCGCGCGCTCGAGCAGCGGGGCGAGGCGCGCGTCGTCGTAGCCGGCGACTTCGCGCAGCACCGCCTCGGTGTGCTCGCCCAAGCGGGGCGGCGGCAGGTCGTAGCGAACCGGCGTGGCCGAGAACCTGATGGGGCTGCCCACCAGCGGGACCGGCCCGGCGTCCTCGCGCTCGATGTCCACCCGCAGGCCGCGCGCCTGCACCTGGGGCATCTCGAAGACCTGGGCGAGGTCGTTGATCGGCCCGCAAGGCACGCCGGCCGCCTCGAAGGCGGTGATCCATTCGTTCATCGTGCGCTCGGCGATCATCCCCGCCACCAGCGGGATCAGCACCTCGCGATTGCGGATCCGGTCGGCGTTGCTGGCAAAGCGCGGATCGGCGGCCAGCGCCGACCGGCCGCCGATCTCGCACATCCGGGCGAACTGGCCGTCGTTGCCGACCGCGACGATCATCCACTGGTCGGCGCAGCGGAACGCCTGGTAGGGGACGACGTTCGGATGGGCGTTGCCCCAGCGGTGCGGGGGCGTGCCGCTCACCAGGTAGTTGGTGTTCATGTTGGCGAGCATCGCCACCGCGGTGTCGAGCAGCGCCATGTCGATGTACTGTCCTTCGCCGGTGCGCTCGCGGTGGAAGAGGGCGGCGATGATCGCCTGGGTCGCGTACATGCCGGTCATGAGATCGGTCACCGCGACGCCGACCTTCTGCGGCCCGCCGCCGGGGCGATCGTCGGCCTCGCCGGTGACCGACATCAGCCCGCCCATCGCCTGGATGATGAAGTCGTAGCCGGGGCGCGGCGCCAGGGGGCCGGTCTGGCCGAAGCCGGTGATCGAGCAGTAGACGATGTCGGGGCGCACCGCCCGCAGCCCTTCGTAGTCGAGGCCGTAGCGGGCCAGCTGGCCGAGCTTGTAGTTCTCGATGACGACGTCGCAGTGGCGGGCGAGGTCGCGCACCGCCTGCTGTCCGGCCGGGCTCGCGATGTCGAGCACGATCGAGCGCTTGTTCCGGTTGGCCGCCAGGTAGTAGGCGGCGTCGCGGGTCTCCCGGCCCTCGCGGTCGGCGAGGAAGGGCGGACCCCAGCCGCGGGTGTCGTCGCCGGCGCCCGGCCGTTCGACCTTGATGACGTCGGCGCCGAGATCGCCGAGGTTCTGGCCGCACCACGGGCCGGCGAGGACCCGCGACAGATCCAGGACACGTATTCCGTCGAGGCTTCGCTTGCTCATGCTCTTCATTCCTGAACGATATGCCGACCGGTCCCGCATGGCGAGAACGGATCGATGCTCCGCCGGCCCGCCGGTCGTAACGCCTTGTTACACCAGTTACCCCGCCGGGGCTGGAACCGGGGTGCCCCGGATCGTACATTGTCCGGGCGCGGCGATGCTTCTCCATCGCCGCGTATCGATGGTTTCATCGAGTCTCCTCCCTCCTCAGGCGCCCTCCCCCGGGCGCCTTTTTTTCGTCCACATTTCGGTAGAATCCGATTTCCCCCGGAAAATCAACGTCTTTGGACGTCTTTGGCACAGGGCAAGCGATGAAATCGGCCGAAATCCGTGAGCGTTTCCTCCGCTTCTTCGAATCGAAGGAACACACGATCGTCGCCTCGAGCCCGGTCGTGCCGACCGACGACCCGACGCTGCTGTTCACCAACGCGGGGATGAACCAGTTCAAGGACGTCTTCCTCGGCTTCGACAAACGCCCCTACCACCGGGCGACCAGCTCCCAGAAGTGCATCCGGGCCGGCGGCAAGCACAACGATCTCGAGAACGTCGGCTACACCGCCAGGCATCACACCTTCTTCGAGATGCTGGGCAACTTCAGCTTCGGCGACTACTTCAAGCGCGATGCCATCCGCTACGCCTGGGAGCTGCTGACCGGGGTGTTCGGGCTGCCCGCCGACCGTCTCTGGGTGACCGTCTATTTCGAGGACGACGACGCCGGGCGGATCTGGGCCGAGGAGATCGGGGTGCCGGTCGAGCGGATCGTGCGCATCGGCGACAACAAGGGGGCCCGCTACGCCTCCGACAACTTCTGGATGATGGGCGATACCGGGCCCTGCGGGCCCTGCAGCGAGATCTTCTATGACCACGGCCCCGGCGTGGCGGGCGGCCCCCCGGGAAGCCCCGACGAGGACGGCGATCGCTACATCGAGATCTGGAACCTCGTGTTCATGCAGTTCAACCGCGACGAGCAGGGGACCATGCATCCGCTGCCCAAGCCGAGCGTGGACACCGGCATGGGGCTCGAGCGGATCGCCGCCGTCCTGCAGGGGGTGCACTCGAACTACGAGATCGACCTCTTCGTGCGCCTGCTCGAGGCGGCCGCGCGGGCGGTCGCCGATGCCGGCGGCACGCCGGTGGCGGGCAGCCCCTCGCTGAAGGTGCTGGCCGACCACATCCGGGCCTGCGCCTTCACGGTGTGCGACGGCGTGATCCCCGGCAACGAGGGGCGCGGCTACGTGCTGCGCCGCATCGCGCGCCGCGCCATCCGCCATGGCTACAAGCTAGGCGCTCGCCGGCCGTTCTTCCATCGCCTGGTCGAGCCGCTCGCCGCCGAGATGGGCGAGGCCTATCCGGAGCTGCGCGCCCAGGCGCGGCGCATCGCCGAGGTGCTGCGGCTCGAGGAGGAACGCTTCTTCGAGACGATCGCCAACGGGATGGAGATCCTCGAGGCCGCCCTCGCGCCGCTGCGCGGCGTCGCCGGTGCGCGCCTGGACGGCGAGACCGCCTTTCGCCTGCACGATACCTACGGCTTTCCGCTGGACCTGACCGCCGACGTCTGCCGGGAGGCTGGTGTCGGGGTCGACGAGGCCGGCTTCGATACGGCGATGTCGCGCCAGCGCGAGCAGGCCCGGGCGGCCGGGCGCTTCCGGGCCGGCGCGGCGATCGACTATCGCGGCGAGCCGACCCGGTTTCGCGGCTACGAGGAGCTGGAATCGCAGGGGCGCGTCACCGCGCTGTATCGCGAAGGTTCTCCGGTCGAGCGGCTCGGCGTCGGCGAGCGCGGCGTCGTGGTGCTCGACCAGACGCCGTTCTACGCCGAATCCGGCGGGCAGGTCGGCGATCGCGGCGAGATCGTCCAGGGCAGCTCCTGCCTGTCGCTGTTCCGGGTCGAGGACACCCAGAAGATCCAGGCCGATGTCTTCGGCCACCACGGCGAGCTCGTCACCGGCGAGATCGCGGTGGGCGATACCGTCACCGCCCGGGTCGACGGCACGGCGCGCGCGCGCACCATGCGCAATCACTCGGCCACCCACCTGATGCACAAGGCGCTGCGGGAAGTGCTCGGCGCCCATGTCCAGCAGAAGGGCTCGCTGGTCGATCCCGACAAGACCCGCTTCGATTTCAGCCACAACGCGCCGATGACGCGCGACGAGATCCGGCGGGTCGAGCGGATCGTCAATCGCGAGATCCTCGAGAACACCGCGGTCGAGGCCCGGCTGATGGCCTACGACGAGGCGGTGCGGGGCGGGGCGATGGCCCTGTTCGGCGAGAAGTACGGCGACGAGGTCCGGGTGCTCGACATCGGCAGCTCGCGCGAGCTCTGCGGCGGTACCCACGTCGGGCGCACCGGCGACATCGGTCCGTTCCGGATCGTCTCCGAGGGCGGGGTGGCCGCGGGGATCCGCCGGGTCGAGGCGATCACCGGCGACCATGCCCTGGAGCGGGCCCAGGCCGACGAAGCCCTGCTTGCCGGCGTGGCGGGCATGCTCAAGGTGCCGGTCGGCGAGCTGCCGGCGAGGCTCGAGCAGGTTCTCGAGAACGTCCGCTCGATCGAGAAGGAGCTCGCGCGGCTCAAGTCGAAGATGGCGGCCTCGCAGGGCGCCGACCTCGCCGGGCAGGCGCAGGACGTGGGCGGCGTGCGCGTGCTGACCGCCCGTCTCGAAGGAGCCGATGCGAAGACCCTGCGCGAGACGATGGACAAGCTCAAGGACAAGCTGGGCTCGGCGATCATCGTGCTGGGTTCCGACCTTGGCGGGCGCGTGAGCCTGATCGCGGGGGTCACGCCGGACCTGACGGCGCGCTTCAAGGCGGGCGAGATCGTCAACCACGTCGCCGGCCAGGTCGGCGGCAAGGGGGGCGGGCGTCCGGACATGGCGCAGGCCGGCGGTACCGATGCCGCGGCGCTGCCGCAGGCGCTGGCGAGCGTCGCCGCCTGGGTGGCGCAAAAGGCATGAGGGCGAGGCCCCGGCCATCGATTTCCGAGAAGGACGAACCGACATGAGTGAACCGACCGCATTCGACCTCGAGGTCGATGCCAGCGGGCTGAACTGCCCCCTGCCGATCCTGCGCGCCAAGAAGGCCCTGTCGACGATCGCCAGCGGCCAGGTGCTGAAGGTCGTCTCGACCGACCCTGGCTCGAAGCGCGATTTCCAGCAGTTCGCCCGCCAGGCCGGCCACGAGCTGGTGGGCATGGAGGAGCTCGGCCGCAGCTGGGTCTTCTTCATCAAGCGCCGCTAGGAGGCTGCGCGGCAGAAGTCGTCGAAGCGAGACGTGCGAAAAACGAGGCCAGCGTGGCGGTGCCGACAAGCCCAGGGTGGCCCCCTGGGCGCAGGAGGCAGCGTCGCGATGGACCGTTTTCTCGCGCGTTGCAGCCGGCGATGCTTCTGCCGCGCAGCCTCCTAGCAGGCATCGCCGGGCTGGCGGGCATGTCCTCGCGCGGCGCGCCCAGGATCGATCCCCTGGAAGTCGAGGTGAGCGCCGTGCGCGCCCAGGGCGCTGGCGGCCAGAACGTCAACAAGGTCGCCAGCGCGATCCATCTTCGTTACGACATCGCCGCCTCGTCGCTGCCGGGCGCGGTTCGCGAACGGCTGCTCGCGCTGCGCGATGCCCGCATCGGCGCCGACGGCGTGATCGTCATCAAGGCGCAGCGCTTCCGCACCCGCGAGCGCAACCTCGCCGACGCGCTGGCGCGCCTGCAGGCGCTGGTGGACAAGGTCGCGGTGCCGCCGCGCCCGCGGGTGCCCACCCGCCCGAGCCTCGCCGAGAAGCGGCGCCGGCTCGAGGACAAGCGCCGCCGCGGGGAGATCAAGGCGCGGCGCGGCGGTGTTGCGGAGTAGGGTTCGAACAACCCCTAGTCAGCAGCCTGGCCGCGCAGGCGCTCCACATCCGCTTCGCTCAGGCCCGTGAGCCGGGCGATCGTGGCGTCATCCAGGCCGAGCTGGTCGATGAGTTGGCGAGCGATGTTCTGTGCGGCCTCGGCCAGACCCTTCTGCTCGCCCTCGGACCGCGCCTCGTCGACCAGCGCGGCCTGATCCATCAGCGCCCGCTTGCGCGCCTCCGCATTCAGGCGGGCCTGGTCGTCCTCGGAGATCTGCGCCAGCGTGGCCATCGCCTCGCGCACCGGGGGATATTCGATCCGGCTCATGATGTCGGGCTCCTGCGCATGCTTGAAGAAGGTGACCCAGGCAAACAGGGGGGCGTTGCGGTCATTCTCGCCCAGCCGGTCGGCCTTGGGCAACTCCAGGAGGTTGAGCTCCAGCGGCGCGTCGGGCAGGACGTCGCCGGACTTGTCGTCGCGCAGCACGAAGCGCCAGCAGGCCTTGCGGGGGTGGTCGCGAAACCAGGTGAAGTCCAGCAGGTGGATGCCGATGACGGGGGCGAGCGAGGCGTAGTGCGCCCCGATCTCGAGCTGGCCGCTGGTGATGCGCCCGAGGTAGAAGACGCTGCGCTTGGGCAGGGCCGGCTGTCGGCGGATCTGCATCTCGACATTGAAGCGCTGGCCGATGCGGTCGCGGGCGAGGATGTCGAGGACGATGGTCTTGCCGGCGATGGCTTCGGGCGGAATGGCGGGGTTGAGGATCTCGATGTCGGCCACGGGCGGGAGGTGATCGCGCACGGCGTTGACGAGATCGAGCAGCAGGGCCGGTTGCCGCACGAAGAGGACCTTGAAGACGAAATCGTTGCACGGATCGAGCAGGGGGCGACGGGACGCGGTGGAGACGGAGGACCGATCGGTAGACGTGCCGGGTGTGGAAGACCGATCGGCAGGGATGGCGGGTGGCGGCATCGCGGCTCCTTCGGGGCATGCGATATCGTCGCGAGCAGCGCCTCGCCGGGCAATCATCCGTTGGTCGCGGTTCAGCCGTCCGGCCCGGGCCGAACGGCCTGGCCAGGCGATCCAGGTGGGCAGCTTCACCGAGAACTACGGCTACGATGCGCTCAACCGGCTGACGTCGAGCTACGGCCCGGGGCTGCCGAGCAAGGTGTGCCAGTACAACGCGATCGGCAACCTGCCCTTCAAGACGGTGGCGGTCACGTGATGACGTGGACGAGCTTCAACTGGTTTTCCGACTCCGCGCCGGCGCCTACCGTTGCGAGGCGAGGGGCAAGGCCGTCTTGTAGCGCACCTGCTTGAGCGCGAGGCTCGACCGGATGCTCGTGACGCCCGGGATCTTCGCCAGGTGATCGACGATGAAGCGCTCGAGCGCCTGCATGTCCGGCACCACCACGCGCAACAGGTAGTCGGAGTCGCCGGTCATCAGGTAGCACTCCATCACCTCCTGGTGCTCGGCGACGCGTTTCTCGAAGATGTCCAGCGCGTCCTTTCGCTGGCGCTCGAGGCTCACCGAGATGAACACGTTGATCGTCAGGCCGAGCGCCAGCGGGTCGCACAGCGCGACGTAGCCGGAGATCAGGCCGCGCTGCTCCAGCGCGCGCACGCGCGCGAGGCAGGGCGAAGGCGACAGGTTCACGCGCCGCGCCAGCTCCACGTTGGTGAGCCGCCCGTTCTCCTGCAGGGCGGACAGGATCCGCAGGTCGATGGCGTCCAGATTGGCGGTGTCGGATATTGTCGGCATGAAGTTTCGTGATCTATACAAATTACGGCATATTGTGCCGCATGAATCGGGAGTCGATGGCCGATTCCGCAGCCAATTCGGCGTGGAAAAGCCTAGATTGCCCGGAGTCACGGAGCCCGACCATGTCCAGTCCTTCCGATTCGCAGCAGCCGTCCGCGATGCCCGGCCACCCGGACGTCGATGCCGATCCCGTGGAGACCGCGGAGTGGATCGATGCGCTCGACGCGGTGCTGGCCACGCAAGGGCCGGAGCGCGCGAGATACCTGCTCGACCGGCTCGCCCATCATTCGCGCAACCGGCAGACCGGCTGGAAGCCGTCGCTGATCACGCCTTACCGCAACACGATCCCGGCGGCGCTGCAGCCGCGCTTTCCCGGTGACCTCGACATCGAGCAGCGGCTCGTCTCGATCATGCGCTGGAACGCGCTGGCGATGGTGGTGCGGGCGAACAAGGCCTACGGGGAGCTGGGCGGGCACATCTCGAGCTATGCATCGGCGGCTGAGCTCTTCGAGGTCGGCTTCAATCATTTCTTCCGGGCGCGCAGTGATTCCTTCGGCGGCGACCTGGTGTTCTTCCAGCCTCACTCGGCGCCCGGCGTCTACGCGCGCGCCTGGCTCGAGGGCCGCCTTCCCGAATCCGCGCTCGCGCACTATCGCCAGGAGGTCCGCGCCGCCCGACAGGGGCTCTCCGGCCTGTCCTCGTATCCGCATCCCTGGCTGATGCCGGACTTCTGGCAGTTCCCGACCGGCTCGATGGGGATCGGGCCGATCTCCGCGATCTATCAGGCGCGCTTCATGCGCTATCTCGAGAATCGAGAGCTCCTTGCCGCCGGCGATCGCAAGGTCTGGGGCTTCTTCGGCGACGGCGAGATGGACGAGCCGGAATCCACCGGCGCGCTGGCGCTCGCCTCGCGCGAGCGTCTGGACAACCTGATCTTCGTGATCAACTGCAACCTGCAGCGGCTCGACGGCCCGGTGCGCGGCAACGGCCGCATCATCGACGAGCTCGAAGGCGTGTTCACCGGCGCCGGCTGGAACGTGATCAAGGTGATCTGGGGCTCGGACTGGGATGCGCTGTTCGAGCGCGATCGCTCGCAGGCGCTGCTGCGCGCGTTCGCGGAGACGGTCGACGGCGAGTTCCAGACCCTGTCCTCGAAGGACGGTCGCTACAATCGCGATCGCTTCTTCGGCCGCTCTCCCGAGCTGGCGGCACTGGTGGAGGCGATGACCGACGCCGAGATCGACCGCCTGCATCGCGGCGGCCATGACATCGTCAAGCTGCACGCGGCCTTCCGGGCCGCGGTGAGCCATGCGGGCCAGCCCACGGTGATCCTCGCCAAGACGATGAAGGGTTACGGGATGGGAGCGGCCGGGCAGGGTCGCATGACCACCCACCAGCAGAAGAAGCTCGGCGACGAGGCGCTGCTCGCGTATCGCGACCGCTTCGCGCTGCCGCTCACCGACGAGCAGGCGAAGTCGCTTTCCTTCTGCAAGCCCGACGACGACAGCGACGAGATGCGCTACCTGCACAGGCGGCGCGCCCGGCTCGGTGGCTTCCTGCCGGCGCGGCACAGCGATTGCGAGCCGGTGCCCGTCCCGCCGCCCGAGCGCTACGCGGGCTTCGCGCTTGCCGCCGAGGGCAAGGAGATGTCGACCACGATGGCCTTCGTGCGGATGCTCGGACAACTGCTGAAGGATCCCGTGCTCGGGGCGCGCATCGTGCCGATCGTCGCCGACGAGGCGCGCACCTTCGGCATGGCCAGCCTGTTCCGGCAGGTCGGCATCTACTCGCCCGAAGGCCAGCGCTACGAGCCCGAGGATGCCGGTTCGATGCTCTACTACCGCGAGGACGTCTGCGGCCAGATCCTCGAGGAAGGCATCACCGAGGCCGGCGCGCTGTCCTCATGGACCGCCGCCGCCACCTCGTACTCGACGCACGGCCTGGCGATGCTGCCGTTCTACATCTACTACTCGATGTTCGGCTTCCAGCGCGTCGGCGACCTGATCTGGGCGGCGGCCGACCAGCGTTCGCGCGGCTTCCTGGTCGGCGCCACTTCGGGCCGGACGACACTGGCCGGCGAAGGCCTGCAGCACCAGGACGGCTCCAGTCATGTCCACGCGATGACCGTGCCAAACTGTCGCGCCTACGATCCGGCATTCGCCGGGGAGATGGCGGTGATCGTCGACGCCGGCATGCGCGAGATGCTCGTGGAGCAGCGCGACTGCTTCTACTACCTCACGATCGGCAACGAGAACGCCGCGCAGCCGAGCCTGCCCGGTTGCGGTGGCGAGGCTTCGGGAAGCGTCGATCCCGCGGTGCGCGAAGGCATCATGCGCGGGCTCTACCGCTTCCGGGCCGCCGATCGTCATGGCGCGGATGCGGGCATGCCGCGAGTCCAGCTCCTGGCCGCCGGCGCCATCCTGCGCGAGGCGATCGCCGCCGCCGGGCTGCTGCGGGAGGCCTTCGGGGTGGCGGCCGACGTCTGGAGCGTGACCAGCTTCTCCGAGCTGGCGCGCGACGGCATGCGGGCCGAGCGCGCGCACCGGGCCGCCCTGGCCGGCGCGGCGGCCGATGCCGCCGAGGCCCGAAGCTGGATCGATCGTTCCCTGTCGGGCACCGCCGGGCCGATCGTGGCGGCGACCGACTACATGCGGCTGGTCCCCGATAGCGTCAGGCCCTGGCTGCCGGCCGGTCGCCGCTACGTCACGCTGGGTACGGACGGGTTCGGGCGCAGCGACTCGCGGGCGCAGCTGCGCGAGTTCTTCGAGGTCGATGCGCGCGCCATCGCGTTCGCCGCGATCGCCGCGCTGTGCGACGACGGCGAGCTGGCGCCGGATTCGGCGACCCAGGCGGCACGGCGCTGGGAGATCGACACTACCGCGCCCGATCCCTGGACTCGCTGATCCGCGCTGCCTACTGAACGGCCCCGGCGAAGAAGTCGCGGGCGATGCGGGCGCAGAAGGGGGCCAGCGCGATGTGGTAGGCGTCCTCGTTGCCCGGCAGGAGGAACAGCGATCGGAACATCAGGTAGAGCGAGCTGTCGGTGCCGCCGGGAATCGAGTCGCCGGTGTCGAAGTCGAACACGGTCACCGGCACGCCCGCCTCGGCGAAGGCCTGCTGCGCGAGCCGCGTGTTCTCGAAATGGACCACGGTGTCCTCCCCGCCGCCGCACATCGCCAGCCGGCCCGCCGGCGCCCAGCCGCGCAGGTCGTTGGCGGCCACATCCTGGCGCATCGGGTTGTCCGGATCGAGCAGGTAGTTGTCGACCCATGCGGGCTGCATCAGGAAGGGCGAGCCCTCCGCGGCAAGCAGGTACGGCGGCAGCAGGCCCTGCTCGATCGCGCCGTTCGAGCCGATGTCGCCGGGGAACAGCCCGATGGCGGTCCGGTCGTACGGCGGCACGAAAAGCTCCACCGGGTCCGTGAAGACATTGCCGTAGGAGCGCTGGTAGCTCTCGACGAGGAAGGGCATCAGCCGCGAGGCGCCCGCGGTGGGGTCGCCGCCCAGCATCCGGTCGAGGGTGGCGGACAGCGCATAGGGGCCCGACATCGGGAACGAGGCGTCGACCTGGAACTCGTCGCCGTGCGAACGTTCGATCTCGCGGTGGGTTGCCATGGCGACGTAGCCGCCCTGCGAGTAGCCGGTGAGGTAGAGTGCTTGCGGCGCCGGTTCGCCGCGCGCGGCGATGAACGCGCGCGCGGCGCGCAGCGAGTCGATGGCGTCGGCCGCCTGGGCCTGCGCATTGAGATAGGGATGGTAGTCGAGCCTGGAGCCGCCGTAGCCGGTGTAGTCGGGGGCGACCACCGCATAGCCGTGGGCGGCGAGCACCGCGAGCGCGATGCCGCCGAAGACCTCCTCGTTGGTGAGCACGCTGTAGTCGCGCCCGGCATCGGTGCCGTGCGCCCACATCACCAGCGGGCGAGGCGCATTGCAGGCCGGGTCCTCACCCGTCGGGATCGCGATGCCGCCGGTGGCGTTGACCGGCTCGCCGGCGCCGCCGACGGTCTGGTACTCGATCGCGTGCAATTCGACGTCGCAGCGCGCCTTACCGACCACTTCGCGCAGGAGCAGCCCCTCGAGCCCGCTCGAGCTCAGCCCGTCGATCTCGCCGCGGGTCCACGTCAGGTAGGGAGCGCTCGCGAGCAAGGTGCCACGTTCGGCGCCCGGATCGTCGGGGCCGCCGGTCGGCGGTGGGGGCGGCAGCGGCTCGTCGTCGCCGGAAGCGCAGGCCGACAGCAGGGCGATGATGGCGAGGCTCGCCGCGACGAAGGGCAGGCGCGTCGACAGGCGTTGTACATGGGGCTGGCGCACGGGCATCCGGGGCTCCTCGAGGCTGGCCCCGATCCTGGGCCGACGGGAGTGGGCCAGCAAACCCGGTGCCCGGCCCGGGAGCAGGACGGCGTCAGGCTTGCGGCGAGTAGCCGATCCCCAGCGTGCCGGCAACGGCGTTCAGCCTCTGATCCAGGCTCCACAGCCGCGTATCACTTGCCATCCTGGCCGAAGCGATCAGATGGGTGTCGACGTAGCCGATGCCGCGGCCGGAAAGCCGGGTTGCCGCGATGAGTGCCAGTACTTCATCGGGGCTCGCAACGCGGCATTGCGGCAGGTCCTGGAGCATCTTCAACGTCGAGGCCGAAACGCCGCCGAGTGCCAGTTCACCGAGTATGAACGGGTGCAACAGAACGCCGCTGTTTTCCAGGCGCTCGCCCAACACGGCGGAGGGTTGCCGCAAATGCGCCACCCACACCGAGGTGTCGGCGATGATCATCCGGTAACGGGTTCCGGACGGCGGCGCGGGACATCCTGCAATTGAGGCTCCGACCCCGTCAGTGCCGCCAGGCGGCGGGCCGCTTCGCGTTCGATCAGGGCCTTCAATCCGGCGTGAACCAGCGCCGTCCGGTCCATGGGGCCGACCAGCTCCTGCGCTCTGGCCATCAAGGCATCGTCCAGATTCATCGTGGTGCGCATCGCGGTTCTTCCTCCGGAACACAGTCCAGTGGTAACTTTATCATCATTTGATGCTCAATAACATGCCTGTCCTGTTCGAAGACGGATCTCCGCCGCCAACGGCAGCGTCCTAGCCCAGGCGCCCGAGCTGCTCGCCGACCCGCGCGCGCAGGGATTCGAACTCGGCGAGCCGTCCTCGTTCCTGCGCCACGATGGCCGCCGGCGCGCGTTCGGCGAACTTGGGGTTCGCGAGCTTGGCACCGGCCTTCGCGATCTCGCCGTCGAGCCGGGCGATCTCGCGCCCGAGGCGCTCGCGCTCGGCGGCGACGTCGATCTCGACACGCAGCATCAGCCGGGACTGCCCGACGATCTGCACCGGCGCCGGCGAATCGGTCGGCAGGGCCTCGACCAGCTCGACCTCGGAGAGCCGGGCGAGCGCCTTCAGGTAGGGCGCCCAGGCCGCGAGCTGGGCGGCGTCGCCCTCGGCGACCAGCGGCAGGCGTTGCGCGGGTGACAAGCCCATCTCGCCGCGCAGCGCGCGGCAGGCGTCGACCACGGCGCGCAGTCCGGCGATCCAGGCTTCGGCGGTCTCGTCGATCCGTTCGGGCTCGCCGAGCGTGGCGCGCTGCGTCATGATCGAGTGGCGTCGTTGCGCGAGCGCCGCCTCGAGCTCGGCGCCGGCGAGCGCCTGCTCGTCGCGCTCGCCGTAGCGATGCGCGAGCGGCGCGACCTTCTGCCAGAGCTCCTCGGTGATGAACGGGACGAGCGGATGGGCGAGCCGCAGGGTCGCTTCGAGCACCTGCAGCAGGGTGCGCCGGGTGGCGCGCTGGCGCGCCGGATCGGCGTCGGCGAGCTGCACCTTGGCGAGCTCGAGGTACCAGTCGCAGTACTCGTTCCAGATGAACTCGTAGATCGCGCGGGCCACCAGGTCGAAGCGATAGTCGGCGTAGTGGGCCTCGATCTCCCCGGCGACGCGCGCAAGGCGCGAGACGATCCAGCGATCGGCGGGGGAGAGGTCGGGATGATCGCCGGGCGCACCATCGGCCGCGCCATGCGGCCCGAACCCGCAGTCATGGCCCTCGCAGTTCATCAGCACGAAGCGGGTGGCGTTCCAGAGCTTGTTGCAGAAGTTGCGGTAGCCCTCGCAGCGGTTGAGATCGAAGTTGATGTTGCGCCCCGGCGTGGCGAGCGATGCGAAGGTGAAGCGCATCGCATCGGCCCCGAAGGCCGGGATGCCGTTCGGATACTCGCGCCGCGTCTTCTTCGCGATCGCATCGGCCTGGCGCGGGTTCATCAGGCCGCTGGTGCGCTTGTCGATCAGCGAGTCGAGGTCGATGCCGTCGACGAGGTCGATCGGATCGAGCGTGTTGCCCTTGGACTTGGACATCTTCTGCCCGTCGCCGTCGCGCACCAGCGCATGGACGTAGACGTCGCGAAACGGCACGGTGTCGGTGAACGCCACGGTCATCATGACCATCCGCGCGACCCAGAAGAAGATGATGTCGAAACCGGTGACGAGCACCGACGACGGCAGGTACTGGGCGAGATCGGCCTGCAGCTTCGCCCGTCCGTTCACGAAGGGTTCCTCGGTGTCGATCAGCGAGGAGAAGGGCACCAGCGCCGAGGAGAACCAGGTGTCGAGCACGTCGGGGTCGCGCACCAGCGGGCCGTTCCAGCCCGCGGCCTTCGCCTGCGCGGCGGCGGCGGCTTCGTCGCGCGCCACGAAGACGGTGCCGTCGTCGATCGGGGCGCCGTCGGCATCGGCCTTGTACCAGGCCGGGATCTGGTGGCCCCACCAGAGCTGGCGCGACACGCACCAGTCCTGGATGTTCTCGAGCCAGTGGTTGTAGGTGGCGGTCCAGTTCGCCGGCACGAAGCGGATCGATCCGTCGGCCACCACCTCCAGCGCGCGTGCGGCGATGCTTTTCCCCCCGAGCGGTGAATCGGCGGGCGAGGGCTGGCTCATCGCCACGAACCACTGGTCGGTGAGCATCGGCTCGACCACCTCGCCGGTGCGCTCGCAGCGCGGCACCATCAGGCGGTGGGGTTTCACCGAGACCAGCAGGCCGAGCGCCTCGAGGTCCGCCACCACGCGCTTGCGCGCCTCGAAGCGGTCGAGCCCGCGGTAGCGCGCCGGCGCTTCGTCACCCATGCTCGCATCGAGCTCGATCACCCGGATCATGGGCAGGCCGTGGCGCTGGCCGACCGCGAAGTCGTTGAAGTCGTGCGCCGGCGTCACCTTCACCACGCCGGTGCCGAACTCGCGGTCGACATAGTCGTCGGCGATGATCGGGATCTCGCGCCACCGTGCCTGGCCTTCGGGCGTCGTCGGGTCTTCCGCGTCTCCCGACAGGGGCAGGCGGATCGACTTGCCGACGAGCCCGGCGTAGCGCTCGTCCTCGGGATGGACCATCACCGCGGTATCGCCCAGCATGGTCTCGGGCCGGGTGGTCGCCACGGTCAGCGAGCCGCTGCCGTCGGCGAGCGGGTAGGCGATCTCCCAGAGCGAGCCTTCCTCGTCGTAGTTCTCGACCTCGAGGTCGGAGACCGCGCTGCGCAGCTTCGGATCCCAGTTGACGAGGCGTTTCCCCCGGTAGAGCAGGCCCTGCTCGAACAGCCGCACGAAGACCTCGCGCACCACCATCGAGAGGCTCTCGTCCATGGTGAAGTACTCGAGCGACCAGTCGGTCGAGGCGCCGAGGCGCCGCATCTGGCGGGTGATCGTCGAGCCGGACTGCTCCTTCCACTGCCAGACGCGCTCGACGAAGGCATCGCGGCCGATGTCGCGGCGATTGCCGCCCTCGGCCTCGAGCTGGCGCTCGACGACGATCTGGGTCGCGATGCCGGCGTGGTCGGTGCCGGGCAGCCAGAGGGTATCGTCGCCCCGCATGCGGTGGTAGCGGGTCAGCGCATCCATGAGGGTCTGGTTGAACGCATGGCCCATGTGCAGGGTGCCGGTCACGTTCGGCGGCGGCAGCTGGATGCTGAAGGCCGGACGATCGCGGCGGCGGCCGGCGGCGAACAGGCCCCGCGACTCCCAGGTCCGGTACCACTGCGATTCGATGGCGTGGGGCTCGAAACTGCTGGCGAGCGAGCCGCTCGCGGCCGCCTCGGCGGGGGCGTTCTTCGTCACTTTCCTGGGCCTATGGATTCAGCGGTGCCGACATCGGATCAGATCGGCGGGTGTTCGTCGTGTTCGTCGATCGCCCGGTGCACCCGGGCCAGCTCCTCGCTGATCGCGCGGCCGACCGCTTCGCGGATGGCCTGGCGCAGCGTTTCGCGGATCTCGTCGACCAGCCTCTCGGTGCTGAGCTCGATCACCGCCTGGAGGCGTTCGTCGAGCGGCCCCTCGATGAGGGCATCGGTGCGCAGTTGCAGGCTTTCGAGCACGCCGGCCTGGACTTCCAGCGCGAGCCGGTCGAGATCGGGGGCCTCGCCTTCGGGCGCAATGCTCGCCGCGCGATCGACGGGCGGCGCCGGGGCGGGCACGGGGGCCGGCGTGGGCAGCACCTCGGTGAGCATCGGGATCGCCGTGTCGTCGGCGGGCGGCGCACCGATGCCGATCTCGCCGCCGGGCTCGCCGAGCCGCGCCCTCAGCCGCCCGCCCGCGGGTGGGGCGTGGGCGTCGTCCGCCGCGTCGTCCGTATCGGGCAGCGGTTCCTCGAGCGGCACGGTCAGCTCCGGCAGGTCGTCCAGATCGTCCTGGTCGTCCTCGTCGTCCCAGGACAGGCCATCGGGTTCGTCCGGGGGTTCAGGCGGCGCAGTCATGGCGATGCATCGGGTAGCCGCGCTCGCGGTAGAACTTCCAGCGCTCGCGGCCGGCAGCCCGGTCCGTCTCGTCGGCCGAGACGATCTCGACGAGGCGGTCGAAGCGACTGAAGTGGGCGGGGGTCTCGGGGCCGAGGTTGACCATCACCTCGTGGTGCGGAGCCGGCGCATCGCCGCTCGCGAGCAGCACCGGGGTTTCCGGCGCGAGCCTGTCGATCACGGCCACGTGCGGGATGAAGTCCAGCGGCGAGAAGGCCCACAGCATCCGGTCGAACTCGGCGAGCTGCGACGGGTTCGACGAGAACACCACGATGCGCTTGCCGGCGCGGTGGATCTTGCGCACCAGGCGACAGGCGTAGTGCAGCTTGTCGGCAGCATTGAAGTGGAAATCGACCTGCGTCATCGTCGGCCTGCCGGCGCTCAACTCCGCGCCCGGTTCATCAGGAAACCGGTCAGCAGCGGTACCGGCCGGCCGGTCGATCCCTTGCTGGCGCCAGAATTCCAGGCGGTGCCGGCGATGTCGAGGTGCGCCCAGTCGTAGTCCTTCGTGAACCGGGCGAGGAAGCAGGCCGCCGTGATCGCCCCGCCGTAGCGCCCGCCGATGTTGGCGACATCGGCGAAGGGCGACTTCAGCAGTTCCTGGTATTCCTCGTCGAGCGGCATGCGCCAGCAGGTATCGGCCATGTCGCTGCCCGCCGCGAGCAGCTCCCCGGCAAGGGCGTCGCCGCGCGAGAACAGCCCCGAGTGGTGCTTGCCGAGCGCCACCACGCAGGCGCCGGTGAGGGTGGCGATGTCGATCACCGTGCCAGGCTTGAAGCGGGCCGCGTAGGTGAGGGCGTCGCACAGCACCAGCCGGCCTTCGGCATCGGTGTTGAGGATCTCGATCGTCTGGCCCGACATGCTGGTGACGATGTCCCCGGGTCGGGTGGCCTGGCTGCCGGGCATGTTCTCGGCCGCCGCGATGATGCCGACCAGGTTGATCGGCAGCTTCATCTCGGCCACCGCGCGGACCGTGCCGAGGACCGACGCGGCGCCCGACATGTCCCACTTCATCTCGTCCATCTCGCCCGCCGGCTTGAGCGAGATACCGCCGGTGTCGAAGGTGATGCCCTTGCCGACCAGGGCCACCGGCGCCTGGCGGGCGGGGCCGCCGCGGTACTCGAGGGTGATCAGCTGGGGCGGCTGCGCCGAGCCGCGCGCCACCGCGAGCAGGGCGTTCATCTTGAGCGCCGTCATCTGCTTCTCGCCGAGGACCTGCACCTTGAGGTCGAACTCCCGGCCCAGCTCGCGCGCCGCCTGGGCGAGATAGGTCGGCGTGCAGACATTGCCCGGGGTGTTGCCGAGGTCGCGGGCGAGGTCCATGCCGTTGGCGATCGCCGTGGCCCGGGCGGCCGCGGTGCGAGCCGCCGCCTGGTCGGCCTTGTCGACCGCGAAGGCGATCGACGCCGGTCCGGCCGGTGTCGTGTCGGGTTTGCTCTTGAAGCGATCGAAGCGGTAGGCCGCCTCGCGCGCGGCGAGCGCCGCATTGCGGATCTTCCAGTCGAGATCCCGGCCCTCGACCTCGACTTCGTGCAGCAGGACGATCGCGTCCCTGGCGCCCTGGCCGCGCAGGCTGCGGAATGCGCCGCGCGCGGCCTGGGCGTAGGCCCGCTCGTCCACTGTCGACTTGTCGCCGGTCGCCACGAGCAGGGCCCGCGCGACCGGGCCTTCGAGATGCACGAGCAGCGTCGAGCCGGCCTTCGATGCGAGATCGCCCGTCGCCAGCGCCGCGGCAAGGCGCTTGCCGGTCGCGGCGTCGATGGCCCCGGCGGTGGCGCCGAGCTTGCCACCGGCGAGCACCGGGACGACGACGCAGCCCGTCCTGGCCTTGTCGATCGGGAGGGCCTTTGTGCTAAATTGCATCGATTCTTCTCCAGCGCAACGAGGGGCGGATCGGCGCGGTGCTGACGCCTTGGTTTGCAAGCGCCGATTATAGCGAGCCGGCGAAAGCCGGCTGCCGCGGATCGCAAGCCCAGCCCCTGCCCGAAACCGACCGATGCTGCTCAAGACCGCGCTGCGCCGGGAACTAGGAAGCCTTGCCGGCGTCGTCTTCTCCGCGCTGTTCACGATCCTGGTGACCACGATGCTGGTGCGCATGCTCGGGCGCGCCGCCACCGGACGGGTCGATCCCGCGAGCGTGCTGCCGCTGCTCGCGTTCTCCACCGTCAACTACCTCTCCATCCTTCTCGTCCTGACCCTCTACTGCGCGATCCTGATCGCGTTCACCCGCGCCTGGCGCGATGCCGAGATGGTCATCTGGCAGGCCAACGGCCTGAGCATCGCCGCCTGGATCCGGCCGGTCATGGGATTCGCGCTGCCTTTCGCGGTGCTGGTCGGCATCCTGTCGCTGGTCATCGCCCCCTGGGCCAACGTGCAGAGCGGCGAGTACCAGTCCCGCTTCGAGCAGCGCCAGGACATCTCGCGCGCCGCCGCCGGGCAGTTCCGCGAATCGGCCGGCGGCAACCGGGTCTTCTTCGTCGAATCGCTCGACGACGAGCAGACCGAAGTACGCAACGTCTTCGTCACCCAGCAAAAGGGCGACGAGCTCACCATCGTCGTGTCGTCCAGCGGCCGGATCCTCGTGCTGCCCGACGAGGAGCGCTTCCTCGTCCTCGAGCAGGGACGCCGCTACGACGGCGCGCCGTCGGCCGGCGACTTCCGCATGATGTCCTTCGATCGCTATGGCCTGCGGCTCGAGCCCCAGGAAAGATCGTCGGCAACCCGCTCCACCAAGGCGCTCGGGACCCTCGACCTCATCGCGGACCCGACGCCGCGCAACCTTGGCGAGCTGACCTGGCGCGTCGCCCAGCCGGTCTCGGCGATCCTGCTGGCGCTGCTGGCGATTCCGCTCGCCTCGGTCAATCCGCGCATGGGGCGCTCGATCAACCTCGTGATCGCCCTGCTGATCTACGTCGTCTACAACAACCTGATGACGCTGACCCAGGCCTGGGTGGCGCAGGAGCGCCTGCCCTTCTCGATCGGGGTCTGGGCATCGCATGCCTGCATCGCCGTGGTCGTGGGCTGGATGTACTTCACCCGCACCCGCCTGCCGCGGCGCAGCCTCTGGCGCTGGCTGCCGGCGCGGTCCCGGCGGGCCGCATGAGGCTGCTGCGCGCCTACATCGGCCGCGAGGTGCGCGTCGCGGTCCTGTTCGTGCTCGCGGGCTTCCTGGCCCTGTTCACGATCTTCGACTTCCTCTACGAGATCGAGGACGTCGGCCGCGGCGGCTACCGGATCGGCCACGCGTTCGTCTTCGTCCTGCTCGGCCTGCCGAGTCACTTCTACGAGCTGATGCCCGTGGCCACCCTGATCGGCGCGGTCTACGCGATGGCCCAGTTCGCCTCGAACTCGGAGTTCACGGCGATGCGCGCGGCCGGGCTCGGCCGCCGGCGCGCGCTCGCCTCCCTGGCGGTGATCGGGATCTGGCTGGCGGTGCTCACCGCGGCGGTGGGGGAGTTCGTCGCCCCGGCGGCCGAGCGCCTCGCGCAGTCGGTGCGCTTCGGCGCGCTCGGCGCCGCGGTCGGCGGCCAGCTGCGCAGCGGCATCTGGATCAAGGATGCGCTGCGTGATCCCAACGGCGAGCTGCAGGTCCAGCGCTTCGTCAACATCGGCGAGCTCGACCCCGACGGCTCGGTCAACCGGGTGCGGGTGTTCGAGTTCGATGCCGGGCTCAATCTCCTGCGCATCATCGAGGCCGAGCGGGCAACCTGGCAGCGCGACAACACCTGGATCTTCGACGACGTGAAGGAGATCGAGGTGCCCAGGGTGGAGGCCGACGAGGAGGCCGCCGTGCTCGGCGCCACCCGCAGCGCCAGCGAGCGCATGAGCTGGCGCTCCGAGCTGTCGCCGAGCCTGCTGTCGGTGCTGCTCGTCGATGCCGACCGGATGAGCGCCTGGAACCTCTATCGCTACATCTCGTACATGAAGAGCAACCAGCAGGATGCGAGCCGCTACGAGATCGCGCTCTGGAAGAAGATCGTCTATCCGTTCGCGGTGCTGGTCATGCTCGCGCTCGCGCTGCCTTCGGCCTACATGCAGGCGCGCGCGGGCGGGGTCGGCTTCAAGGTGTTCGCCGCCGTGATGCTCGGCATCGCCTTTCATTTCCTCAACGGCCTGTTCTCGAACCTCGGCCTGCTCAATACCTGGCCCGCCTGGATCTCGGTGAGCCTGCCGAGCTTCGGTGCGCTGGTGCTCGCGCTCGGCATGCTGGCCTGGGTCGATCGGGCGCGTTGATGCCGCAGTGCGTCGCATCCATCCCGTGTGCTTGGGGCGGAATGTTCGTTGCAGCGCAGCATGCGGATGCCCCGCGAAGTTGTAACAAAGCGTTGGACACTCCCATGCGCATTGGTTACGATCGGGTTCATTCGGCGCTCCGCGCATGCGGCAGCGCCCGGATCGAGGAGGAGGAGAGGCAGCCAGTCTGCCATTCAAGGCGCACAGCGATGTGCGCCTTTTTCTTTCCGCCCGGCCCACTGGTTTGACCCGCATGCGAATGAACCCACCCTCGTCGATTTCCGGATCCATGCCCCAGGCGCGGCGCGTGTTTCTTGTCCTGCTGCTGGCATCGCTCCTGTTCAAGATCGTGTTCGCCGCCCTCCTGCCGATGACCGGCGACGAGGCCTACTTCCTCGCCTGGGGCCGCGAGCCGGATTGGGGCTTCTACGATCATCCGCCGATGGTGGGCTGGTGGCTCGCGGTGCTCGATGCGATCTCGTCGCACACTCTCGTGCTGCGGCTGCCGGCGCTGCTGGTGCCGGCAGTGCTCGCCTTCGGGGCGGTGGCCGCGGTGCGCCGCTACGACGAGACGCTCGCCTGGCTCGCCGGCAGCCTCGTGCTGCTCGCCCCGATCAACGTCTGGAACGTCGCGATCACGACCGACGTGCCGCTGATGTTCTTCTCGGGCCTCGCGGTGCTCGCCTACGTCCGGGCCCAGCGCACCGGCGCCGGGATCGACTTCGTCCTGTGCGGTCTCGCGCTGGGCGGCGCGCTGATGTCGAAGTACTTCGCCGGGCTGCTCGCGATCGCGATCTTCGCGCATTCGGTCTGGCGCCCGAGCCGCGGCAAGCTCGTCGGCCTCGGCCTCGTCGTGCTCGCCTCGCTGCCGGCCGCGGTCATCCAGATCTGGTGGAACGCGGCCAACTGCTGGCCCAACGTGATGTTCAACATCGTCAATCGCCACGACAGCGCCGGCCTGTCCTGGAGCACGCCGGCGCTGTACATCGCGAGCGCGATCTACGCGATGTCGCCGCCGCTGGCGCTGGCCCTGCTGCGCCGGCGCGGCGAGGGCAAGGCGGACGCTGCTGTGGGTGCTGCGGCATCGGCCGTCGACCCCCGCGACGATGCCGGGCGGGAACGCGCCATCGCCGCGAACACCTGCGCCTGGCTGGCGGCGGTGCCGCTGCTGATATTCGCCGCGCTCTCGCCGGTGAAGACGATCGGGCTGCACTGGCTGGCGAGCTTCGCGTTGCCCGCGATCCTCTGGTTCGTCCTGGCGGGCGCCGGCGGCGACCGGGCGCGCAGGGGAGCGCTGCGCTTCGGCATCGGTTTCGCGATCGTCCACCAGGTGCTCATCGCCGTGCTGCTCGTCCTGCCCACCGAAACCTGGTCGGGCTTGCGCCAGTATCCGGGCCTGGTGATGACCGTGCACGCCGACGAGCTCGCCGATGCGATCGGCAGCGAGCGGCTCGACAGCCATGTGCTTGCGAGCAACGGCTACTCGGCGGCGGTGACGCTCGAGTACAACCTCGATCGCCGCGTCGTGGTGTTCGGGAGCGGCTCGAGCCATGCCCGCCACGACGACATGCGCGCCGACTTCCGCGAGCTCGACGGCCGCGACTTCCTGATCCTGCGCAAGGACCGCTACCAGCCGGGCGAATACGATGCCTTCTTCGAGCGGGTGACGGCCGAGACGATCGACGTGCGCGGCGCTTCCTTCACGTTCGTCACCGGCCGGGGCTTTCGCTACGAGGTCTATCGGGATGAAGTGCTCGAGGAAATCAGGCGGCTCTGGTACCAGGTGCCCGCCTGGCTGCCTTCCGGGCCCTGCTACTTCTGCGATCGCTACTTCCCCGATCGCGCCTGCCACCGCTAGAGCGATGCCGTCCGCAACGCCATCCCGGGCAGCCGCGCGCAGGGGCCTGATCGCGTCCGGCCTGCTGGCCGCGGGACTGGCGCTCGCCCAGGGCGCCGCGGCCCAGGTCGTCCTGACCGCATCGAGCTGGGCCGCTCCGACCCATGCGCTCTCGATCGCCCAGGCCGCCTGGTGCGACGATGTCGCGACGGCGACCGAAGGTCGGGTGCGCTGCCGGATCCTGCCCCGGCCGGTCGCGCCCGCGCCGCGGACCTTCGATGCGGTGCGCGACGGCCTGGTCGATATCGCCTACAGCATCCACGGCCATACGCCGGACGGCTATCGGCTGACGCGGATCGCCGAGCTCCCGTTTCTCGGCGACTCCGCTGTCGCCACCTCCATCGCCTACCAGCGCATCCACGAGAGGCATCTCGCGAAGTTCGACGAGCATCGCGGCCTGAAGGTGCTCGGCGTGTTCACGCATGGCCCCGGAATGATCTTCAATGTCCGGCGGCCGGTCGCGCGGATCGCCGATCTCGCCGGGCTCCGGATCCGCGTCGGTGGCGGCATGGCGAGTGAAGTCGCCCGGGCGATCGGCATCGATGCGCGGCTTGCGCCGGCGTCGCAGTCGAGCGAGCTGCTCGCCTCCGGCGGGGTCGACGGCGTGCTCCTGCCGGCCGAATCGGTCCGCTCCCTCGGGCTCGGGAAGCTGCTACGGCATCGCAGCGCGATCCCGGGCGGGCTCTACAACACCAGCTTCGCCTTCGTGATGAACCGCCACGCCTGGGAGCGCATCCCGGGCAGGGACCGGGAGATCATCGGGCAGCTCTCGGGCGAAGCCGTCGCGGCGCACTTCGGTCGCCACTGGGACATCGAGGATCGGCGCAGCCTTGCGCTGCAGCAGGCCGAAGGCATCGGGGCGATCACCGCTGACGCGGCTTTCGTCGGGCAGATCAGGGCAAGGACTGCCGGCATCGAGCGCGCCTGGATCGAGCTCGCCGAGCAGGAAGGCCTCGCGAACGCGAAGCAGGTCCTCGCGGAGTTTCGCAGGGAGATCGCGGCGCTTCGCTAGCAACGAAAGCCCCCACGCTGCGCCTTCGGCTTGCTTCGGCCGCGCTCGCAGGCGCGGCCGGTCTCGCCGGCGCGAAGCAATGCTTCGCGAATTCCCGGCTCGACCCCGCCCGAGGGGGCGCCTTTTGTCTTGGGGCGGCCCGGCGACAAAAGAAAAGAAAACGGGCCCGCGGGCCCGTGCAATTCCGAATCGTTCCTCTCTCTCGGGGACTGTTGCGTCCCGATTCTTGTTGTTCCTGTTCTTCTTGTTTCCTCTTCGTCTACTGCCAGCGACGTGTCATGAGCATCAGCGCGCCGAGCGACAGGATCGCCCACAGACTGCCCGCTGCGCCCAGGCCGCCCTGGCGGGAATCTCCCGCCTGGACGCCGCCGCCGTTTCCCCCCTGGCTGGCTGCCCCGGAAAACGTGTCGCCGAACGGCAGGATGCCGTAGCGGCCCTCGCGACGCTCGATCTCCCGCTCGAGCATTCGCGCGAATTCGATGACCGATCGATCCCCGGCCTCGCCGTCCCCCGCGACCTCGACATGGCCTGACAGCGCGAAGCGGCTGCCCATCCAGGTCGAAGCCAGCAGCGAACCCGACGGAACCTGCGGCTCCTGGATCCAGCCGAGCCGCTCGCCGGCGGCATCGAGCGCGCGCCGCGCCGGCTCGCCGGCGGGCATCGCCGCCAGGGTCACCATGGTGGCCGCAGTTACTCCGGCAACGGTGATCAGTCGGATGAATCCAGTCATTCTCGATCCTCGCCAGTGCTTAAGCGACAAGCATGCCAGGCTGGAAAAACCCATAAGGAACAGCGGCTTGCGTCGAAGGGCGGGATGCGATCGACGGGATATGTCAAATCCGCCGACATTGTCGCCGATGCGCTCGCGCCCGGCGCGGCGTACTTTCCCGTACCGACAGAAATGCTATAATCTCCGGCTTGCGTGGGGGCGGTAGCTCAGCTGGGAGAGCGTCGCGTTCGCAATGCGAAGGTCGGGAGTTCGATCCTCCTCCGCTCCACCACCAACACATCCAGCGTAGTCCAGCAACATCCGAAGAACCCGCCTAAGTGCGGGTTTTTCTTCGCCTTTTTGTCCGTCTGCGGGTAACATCGTCCAGCAACATCCGGCGCTCGGTGCGGGTAACTATGCGGGTAACTCGCCACCTCGCGAAAAAGTTACCCGCATTTCGGAGTTTCCATGCCGCTGACCGACAAGGCGATCCGCAACGCGAAGCCCGGCCCGAAGCCGGTCCGGCTGGCCGATGAGCGCGGGCTGTACCTGGAAGTGACGCCTTCCGGCGGCAAATGGTGGCGCTTTCGCTACAGGCACGGCGGCAAGGAAAAGCTGCTGTCGATGGGCACCTACCCCGATACCGGGCTGGCGCAGGCCCGCGAGCGGCGCGACGAGGCCCGCAAGCTGCTGGCCGACGGGATCGACCCGAGCGAGCATCGCAAGGCGACCAAGGCCATGCGCGCCGAGCGTGACGCCAACAGTTTCGAGGCCGTGGCGCGGGAGTGGTACGCGAAGATGGCCCCGACATGGGCGGCATCGCACGGGGACAAGGTGATCCGCCGGCTTGAGCGCGACGTGTTCCCGTGGATCGGCGGGCGGCCGGTGGCCGACGTGACCGCGCCCGAGCTGCTGGTTGTCCTGCGGCGGATCGAGAGCCGGGGAACGATCGAGACGGCGCACCGGGCGCTACAGAATGCCGGGCAGGTATTCCGGTACGCCATCGCGACCGGCCGGGCCGAGCGCGACCCGTCGCCCGACCTGCGCGGGGCGCTGCCGCCGATGAAGCATGAGCACTTCGCAGCGGTGACGGATGCGAAGGACATCGGGCCGCTATTGCGCAAACTCGACGGGCATACCGGAACGCTCATCGTCCAGAGTGCGATTCGCCTTGCCCCGCTGGTGTTCGTGCGGCCCGGCGAGCTGCGCATGGCCGAATGGGCCGACATAGACCTCGACGCGGCCGAGTGGCGCTATGTCGTGCCCAAGACCAAGACCCCGCATATCGTGCCGCTGTCGTCGCAGGCCGTGGCGATCCTGCGCGACCTGCACCCGCTGACCGGGCATGGTCGCTTCGTGTTCTCGGGCGTGCGCGACCACGAAAAGCCCATGAGCGATGCGGCGATCCGGGCGGCGATGCAGCGGCTCGGCATCCCGAAGGAAATCATGTCGGTGCATGGGTGGCGGGCAACGGCCCGGACGATCCTCGATGAAGTGCTCGGCGAGCGCCCGGACCTGATCGAGCATCAGCTAGCCCATGCGGTGCGCGATCCGAACGGCAGGGCATACAACCGCACGGCGCACCTGCCCGAGCGACACCGGATGATGCAGCGGTGGGCCGACTGGCTGGATCGCCAGCGGGACGGGGCCGAAGTGATCCCGCTACGCGGCGGGGCTGCCTGACAGAATCGACTTGGCCGCGCCTAGCCCGAGGCTGATCCCCGAGGGCGAAAACCGGGTTCCCTTGCCCGGCTGGCGTGGCCTACCTGACAAGGGCGCATGAAGGGGGCGGGATGCGGCAAGGCGAAAGCCGGGAACCGGATTGGTCAGTTTGGGGGGCAGTGCCAACCGTGGCACTTTGGGAAGCGGTAGCACTATCTCTGAATATCGATCCAAGGAGTGCAAGGCGCAAACAGCACGAGTGGATGGCCGGACCAGGGGCGGGCCCGCTGTTCAACGAATCGGCCGTGTTCGATGGTCGCCTTCTGGTTGCCGAGCGCAATCTCACGCGCTCGAAAGCAGGCCCATTGCGCACTGACGACCTGGACCATGTTCGGCGCTGTCGAATCGACCTTGCCGGGTTTGGTTCATGGGCGCGTTCTTTGGGCTGGACTCTTCCCGTTGAATTCCCCGTGGGCGAAATCGCAAAGCCGGCTGCTTCGCCATCGGCCGAGGGGGCGACGGCAGAAAAACCGCTGAGCACGACCGAGCGCAACACGCTTTTGCGAATCATCGCGGTGCTTGCGGTCAAGGGCTACAACATCAACCCGACGGCGGGACGGATCGACAAACTTGGCGAGATTCGGGGCGACGCCGAAAAGCTCGGGCTGAGCATTTCCGATGAAACGCTGCGCAAGAAGCTGCGGGAAGCCTTCGACATGATCGAGAACGGCCGTTTGGCCGATCGCTAGAACTGCCCGGAAAGCCGCGCCGGTACTGACCGACTGGCCAAATTCGGCTTTGCCATTGCCAAGTTTGGCCACGCCATGAATTGACCGGCCGAAGATCGCCCTATCCCGCACCTTCGCGGATAGAGGCGATCAACGATGCACCAACTTCCTGAAACCGGCTTCCTGCGCCTGGGCCAGATCATCGGCAACCCCCGCGCCAAGCCGCCTGTTCCCGCGCTGATTCCGGTCAGCAAATCGACCTGGTGGGCTGGCGTAAAAACCGGCCGCTACCCTGCGCCGGTCAGTCTGGCCCCGCGCGTGACCGCATGGCGAGTCGAGGACGTGCGCGCCCTGATCCGTCAGGCCGGGCAGTAGGGGCGCGCCATGACCGAAAAAGACAAGGGCCGCGACGGTGGCGACCGCGCGACCCCGAAAGCACTTCCAAGCCAGGCCCATGATAGCCCGACCCCGCCCAGCCTTGCACGGCTGCCGTGGACCGATCCGACGGTAGATCGGGCGATTCGCTGGGCAGCGGCCGGACGCGCATCCGTGACGATTCCCGAGATCATGCGGGCGATGGGCGCGGCCGATAACGACGAAGAAACCCGCGCTTCCGTCTGGCTTCGCCCGCACGGCGAAACACTGCTGCCCGGACTGCTCGGGCATGTCCAGCGTGCCAATGCACTGCGCCTGATGACCGAGGGCGGTTCCCTGTCGGGCCGTGACATCGAAGGCGTGATCCGCCAGAACGTGCCGGGCGCATCGGCGGCACTTGTCGATGACGTGCTGTCGCGGTTCGCCGAGCACCTGCGCAATGAAGGCGCGAGGCTGGCGGCCGAAGCGGACGCGCTCGCAGCGATCCGCCAAGCGCGCGGGGGCGAATCATGATCGGCGCACTTGTGGCGGGCGACCTGTCCAGCGACCCGACCGAGCGCACGGCATCGAACGGCAATCGGTACTGGACGGCATCCGCGCGCGTGCCGGCCGGCGACGAAGCCATCTTCGTCGGCATCACGACCTTCGACGCGGCCGCCGGCGAGCGGCTGATGCGGCTACGCAAGGGATCGGGCATTGCGGCTGTCGGCACGCTCGAAGCGACGACCTGGACCGACAAGACCGGGGCCGAGCGCAAGGGCTGGCGGATGCTGGCCCATGAAATCCTGAGCGTGTATCAGGCCCGCAAGCGGCGCGATGCCGGCGAGGGGGTGCGCGATGCATGAAGCGCAGCGAATCCGCGAAGCCCTGTCCGTGATCCCCGCGCATGACCGCGATACATGGGTTCGCATGGGAATGGCCGTCAAGGCTGAACTCGGCGACGATGGCTTCGACCTTTGGGCCGACTGGTCGCAGGCCGATGAAACCTACAACGAGCGCGACGCGCGCGATGTCTGGAAGGGACTGAAGGCGAACGGACGCATTACCGCCGGAACGCTGTTCCATGAGGCGCAGCGCCACGGCTACCGGCCGAGTGATATCGAGGGCGGGCCGTCGGCGGCCGAACGGGAAGCGCAGCGGCAGGCCCGCGCCGAACGTCAGACGCAGGCCGAGGCAGAACGTGCGAGCGCGCAGGCCGTCGCGGCAAAGAAGGCTGCCGCGATCTGGGCGCAGGCCGAACCGGCTTCGGCCGACCATCCGTATCTGGTGCGCAAGGGCATCGGTGCGCACGGTGCGCGCCAGAGCAAGGGCCGGCTGGTGCTGCCGATGACCGATCCGGCCGGCAACGTCCATTCCCTGCAATTCATCAGCGCCGACGGCTCGAAGAAGTACCTTGCCGACGGCGCGATCAAGGCGCATTTCTTCCTCATTGGCCCGGCGCTGCCGGCGAGCCTTCCCTTGTGCATCGCCGAAGGGTTCGCCACGGCAGCGACGATCCACGAAGCCACGGGCTATCCGGTGGCCGTCGCCTTCGATGCCGGGAATCTGCGCCCGGTGGCGCTGGCGCTTGCGGGCGAGCTTGCAGGCCGGCCGATGATCGTCTGTGGCGATGACGACGACCGGACGAAGGGCAATCCGGGCCGCACCAAGGCCATCGAGGCCGCGCGGGCCGTCGGCGCACTGGTGGCGTTGCCCGACTTCGGGGCCGACCGGCCCGAGGGCGCAACCGACTTCAACGATCTTGCGGCCCATCGCGGGCTGGAAGCCGTCGGGCAGGCCATCGCGCACGCGCTGGCATCGGCCCGGCCCGAAGCGGGCGGCGAAACCTCGCCACGGCCCGATCCTGCGCCCGACACCGGCGACACCGGCGATTCTGCTTCGGTTACGCCGGCAAATGACGTAACAGGCGTAACAGGCGTACAACCCAGCAATGGCGCGGGTTTCGCTGTTACGTCACCGGAAAATCATGGCGTAACAGGCGTAACACCAAGCCCGATTCCGAGGCCGGACGAACGGCCGCGCTTCATCGTCCTGGACGACTGGACCGAGGCCGGCGGCAGCAAGTACCGGCCGGGCGTCTGGTACTTCGGCCTGAAGCACGGGCGCAAGGCCGATGACCCGCCGACGCTCATCGATCAATGGGTATCGTCCCCGCTGCACGTCGGGGCCGTGACGTTCGATGCGCAGGAAACCAACTTCGGGCGACTGCTGCGGCTCAGGAACACTGTGGGCCGCTGGCGCGAATGGGCGATGCCAATGGAACTGCTGCGGGCGTCCGGCGACGAGCTGCGCGGCGAACTGCTGGCAATGGGCGTGACGATCGACCCGAACGCGCATCGCCTGCTCGGGCAGTACCTGCAATCCGTGACGCCAAAGCGCCGGATTCGGTGCGCGCTGCAAGTCGGCTGGTCCGGCTCATCCTATGTGCTTCCCGATGAAGTGATCGGCCCGGACGCGGCGGGCGTGATCTTCCAGTCTGGCGAGCGCGGGCATGACGAGCACACGCGGGCCGGAACGCTCGACGGCTGGCGCGAAGGGGTGGCTGCGCACGCCATCGGCAATCCGCTGCTGGCGCTGGCGCTGTCGGCCGCATTCGCGGGGCCGCTGCTTGGCAAGTGCAACGCCGAGGGCGGCGGGGTTCACTACGTCGGCGATTCGAGCACCGGCAAGACGACGGCGATCGAGGCCGCCTGTTCTGTCTGGGGCGGCGCGAACTTCCGTCGAAGCTGGCGGGCAACGGCGAACGGCATCGAGGGCGCGGCGGCGCTGTTCAATGATGGCCTGCTCGCCTTGGACGAAATCAGCGAATGCGACCCGCGCGAAGTCGGGGCCATCGTCTATGCGCTGGGCAACGGACGCGGCAAGCAGCGGGCAAGCCGCACCGGCAACGCGCGCAACGTCACGCGCTGGCGTTGCGTGATCCTGTCCAGTGGCGAGCGCGCGATAGCGACCGCGATGGCCGAGGGCGGGCGACTGGCGAAGGCGGGCCAGGCCGTGCGGCTGCTGGACGTGCCGGCGGCCCGGCGCTTCGGGGCATGGGATACCTTGCACGACTTCCCGAGCGGGCCGGCCCTGTCGGACGCCATCAAGCGGGCAGCAGCGACCCATCACGGGCAGGCAGGCCGCGCCTTCCTTCATCGGCTCACGCACGATGCGCGCGACTTCGCCGAGCTGCTCGAACGCTTCAAGGCGTTGCCGGAATTCGAGGCCGACGCCGGCGAAGGCCAGGACAAGCGGGCAGCGGCCCGGTTCGCGCTGCTGGCGCTGGCCGGCGAACTGGCGACCGAATACGACCTGACCGGCTGGCCCGAAGGTGAGGCCACGAAGGCGGCAGGCGTCGCATTCAAGGCATGGCAGGCGTTGCGCGGGCGAGGCAACGACGAGCGGCGGCAGATTCCCGAGCGCGTGGCCGAATTCATCGAGCGCCACGGCGATAGCCGGTTCTCGAATGCCGACCATGCCGGGCTGGATGACCCGATGCGGGTAAACCGCGCCGGCTGGTGGCGCGACGAGGGCGACGGGCGGGCGTACCTATTCAACAAGGCGGGCTTGCGCGAGGCGTTGCAGGGGTTCGACTTCAGGCGGGCACTCGACACCTTGCAGGAAGTCGGGGCGCTGCCGGCAAGCGCGGGCGAACGCTCGAAGCCCGAGCGCATCGGCGGGCGGCTGGTGCGACTGTACTCGATTCATGCCGACAGACTGCGAGGCGACGATGGGAATTGATGCGCTGCTCGCCCGGCTCGAAAGCGATGCTGTTACGCCTGTTACGCCACGAAATTCGGCTGGCGTAACACGGAAAGCCGCGCCAGCACTGGCTTGCACGCCTGTTACGCCAGTTACGCCACAAAACGACGTAACGGCAACGGCGCGCGTTTCCCGCTGGCTGCTGCACTTCCCCGATGGCGAGCTTGAAGTGACGTTCGCCCCGCCGGCCCGCCATGCCGACGTGCTGCGGCGCTACCCGCTGGCCGTGGCAGCCGAGCCGCTGGGCGATCCCGCGCCGGTCGCCATGCCGGCCGGCCTGCTGATGCTGGTCAACCGGCTGGACCGCGACGATCGACCGCTGGTGGCCGAGATGTACGCGATCGACCCCGAGGGAACGCGGCGGCTGGTCGAGGACATGGCGAAGCGATGACCGCTGCTGATCTGTACGCGCTGCTGCTGGCTCTGCAATGGCTGCTTGCGCGGCTTGGGGCTCGCGGGTCCTGTGACGGGTTTTCGCCCTTGCGAGGGATTCGATCCGCCATGCGCGGGTTCTACCGCGCTTGACGCCTGACTTGACGCTTGACGCTTGACGCTTGACGGCCGGGGGGTGGGGCGAAACTTCAGACTTCGAGTGCCGGACACCGAGCGCCCCGGCTTCCTTCCACAAACGGCGAGAATTTCCCAAGGCGACACCATGACGCGCAAACACAAGACGACGAAGCCGGCAGCGGCGAAAGACCCCGGAACGGTTCTGGTGCCCGAGCAACCGGGCAAGACCCGCGAGCGCATCCTTGCGGACATGGCGGCAGCGGGCAGGCTCGCCAACGCGCATGTCATGGCGACCTTCGCCAAGCCGGCGATGGGCGAGCTAAGCATCGGCGAGTGCATGAACGCCTTGCGGGACACGTCACAGGCCATCAACGGCGGCGACCTGTCCGGGGCCGAAGCCATGCTTGCGGCGCAGGCTGCGAGCCTCAATGCGATCTTCGCCGAGACGGCCCGCCGGGCAGCGGCGAACATGGGCGAGTACCTCGGGGCGACGGAAACCTATCTGCGGCTGGCATTGAAGGCGCAGGCGCAATGCCGGGCCACACTGGAAACGCTGGCCGAGATCAAGAACCCGCCGACCGTCTTTGCGCGCCAGGCCAACATCGCGCACGGACCGCAGCAAGTGAATAACGGGGTTCCGGCACCGGCGGCCCCGCGCGCGGACGAAACCGATTCCATGCAAACCGAACTTCTGGGGGCAAGCGATGGCGAACGGCTGGACACCGGAAAGACGAACACGGGCGGCCGAGGCAATCCGGCGCTGGAAACCGTGGGAACGATCAACCGGGCCGACGACCGCCGAGGGTAAGGCGCGCTCGCGGATGAACGGCTACAAGGGCGGGAAGTGGCGCGAGCTGCGGGAACTGTCGAAGGCCATGAACGCACTGCTGCGCGAGCAACGCGACGGGCTGGACCGGCTGTAGGTTCTCCCGAAAGGGTCCGGCGGGGGCGATTGGAAGCCCGGCATCGGCGACTATTTCGCGCGCCCGAGCGCCGGACCCTTAACCTGCGACGGCCGGCGGGCCGTTACTCAAACGGCCGAAAACGGCGGGTAGCAGGCTTCCTGTGCGGGTAACTTTGCGGGTAACTCGGCGAACGCCGATGCCGCATGGCTAGCATTCATGCGGGTTTTCGGCGACTGTTCGGTAGACCTCCGCTCCACCACCAACATGTCCAGCAAGGTCCAAGGAAGTCCGAGAACCCGCCTGAGTGCGGGTTTTCTTTCGTCTTCTGGCTACGCATCGATGATGCCGGCGGCGATCCGTGGGAAAGTGCTCCCCGTCAGCGATGACAAAGGAGGGCACAATGCGCTACTTGGTAGCTATCGAGCCGGGTGACGAGCAGCATGCCTACGGGCACGCGAAAGGCCATCGCTGAATCGCGTCACTCACGAATCGGGGTGTCATGGCTTGCCCGCGTGACGCCGCGCATCCTTGAGTAGCAGGATGAGTTGCCGCTGGCTCTCTGGTGTGGGCTCGAAGCCGAAGCGGCGATAGAACGTCTCGGCGCTGGCATCGATGGGGTGGGTCAGCAGCGCCCGGATTCCCGCCTGTTCGGCAATCGCGAGGGTGCGACGGATGGCATCCTGCAGCAGGCTGAAACCAAGGCCGCGCCCTTGGTAGTCGAGATCAACAGCAAGCCTCGCCAGGATGACCAGCGGGATCGGATATCGCCCCATGCCGCGACGAATCCGCTCGGGTGCTTCAAGTGTGTCGATCTGGCCAACGGTCAGGCTGAAGTAGCCAGCCACCCGGTCCGCGTCGCACAGGACAAAGGTTCTGGCCGAGCCACTGCCTTGAGCCTGGCGTGCGTGGCGAAGCAGCCAATCCGTGAGCGCCGGTTTTCCGCAGTCAAACTCTTCCAGCCGATGATGTGCGTCAAGCGGCTGCGGCGCGGACAGGCTCATTTACTGGCCCAGACCGGACGACGGGAGAACAGGTCGGCCAGGCCCTGGTTGTCAGATTCCGGCCGATCCAGCATTTCGAGGATCGCCTGGTACTGGCTTCCGGAAACCATGAACAATCTTTGGTCGAGCAAGGTCTGTTCGGCGGCCTGGTAGGCCGCGTCGAGAATGAAATCCGTCAGCGACTTGTGCGCGACTTCAGCAGCGCGACGCAGCACGGTTTCTTGTTCAGGGGTCGCACGTAGCCCGAGTCGAGCGGTGCGCGCGGTGGAAGTAGCTGCAGTCATGACGAGCTCTCTTGGGCGTACAAGAGACTCTATGTTAGTACAAATGACGCAAGTCGCCCATGCAAAGTCCGCTGTCGGATCGCCAGCCGTGCTCAGGGGCGCATTGCCCGCCCCACGGCTGGGCGCCAGGGCCCTTGCAGGCCCGGCACCCTCGCAGGCTGCCGGCATCCGGCCGCCCGGACTCCTGGATCCCTCTACCCTCGGCCCTTTGCCGCGACGAGGGTCTCGGCTGTCGGAACGGGGAAGCGGGTCACCCGCTTCGGGCGCAGGTGGACGCGCGCGCCGGGCCGCAGGCCGAGGCGGTCGCGCAAGGCCACGAACTGCTCGCGCGGCAGCTCGACGTCGACGAAGCCGTCCTCGCCGCCGCTGTCGGCCGGATCATGCCGGAACTCCAGGCGGGTGTTCGGGCCGACGGTAAGCGTCTGGCTCAGGGTCACCGGCCAGGCATCGTTGCCCGCTTCGGCGATGATCTCGAGCTCGTGCGGGCGGACGTAGCTCACCTCGGTTTGCTCGCCGGTCGCTAACGATTGCCCGATGCGCCCCCGGAAGATGTTGACGTCGCCCAGGAACTGCAGCACGAAGGGGGACGCCGGCCGATCGTAGACCTCGTCCGGGCTGCCCTGCTGCTCGATGCGGCCGCGGTTCATGACCACCACCCGGTCGGCGACCTCCATCGCTTCCTCCTGGTCGTGGGTGACGAAGACGCTGGTCACATGCACTTCGTCGTGGAGCCGGCGCAGCCAGCGGCGCAGTTCCTTGCGCACCTTCGCATCGAGCGCCCCGAAGGGCTCGTCGAGCAGCAGGACCTTCGGTTCGACCGCCAGCGCCCGGGCGAGCGCGATGCGCTGGCGCTGGCCGCCCGAGAGCTGGTGCGGAAAGCGGTCGGCGAGCCAGTCGAGCTGCACCAGGTCGAGCAGCTCGCCCACCTTGCGGCGGATCTCCGCCTCGGGCGGACGGGTGGGGCGCGGCCGGACACGCAGGCCGAAGGCGACGTTCTCGAAGATCGTCATGTGGCTGAACAGCGCGTAGTGCTGGAACACGAAGCCGACGTTCCGGTCGCGCACATGCACGTCCGTCGTGTCGTCGCCATGGAACAGGACGCTGCCGGAATCCGGTACTTCCAGTCCGGCGATGATCCGCAGCAAGGTGGTCTTCCCGCAACCGGAGGGCCCCAGCAGGGCGACCAGCTCGCCCGATGGGATCTCGATGTTCAGCCGATCGCAGGCGACGGTCGCGCCGAAGCGCTTGTTCAGGTTCTGGACCGAGATGCTCATTCTGGATCCTGTCTTGCAAGGTCGATGGGGGCCGCGCTCGATCCCTGGCGGTGGCCGAGTCGGCGCTCGATCAGTTGCTTGGCCACCAGGGTGACCAGCGCGAGGCAGGCCAGCAGGGAGGCCACCGCGAAAGCGGCGGCGAACTGGTATTCGTTGTAGGCGATCTCGACATGCAGCGGCATGGTGTTGGTCATGCCCCGGATATGTCCGGACACCACGCTCACCGCGCCGAACTCGCCCATCGCCCGCGCATTGCACAGGATGACCCCGTAGAGCAGGGCCCACTTGATGCTCGGCAGGCTGACCCGCCGGAACATCTGCCAGCCGTTGGCGCCCAGCACCCGCGCCGCCTCCTCCTGCTCGACGCCCTGCGCCTGCATGAGGGGGATCAGCTCGCGGGCGACGAACGGAAAGGTCACGAACACGGTGGCCAGCACGATGCCGGGCACCGCGAAGATGATCTTCAGGTCGTGCGCGCTCAGCCATTCGCCCCACCATCCCTGCAGGCCGAAGACCAGCACGAAGATCAGGCCGGCGATCACCGGGCTCACCGAGAAGGGCAGGTCGACGAGCGTGAGCAGGACGTTGCGGCCCCGGAACTCGAACTTCGCGATCGCCCAGGCGGCGGCGACGCCGAACACCAGGTTGAGCGGAACCGCGATCGCCGCCACGGTGAGGGTGAGCCAGATCGCCGAGCGGGCATCGGGTTCGGTGATCGCCGCGACGTACACCTCGATTCCCTTGCCGAACGCCTCGACGAAGACGATCGCGAGCGGAAAGAACAGGAACAGGGTCATGAAGGCGAGCGTGGTCCCGATCAGCGCCCGGCGTACCCAGAGGGGCTCGCTGGTCGCTCCGGGCGCCGATGCCTTGGCGCGGCCAGCGGACTGTCCGGCGGCTTCCCGCCCCGTCACCGCGGTATCGATCGTCGTGGCACTCATAGTCCGCCCTGGCGCTTGTGCGACCAGGCCTGCAAGGTATTGATCAGCAGGAGCAGGAGGAAGGAGGCCACCAGCATCACCGCGGCGATCGCCGTGGCGCCGGCATAGTCGTACTGCTCGAGCTTGGTGACGATCAGCAGCGGCGTGATCTCGCTGATCATCGGCATGTTGCCGGCGATGAAGATGACCGATCCGTACTCGCCGAGGGCCCGGGCGAATGCCAGCGCGAAACCCGCCAGCAGCGCCGGAATCAGGATCGGCAGGATCACCTTCATGAAGATCTGCCAGCGGCTTGCGCCAAGCGTGGCGGCGGCTTCCTCGAGCCCGCGGTCGACATCCTCGAGCACCGGCTGGAGGGTGCGCACCACGAAAGGCAGTCCGATGAACACCAGCGCCACCCAGATGCCCAGCGGCGTGTAGCTCACCTTGAAGGGAAGCCACTGGCCGAGCCAGCCGTTCTCCGCCCACAGGGTGGTCAGGGCGATCCCGGCGACAGCGGTCGGCAAGGCGAACGGCAGGTCGACCACGGCGTCGACGAGGCGCTTGAACGGGAACTCGTAGCGGACCAGCACCCAGGCGGTGACCAGACCGAACAATGCGTTCACCAGCGCCGCGAGAAGGGAGGCACCGAAGGTGATCCGGTACGACGCCATGACCCGCGGCGAGGTGGTGGCCGCAAGGAAATCGGCCCAGCTCAGGCTGAAGGTCTTCAGGAAGACGGCCGACAGCGGCACCAGCACGATGAGGCTCAGGTAGAGGAGCGCGAAACCGAGCGCCAGGTCGAAACCCGGCAGCACGGAATGGCGCTTGAGCAGCGTCCGGGAAAGGATGGGCATCGGGACCGGCGACCAGGCGCTATTTCTTCGTGTAGATCTGGTCGAAGACGCCGCCGTCGGCGAAGTGCTCCGTCTGTGCCTTGTCCCAGCCGCCGAATGCTTCGTCGATGGTGAACAGCTTCACCCTGGTGAACTGGTTCTCGTACTTCGCCGCCACCGCGGGATCGATGGGCCGGTAGTAGTTCCGTGCCGCGATATCCTGGCCTTCGGGCGAGTACAGGTATTCCAGGTAGGCGGTCGCGACTTCACGGGTGCCGCGCTTGTCCACGGTGCGATCGACGACGGTGACCGGCGGCTCGGCCAGGATGCTCACCGAGGGGACCACGATCTCGAACTTGTCCGGGCCGAGCTCCTTCGTGGCGAGAAAGGCCTCGTTCTCCCAGGAGATGAAGACATCGCCGACGCCGCGCTGGGTGAAGGTGATCAGCGAGCCGCGGGCGCCGGAATCGAGAACCGGAACATTGCCCAGGAGCTTGCCGACGAACTCGCGCGCCTCGGCGGGGTCGTTCCCGTGCTTGCCGAGCGCATAGCCCCAGGCTGCCAGATAGTTCCAGCGGGCGCCGCCGGAAGTCTTGGGATTGGGCGTGACGACGGAGATCCCGGGCTTGACGAGATCGTCCCAGTCCTTGATGCCCGTCGGGTTGCCGGTGCGCACCAGGAACACGATCGTGCTGGTATACGGAGCGCTGTTGTGCGGCAGGCGCCTCTGCCAGTCGGCCGGAATTAGCTTGCCCTTCTTCTCGAGCTCGCCGATGTCGTAGGCGAGCGCCAGGGTGACGACGTCGGCTTCCAGTCCGTCGATCACCGAGCGGGCCTGCTTCCCCGAACCTCCATGCGACTGGCGCACGATGAGCGTATCGCCCGTTTTCTTTTGCCAGTGCGCGGCGAAGGCCTTGTTGAACTCGACATAGAGCTCGCGCGTCGGATCGTAGCTGACGTTGAGCAGCGAGATCTCCCTGGCGTGGACACCGGAAGCGGCGAGGGCAAGGCCACCGAGGATGACGGCTCGGCGCAGAAGCGAGACAACGGACATGGAAGGCCCCTGATGACGGTCGAGGAAGGAGGAATCGATGCCATCGTAGGAGCGGCGCTGCGCCGACCGAACGAATCCTTGCGTGAATGCTTGTGCGAAATTCGCATGGGCAGGGCGGCCGGGATTCTCGCCAGGCGTCTTATGACGAATTCGTTCTTCCTTATGAGGGATCGGTTCTTCGCGGTGGATGTCGGGCTCGCTAGCATGCGTCTTCCCGGTATCGATCGCCGGGTCTTCCTCTTCCTTCCTTCCTTCCTCGAACTCCGTTCGGATGGTTCTACATGACACAGGCCGCTGACAGCGCATCGCCAGGGCTGCCGATCTCCAGCGAGAAGGCGCAAGCCGCGGCCGAGCTCGTGCAGGGCCTGGACCATCGCGCGCTCGAATGGCTGTCCGGCTTCATGGCGGGCGCGGCCGAGCAGCTTCGGCAAGCGCAACAGGCGGCGGAACCCGTCGCCATTGCCCCGGTCGCGGGGTCCGTCGCGGGGCAGCAGCTCACCATCCTGTACGGCAGCCAGGCGGGCAACGCCAGGCGCGTTGCCGAGAAGCTGGCGGCCGAAGTGAAGGCCGCGGGCCTTCCGGTGCGCCTGGTGCGCGCGGATGCCTATCGGACGAACGAGCTCAGGAAGGAGCGCTTCCTCTACATCGTCATCAGCACGCACAGCGAAGGCGACGCCATCGAGCCGCCCGATGATTCACGCGGCTTCTTCGAGTTCCTGACCGGCCGCCGCGCGCCCGGGCTTCCGGACCTGTCCTATGCCGTGCTGGCGCTCGGCGACTCCAGCTACGCTGACTTCTGCGGCATCGGCCGGGTCATCGACGAGCGCCTTGCGACGCTGGGTGCCACGCGCCTGTTTCCGCGCGCCGACGCGGACGTGGATATCGGGACGGTCGCCGATCCCTGGGCCAGGGAGGCGTTGCGCCGCGCCAGGGAACGCCTTGCTCCCGATGCCCCCGCAGCGGCGAGGCCCGCCGTCGCCACGTCCGATGTCGTCACGTTGCTGCGACCGGCGCGCGCCTCCTGGTCGCGCGAACGCCCCTACCTGGCCGAGGTGCTGGTCAACCAGCGCATCGTGGGCAGCGGCAGCGAAAAGGACGTGCGCCACATCGAGCTTTCGCTCGCCGGCAGCGGCCTGCACTACCAGCCGGGCGACGCGCTGGGGGTCTGGCCGAGGCAGGCGCCGGAACTGGTGCGCAGCGTCCTGCAGGTGCTCGGCCTGGACGGCGGGACCGAAGTGACGCACGGCGACGAACGCCTGCCGCTCGAGCGATGGCTCGGCGAACGACGCGAGCTCACCGTGCTGACGCGCCCGTTCATCGCCGCCCATGCCGAGCGTGGCCGTCACGCCGCCCTGCGGGAACTGCTCGAACCGCGAGGCACCGCCGAGCTCGCGAAGCTGCTCGATGGCCAGCAGCTGATCGACCTTCTGCGCAGCTACCCGACCGAGTGGGACGCGCGGGCACTGGTCGCCGCGCTGCGCGCCCTGGCGCCCCGCATGTATTCCATCGCCAGCAGCCAGGAGCAGGTGGACGAGGAAGTGCACGTCACCGTGGCGCACGTCGGCTTCAAGCGCGGCGACGAGGCGCGCTGGGGCGTCGCCAGCCATTACCTGTGCCATGCGGCCGAAGGTGCGCAGGTGCCCGTGTTCATCGAGCCGAACGACCGCTTCAGGCTGCCGCCGGACGGCGCGCGCGACATCATCATGGTCGGCCCCGGGACGGGCGTGGCGCCGTTTCGGGCGTTCGTCCAGCAGCGCCAGGCCACGGGCGATCCGGGGCGCAACTGGCTGTTCTTCGGCAACCCGCATCGCCGCAGCGATTTCCTCTACCAGACCGAATGGCTGCAGGCGCTCGCGGATGGTTCGTTGACGCATCTCGATGTGGCGTTCTCGCGCGACCAGGCCGAGAAGGTCTATGTGCAGCACCGGCTGCGCGAGCATGGCGAGCAGGTCTGGCAATGGCTGGCCGACGGTGCCCATCTCTACGTCTGCGGTGACGCCGAGCGCATGGCGCCCGATGTCCAGGGCGCGCTGGTCGACATCGCCGTCGAGCACGGCCACCGGTCGCGCGAGGAGGCCTCGGCATGGCTCGAGGGCCTGATGGCCGAAGGCCGCTACGCGCGCGACGTCTATTGAGGTTCGTCTTCACACCACGCATGCCGAAGGCGCGATGGCGTCCGCATGCGACCAGGATCTTCCATGACTGAACAGGCAGCTCCCGCTTCGCTTTCCGAGGTCGAGCACATCAAGGCCGAAAGCCGCTACCTGCGCGGCACCCTCGACCTGGGTCTCGCCGATCGCAGGACCGGTTCGATCAGCGAGTCGGACGACAGGGTGCTCAAGTTCCATGGCAGCTACCAGCAGGACAACCGCGACGTGCGCGACGAGCGGCGCCGCCAGAAGCTCGAGCCCGATTACGGCTTCATGGTGCGCGTGCGCCTGCCCGGCGGCGTGCTCACGCCCCGGCAATGGCTGGATCTCGACGAGCTGGCAAGCCGCTACGCCAGCAGCGGCCTGCGCATCACCACCCGTCAGACCTTCCAGTATCACGGTGCCCGCAAGGAAGACCTGCGCGACCTGATCGGCGGCATCAACGCCACGGGCCTGTCGACGCTTGCCGCCTGCGGGGATGTGGTGCGCAACGTGGTCTGCTCGGTGAATCCGCCGCACTGCACGGCCCATGCGGAAGTCCAGCAATGGACGGTCCGGCTCATGTACCACCTCGAGCCACGGACCACGGCCTACCGCGAGCTCTGGATCGATCGCCGCGAGCGCCTCGGTGACGGCGCGAACGACGACGAGCCCCTGCTCGGCAGGACCTACCTGCCGCGCAAGTTCAAGTTCGGCATCGCCATCCCGCCCTACAACGACGTCGACGTGTTCGCGCAGGACTTCGGCCTCATCGCGGTCCTCGGCGAGGACGGCGCGCTGCAGGGCTTCAATCTCGCGCCCGGCGGCGGCATGGGCGCCACGGCGGGCGACCCCCGGACCTATCCGGCGCTCGCCGACCTGATCGGCTTCGTGCCGCCCGAGCACCTGCTCGAGACCTGCTGGCACGCCGTCGCCGTGCAGCGCGACTTCGGCGACCGGGCGATCCGCAAGCATGCGCGCCTCAAGTACACCATCGACGACCGTGGCCTGCAGTGGTACCGCGACGAGCTGCAATCGCGCCTGCCGTTTCCGATCGAGCCGCCGCGCCCGTACCGCTTCGAGCACAACGGCGATCGCTACGGCTGGGTGGAAAGCGACGACGGCCGATGGCACCTGACGCTGCAGATTCCGAGCGGGCGCCTCGAGGATGTGGATGGCCACCTGCGGCGCTCGGGAATGCGCGAGATCGCCCGTATCCACAAGGGCGAGTTCCGCATGACCTGCAACCAGAACGTGATCGTCGCCAATGTGGCGGCCGGCGACCGCAAGATGATCGACGCGCTGGTCGGGCAGTACGGCCTGGACGACCACCGGCGCGCGAGCGGATTGCGGCTGCACGCGCTCTCGTGCGTGGCGCTGCCCACCTGCGGCCTGGCCATGGCGGAGTCCGAGCGCTATCTGCCGCAGCTCCTAGGCAGGCTCGAGGGGCTGCTCGAGCGGCACGGCCTGCGCGACGAGCCGATCCACCTGCGCATGTCCGGCTGCCCCAACGGCTGCTCCCGACCCTACATGGGCGAGATCGGCCTGGTGGGTCGCGCCGTCGGCAAGTACGACCTGCATGTCGGCGCCGATCACACCGGCGAGCGCCTCGGCGCGCCCTACAGGGAGAACATCGGCGAAGAGGCGATTGTCTCGGCGCTCGACGAGCTGCTCGGGCGCTTTGCCGTCGAGCGCAACCCGGGCGAGCGTTTCGGCGACTTCGTCGTGCGTGCGGGCATCGTCGAGCCGCCCGGGCGCAGGCCGGCGATCCGGTACTGACGAACCATCCGCAGGCGGACCCGATCATGCAGCATTTCCCCTTGTTCCTCGATCTGCGCGGCCGCAGCGTCCTGGTGGTGGGCGCCGGCATGGTGGCCGAGCGCAAGATCGCGCTGCTGCGCTCGGCGGGCGCTGTCGTGTCCGTCGTGGCCGAGGCGGCTCATCCCCGGGTGCTGGAGCGAGCGCAGGCCGGCGAGATCATGCTGAGCCTGGGCCGCTTCGAGCCTTGCCGGCTCGATGGCGCCTGGCTGGTGATCGCGGCGACCGGCGACGCGGCGCTCAACGCTGAAGTGGCACGGGCCGCGGACGCCCGGCGCCTGTGGTGCAATGTGGTGGACGATGCCGGGAGCTCCAGTGCGCAGGTACCCGCGATCGTGGACCGCTCCCCGGTCACCATCGCGATTTCCTCGGCAGGTACCGCGCCGGTCATTGCCCGGCGCCTGCGCGAGCGCATCGAAGCCCTGCTGGAACCCGCCGTCGGGGCGCTGGCCGAGCTGGCGCAGCGCAAGCGTCCGCTCATCCGCGTGGCGCGCCCCGATCTCGCCGCCAGGCGCCGGTTCTACGACTGGCTGCTCGACGGCCCGGTGCTCGACGCGTTGCGCCGCGGCCGCGGGCGGCAGGCCGAGGCCCTGCTCGACGGCGCCCTGGCCAGCGGCGATACGAGGGCCCGCGGCAAGGTGTTGCTGGTCGGCGCGGGGCCGGGCGATCCGGGTCTGCTGACGCTGCGTGGCCTGCGCGCCCTGAACGAAGCCGACGTCGTCCTGCATGACCGGCTGGTCGGCCCCGAGGTGCTCGCCCTGGCGCGGCGCGATGCGCTGTGCATCGCGGTGGGCAAGACGCCGGGCGGGGACCATGAGGCCACCCAGCGGCGCATCCATGCGCTGATGTCGAGCCATGCGAACCAGGGGCGTTGCGTCGTCCGCCTCAAGGGCGGCGATCCGATGGTGTACGGACGCGGCGGCGAGGAGCTCGAGTACCTGCGCGCGCACGGCATCGACTACGAAGTGGTTCCCGGCATCACCGCGGCGCTCGCCTGCGGCGCCTACGCCGGCATCCCGCTGACGCATCGCGGGCATGCCGACACCCTGACGCTGGCGACCGCTCACCGCCACGACGGCGCCCGCCCGGACGATACCCGGACGAGCCGGACCCGGGTCTACTACATGGGAGTGGGCGGTCTGTCCGGTCTCTGCGAGCGTCTGGTCCGGGAAGGACTGGATCCGATGATGCCCTGCGCCCTGGTGGAGAACGGCTCCCGGCCCGGCCAGCGGACGATCCATGCCGAGCTCGGAGCGATTGCCGACGCGGCCGTCGCTCACGGCGTGGGTTCCCCGGCGCTGCTCATCGTCGGCGAGGTCGCGGCCCTGGGGCAACGGCTTGCCTGGTTCGGCGAGGTGCTGACGGCGCAGGCGCCGGGCAGCATCGAGCCACGGGCGGCCGAGCGGGTGGCGGCATGAAGTCGGGCTCGCACCGGTCATCGATATCGGCGGGGACTGCCATGGGTGCCGGGCTGGCCGCAGCGCTGGCGAGGCGCTGGAGCATGCTGGTCGAACGGATCGGCGAGATCGCATGCGCCCACCCGGATACGCTCGTCGCCTCGTCCATGGGCGTGGAAGACACCTTGCTGATCCACGCGATGATGCAGTCGCCGCAGCGCCTGGGCGTCTTCATGCTGGACACCGGCCGGCTGCACGCCGAGACCCTGTCGATGATCGACACGATCAGGGAGCGGTACGGCATCGAGGTGCAGGTCGTGCACCCCGAATCCGACGCGATACGCGATTACGTGGACACCCACGGAGCCGACGCGTTCTACGAAAGCGTGGAGCTGCGCAAGGCCTGCTGCGGCATACGCAAGGTCGAGCCCCTGCGCCGCGCGCTCGCCGGGCGTTCGGCGTGGATCACGGGACAGCGCCGGGAGCAGTCGGTCACCCGCGCTGAGCTGCCCGAGTCGCAGTGGGACGAGGCCTTCGGCCTGCGCAAGTACAACCCGCTCGCGCACTGGAGCACCGAGGACGTCTGGGCCATCTCACGCGCGCTCGGCGTGCCGTACAACCCGCTGCACGATCGCGGCTATCCCTCCATCGGCTGCGAGTGCTGCACGCGCGCGGTACGGCCCGGCGAGGACGTCCGGGCGGGCCGCTGGTGGTGGGAGCGCAGCGATAGCCGCGAGTGCGGCCTGCACCTGGCCGCCAACGAGGCCGCGCAGGCGCAGCCCTCCACCCCTGCATCCGTCTGAAGCCATGAACAGCGCATCGATGTCGCAACGAACCCATCTCGACTGGCTGGAAGCCGAGTCGATCCACATCCTGCGCGAGGTCGCGGCCGAATGCGAACGGCCGGTGCTGCTGTTCTCGGGGGGAAAGGATTCCTGCGTGCTGCTGCGCCTGGCCGAGAAGGCCTTCCGGCCAGCGAAGTTTCCCTTCCCGCTGTTGCACGTCGATACCGGCCACAACTTCCCGGAGGTGATCGCGTTTCGCGACCGGCGCGCTGCGGAGCTGGGCGAAGTCCTGCTGGTGCGCAAGGTGGAGGATTCCATCGCGCGCGGCACGGTGGTGCTGCATCGGGAGAACGACTCGCGCAACGCGGCCCAGGCCACGACGCTGCTCGAAGCGATCGCCGAGCTCCGTTTCGACGCCTGCATCGGCGGGGCGCGCCGCGACGAGGAGAAGGCTCGCGCCAAGGAGCGCATCTGCTCCTTTCGCGACGAGTTCGGCCAGTGGGATCCGAGGAACCAGCGTCCCGAGCTCTGGAACCTGTACAACACGCGGGTTCATCCGGGCGAGAACATCCGCGTGTTCCCGATCTCGAACTGGACCGAGCTCGATGTCTGGCAGTACATCGAGCGCGAAGGGCTCGCCCTGCCGTCGCTCTACTACAGCCACGTGCGCGAGGTGGTCCGGCGCAACGGGCTGCTCGTTCCCGTGACCGCGCTCACGCCGGCGCGCGCGGACGAGGTGGTGGAGCGCCTGCCGGTGCGCTTCCGGACCGTGGGCGACATCTCCTGCACCTGCCCGGTGGCATCCATCGCCGGCACGCCCGCCGACATCATCGCCGAGACGGCGATCACCGACATCACCGAGCGCGGCGCGACCCGCATGGACGACCAGGTGTCCGAGGCGTCCATGGAGCGCCGCAAGAAGCAGGGGTATTTCTGATGAACGCGCTGAACGAGCTCTGGCCCCGGTCCGGCGACGCGGGCGTCCTGCGCCTGGTCACCGCGGGTTCGGTCGACGACGGCAAGTCGACGCTGATCGGGCGCCTGTTGCTCGACAGCAAGGGCGTGTTCGCCGACCAGCTGAGCGCCATCTCGGGGTCGCGCTACTCGCGGGCACCTGACCAGGGGCTCGACCTGGCCCTGCTCACCGATGGCCTGGAGGCCGAGCGCGAGCAGGGGATCACGATCGACGTCGCCTACCGCTATTTCGCCACGCCCGCGCGCAAGTTCATCATCGCCGATGCGCCCGGCCACGAGCAGTACACCCGCAACATGGTCACCGGCGCATCGACGGCCGATGTCGCCATCGTCCTGGTGGATGCCGCGAGGGTCGCGGATGGCGAGCTGCTTCCCCAGACCAAGCGCCACGCCACCCTGGCGCGGCTGCTGGGATTGCGGCATATCGTCGTGGCGGTCAACAAGATGGATCGGGTCGATTGGGATCGATCCGTCTTCGAGCGGATCCGCGCATCGTGCGACGACCTGGCGCGTCGGCTCGACATCCGGTCGCTGCAGTGCGTGCCGCTGTCGGCGCTCACCGGCGACAACGTGGTGCGGGCGAGCGGGCACATGGCCTGGCACGAGGGCCTGCCGCTGCTGCCGCTGCTGGAATCCCTGCCGTCCGACGAGGAGGCCTCCCGGGATGCGGCGCGCTTCTTCGTGCAATGGGTGGCTCGCCATGAAGGCAGCACCGCCCGGGCCTTCCGCGGCTACGCCGGGCAGCTCCATGGCGGAAGCTGGCGGATCGGCGACACGGTTCAGGTGCTGCCCAGCGGGGAATCGGCGTGCATCCAGGCCCTGCGGCGCGGCGACGAAGCGCTGGAGATCGCCCACCCGGGCGACAGCATCATGGTCGTGCTCGACCGCGAGGTCGATGTATCGAGAGGCGACCTGCTGGTGGGCGGGCGGACGCCGCCCGTCGTGTCCCGGCGATTCGAGGCCGACCTCTGCTGGCTGGACCGCAAGGCCCTGAATCCGGATCGCTGGTACCTGCTCAAGCAGGGCTCGCGCGTCACGCAGGCGCGCATCGAGGCGGTCGTCTCGCGGCGCGACATCCATGAGTTGCGAGTGGTGCCCGGGCAGTCCGGGCTGGACGCGAACGACATCGGCCGGGTCCGGGTCCATGCGCGCGACCTGCTGGCGTTAGACGACTACGACGAGCAGCGCAGCACGGGCGCCTTCATCCTGATCGACGCCGCCAGCCACCAGACGGCCGCGGCCGGCATGGTCAGGTTGGACGGAAAGCGCCCGTAGGTCGCGAGCCCGGCGAAGCCCGCCGTCGGGGCTCGCGCGGGAACGACCACCGCGTCGGCCGCTGTAGCCGGCTCAGCGCTCCATGACGTAGCGTCCGGGCGCCTTGTCGATCGGCCTGTACGTCGCGGTACCCATGCGCGGCGGTTTCACCTGCTTGCCGGAGCGCTCGGCGAGCCATTGCTGCCAAGCGGGCCACCAGGAGCCGGCGTGGGTGGGCGCGGCTTCGAGCCAGTGGTCGGGGGAGAGATAGGCCCCGCCCGCTTCGCGGCGCAGGATCTGGTAGCGCCGGCGCGAATCCGGCCCGGGCGGATTGACGATGCCGGCGTTGTGCCCGCCGCTGGTGAGCGCGAACGTGATCTCGGCCGGGCTGAGGTAGTGCAGCTTGTGGGTCGAGCGCCAGGGCGCCACGTGGTCGGTGGTGGTGCCGACCATGAAGATCGGCAGGCGCAGGCTGCCCAGCGACACCGGCTGGCCATCGACCGGATAGCGACCCTCGCTCAGGTCGTCGTCGAGCAGCAGCCGGCGCAGGTACTGCGAGTGCATCTTCGCCGGCATGCGCGTGGCGTCGGCGTTCCAGGTCATCAGGTCGAACAGCGGGGTTCGCTCGCCGCGCAGGTACTCGTTGACCATCCGCGACCAGAGCAGATCGTAGGAGCGCAGCATCTGGAAGGCGCCCGCCATCTGGCTGGCCCGCAGGTAGCCGGTCTGCGCCATCTGCGCCTCGAGCAGGCTGACCTGGCTCTCGTCGATGAAAAGGCCCAGCTCGCCCGGCTCGCTGAAATCGGTCTGCGCCGCAAAGAAGGTGGCGCTCGCCAGCCGATCGTCGCCGTCGCGCGCCATTGCCGCTGCGGCGATCGCGAGCAGCGTGCCGCCGAGGCAGTAGCCGGTCGCATGCACACGGGCCTTCGGGCATACGGCATTGACGGCATCCAGGGCGGCAAGGAAGCCGTCGTGCAGGTAGTCCTCCATGCCGAGGTCGCGCTCGGCCTCGCCGGGGTTCTTCCAGGAGATGCAGAACACGGTATGGCCCTGTTCCACGAGGTACTTCACCAGCGAGTTGTGCGGCGACAGGTCGAGGATGTAGTACTTCATGATCCAGGCCGGCACCAGCAGCACCGGCTCGGGATGCACCGCGGCGGTGGTCGGGTGGTACTGGATCAGCTCCATCACCCGGTTGCGCAGGATCACCTCGCCCGGGGTGATGGCGAGGTCCTTGCCGACGGCGAAGCCTTCCGGGATTGTCGGGCCGGTGCCGGCGGCGAGGGCCGCCATGTCCTCGGCGAGATGCTGCGCCCCGCGCAGGAGATTGGCGCCGCCCTCGGCCAGCGTCTGCCCGAGCACGATGGGGTTGGTGGCGAGCTGGTTGCCCGGCGAGAACATGTCGAGCCACTGCCGGGCCCAGAACGCCACCACCTTCTGGTGATGCGGGTCCACGCCGGCGATGTCGCGGGTGGCGGCATCCCACCAGGCCTGGTTGAGCAGGAAGGTCTGGTGCCAGAGGTGGAAGGGCCAGTTCCGCCAGGCCGGATCCCGGAAGCGCCGGTCGAGCGCGGGCGGCTCGATGAGCCGGCGCGCATCGCCGGGCGGGGCGAGCAGGCGCTCCTGGAGATGGTGCATCAGGGCCATGGCCTGCGTCAGCGCGAGCTGCGCGAGCTCCAGCCGCTTGCCCGGCGAGGTCGCGAGATGGGCCCACCAGTCCTGCCAGGCGAGCAGGCCCGAGACCGGCGACAGGGAGCCGGTCATCCGCGCCATCGCGGCATGGGCGAGCGTGTCGAGCTTTTCGGTGGGGGAGGCGGTGTGTTCCATGTCGGGCTCCCGGAGCCGGTGTACGGAATCACTCTATCGCAAGGCCCGACGAACGGCTTGACGCTCGTCAGCGACGCCGGTGGGGTCTTCAGGTCGGACGCGGGCGCGACCGGCGCGTCGCGACCCCGGACGGGTCCGCTAGCCGACGGCGGAAACGGTTGACCAGCCGGCGCAGGACGCCGGCGATGCGGGCATGCTCGGCCGCGATCGTCGTGCCCGCTCCCGCGACGCTCATCACCAGGGGCTTGCCGAACATGTCGTCGATCGGCAGGCGCATGCTCACCGACCCGACGTCGGGAAAGCGCGGACCGACGTTCCAGGCGTAGCCGAGCCGGCGGGCATCGTCGACCGAATTCATGACTTGCTCGAGCGATGCGCTCGTGCGTTGGGTCGCCTTCACGCCGCGCACGATGAGCTCGATCTGGGCATCGGGCAGTTCCGCCAGCAGCATGATGCCGGGCGACGCGGTCAGGATCGAGCGGATCGTGCCCATGGCGGGGCGCCGGCTCTCGAAGTTCATTTCCTGCGCGCGGAGCACGAACAGGTACTGCGCGTCGAGTCCGTTGCGGGTGGCGAGCAAGGCGGTCATGGCGGTGAGCCGACGGGCGTCGTGCAGCAGGCTCTTGAGCCGGGCGCGGCCCGGATGCCCGTTCAGAATCCAGTCGCCCATGAAGCCGACGCGCACCGTTGGCGCGAACTGCCGGGAATGGGCGTCGTAGCTCAGGTAACCGAGCTCCTCCATCGTGCGCAGCAGGACCGATGTGCTCGATACCGGATAGCCGAGCTCGGTGGCGATCTCCCCGACGCTGGCTGGCCTTTGCAGCGCTTCGAAGCGTTCCAGGATCTCGAGCGCGCGCCGTGCCGACTTGACCATTCCGTCCTCCTCGTTCAGCCGTGGCGCCCGCCGTACCGGCGGGCGCGTTCATGCACGCCTGTTCACATATGTGAAATCTTCCGCTGCGCCATCCTACCCCGATCAAACGTCGAATGGCCCATGCAATACTGGATCGCACAGGAGAGAACGCCCGCATCGAACGGCGGGCGGCCCGGATCCGGAGACATGACCCCTTCATCGAACACGCTGCGCGATGCACTGAACGAGACCGTCGGCAGGATCTGCCGCGACCATCTCGCCGGCGACGTCCGGCGCCGGACCGACGGCGGCGAATGGCCGCAGGCGCTGTGGACGGCGCTGGAGGATGCGGGAATCCTGTCGGGCCTGCTGCCCGAAGTCCTGGGCGGCCCCGGCATCCCGGCGGACGACGCCTGGTCCATGATGTCCACCTTCGGCGAGCTGGCGCTGCCGGTGCCGGCGGCCGAGACCATGCTGGCGCGCAGCCTGTTCGCGCGGGCGGGAATCAAGGCGCCGGACGGCATCCTGACGATCGCCAGCGCGGCGTCGCCCGCGCCGCTTCGCCTGCGCGACGGCCGTGTCTGTGGCCGGCTCGTCGGCGTACCCCATGCGACGCGTGCCCAGGGGGTCGTCGCGATCGTGGAGGCCGACGATGCGCCGCAGCTCGTCCTTCTCGATCCGGCGGCCTGCCGCATCGAGGCCGGCGTGAACCTGGCGGGCGAGCCGCGCGACACGCTGGTGTCCGATGCCACGCCGAAGCTGGCGCTGGCGCCGGCGCCGCTTTCGGCCGATGCCCTGCTCGGCGCCTGCGCGGTGATGCGCAGTGCGCAGATGGCCGGTGCACTGCGCACGATCCAGGGCATGGTCATCGACTACGCCGGGCTGCGCGAGCAGTTCGGCCGCAAGCTGGCGGGCTTCCAGGCCATCCAGCATGCGATCGCCCGGCTCGTGGAGCAGGTCGCCGCGGCGGTGGCCGCTGCGGAAGGCGGGATCGAGGCGCTCGGGCGCGACGATTCGCCGACGATCGCCGCCGCCAAGATCCGCAGCGGCGAGGCGGCGGGGCTCGCCGCCGCGATCGCCCACCAGGTGCTCGGCGCCATCGGCTATACCCGTGAGCACGATCTGAACCTGTATACGCGTCGGCTGTGGTCCTGGCGCGACGAGTTCGGCGGCGAGGCGTTCTGGTCGGCCCGGCTCGGGCGGCGGATGATCGCCGCCGGGCCGGACCGCTTGTGGGCGGAGATCACCGCGGCATGAGCCTGAACTTTCCCCTGCCGGCCCCCAGCGAGGCCGCCGAGGCGCTGCGCCATGAGGTGCGCGAGTTCCTCGCCACCGCCCTGGCCGGACGCAGCCCCGCCGAGCGGGCGCAGTCCTGGTCCGGGTTCGATCCGGCGTTCAGCCGCGCGATCGGCGCCCGGGGCTGGATCGGCATGACCTGGCCCAGGCGTTATGGTGGCGCCGAGCGCAGCGCGCTCGAGCGCTACGTGGTGCTCGAGGAGATGCTCGCGGCCGGGGCCCCGGTCAGCGCGCACTGGATCGCGGAGCGCCAGAGCGGTCCGCTGCTGCTGAAGTTCGGGACCGAGCAGCAGCGCGAATCGATCCTGCCGCGCATTGCCCGCGGTGAATGCAGCTTCTGCATCGGCCTGAGCGAGCCCGATTCGGGCTCGGACATCAGCGCGATCCGCACCCGGGCGCGGCGGGTCGAGGGTGGCTTCGCGGTGACGGGCACCAAGATCTGGACATCGAAGGCGCACTGTGCCAACTACATGATCCTTTTCTGCCGCAGCGACGCGCCGAGCGAGGACCGGCATGCCGGCTTCAGCCAGTTCCTGGTCGACCTCGCGCGGGCAAGGGTCGCGATCCGTCCGATCCTGGCGATGAACGGCGAGCACCATTTCAACGAAGTCGTCTTCGAGGACACCTTCCTGCCCGAGGATGCCCTGGTCGGGTCCCTCGGCCAGGGCTGGCGCCAGGTGGGGAGCGAGCTCGCCTTCGAGCGTAGCGGCCCGGAGCGATTCCTGTCGTCCTTCACCCTGCTCGTCGAGCTCGTCCGGGTCCTCGGGGAGCTGCCGCCCTCCGAGCGCGCCGCCGTCGCGATCGGGCGCCTGGCTGCGCACATCATCACCTTGCGCCGGCTCTCGCGCTCGGTGGCGGGGCTGCTGCAGTCCGGCGCGGACATGGCGATGCAGGCGGCGCTCGTCAAGGACCTCGGCACCGCCCTGGAGCAGGAGATACCGGAGATCGCACGCCTGCTGGTCGATTCCGGCCGCGCATCCGAGGCGCTCGCCGGCTTTCAGGTGGTGCTGGGCCACACCCTGTTGCAGGCGCCGTCGTTCTCGCTGCGCGGCGGCACCACAGAGATGCTGCGCAACATGATCGCCCGTGCGGTCGGGCTGCGCTGACGCGCCCCGGCGCGACGGATCGAACGATGGATACCGATCGGGACATGAACACCATGGAGCACCAATGGACGCATTGAAGGGCATCCGGGTCGTCGAGTTCACGCAGAACCTCGCCGGTCCCTATGCAGGCGAGATCCTCGGATGGCTGGGGGCGGACGTCGTCAAGGTGGAGCGTCCGGGCACCGGCGACGACTGCCGCGCCTGGGGCCCGCCGTTCATCCGCGACTCGAGCGTGGTCTTCAACGCGATGAACCGCACCAAGCGCAGTGTCGCGATCGACCTCAAGGATCCGACCGGCATCGCGCAGGCGGCCGCTCTCGTCGCCGAGGCCGACGTGCTGGTCGAGAACCTGCGGCCCGGCTCGATGGAAGAGATCGGCCTCGGCCCCGACGTCCTGCTCGCGCGCCACCCGCGCCTGGTCTACGGATCGATCAGCGCCTTCGGGCGCAAGGGCGAGCTGAGCCGCAAGGCGGGCTACGAAGAGGTCGTGCAGGCGTTCTCGGGCATCTTCAGCATCAACGGCGACGAGCAGGGGCGGCCCTCGCGCATCGGCAGCTCCATCCTCGACATGGGCACCGGCGTCTGGATGGCGCTCGGCTGCCTCGGCGCGCTGATGCGACGCGAGCGCACCGGGCAGGGCGGCCTGGTCGAGGCATCGCTGATCGAGACCGCGCTGGGCATCCTGATGCAGCACGTGGGCAACTTCACCTCCACCGGCAAGCTGCCGCAGCGCACCCGTTCCGGGACGCCGCGGGTGGTGGTCTGCCAGGTGTTCGCCACCAGCGACGGCGAGATCGTCATCGTCGCGGCGAACGACCGCCTGGTCGTGAAGCTGGCGCGAGCCATGGGGCATCCCGAATGGGCGCAGGACGATCGTTTCCGCACCGCCCAGGCCAGAGTCCGCAACAAGGACCTGCTCTACGGGATGATGGAGCCGATCCTGGCGGCCGACAGCACGTCGGCCTGGGTGCAGCGTCTCGAAGCGGCCGGCGTGCCCTGCGCGCCGGTCAACGACATCGGCACCATGCTCGAGCACCCCCATGTCGCCGCCCTCGACGCGTTCGACTCCTTCGAGGGCAGCGATGCGCGCTTCATGGGGCTGCCGCTGTCTTTCGACGGAGCCCGTCCGGCTTCGTACCGGCCGGCGCCCCGGCTGGGCGAGCACGACGCCGAGCTTCTCTCCGACCGCGACTGAAGCAGGAGGTTCCGATGGAATTCGAACAGATCCGCTTCGAGGTCAGCGACGAGGTCGCGACGCTGACCCTGAACCGGCCGGAAGCGCGCAATGCGCTGTCGATCCCGATGCGCCGCGACCTCGACGCGGCGCTCGCGATCCTCAAGGCCGAGGCAGGCACGACGATCAAGGCGCTGGTGCTGACGGGCGCGGGCGGCGCCTTCTGCGCCGGCGGCGACGTCAAGGCGATGCACGAGCGTCGCGGCGAGAACTCGACCTACGCATCGCGTGGCCGCCTGCGCGAGGCGCACAACCGCCTGACCGACCTGATGAACCTCGAGATGCCGGTCATCGTCGCCGTCGACGGCGCGGCGGCCGGTGCCGGCTTCAACCTGGCGCTGGCCGGCGATTTCATCCTGGCGAGCGACCGGGCCTTCTTCATCCAGAGCTTCGTGCGCATCGGCCTGGTGCCGGACTGGAACGGCCTGTTCCTGCTGCCGCGCCTGGTGGGGCTGCAGCGGGCGAAGGAGATCATGTTCACCGGCCGGCGGATCCGCGCCGAGGAAGCCTGCCGCCTCGGCATCGTGCACTCGGTACATCCGCAGGCGCAGCTGATGGGCGCGGCGATGGCGATGGCCCGGCGGTTCTGCCGGGCGCCCACCAACGCCATCGGCCTGTCGAAGAACATCCTGAACCAGTCCTTCCACCTCGACGCGCGCACGATCCTCGAGCTCGAGGCGTATGCCCAGGCGACGGCCCGCGGCGGGGAATACCACCGGGCCGCGGTGGAGCGTTTCGTCACGCGGCAGCCATCCCTGTTCGACTGGGACGCGATGGACAAGGACCAGCCCGTGGCGGGCGATCCATCGCCGGGCCAGTGAACGCAAGCCATTGTTCCATCGGATCGAGACAAGAGAGGAGACCCGGACCATGAATCGACGCAAGTACCTCAAGGCCGCCGCCGCGGTACCGGCCGCAGCCGTCCTGGCGCAGACGGGCCTCGCCCGCGCGAGCGGCTGGCCGGAGCGGGAGATCACCCTGATCAACGGTTTCGCACCCGGCGGCGCGACCGATCTGACCTCGCGCGCGATCGCCGAAGTGCTCGGCCGCAAGCTCGGCGCGACGATCATCGTCAAGAACGTGCCGGGCGGCGCCGGCACGCTCGGGCCGGCGCAACTCGCGGCGGCGAAGCCGGACGGCTATACGATCGGCCTGATCGGCAGCTCGTCCATCGTCGCGTCGCCCCACCTGATGAATGTGCCGTACAGGCCGTGGGAATCCTTCGAGCTGATCGCCCAGGTGGCCGAGTTCCGCTACGGCCTCGGGGTGGGCGCCGACTCGCCGGTGCGCACGCTCGAGGACTTCATCGCGCTCGGACGCAGCCGCCAGGTGACCTTCGCATCGACCAGTCCCACCAACCTGACATCCATGTATCGCCTCGGCAAGCTTACCGGCGCGAACTTCCGCTGGATCGTCTTCAAGGGGGAGGTCGATTCGGTCGCCCAGGCCGTTGGCGGCCACGTCGATGCCTGCCTGCAGAGCGCGACCGGCATGATCCCGCAGATCGAGGCGGGCAAGCTGCGCCTGATCGCGTCGGCTTCCGACGATCGCTGGACCGAGTACCCGGACGTGAAGACGATCCGCGAGCATGGCTTCGATGCTGCCACCCGGGGCCCGCTGGGCTACGCCGTTCCGGCCGGCACCGATCCGGCCATCCGCGCCCGGCTGCAGGATGCCATCGAGGCGAGCCTGGCCGATCCCGAGCTGCAGCAGCAGTTCCGCAACCTCGGCGTGGTCGGGAAGTATCGCAGCGGCGCGGATTTCCAAGCGCTGCTCAAGTCGATGGAGCCCGACATCCACGAAGTGCTCAAGGAGAACAATCTCCTGAAGAAGTCGTGAACGGACCGGACCGATGAGACAGGGTGAACGCTGGGGCCTGGTTGCCATGGCGGCGGTCGGCGCCGTGGCGATCTGGCAGACCGTGGGCCTGGACATGTGGAACTTCTCGGGTCCCGGGCCGGCCATGTTCCCGCGGGTGGTGGGCATCGCCATGATCGGCCTGGCGGTGCTGTGCCTGGTCCTGCCGCGGCGCGAATCGGGCCCGTCCGAGGACGAGGGCGTGGCCGACTATTTCGGTGCCGCTCCCGAGGATCGGCGGACGTTCCACCACTATCTCCTCGCCCTGGTCGCCGTCGTCCCGGCGGTCGCCTGGGCGGGATTCTGGCTGACGGCGTTCGGCCTCATCGTCTTCCTGATGCGGGTGGCCGAGGGCAAGTCCCTCGGGAGCGCCGTCCTGACCGGCGCGATCGTCGCGACGGTCGTCGTCGCCTGCTTCGGCGGCCTGCTGCATGTCTCGCTGCCGGCCGGCCCGATCGACGACCTGCTGCTGCGCCTGGTGCGCTCGGGAGGCCTCTGATGGACGGCCTGATGGGCGGCTTCGCCACGGTTCTCACGCTGCACAACCTGTTCTACTGTTTCGCCGGCGTGTTCCTCGGCACGGTGGTCGGCATCCTGCCCGGGCTGGGTCCGCTCACCACCATCGCCATCCTCCTGCCGATCACGTTCAAGATGGACGTGACCTCGGCGATCATCATGCTCTCGGGCATCTACTACGGCGTTGCCTACGGGGGCACCGCGACATCGGTGCTGATGCGGGTGCCGGGCGAGGCCTCGACGGTCGTCACCTGCCTGGACGGCCATGCCATGGCGCGCAAGGGGAGGGCCGGGGCGGCGCTGGGCATCGCCGCCATCGGCTCCTTCGTTGCCGGCACCGTCGGCGTCATCGCGATCTCCTTCCTTTCGCCGCCGCTGGCCGCGCTCATTCTCAAGTTCGGGCCCGCCGAGTACGCCACCCTGATGCTGGCCGGGCTCGCCCTGGTCTCGCTGTTCTCGTCCGCCTCGCTCCTGCGTGGCCTGCTGATGGCCTGCCTCGGCCTGGTGCTCGGCAGCGTCGGCCTCGATCCGATGAACTCGACCCCGCGACTGAACTTCGACGTCTACGGCCTGGCCGGAGGCATCGAGCTCGTCGCCCTCGCGATCGGCCTGTTCGGCATCTCGGAAGTCATCTCGATGGCGCTGCAGAGGCCCGAGGCGCTGAAGATCATCCGGCCGCCTTCGGGGATCGCCGCCTTCATGCCGAACCGGGAGGAGGCCCGGCGCTCGGTGGCTCCGGTCGCCCGCGGCACGGTGCTGGGCTTCCTGCTCGGCACCCTGCCGGGCGGCGGCAGCGTGCTCGCCTCGTTCATGTCCTACGCAGTCGAGCGACGGCTCTCGAAGCGCCCGGAGGAGTTCGGCAAGGGGGCGGTCGAGGGACTCGCCGGGCCCGAGTCGGCCAACAATTCCGGTACCACCGGCGCCTTCGTGCCCCTGCTGGTGATGGGCCTGCCCTCGAACGCGATCACGGCCCTGCTGCTGGGAGCCTTCATGATCCACGGCGTCGCGCCCGGGCCGACCATTCTCGACCGCCAGCCGGAGGTGTTCTGGGGCGTCGTCGCCAGCATGTACATCGGCAACATCATGCTGCTCGTGCTCAACCTGCCCCTGATCGGCCTGCTGATCCGGGTGCTCGACATCCCGCGCGCGTACCTGGGGCCGATCATCCTCGTGATCTGCGTGATCGGGGTCTATTCGGCCAACAGCGAGCCGATGGACGTGGCGATGGCGGTCGCGTTCGGCTTCATCGGCTACGTGCTGCGCCGGCTTCGCTTCGACCTCGGGATACTGCTGCTCGCCTTCGTGCTCGGCCCGCTGCTCGAGACCTCGGTGCGCCAGGCCCTGGGCATCTCCGACGGCAGCCTGGCGATCTTCGTCGGCAGCCCCATCGCCATCGGGATGCTCGGCCTGACCGCCCTCATCTTCATCATCGGCCTCTGGCCGAAGCGGCGGCGCGCGCCGGCCGCCTCCGGGACCGACATGGCGCAGACCTGATCTGCGCGCGCCATCGGACCACATCGACCATTTTCCAGGCAAGGAGTTCCTGCATGACCGCGATCGCGTACGAGTACCCCGAGGACCTGAAGGCGATCCTCGAGGGGGTGAGGATGTTCATTCGTCGCGAGGTCCTGCCGCGCCACGAGAAGCACGAGAAGCTGCTCACCGATCAGCGGCGCCTCTACCTCGAGGACGGGCGCTTCACGCCCGAGGTCTGGAATCTCGTCAGCGAGGTGCGCAAGGCGTCGGCCGAGGCCGGTTTCTACAGCCTCTGCGCACCGACCGAGATCGGTGGCGGCGGCTTCGGCCTGGTCGCGTACTTCGCCGTCTGGGAGGAGATCTTCCGCAGCTGCGGCATGAAGCACTGGCTCGGCCACCAGATGGTCAGCCACTGGGCCAAGGGGCCGAGCCCGGTGCTGCGCGACATGACCGAGGAAGCGAAGGAGCGCTACCTGCCCGGGCTGATGTCCGGGGAGACCACGATGTGCTTCGGGCTGTCCGAGCCCGGCGCGGGATCCGACGCGGCCGCCATCAGGACGCGCGCGGTCGCCGACGGCGACGGCTGGCGCCTGAGCGGCGGCAAGATCTGGACGACCAACAGCCCGCATGCCGACTATGTCGTCGTGTTCGCGGTGACCGATCCCGAGCGGGCAGCGCAGCGCGCCGGCGGCATCTCGACCTTCCTCGTGCCCACGAAGTCGAAGGGTTTCGTCATCGAGAAGGTCATCCGGATGTGGGGCAGCCCGGGCGGCGACGAGGCCGTGCTGCACTTCGACGACATCCGGCTCGAACCCCACCAGCTGGTCGGGAAGCTGCACCGCGGCTTCGCGACGGCGATGCTGGGAGTCAACCTCGGGCGCATCTACAACTCGGCCCGCGTCGTCGGCATCGGTCGCTGGGCGCTGGAGATGGCGCTCGAGTACGCCAAGATCCGCAAGGCCTTCGACAAGCCGATCGCCGAATACCAGGGCGTCACCTTCCCCCTGGCCGAATCGGCGATGCAGATCCATGCGGCCCACCTGATGAGCCTGAACGTCGCCCAGCTGATCGACCGTGGCCTGCCGGCGATCAAGGAGCTCTCGATGACCAAGGCCTTCGCCGTCGAGGCCGGGGTCAAGGCGATCGACCGGGTGATCCAGACCCACGGCGCCATCGGCATGACCAACGAGATGTTCCTGACCGACGCCTACATCACGATGCGCAAGATCAACGTGGCCGACGGTTCGAACGAGATCCTGCGACGCCAGATCGTCCGTCAGCTGCTGGGTGGCGATACCGCACTCTGAGCACGATGCCCGGTACGTTCGCGGGTTCCGGATTCCGTCTGCCGCATGCCATGGACATGAACCAGATCGACAAGCCTTCCCATCGACTCGATGCAGCGCGCGCCCTGCTCGGCGACATGGTCCTGCCCGTGATCGCGGCGCCCATGTTCCTGGTGACGGGCCCCGACCTGGTCGCCGCGGCGGCCGAGGCCCGCATCGCCGGCGTCGCCGCATCGAGCTCGACCCGCTCCCCCGAGGAATTCGACGACTGGCTCGGGCGCATCGACGAACGCCTCGATGCCTACCGGCGCCGGACCGGCCTGCCGACCGGACCGGTAGCCGCCAACATCGGCGCACCTTCACGCCAGCGCGGGGATACGCCGCGCTACGTGCGCGACCTCGAGTTCTGCCGGCGCCGGCGCGTGCCGCTGGTGATCACCGTCAAGGGCGATCCCACCGGGATCGTACGTGAGGTGCACGGCTGGGGAGGGCTGGTGTTCCACGACGTCACCACCCTGCGCCACGCCGAGAAGGCGGTCGAGGCCGGCGTCGACGGCCTGGTGCTCATCTGCGGCGGCGGTGGCGGTCATTCCGGGGTGCTCAGCCCGTTCGCCTTCCTGCCGCAGGTGCGCCGCTTCTTCGACGGCGTCGTGGTCCTCGGCGGCGCCGTGACCGACGGCTCGGCCATTCGCGCCGCGCGCGCGCTGGGGGCCGATCTCTGCTACATGGGCACCCGCTTCATCGCGACGCGCGAGTCGATCGCCCCGGACGCCTACAAGCGGATGATCGTCGCATCGGGCAGCCAGGAGATCGTCTATACGCCGGTCTTCACCCGCGGCGTGAACTGTCATTTCATGCGTCGGTCCATCATCGACAACGGCTTCGATCCGGACCGCCTCGCCGAGCTTCCCGGCAGCGCCCCCGAGCTCTTCGAGGCGAGGAAACCGTGGCGTGACCTCTGGTCGGCGGGGCAGGGCGTGGGCCTGATCGACGACATCCCGGCAGTGGCCGAGCTCGTCGAGCGGCTGCGGGCCGAGTTCCACGGCGAGGGGCCGCGCGCGCACGCAGTCTGGGACAAGGCGCGCGGCTAGGGCGTCCTGGTCTCGAAGCGCTCGAAGCCTTCACGCAGCCGGTCGAGCATCGCGGCGGCAAGACGACCCACCGCGGCTTCGCTGCCCGGTACGGCCGGGTCCCTGCATGCTTGCAGTACCCAGTGCCGGACGCCTCGCCCGGCGAGATCCCGCGCCATGCCGAGCAGTTCGGCCTCGCCGAAGAGCCCCGGATGCCAGGTGGTCCGGCATTCATGCGGCACGCCGCTCGCGAGCAGGTGCTCGAGCGATTCCCGCACCCGCTCGGCGCTGTGTCGTGAACGGGTGATGGCGTCGATGCGCTCCCAGGGCCCCTTGATGTCGAGCCCGACCCAGTCGAGCCGGGACAGCTGCGCGGCGAGGCGATCCGGGTACATGCCGCCGGTATGCAGCGCGGTCTCGAAGCCGAGCGCGCGGACCTCGTCGAGCGCCGCGGGCAGCGCCGCCTGCAGCAGCGGCTCGCCGCCCGAGAACACCACGCCGTCGAGCAGGCCGCGGCGGTGCTTCAGGAACGCGATCACCTCGTTCCAGGGCAGCACGCCCGGCACGGTGGCGTCGAGCAGCTCCGGGTTGTGGCAATAGCCGCAGCGCCAGGGACAGCCCTGGCAGAAGAGGACGGCGGCGAGCCGCCCGGGGAAATCGATGCTGGTGAGCGGGATGAAGCCGCCGATGCGCAGGGCATCCGCGGCCCTCCCGGGGCGCGAATGCGCGGGCTCAGTGCTTCTCGGCGAAGAAGCGACGCTCATGATGCTCGCCCTGCTTGCCCACGTTGAAGCTCGATACCGGCCGGTGATATCCCATCACGCGCGTCCAGACCTCGCAGGGCTGACGCTCGGCGTCGGTGAGCTGGACCTGCGCCCGGGCGAGGGCGGCGAGTTCGGTGGCGGATTCGTGGCTCATGGGTCGGTCTCCGTAGCAGGGTTGGGGGAATCATTGCGCGGCCGGTGCAGCCGCTGGTGCCGTCGCGTCGCGGGCCGACGCCCGTCGCTTCGCCGCCAGCCTCTCGTCGTCGCACTTCGAGCAGAACCGGTGCTCGCCGGCGAGATAGCCGTGGGTCGGGCAGATGGAGAAGGTCGGCGTGATGGTGATGTAGGGCAGCCGGAACCGGGTCAGGGCGCGCCGGACGAGCTCGCGGCAGGCCGCTCCGCTCGAGATCCGCTCGCCCATGTAGAGATGCAGCACGGTGCCGCCGGTGTACTTCGACTGCAGCGCCTCCTGGCGGGCCAGCGCCTCGAAGGCGTCGTCGGTGAAGCCGACCGGCAGCTGCGAGGAATTGGTGTAGTAGGGCTGCTCGTCGGTGCCCGCCTGCAGGATGTCGGGCCAGCGCTTGCGGTCCTCCTTCGCGAAGCGGTAGGTCGTGCCCTCGGCGGGCGTCGCCTCGAGGTTGTAGAGATGGCCGGTCTCCTCCTGGAAGGCGACGATGCGCTCGCGTACATGGTCGAGCAGGCGCAGGGCGAAGCCGTGGCCCCACTCGGTGGTGATGTCGTGGCGGTCACCGCTGAAGTTGCGCAGCATCTCGTTGATGCCGTTGACGCCGAGCGTCGAGAAATGGTTGCGCAGGGTACCGAGGTATCGGCGGGTATAGGGGAACAGCCCCTGGTCCATGAGCGACTGGATCAGCTCGCGCTTGGTCTCGAGACTCTGCTTGCCGAGCTCCAGCAGGCGGTCGAGCGCGACGAGGAGCGCCGCCTCGTCGCCCGCGTGCAGGTGGCCCAGGCGTGCGCAGTTGATGGTGACCACGCCGAGGCTGCCGGTCTGCTCGGCGCTGCCGAACAGGCCGTTGCCGCGCTTGAGCAGCTCGCGCAGGTCGAGCTGGAGCCGGCAGCACATCGAGCGCACCATGTTGGGCGACAGCTCCGAATTGATGAAGTTCTGGAAGTAGGGCAGGCCGTACTTCGCGGTCATCTCGAACAGGCGCTGGGCGTTCTCGCTCTCCCAGGGGAAGTCGGGCGTGATGTTGTAGGTGGGGATCGGGAAGGTGAACACCCGGCCCATGGCGTCGCCGGTCGTCATCACGTCGATGTAGGCGCGGTTGATGAGGTCCATCTCGGCCTGCAGGGCACCGTAGCGAAACGGCATCTCCTCGCCGCCGATCAGCGGCACCTGCTCGCGCAGATCCTCGGGGCAGGTCCAGTCGAAGGTGAGATTGGTGAACGGCGTCTGGGTGCCCCAGCGCGATGGCACGTTGAGGTTGTAGACGAGCTCCTGAATGCACTGGCGCACGCCGGCGTAGTCCATCGCGTCCTTGCGCACGAAGGGCGCCATGTAGGTGTCGAACGACGAGAACGCCTGCGCGCCGGCCCATTCGTTCTGCAGGGTGCCGAGGAAGTTGACGATCTGCCCGACCGCGGAGGACATGTGCTTCGCCGGGCCGGCCTCCACCTTGCCGGGCACGCCATTGAGCCCCTCCTCGAGCAGCGTGCGCAGCGACCAGCCGGCGCAGTAGCCGCTCAGCATGTCGAGGTCGTGGATGTGGATGTCGCCGTTGCGATGGGCCGCCCCGATCTCGGCGGTATAGACATGCGAGAGCCAGTAGTTGGCCGTGACCTTGCCCGCCACGTTCAGGATCAGGCCGCCGAGCGAATAGCCCTGGTTGGCATTGGCGTTCACCCGCCAGTCGGCGCGCGAGAGGTATTCGTCGATCGACGACCCCACCTCGACCAGGGGTCGATAGTCGGTTCCCGGCTTGGCGACGGCGGCATCCATCAGGGTTGGCTCCTTCCTTGAGGTCAGACACCTTTTTGGCGTCGAACACTAGATGTGGGGCGAAGAATGCCTTGTCGACGCTAGATATGGATTGAACCAGGTCAAGAAACCGCCCCGGACGGCAGCCGGATGCCGCCCGGTAGAATCCGGTGCAATCGGGCCAGGGGTGGGAATTCCATGCGATCGAAGCGCGCCGTCGTCATCGGGGCCGGCCTTGCGGGGCTTGCGGCGGCCATCCATCTTCGTCGCCAGGGCAGGGAGGTCCTGCTCCTCGAGGCGGGCGATTCGGTCGGCGGATGCTGCGCCACCACCGACATCGACGGCTATCGCTTCAACGACGGCGCGATGTACATCGCGCTGCCCCGCCTGCTCGACCATGCCTTCGGGCGCATCGGGCTCGACCGCGAGGCGCTGCTGCCCCTGATGCGCATCGACGTACCGCAGGCGACCGTCCTGCCGGGCGGAACCTGCGTGTCCTTCCCCGACGGCGAGCCGCCGCGGGTGACGGGCGAGGACGGCGATGCGCGCAGCGAGAAGCTGGCGATCGAGCTCGGGCAGTGCCTCGAGAAATGGCGACCGATCCTGCGGCTCTTTGCCGACGAGCTGCTGCCCTGGCCGCTGTCGGCGCCGCGCCTGATGTCGAAGGCCTGGCGGGTGATGCCGAAGCTGCACGGCAAGCTCGACGCCGAGCTGCGGCGCCTGTTCAGCGATCCGGAGACCCGGGCGGCCGCCGCCGCGATCACGCTCTACACCGGCCTGCCCGCCGATGCCACGCCGATCGCGCAGATATTCGGCCTGGTCGCGATGCTCGACGAGGGATTCCATCTGCCGGTGGGCGGCATGGGCGCGATCACCGAAGCCCTGCGCCGGGAGTTCGAGGCCGCCGGCGGAGTGCTGCGCCTGGGCGCCCGCGTGACGCACATCGGCATCGGCAACGGCAGGGTGGCCACGCTCACCCTTGCCGATGGCGAGCAGCTCGTCGAGAGCACCGTCGTGTGCACCGCCAGCGCCATGGCAACCTTCGGCGAGATGATCGATCCGGCGCAGGTGCCGGTCTCCATCGCGCGCCGCCTGCGTGGCGCCGGCCTGTCGCACCGGGCGGTGTCGATACAGCTCGGCCTGGCCGGCCGGATCGATGCGCCGGCCTTCGTGGTCAATCATGTTCCCCTGATGGAGCACCAGCACGAGTTCGTCGCCCCGCAGCCGGGGCGGGTCGAATGGCTCGCCTACAGCGTGCCGAGCCGGGTTCTCGGCGATCTCGCGCCGCCCGGCGGCAGCGTGGTGGAGATGTTCGCCGCGGTCGACCCCGCCATGCCGGTCTCGGCCTGGACCGACGAGATGACGGGAAAGGTCGCCGAGGCCACCGAGGCGGCGCTTGCCCGCCTCCATCCGCTCGATGTCCGGGTCAGGCGGGTGCGCGGCCCGCGTCATTTCGCCGAGCGGATGAACCTCTTCGACGGCGCCCTCTACGGCCTGTCGCCTGCCGCCGGGCCGATGCAGCAGTTCCCTCATGCCACCCCGATCCAGGGCCTGTTCCTTGCCGGCCAGACCAGCTATCCGGGCTACGGGGTCGCGCCGGCGATGATCTCCGGGATCCTCGCCGCTGAAGCCGTGCAGGCGCAGGCCGAGGCGGCCGCTGGCGCTTCGCCATCCGCCTAGCTCTTCAGATACCCCAGCCTGCGCGTCAGAGCGTCGATCACGTCCGTCAGCAATGGATCGCTCAGCGGGCGGTTCGACAGCGGCGCATCGGGTATCGCGTCTGCGGCCCGCTCGTTGAGCGCGATGGCGGATGCGCCTGGATGCATCGACGACAGGTACAGCAGTCCATCGTGATCGAATGCGTCATGCAGGGCGCGCGCCCACCCTCGCGCCCGGTTGCGCGGCCCCGAGTGGATCGCCAGCGATGCGCCCATCCGTGTGGCGAAATCTCCGGTCAGGTCGAGCAGTTTCAGATCCCGTCCGGGCGAGAACACGCACAGGTACGGGTCGTTGTCGGTGCGGTTGACGACACGAGTACCCTGGAACACTTCGGCAATGCAGGTCATGCCCTGCATTGCACAGTAGAGAATTCCGCAGGATTGATCGTGGGGCTTCCCGGTAGCGTCGGGCTGGTGGTGATCGAAGCGTGCATTGCGGGCCGGCCCCCATGTGCGGAACTGGTTCCATGCCACTGGATGGGGTCCGCTGGCATGGTAAATCCGGGCGAGTCTGTCTTCGCCGGCTCGCAGCTTCGCCCAGGGCGGGTCGAGATTGCGAAGAACACTGGCCGCAGGTGGCTTACCCAGCTTCGCCACGCGCCAGACCTTCCGCGATCCCGATCACCGGTGCAGCGTCACCCGTTTGCAGCAGATAGTCGCGCGGGGAGCGAGGCTTGGCGTCGCCGTCGGCCAGATCGGGAGTCGGCGCAGTGAACCACGACAGTGCCTCCAGCGTGTCGATCCCGGGGGGCAGTGCGCGCAGCACCTTGCCCAGACCGGGGACTTCGGCTTTCCTGTGGAATTGCAGCGCCGGCAGGCGCATCTCGCCGTTGGCTTCCAGTGCCAGCAGGCTTCCTTCGCGGACCCGCTGACGAATGCGTGACGGATTCTTGCCGAGCTGCCGCGCAACTTCCGCCGTTGTCAGCGCGGACTCGAAGACATGGAAAAAGACGTGCAGGGCGTCCGTGCGCGCGGCTTCGGCATCGGCCGCCGTCCGGGCGTCCGGCAGCATGCCCACGGCATCGAGCGCATCCCGTTCCTCGGGGCTCAGCGCACGCGCCGGATCCAGTGTGGACTGCTGGCGAAACTGTCCGGGACTGGATCTCTTCCCGAGAAAGGCATCCAGGGCTGCCTGCACGTATTGCTCGTCGCTGAGGTCCTCGACTTGCACACGTTTCGCGGCAGGCTTTCGCATCAAGGCGGTGGCGGCTGTTTCGGATGGCATTACCGTAAATTCTCGCCGAGAATTTACGGTAATCTAGCATGAACGAACCCACATCGCCAGCCTTGCAACACCTCCCGCGTTGCGGGGGATCGGCGCATCATGAGGCGTTGCCCGCGCGCACCTCGTCGAGCAGCCAGCGTCGGAAGGCGCGCACCTTCGGCATGGGGGTCTGCCCGGCGGCGGTCAGCATGTAGTAGGCGGCCTCGCGCTGGATCGGCCGGCCGAAAGGCCTGACCAACTGGCCGGCGGCGAATTCCTGCTCGAGGAGCCGGGTCTGGCCGATCGCGATGCCCATGCCGTCGATCGCCGCCTGGTAGGCGAACATCGAGCTCGGGAAGGTCATCTGCAGCGGACTGTCGAGCAGGTCGGGATGGCCGACCGCGACCAGCCAGTCGTGCCAGTCCGCCTTGCGATAGTGCGCATGCAGCAGGCGATGCCGGCGCAGGTCCTCGATCTGCTCGAAACCGGTGCGGCCGGACAATATCGCCGGACTGCAGACCGGCTCGATCTCGTCGAAGAACAGCAGCTCGGATTCGGCCTTCGTCCATTGGCCGTCGCCGAACTGGATCGCGATGTCGACCGCATCCTTGTCGAAATCGACCTCCGGCACCGCCGTGGTGAGCTGGACCTCGATTTCGGGATGGCGCGCCTGGAAGGACGGCAGGCGGCGCAGCAGCCACTTGGCGACGAAGGTCGCGTAGGAGCGCACCCGCAGGGGGCCGCCGGCGGCCTCCGCCGCCAACCGCTCGGTACCGGCCGCGATCAGGGCGAAGGCCGGCCCGACGTCGCGCAGGTAGGCCTCGCCCTGGGGCGTGAGCGAGACGCCGCGTCGCTCGCGACGGAACAGGCGGACGTCGAGATAGCCCTCGAGGACCGCGATCTGGCGACTGACGGCCGACTGGCTGATGTGCAGCTCGTCGGCGGCGCGCGTGAGATTGCCGACCCGGGCGACGACCTCGAAGACATGCAGCGGATTGAGCGGGGGTATGCGTCTCGCCATGCCTTCTGATATGCAATCTGGTAATGGCTGCGGGCGTGATTGGAAATTGTACCGGCCAGGCGGCCGACGCATGATCCAACCAGGAATCCGCGCCGGCGCCGCCGGACGCGCCGAACGGAGGAGAATCCCCATGACCGGTTCCCGGAAGACCTTGTTCGCACGCGGCAGGCTTGCCGTCATGATCGGCTCGCTGGCGGCATCGCTGGCGGCCGGCCCGCAGGCCCATGCCGCCATCTCGGACGGCGTCGTCAAGATCGCCGTGCTCACCGACATGTCCGGTCCCTATGTCGACAACGTCGGCCCGGGCTCGGTGCTCGCGACCGAGCTCGCCATCGAGGAGTTCGGCGGCAAGGTGCTCGGCAAGCCGATCGAGCTCGTCTCCGCGGATCACCAGAACAAGGCCGACATCGGCTCGGCGCGTGCCCGCGAATGGCTCGACCGCGACCGGGTCGACGTGATCACCGAGCTCGGCAACAGCGCGGTGGCGCTCGCGACGCTCAAGCTCGCGGCCGAGAAGGGGCGCATGACGATGGTCACCGGCGCCGGCGCCACCCGGATCAGCAACGAGGACTGCGCGCCGACGAACGTGCACTGGGTCTACGATACCTATGTGCTCGCCAGGGTCGGCACCCAGCCGCTGGTCGAGCTGGGCGCGAAGAGCTGGTACTTCATCGCAGCCGACTACTCCTTCGGTCACGCGCTGCAGAACGACGGCACCAGCTTCATCACCGCCGCCGGCGGCAAGGTGCTCGGCGCGAGTCGCTATGCGTTCCCCGGCACCGACTTCGCCTCGCCGTTGCTGACCGCGCAGGGCAGCGGCGCGAACGCGATCGTCTTCGCGACGGCGGGCAACGACCTGCAGAACGCGATCAAGCAGGCTTCCGAATTCGGGCTGGCGGGATCGCACCAGCTCGTCTCGATGCTGATGAGCATCGTCGACGTCCATGGCCTGACGCTGAAGAACGCTCAGGGCATGCACTATGCCGAGACCTTCTACTGGGATCTTGACGAGGAGTCGCGCGCCTTCGCGCGCCGCTTCTTCGAGCGCTTCAAGAAGATGCCGACCGCGCTGCAGGCCGGCCAGTACTCGGCGGTGCTGAACTACCTGCGGGCGGTCGAGAAAGCCGGATCGGACGATGTCGCCGAGGTGATGAAGACGCTCAGGTCGATGAAGATCCACGACGCCTTCGCCCGCAACGCGACGCTGCGCCCCGACGGCAAGCTGTCGCACGACATGTATCTCGTCCGGGTGAAGAAGCCCGAGGAGTCGAAGTATCCCTGGGACTACTACGATATCGTCCAGACGGTTCCCGGCGAGCGCTCCTTCATGCCGCTCGCGGACAGCCAGTGCAGCCTGGTGAAGAAGTGACGGAGGCATCCGGCCATGACGACGGACATCGCCATCGATCGCCTCGGCGAGGTGGCCAACCGCAATCCCGGCCTGCTGCATCGCGGCCGGTACCTGGACACCAGCTTCCTGCTCGAGGTCGGGGCGAGATCCTGGATCGTGCGCATCCATCAGGGACGGGTCGAAGCGGTCGTGCCCGGTCCCTTCGTGATGCCGCGCTGGGATTTCGCCCTGCGCGCGAGCGAGCATGAGTGGTCGATGTTCTGGCAGGAGCTGCCGCCGCCGGGCCATCACGACCTGATGGCGATGATCAAGCGGCGGGCGCTGCGCCTCGAGGGGGATGTCCGGCCCTTCATGGGCAATCTCTTCTACTTCAAGGCACTGCTAGCCTCGCTGCGCCCGAGCGGACGGCTCGATTCGGTCGCGCCGCTCGTGACGGTCATGGATGCGGTGGAGGCAGGACGATGACCGCGCGGTTCGATCCCATCGTCGGCCGCTACCTGCGCCTGGACATCGAGGGCAGGGCGCATCGCGTCTACGTCGAGGAGGCCGGCCAGGGTATCCCGCTGGTCTGCCTGCACACCGCCGGCGCGGACACCCGGCAGTATCGCGGCCTGATGAACGATCCGCGAATTCTCGCGAACTTCCGGGTGATCGCCTTCGACCTGCCCTGGCATGGCAAATCCTCGCCGCCGGCGGGCTGGCAGCACGAGGAATACCGGCTCGACTCCGCCTCCTACGTGAACAACGTGCTGGCGGTCTGCGACGCGCTCGGTCTGGAGAAGCCGGTGGTCATCGGCTGCTCGATCGGCGGGCGCATCGTGCTCAAGCTCGCGATCGAGCACCCGACCCGTTTCGGGGCGCTGATCGGGCTGCAGGCCGGCGCTCACGTCGATCCCTACTACGATCTCGGCTGGCTGAACCGGCCCGACGTCCATGGCGGCGAGGTGTGCGCGGCGGTGGTCTCCGGCCTGGTCGCGCCGACCTCGCCTGACGAGCATCGCTGGGAAACCCTCTGGCACTACATGCAGGGCGGGCCCGGGGTGTTCAAGGGCGATCTGTACTTCTACAAGATCGACGGCGACATTCGCAGCCAGATCGAGCGCATCGATACCGGCGCCTGCCCGCTCTACCTGCTCTCGGGCGAGTACGACTACTCCTGCACCCCGGAGGAGACGCTCGACGTCGCCAGCCGGGTGGCCGGCGCCGAGGTCGAGATCATGCCGGGCCTGGGGCACTTCCCGATGAGCGAGGATCCGGATCGCTTCATCGGTCATCTCCTGCCGATCCTCGAGCGGATCCGCGGCGCGCGCGGGTAAACGGCATGGATGCGGCGAAGCGCGATTACCCCGTTCTCGGCCTGCTGATCGACGGCCGCTGGACCGGCGGCGAGGGCCGGTCCACCCGCCCGGTCATCGATCCGGCGACCGAGGCGGTGCTCGGCGATCTGCCCGAAGCCACCGATGCGGACATCGCCGCGGCGCTCGATGCGAGCGCCCGCGGTTTCGAGATCTGGCGCCGGGCCGCGCCGACCGAGCGCGCGCGGGTGCTGCGCGATGCCGGCGGCCGGCTGCGCGCGCGGCGCGACTACATTGCCGGCCTGATCACCCGGGAGCTCGGCAAGCCTTACCCGGAAGCGCAGCGCGAGGTCGATACCGCGGCGGAGCTCTTCGAATGGGCGGCCGAGGAGGCCCGGCGTCTCTACGGACGCCTGATCCCCGCGCGCACGCCGGGCACCCGGCAGCTCGTCCTGCTCGAACCCTTCGGCCCGGTTGCCGCGTTCTCGGGCTGGAACGCCCCGGCGATCACGCCCGCGCGCAAGATCAGCGGTGCGCTCGCCGCCGGCTGCTCGGTGGTGATCAAGCCTTCCGAGGAAACGCCGGCGGTGGCGATCGAGATCGCCCGGGCGCTGCAGGAGGCCGGCCTGCCGGCGGGCGTGCTCAACATGGTCTTCGGTGATCCGGGACGGATCTCGCGCCTGCTGCTCGAATCGCCGGTCACGAGGATGGTCAGCTTCACCGGCTCGACCGCGATCGGCCGCGAGATCGGCGAGCTCGCCGCTCGCGGCATGAAGCGCGCGACCCTGGAGCTCGGCGGGCACGCGCCGGTCCTGGTGTTCGCCGATGCCGATCCGGAAAGCGTGGCGAAGGCCGCGGTGGCGAGCAAGTATCGCAATGCCGGTCAGGTGTGCACTTCGCCGACACGTTTCTACGTTCATGAATCGATCGTCGGGCGCTTCACCGCCACCTTCGTCGAGGCCGCCCGCAGCCTGAAGCTGGGCGACGGCTTCGCCGCCGATACCCGGATGGGCCCCCTCGCCAACGAGCGGCGGCTCGACGCCATGGCCGGCTTCGCGGACGATGCCCGCGCGCGCGGCATGAACATCGCGACCGGCGGTGAACGGCTCGATCGCCCGGGGTACTTCTGGCAGCCGACGGTGATCACGGATTTCCACGACGACTGCCGCGCCGCCAATGTCGAACCTTTCGGGCCGCTTGCGCTGATCAAACCCTTCGCCGGCTTCGACGAGGTGATCGCGCAGGCCAACCGGCTGCCGTTCGGGCTCACCGCCTATGCGTTCACCGCGAGCCTCGCCACCGCCGGGGCAGTGGCGGAGGCGATCGAGAGCGGCGTGGTCTGCATCAACGAGTGGGCGGCCTCGCTGCCCGAGACCCCGTTCGGCGGCATGCACGACAGCGGGCTCGGCTCCGAGGGCGGCATCGAAGGCATCCAGGCCTTCATGCGCGTCAAGTGCATCCGCCAGAGCTAAGGGCCTGCTAACGGGCCAGCCACACCCGCTCGTCACGCCATGGCGGCCCCGCTCATCGTTGCAAATGCTCGCCATGTCGCCCGACATGGCTGCGCTTTGCGCCTCGATCGGAACCACCCTGGCGCACCGCTCGGGCGCGTCAGGCCCGTTCGCAGGCCCCGGGACTATCTCCCGGTTCGGCGGACGAGCGCATCGACGGCGGCCACGCCTTCGCCTTCGGGAAACACCATCACCGGATTGGCTTCGGCCTCGATCACTCCCAGCTCGGGGTGCAGCGCCAGTCGTGACAGTGCCGCGAGGGCTTCGGCCAGCGCCTCGAGATCGCCTCGCGGCCGCCCGCGCAGGCCCGATGCCGCCTTCAGCGCCCGGACCTCGGCGACCATCACGCGCGCCGTGGCCAGATCGACGGGCGCGAGCCGGATGCTGCGATCGCGGGCGAGCTCCGCCCAGATGCCGCCGGCCGCGAGCATGACGATGGGGCCCGCCTCGGGATCGACGCGGTAGCCGATCAGCGCCTCGATGATTCCGCCGCGCTGCGGCTGGACCAGGATCTCGCGGCAGTCGGCATCGGGTGCGCGCTCGGCCAGCCGCTCGCGCAAGGTGGCGATCGCCGCGGCGAGCGCTCCGGAGTCCATGATGTCGAGCACGACGCCGCCGATCTCGGTCTTGTGCGCGATGTCCGCGCTGCACACCTTGGCGACCACCGGATAGGCGAAGGGCAGGGCGGGCACCGGACCCTCGATCGGACAGGTCAGCGCGGGCGCATGCGGGACGCCCAGCGAATCGAATACCGCATAGGCCTGCGCTTCGCTCAGCATGCGCGACGGCGGAGTGGGAGCGGGCATGACCTCGCGCGAAGGCGCAGGCGCGGGCGGAATGCCGGCCGGCTGCTCGCCCGGCCGGCGCCGGGCGAAGACGGCGGCGATCGCATCGCCGCAGGCTTCGGGTGAACGGAAGCAGGGCACGCTGGCTGCCGTCAGCCGGGCGAGCGCCTCGGACGCCTCGGGGACCAGCATCACGGCGAGCGGTTTCGCGCTGCCGCGGCAATCGAGGATCGGTTCGACCGCGAGTTGCGGCTGGAATCGCGCCGAGGAACCCACCACCGCGAGGACCAGGTCGAATTCCTCCGCGGCGAGCATGATGTCGAGCGCGCGCTTCATCACGTCGTAGCGGGTGCCGGCCAGGGTGAGGTCGAGCACCCGCCCGGCCTGGGCGTCGATCCCCGCATCGGCTAGCTTCGCCTGCGTCGCCGCGCTCGCCGGCTGCACCGTGATGTCGCGGATGCCGAGCTGGTCGACCGCCATCGCCGCGCCGCCGCCGGTGGTCGTCACGATGCCGATGCGAGGCGGCGGGCTTCCCGGTTCGCGGGGCGCGATCCGGCGAGCCAGGGGGAAGGCTTCGAACAGGGCGTCGAGGACGCCGACGCGTACGACGCCGAGGTCCTTGAGGAAGGCGTCGGCGACGTCGTCCTCGCCGGCGAGCGCGCCGGTATGGGTGGTGGCCATCTCGGCGGCGGCGGCCGAGCGGCCGAGCTTGTAGGCGATCACCGGCTTGCCCCGCCGTGCGGCGGCAAGCGCGAACTCGCGCAGGCGCGCGCCATGGCGCAGGCTCTCGAGGAACAGCAGGTAGCCGTCGATCCCGTCGTCGTCCAGGGTCGCCATGCAGATCTCGCCGAGGCTGAGATCGACTTCGTTGCCGACCGACACCAGGCCGGCGAACCCGATGCCGCGCGCCTTGCCGCGCGAGACCAGCGCGCCGATCATGCTGCCGCTGTGCGAGGCGACGAAGAGCCGCCCGCCGGGCAGCATCGGCTCGGAGAAGGCGGCATTGGCGGTCAGGACGAGACCGGCGGCAGGATCGACCACCCCGAGGCTGCTCGGGCCCAGCAGGCGGGTGCCGCTCGCGCCCACGATTGCGCGCAGCTCGGCTTCGCGTCGCGCACCGTCGGGCCCGGATTCCGAGAAACCGGCGGCGAGCACGGTCACGATGCGCACCCCGAGCCGGGCGCTCTCGCGCACCGCATCGACCACGCCCGCGGTCGGCGCGAGCACGAAGACGTGCTCGGGAACCTCGGGCAGGGAAGCGAGATCGGGCCAGGCGCGCTCGCCCTGCACCGTGTCGCGATGGGGGTTGACCGGATACACCGCGCCGGTGAAGCGGGCCTCGCGCAGATAGCGCAGGGGGCGGCCGGCCGTCTTCCCGGGATCGTCGGAGGCGCCGAGCAGGGCGATGCTGCGCGGGCGCAGCAGGGCCTGCGCGAGCATCGCATCGCCGCTCATGCGGCGGTCCTCGGGCGCTGGCCGAAACGGCGCTCGAACACGCCCTCCGCGATCCGGTTCTTGAGGATCTCGAGCGAGCCCCCGGCGATCATCCAGCCGCGGATCCGGCGCACGCAATACTCGACCAGCGCTTCCTGGCTGTAGCCGGTTCCGCCCATCACCTGGAGCGCTTCGTTGGCGACCTCCCAGGCGGCCTGGTTGCAGGCGAGCTTGGCCAGCGCCGTGCTCTGGGCCGACGGCAGCCCCTGCTCGCCCTCGAGCGCGGCCTTGTACAGCAGCAGCTGCGCGGATTCGAGCTTGAGCTTCATCTCGGCGAATTTCCACTGGATTCCCTGGAACTCGCACAGGGCCTGTCCGAACTGCCGCCTTACCAGCGCATGCTCGCGCGCGAGGTTGAAGGCATGGCGCCCGAGGGCGAGGGCGCGCGAGGAGTTGCCCAGCCGCTCGACGTTGAATCCCGAGATCTGCTTCTTGAATCCGCCTTCGCCGAGCAGGATGTTGCCGACCGGGATGCGGCAATCCTCGAAGTAGAGCTGGCACCAGGTCTCGCCGCTCATGAAGGCGGAAGGCTCGCCGAGCTGGAAGCCTGGAGCGCCGCGCTCGACGAGCACCGAACCGATGCCGCCGACGCCCGGCCCGAAGCGGACGTAGACGAGGAACAGGTCGGCATCGGGGCTGTTGGTGGAGAACACCTTGCTGCCGTTGATGACGACCTCGTCGCCCTCGATGCGGGCGCTGGTCTTGAGCTCGGTGACGGCCGAACCGGCATCGGGCTCGCTCATGCCGAGCGCGATCAGCTTGCGTCCGGCCAGCAGGTCGCCGAGGAAGCGATCCTTCTGGTCCTGTGACGCATACTCGACGAAGGTGCGGATCGGCCCGAAGTTGCCGGCCTGGACGATGTCGGCGCTCTTGGGGCAGACCAGCGCGATCTCCTGGATCGCGAGCACCGCATGCAGCAGGCTGCCGCCCTGGCCGCCGTCGGCCTCCGGGAATGCGATGCCGAGCAGGCCCTGCGCCGCCAGCTGGCGGGCGCAGTCCCACGGAAACTGCGGCGAGTGGGCGCGCTCGAGCGCACCCGCCGCAAGCCTGTCCCGCGCGAAGCGGCGAACGGAGTCGGCGAAGGCCTGGTCGTCGGCGCTCAGGTCGAAGTTCATCGTGGTCCTTGATTCCGCTTGACTCGATGAGACGAATCTTGTGCCATGAGGAAAGTTTTCTGTACTTCGGGTAGCGTTGCGAGGCATGAGCCAGGCGCATGTCTGGACAATGGCGCCCGGCTCTTCGGAAGGCCGCCGCAGGCGTGGTGGCCGACGATCGGAGGATGATGGATGTCCAGCGGGCGGAAAGCGGGCAGGCGCGCGATCCTGCAGGCATGGTTCGCCGCCGGCGTGATGGGCGTGGCCGGCACCACCCTGGCGCAGGGACGCAGCCGGGCCACGGAGCTCGAGATCACGCCATCCTGCGGGAATGACGAGGCGCCAACGCGGCCACAGACCGAAGGGCCCTTCTACAGCGCCGGGCCGCCCGCGAAGACCGATTTCCGCAGCGATGCGCCGGGCGAGCCGATGGTCCTGCTGGGCTTCGTGCTCGGCACCGACTGCCGGCCGATCGAGGGGGCCCGGGTCGATCTCTGGCATGCCGACGCCGACGGCCGCTACGACAACCGGAGCTTCCGGCTGCGCGGCTGGCAGGCGAGCGACGCGCGCGGGCGTTTCGGCTTCGAGACGATCGTGCCGGGGCTCTATCCGGGCCGTACCCGGCATTTCCACGTCAAGGTGCAGCGGCCCGGCGGCCCGGTCCTCACGACCCAGCTGTACTTCCCTGACGAGCCGGGCAACCGGCGCGATTTCATCTTCGATGCGCGCCTGCTGATGGAAGTGCGCCGGGTGAACGGCGCGCGCATCGGCCGCTTCGATTTCATCATCGGCTAACCGCCGGTGGCCATCTCGGGAGGAGACCGGATGATTGACGAAACCGTGCGCAGCCGCCTGCGCGAAATCCTGCCCGCGCAGGCACTGCTCGAAGGTGATGAGCTGGCCTCGCGCCCGGCCGGCTTTATGCGGCCGGATACCGTGCGGGCGTCGCTGCTGGTGCGTCCGGGCAGCACCGACGAGCTTGCCGCGGTCCTGCGCACATGCCATGCGCATCGCCAGCCGGTGGTGGTCCACGGCGGGCTCACCGGTCTGGTCCACGGCGCCGACACGACGCCCGCCGAGCTCGTGATCTCGACCGAGAGGATGCGGCTGATCGAGGAGATCGATCCGGGCCAGCGGGTGGCGGTGGTGCAGGCCGGCGTCACGCTGCAGGCCCTGCAGGAAGCGGCCGATGCGAAGGGGCTGGCGTTTCCGCTCGACCTGGGCGCGCGCGGCTCGGCGACGCTGGGCGGCAATGCCTCGACCAACGCCGGCGGCAATCGCGTCGTGCGCTACGGGATGACGCGCGACATGATCCTCGGGCTCGAGGCGGTGCTGGCCGACGGCACCGTGGTCTCGTCGATGAACCGGCTCATCAAGAACAATGCGGGGTACGACCTGAAGCAGCTCTTCATCGGCTCGGAGGGCACGCTGGGCGTGATCACCCGGCTCGTGCTGCGCCTGCGCGAGAAACCCGCGCGCCAGGACGTCGCCCTGGTGGCGGTGCCGGGGTTCGAGGAGCTGGCGGCGCTTCTCAAGCACATGGATCGCACGCTCGGCGGCTCGCTATCGGCCTTCGAGGCGATGTGGCCGGAGTTCTACGAGCTGGTCACCGCGCCGCCGGCAAAGGGACGCCCGCCGCTCGCGCACGGCCATCCGCTGTATGCGCTCATCGAGTCCTCGGGCGGCGAGGGCCCCGGCGAGGCCGACCGGTTCGAAGCCGCCTTCGAGCAGGCGATGGCGCAGGGCCTCGTCGTCGACGCGGCGATCGCGCAGTCGCAGGCCGAGGCCGCCGCGATCTGGGCGTTGCGCGACGACGTCCTCCAGTGCCGGCGCTACGGTCCGACCTTCACCTACGACATCTCGCTGCCGATCGCGAGCATGCCCGGCTATCTGGACACCGTGCGCCCGGCCATCGCGCAGCGCTTTCCGGGTAATCGCACCTGGGTCTTCGGTCATCTCGGCGACGGCAACCTGCATCTCGTGATCTGCGCCGGCGATGCCTCGCCGCAGGCCCGCGCGGACACCGAGGCGATCGTCTATCCGCCGCTCGGGGCGGTCGGCGGGTCGGTCTCGGCCGAGCACGGCATCGGCGTCGAGAAAAGGGACTGGCTCGGCGTCTCGCGCACTCCCGAGGAGATCGCGCTGATGCGCAGCCTCAAGCGTTGCCTCGATCCGCTGGGCATCCTCAGCCCGGGGCGGATCTTCCCGCTCTGATCGGGTGCCGGGACTGCTGCCGGAGGCCGCCAGCGGCGTGGCCGGGATGCCTGCGATGCCGCCGGATGCCGTTCCCGCGCTCTCCCTGGACGGGGTCACCCGGGCCTACGGCGCCGTGCGCGCTGTCGATGCCCTCACGCTCGGGTTCGCGCGCGGCCGGACCACGGTGCTGATCGGCAGCAGCGGTTGCGGCAAGTCCACGGTGCTGCGCCTGCTGATCGGGCTGGAGTGGCCCGATGCCGGCGCGGTTCGCCACGACGGCATGGTCCTGCGCCGTGAACGGGTTCTGGAGGCGCGGCGCCGCGTCGGCTACGTGATCCAGGAGGGCGGGCTGTTTCCGCATCTCACCGTGCTGGGCAATCTCGGCCTGCTGCCGCGCCATCTCGGCTGGAGCCGACAACGCGTGCGCGAGCGGGCGATCGAGCTGGCCGGGCTCGCGCACCTGCATGCCGACCTGTTGGTGCGCTACCCCGCCGAGCTATCCGGCGGCCAGCGCCAGCGTGTCGCGCTGATGCGCGCCCTGATGCTCGATCCGCCGACGTTGCTGCTCGACGAACCCCTGGGCGCGCTCGATCCGCTGGTGCGCCATGACCTGCAGGACGAATTGCGCGCGATCTTCCGGCAGCTCGGCAAGACCGTCGTCATGGTGACCCACGATCTCCCCGAAGCCGCCTTCTTCGGCGATCGCCTGGTGCTGATGCGCGAGGGGCGGGTGGTGCAGGACGGCAGCCTCGACGACTTCCGCCGCGCACCGGCCGACGACTTCGTGCGGCGCTTCCTCGCCGCCCGGCGCGGCCTGCCCGGGGCCAGCGAATGATGTGGCGGCTCGTCCTCGCGCTGCTGTGCCTGCCGATGCTTGCGGCTGCGAACGGGAGCGCTGCCGCCGGTGCGGACGGGCGGGCGGCGGCCGGCAGCATGCCGGCCGCGATGTCCGCGGTGACGATCGGCTCCAAGGACTTCACCGAGGCGGTGATACTCGGCGAGATCGCGCGGCTCGCCGCGAACCGCGATGGCATCGAAGCGGCGCACCGGCGCAGCCTCGGCGGCACCCGCATCCTGTGGCGTGCCCTCGTCGAGGGCGAGATCGACGCCTATGCGGAATACACCGGCACGCTCGCCCACGAGCTGCTGCGCGACGTCCCGACCGATGCCGGCATCCATCTGCTGCGCGCACGACTGCGGGAGCTCGGCATCGGCATGAGCGATCCGCTCGGCTTCGACAACAGCTATGCGATCGGCATGCGGGAGGATCAGGCGCAAGGCCTGGGAATCCGCGACATCTCCGATCTCGCCGGACATCCGGACATCAGGGTCGCACTCTCGAACGAGTTCATGGATCGCGTCGACGGCTGGCCCGGGCTGAAGGCCGCCTACCGGCTGCCGATGGATGCGCGCGGGATGGATCACGCGCTCGCGTATCGCGCCCTCGCATCCGGGGCGGTCGATGCGATCGACCTCTACACCACCGATGCCGAGATCGCCCATCATCGCCTGCGCGTCCTGCGCGACGATCGCCGCTACTTCCCGAGCTACCAGGCGGTGTACCTGTTCCGGCTGGATCTGGGGTCACGCGCGCCCCGATTCGTCGCGGCCCTGGACGGGCTGGCCGGGACGATCGATGCCGGCGCGATGCAGGCGATGAACAAGGCCGTGAAGATCGACGGCGAAGGGGAGGCCATCATCGCCGCCCGCTTCCTCGGCCTCGACGCCGGCGCTGGCGCCAGGGGCCGCGGATCCTCGTCCGGATCGGCCATGCTCGATCACACCTTGCAGCACCTGGCGCTGGTCGGGATCTCGCTTGCGTTCGCAATCCTGCTGGCGGTGCCGCTGGGGGTGCTGGCCGCCCGCCATCGCCGGCTCGGCCAGGCCGTGCTCGGCCTGACGGGCATCCTGCAGACCGTGCCGTCGCTCGCGCTCTTCGTGTTCATGATCCCCGTGTTCGGCATCGGCGCCCTGCCGGCGATAGCGGCGCTCTTTCTCTACAGCCTGCTGCCGATCGTGCGCAACACGCACGCCGGCCTGGCCGGCATCGAGCCCTCGCTCGCCGAGTCGGCCGCGGCGCTCGGCCTGTCCTCGGGGGCACGCCTGTGGCGGGTCGAGCTGCCGCTGGCGCTGCGCTCCATCCTGGCCGGCGTGAAGATCGCGGCGGTCATCAACGTCGGCACCGCGACGCTCGGCGCGCTGATAGGCGCCGGCGGCTACGGCCAGCCGATCCTGACCGGCATCCGCCTCGACGACATCGGGCTGATCATGCAGGGAGCCGTCCCGGCGGCCCTGCTCGCGCTGGCGATGCAGGGCGTGTTCGAGCTGATCGAGCGCGGGCTGACGCCGCGCGGGCTGCGCCGAAGCCCTGTTTCCTGATGCGCCGTGTAACGGGGTTCCTCAGGAGGCCTTGCGCACGGGGATCGCCCGGCGCCCCTCCTGGCGGGCCAGCCAGGCGCACATCCGCTCCAGGGCCGCGCCGCAGGCATCGCAGTGGCCGATCGCCCGCAGGTAACCGTGGATGAGGCCTGTGCCGGGGTCGAGATCGACCGGCACGCCGGCGCGGCGCAGCGCGTCGGCATAGGCGATCCCGTCGTCGCGCAGCGGATCATGCTCGGCGACGGCGATGAACGCCGGCGGCAGGCGCGAGTGGTCGGTGGCCAGCAAGGGCGCGGCCAGCGGATGGCGCAGGTCGTTCGGATCCGGGCAGTACATGGCGTCGATGCTCGGCATGTCCGCCACCCGGATGATCGGGCCGTCGGCGTTCTCCAGGTACGAAGGACGGTTGCGCACGAAGGCGGTCGGCGGATAGATCAGCAACTGCGCGTGCGGCTGCCGGTCGCTGCCGCGCATCTTCAGGGTCACGGCAGCCGCGAGATTGCCGCCGGCGGAATCGCCGCCGATCGCGATCCGGCCCGGGTCGACGCCGAGCGCCCGGGCGTTCTCGAAGGTCCAGCCGAGCACCGCGGTGCATTGCTCGAGCGCCGCCGGGAAGGGATGCTCGGGGGACTTGGCGTAGTCGACGCTGAGCACGGTCTGCCGGTTCCAGGAGGCGATCCGGGCGGTGATGTCCCAGTGGGTCTCGGGGCTGCCCTGGATCCAGCTGCCCCCGTGCATGTAGACCAGGCCCGGCTGGGCGCCGCCGTCGCGATGCCTGAAGACCCTCAGCCGGACCCGGCTCGCCGGCGTATCGACCCAGTGCACCGCCTCGGCGTCGACATCGGGCGGGGTCGGCATGCGCATTTCCCTGCCGATGGCCTCGGCCAGCTCGCGCCGGTCGCCCGGTGTCGCATCGGGCGCGGCGCGTGCCCACTTCTGGTTCCAGATGTCGATGAAGGGCAGGAGTCCGGGGTCTATCATCGGTGCCTCCTCGGCGCGCCGCCGGCGCAGTGCAATCCACGAGGATAACAACTCCGGCCCGCCAGACCGGCCCGGATTCCGCCGGAAAGCCCAGCGCTCGCTTTTTGCACTGCAACATGCGATACTTCGCGGGCTGTGCTGCCAATGCCCGTGACGAGCCTTTCATCGCGTCGCGGGCCGAGTCATCGAATTCTGGCCCCACGGGCTCGGGATGCATCCCGAAACCGGCTTCAGGTTGGCGTCGATGCCCATGCGATCCGCCGACCGTCGCGCGTCCCTGCGCGGCCGAACCCGCGCGCATCTCCCGAGCAAGCCCCCCGCGATCCGGCAGGCGGGGCGGCGACGCCCGGGCGCGCTCCCTCAGGAAGCCTTCGATGACCGTTCCCTCCTTCGATTCCTTCGGCCTTGCCGCGCCCCTGTCCCGCGCGCTCGCCCGCCTCGGGATCGCCTCGCCGACGCCGATCCAGGCCGCGGCGATTCCCGTGCTGCTGGGTGGCGCCGACCTGGTCGCCACGGCGCCCACCGGCACCGGCAAGACCGCCGCCTTCATGCTGCCGGCCCTGCACCGGATCGCCACCGCGCCGGGCGCCCCGGGCCGCGGACCGCGGGTGCTGGTTCTGACGCCGACGCGCGAGCTGGCCCAGCAGGTGGAGCGCGCCACCCGGGACTTCGCCCGCATGCTGCCGCGCTTCACCAGCGTGTGCATCACCGGCGGCGCTTCCTACCAGATCCAGAACCGCCAGCTCGCGGCGCCGCACGAAGTGCTGGTGGCCACGCCGGGCCGTTTCATCGACCAGCTGCGCGGCGGACGCATCGACCTGTCGCGCATCGACACCCTGGTGCTGGACGAGGCGGACCGGATGCTCGACATGGGCTTCTCCGACGATGTCCTCGAGATCGCGCGGGCCGTGCCCGCGGCGCGCCAGACGGTGTGCTTCACCGCGACGCTGTCGCGCGGTGTCCGCCAGCTCGCCTCGCAGCTGTTGCGCGATCCGCAGTGGCTTTCGATCGAGCGCGCCGGCGTCGAGGAGACCGCGATCGACGACCATGTGATCTACGTGGACGACACCGGGCACCGCGACCGTCTGCTGCAGGCCTGCCTGCGGGACACCGGCCTCGGCCAGGCGATCGTGTTCACCGCGACCAAGCGGCATGCCGAGGAGCTCGCCGATGCGCTGCATCGCGACGGCTTCGCCACCGAGGCCCTGCACGGCGACCTGAGCCAGCGCGATCGCACCCGTGCCCTCAACCGACTGCGCCGCGGCGAGTGCAAGGTGCTGGTGGCCACCGACGTGGCAGCCCGCGGCATCGACGTCGCCACCATCACCCATGTCATCAACTTCCAGCTGCCGAAGTTCGCCGAGGACTACGTGCACCGGATCGGTCGCACCGGGCGTGCCGGCGCGACCGGCCAGGCGCTGTCCTTCGTCGGACGCGAGGATGTCTTCGCCCTGCGCAAGATCGAGCACCTGATCGGCCGCAGCGTGCAGGTTAGCGAGATCGAGGGCCACGAGGCGCGGTTCCGCCCGTCGTCGCGCGACCAGCGGCCGGCCGGCGGCCGGCGCAAGCCCTGGAAGGGTGGCGGCCGTCCGGGTGCGAACGGTGGGCCGGGACGCAAGCCCGGACCGGGCGCCGGTGGACGACGCGACGCGCGCGGATCCGCGGGCCGAGGCCGCCCCGGCTTCCAGTAGCCACTACCGGTTTTCCCCTGCGTTCTCGGGCGTCGGCCTTGCGTATCATGGCGGCGGATCCGGCCCCGGTCGCGCCCCCTCGGGTGTGGCCGTGGGCGGGGCCCCGTGGTCTTGTTCGCTGTGGAGACATGCATGCCGGAGAACCCGCCGCCCGCCATCATCGATCCGGCCGGCCCCCAGGACGATGACTGGCTCGCGTTGCGCGAGATGCTGTGGCCCGATTCGGCCCGCGAGGAGCATGCCGCCGAGATGGCCCGGATCGCCGAGGATCCGTTTCGCTTCGGGCAGTTCGTCGCGCGCGATGAAACCGGCGCGCGGCTCGGATTCGCCGAGGTGTCGCTGCGCACCGACTATGTCAACGGCACCGAGTCCTCGCCGGTGGCCTTCGTGGAAGGGCTCTTCGTGCTTCCGCACGCCCGTCGCCGGGGTGTGGCCGGCGCATTGATGAACGAGGTCGTGGCCTGGGCGCGTGCCCGTGGCTGCAGCGAGCTCGCGTCCGACGCGCTCCTGGAGAACGCCGGCAGCCATGCGATGCATGCCGCCCTGGGCTTCACGGAGACCGAGCGGGTGGTGTTCTTTCGCAGAGTGTTGCAGTAGTTCACTGCGACCGTCGCCCGGCCTCGATCGCCGCCACCTCGACGACAGTGTCGCCCCGGACCATGACGAGCCGGTCGTAGCGGTCGACCGTCGGATCGACGTGCGGCGGTATGAATTCGATGCGCTCGGCGAGTTCCGGTTCCGGAGCGCCCTGCGGGCGGGCGAGGCCGCCGTGCTCGTCGCCGTACCAGAAGTACTCGCAACCGGCGTAGCGGCCGGCGGCCGGGCGCGGCAGCGGGCCATCGGTGGCGAAGGCCTTCAGGCCCGCATCGACCGTCACATGCGATCGTGCATTGATGCTGATGACGCGCGCCTGGACGAAGAGGCTCTGCTCGAACTCGCCGTCGGCATCCTCGCCGAGCGCATCGCGATACTGCGAATCCATGAAGATGTAGGAGCCGGGCTGGACTTCGGTCAGCACGCCGAGCTCGACGTCGGTGGCGAAGCTGCCGGTGCCGCCGCCGGTCACCCAGTCCACCTCGTGGCCCGCTTCGCGCAAGGCGTCGACGGCGGCGGTCAGGCGTTTCATGCCCGCGGTGATCGCGTCGCGCCGCTTCGCGAGCCCGGCGATGTGCTGCCACTGGCCGCCGTATCCCTGCACTCCGGCCAGGCGCAGCGGGGCGGCCGCCGCGATCGTGGCCGCCAGCTCAAGGGCATCGGCCGGCGAAGCGACGCCGGTGCGGGCGAGCCCGACGTCGACATCGATGAGTATCGACAGGGGTGCTGCATTGCCCTCGCAGGCGCTGGCGAGCTCCCGGGCCTGGACGGGATGGTCGACGACCACCGCGAGCGCCGGATGCTCGCGGGCGAGCGCGGCGACCCGCCTCGCCTGGTCGATTCCGACGATCGGCGAGGTGAGCAGGATCGGCCCGGCGCCGGCGGCCGCGAGCGCCTCCGCCTCGCCGATCTTGGCGCAGCAGATCCCGGCGGCGCCGGCCGCCAGCTGTCGCCGGGCGATCGCGGCGCACTTGTGGCTCTTCGCATGCGGCCTGATCGCGATCCCGGCGACGCGCGCCCTTTCGGCCATCCGGGCGATGTTCGCCTCGAGGCGGTCGAGGTCCACCAGCAGGCTAGGTGTCGGCAGCAGATGGCGCGAACCGGGCTTGCCGACGAGGGAGTCGAGCAGGGCATCGACGGGGTGGCCGGACCGGTGGGGCCGGGAGACTGCGGGCATGACGGCATCCTCGATGTGCATGAGGAGGCTACCCTAACCCATCGCCGTGCGATCCGGCCATCGCGGCATGACCCGAAGGGCTCTCGAGGCGTAAGCTCATCCGATTTCCTGCCGGGCAGGGGCAACGAAGGAGTCCGTGACGACATGACTGCATCCGCCGACGGTGCGCTGACCTGCCGCAAGGCGGCGTTCTCTCTCGATCCCGATGAATGCTGGCTCGATTCCGCCTACATGGGCCCGTTGCCGGACCGGGTGCGCGATGCCGGCATGGCGGCGATCGCCGCCCGCGCGTTTCCCGTCGGCATCACGGCGGCGGATTTCTTCGAGCCGGCCGAGCGGGTGAGGGGGATGCTCGCCCGGCTCGTCGGCGCGGATCCCGAGCATGTCGCGTTCGTGACGACCGCGACCAGCGGCTTCGCGCTGCTCGCGAAGAATCTCGAACCGCGGGCCGGCGCCAACGTGGTGCTGCTCGGCGACCAGTTCCCGAGCAACGTCTATCCCTGGCGCCGATGGCGGGGGCTCGGTGTCGAGCTGCGGATGATCGACGCTCCGGATGGGCCATTGCGCTCCGGCGACGGCCGGCTGGGCCGCGCCGAGCGCTGGAACGATGCGCTCGTCGCGGCGATCGACGAGCGGACGATGCTGGTCTCGATCGAGCAGGCGCACTGGACCGACGGCACCCTGTTCGACCTGGCCCGGATCGGGGCGCGCTGCCGGGACGTCGGAGCGGTATTCGCGGTCGACGCGACCCAGACGGCAGGGGCGATGCCGATCGATGTCGAGGCGCTGGGCATCGACGTGCTCGTGGTGCACTGCTACAAGAGCATGCTGTCGTCCTACGGGCTCGGCTTCGTCGTGCTCTCGGAGCGCTTCGCCGACGGCCGCCCGCTCGACGAGGGCTGGCTCGTGCGCGCCGGCAGCGAGAACTTCGCCGGGCTGGTCGACTACCAGGACCGCTATGCCGCCGGGATGCGTCGCTACGACACCAGCCTGCGCAGCAACGGCATGCTGATCGGCATGCTGGGCGCTGCCTGCGAGCTGCTGCTCGAATGGCAGCCCGCGCGCATCCGCGACTATCTGCTGGGCATCGAGGCCGGCTTCGCCGAACGGGTGGCGGCGAGCGGGTTCGAGATCGCGGCGCCCGTCGATCGCGCCGCCAACCTCTTCGGGGTGCGCCTGCCGCCGGGTCTCGCGCCCGCGGCGGTGCGCGAGGCGCTGGCGGCGCGGCGGATCCGGGTTTCGGTGCGCGGCGGTTCGGTACGGGTCGCGCCGCACGTCTTCAACGACGAGGCGGATCTCGCCCGGCTCGCCGGCGCGCTCGAAGCGCTGGTCTGAACCGAAGCGGAAGCGCGCTATCCTTCACCAGCGCCGCCCGCCCCCGCGGGCGGCTCCTGGCGAACCGAAACCGAATACTGGGAGACAGTCAATGAACGATCGAGTCCGCATCGACATCGCCGATGGCGTTGCCGATGTACGCATGGTGCGTACCGACAAGATGAATGCCCTCGACGATCCGATGTTCGCCGCGCTCATCGAAGCCGGCCGCGCGGTGGCGGGCAATCCGGACGTCCGCTGCGTGGTGCTGTCCGGCGAAGGCCGGGCCTTTTGCGCCGGCATCGACCTCAACCGGCTGGCCAACCGCGGCGATGCGAGGCAGGCCGATCCGCCGCTCGATCGGCTCGCCGAGCGAACCCACGGGGTCGCGAACAAGGCGCAATACTCGGCCTGGGTCTGGCACGAGATGCCGGTGCCGGTGATCGCCGCCGTCCATGGCGTCGCCTTCGGCGGCGGTTTCCAGGTCATGCTCGGGGCGGACATGCGCTACATCCATCCCGAGACGAAGCTGTCGATCATGGAGATCCGCTGGGGTCTGGTGCCCGACATGGCCGGCACGGTGCTCATGAGGGCGCTGGCGCGCGACGACGTCCTTCGCGAGCTGACCTACACCGGCCGGATCTTCAGCGGCCAGGAGGCGCTGGAATACGGTTTCGCGACACGAGTCTGCACGGATCCCTACGAGGCCGCGCACGCGACCGCCCGCGAGATCGCCGGCCACAGCCCGCATGCGATCGAGGCGGCCAAGCGGATCTGGAACAGCGAATGCGCGAATGCCCACGATGCGCTCGTGCTGGAGTCGGTCGAGCAGATGAAGCTGCTCGGCTCGCCGAACCAGCGCGAAACGCTGGCCGCCCACAAGGAAAAGCGCGCGCCGGTGTTCCAGTCGGCACGCTGAGTAACGTTTCCTGTCGCGGAGTTTTCCGCCCGCCTCGATCCGGGGCGCGCGGGGGCGCGGGCGCCGCTGCTCCCGGCGCCGGTGGCGGGCCTGCGAATTGCTCCGATGCCGACGTGGCCGGTGGGCGCGCCGCCCGTAAGGCCGGGGCGGAACCGCCGACCCATTGTCGAGGCGTCGTTTCCGGGAGCAGAATGCAGGAAGTATCCGAGCAAAGGCGACAGATCGTGCGAAGTCGTAGCGCGCTGCACACGCTGGTGCTGGATTCACTGGCCGACCAGGTCGCGATCATCGACGGGTCCGGAGCGATCGTCGATCTCAATGCGGCCTGGCTGCGCCATGCGCGGCTCGTCGGCATCTCCGCCGCACTCACTCGCCGCGGCAGGGCCTACGCCGATCTTCTGCTTGCATCGGGCGCACCCGGCGACCGGCAGGTCGCCGATGCCGTCCGTGGTCTCCTGATGCTTCTCGCGGGCAGACGACGCGAGTTCCGGTTCGAGTATCCGATGAAGGGCCCGCGATCGCAGCGCTGGGTTCTGATGCGGGCCAACCGGCTCGATGGGCAGGCCGATCCGCTCTTCGTGATCTCCCACTTCGACATCACCGAAAGGCGCCGGGCGGAAGACGAAGCCTGGCAGCTGGCGCACCATGATCCGCTGACGGGTCTGGCGAACCGGCGGCGTTTCGACGAGACGCTCGATGCCGAGATGCGTCGCAGCCTGCGTCGGCGCACGCCGATCAGCCTGCTCGAGATCGATGTCGACTCGTTCAAGGAATACAACGATGCCCGTGGCCATATCGCGGGCGACCGCTGTCTGGTGCGCATCGCGGAGGTCCTGTCCGGATACGCGAGGCGGCCCGGCGATCTCGCGGCTCGTCTCGGTGGCGACGAGTTCGCGCTGATACTGGGCGAGACCGACTACGAGGCCGCCGAACGGATCGCCCAGGGCGTCCGGCGCTCCGTCGAGGATCTCGGCATGCGTTTCGGCCCGGCCCGCGAGCCCATCACGGTCAGCGTCGGGGTGGCCACCGTCGGAGCGCCACTGGACGAGGCGCCGCAGGACCTGTTCGATGCCACCGACCGGGCCCTGTACCGCGCCAAGAGCGCGGGGCGCAACCGGGCCGTCCACGAGCGGATCGATCGTGGCCTGCCCAGGCATGGCGCAAGCCCGCGGGCGGCCGTCGTCCCCTGATCCGGCTGCGGCTCGTCCTGCGATCGAGGGCGCTGGCGTGATCTGTCTATACTGGGACCCATTCGCTGGTCGCACGACGAGGTTGCCGGATGTCCATCCCTTCATTGCCGCGCGCGGATCGCCGCAGCTTCACGCTCGCCTGCGTGCTCGGCCTGTGCGCGCCGCGTGTCGCGTCGGCCACGAACGGGGCATCGGTTCCTGACGACCCCCTGCTCTTGGCAGCCGTCGCGGGGCGGCATCGCGCCCCGGCCGCGCGGGCGCGCGATGCTGCCCGACATCCCTACGAGACCTTGCGGTTCTTCGGCATCGCGCCCGTCATGAAGGTGATCGAGATCGCCCCGGGCGCCGGCTGGTACACCGATATCCTGGCGCCTTACCTCCGCGACCGAGGCCGGCTCTATGCCGCCCACAACGCACGGTCCGGCGGCACGGAGTACCAGCGTCGCTCCCGGGAGAACTTCGATGCCAGGCTGGCTTCCGAGCCCGGGATCTTCGACCGGGTCGTGGTGGGGGAACAGCCCGGGCCCGGGCACGGGTTTCGCGGCATCGCGCCGCCCGGCGGCGCCGACATGGTGCTGACCTTCCGCAACCTGCACAACTGGATGAAGGCGGGGCATCTCGACCACAGCCTGCGCGCCTTTCATGGCGTGCTCGCGCCGCGGGGCGTGCTGGGCATCGTGGAGCATCGCGCGCGACCCGGCACCCCTGTCGGGGAGATGATCGACAGCGGCTACATGACCGAGGACTTCGTCATCGAGCGGGTGCGCGCCGCCGGCTTCGCTCTCGAGGCCCGCGGCGAGATCAATGCGAATCCCCGGGATACCCGCGACCACCCGCACGGCGTCTGGTCGCTGCCGCCCACGTTGCGCGGCAAGGAAGCGGGCCGCGAGGGATTCCTCGCGATCGGCGAATCCGACCGCATGACCCTGAGGTTCCGCAAGGCCTGAATCCACGCCGGCACGGCGGCCGATCCGGTTGCGGACGAGGCATGCTTGTTGCCTCACCCGGCCCAGAGCAATCCGCGCGAGGATGGACGAGCATGAAGATGTACGGGCGTCTGGCCAGGTCGTCCGGCGGCCAGACGAGGGCGCAGGGAGCGTTGCGCAAGTCGGTGCGGCCGCGGGGCCGCAGCGCCCTGCATACCCTGGTGATCGATTCGCTTGCCGAGCAGATCGCCATCATCGACCAGGATGCGAGGATCGTCGATGTCAATGCCGCATGGCGGCGTTTCGTACGTGAAAGCCGGATCGAGCCCGACCTGCTGGCGATCGGCGGCAGCTATCTCGATCTGCTCGAGGCGACCGCCACCATGGCGGGCCGCCAGGGAGCGGAGGCGGCCAGGGGTGTCCTGAAGGTCCTGGGCGGCCGGCAGGCTTCCCTGAGGATCGAATACCCGATGCGGGCCGGCGAGCACGATCGCTGGTGCGTGATGCGCGTCACCCGGCTGCAGAACACCCGCCGGCCCCTGTACGTCAGCCTGCACTTCGACATCACCGAGCGCCGGCATGCCGAGGAGGAGGCGCTGCACCTGTCGCGCCACGACTCGCTCACCGGCCTGGCCAACCGGCGCCACTTCGAGGAGGTCCTGGCGAACGAGGTGCGCCGCGGCGTGCGTCGCCGCACGCCGGTGAGCCTGATCGAGGTCGACGTGGATTTCTTCAAGGAGTTCAACGACTGGCACGGGCACGTCGCGGGCGATGAATGCCTGGTGAAGGTGGCCGAGGTCCTGGCCGGCTGCGCGCGTCGCCCCGGCGATCTCGCGGCGCGCCTGGGGGGCGACGAATTCGCGCTGATCCTCGGCGACACCGCGTCCGATGCCGCCGAGCGCGTCGCCGAGGGCATCCGTGAGTCGGTCGTCGCTCTCGGGATGCTGCACGGAGGGACCGACGCCCCGGTGACCGTCAGCGTCGGTGCCGCCACCCTGCGCTCGCAGGGCCTGCGTTCCGAACGATCGCTGTTCGCCGCGGCCGACCGGGCGCTCTATCGGGCCAAGAGCGCGGGGCGGAACCGGGTGGAGCACGAGTGCGTCGAGGACGACATCGGCCCAGATCCCGGATCCGGTCCCACGGCCGGGTAGCCGCGATCGGCGGAGCCGGACCCGGCCCTGTGCGATCGGGCCGGACGATGGCATCCTGTATCCTGGCCCGCCGGGAATCGATTCCGCAAGGCGCAGGGCGGTACGGCCGGGCAGCCCCATCGACCCACGGAGCTCGACCATGACGACGACCCGCAGCGAGACGGACCGGGATGCGCAGGTGCGCATCCTCACCGAGTTGAACCGCAACTACGTGCGCTCGATCGACGAGGCCGACACCGTCTGGTTCGAGGAGCATCTCGCCGACGACTTCATGAACATGAATCCGGACGGCGCGCTGCTCGATCGCACCCAGTTCATCACCCAGGTGAGCCGGGGCTCGTCGGTGCGGCAACTGCGCGAGCAGCACGTCGGCATCCGCCTGCTGGGCGACTTCGCCTTCATCCACGCCCGGACGACGTTCATCAAGCCCGACGGCCAGCCGGGCAGCGGCTGCTATACCGACGTCTGGCGCTGGCAGGAGCAGGAGGGTCGCTGGGCCTGCGTCTCGGCGCATGTCAACCGGCTCTGAGAACCTGTGAACGAACACGGGCCGGGGCGCCGGGCTCCGGCGGCATGAGCCGGGCGAACGGACGGACCCACGATGTGATCGTGCTCGGCGCCGGGGCGGCGGGCATGATGTGCGCCGCGGTCGCCGGCCAGCGCGGCCGGCGGGTGCTCCTGGTCGATCACGCTCCCGAACCCGGCCGCAAGATCCTCATCTCCGGCGGCGGGCGCTGCAATTTCACCAACATCCACGCTGGGCCGGAGAACTTCCTGTCGGCCAATCCGGGCTTCGCCACCTCGGCCTTGCGCCGCTACCAGCCCACGGATTTCATCGCACTGGTCGACCGTCATCGCATCGCATGGCATGAGAAGACCCTGGGGCAGCTTTTCTGCGACGGCTCGGCGCGGGCGATCGTCGCGATGCTCGTCGACGAGTGCCGGCTCGGACAGGTGGAGTTCTCGCTCGGGGAAGCCGCGGCGGAAGTCGAATGGAGCGCGCCGGAATTCCGGCTGCGCGTGGGCGGGCGCAGGGTGGCGGCGCCGGCGCTCGTCGTCGCCACGGGCGGCTTGTCGATTCCGAAGCTCGGTGCGACCGGCCATGCCTACGAGCTCGCACGCCGGTTCGGGCTGAAGGTGATCGAGCCCAGGCCGGCGCTGGTGCCGCTGAAGCTCGATCCGGCCGAGACGATCTTCAAGGGCCTGTCCGGCGTGTCGACCGAGGTGGTCGCGAGCGCGGGCGGTGCGAGCTTCCGCGAGGCCGCGCTCTTCACCCATCGCGGGCTGTCGGGGCCGGCGATCCTGCAGGCTTCCTCGTACTGGCGCCATCGCGAGCCCTTGTGCATCGACTTCCTGCCCGCCCGGGCTCCGGACTTCCTGCGTCGCGCCAAGCGCGAACGGCCGCGTGCCCGGCTCGCCGCCGCGCTGTCGGCGCACCTGCCGCAGCGTCTCGCCGAGGTGCTGGCCGCGCGCATCGGCCTGGATGGCGAGCTCGCGAACATCGCCGACCGGCGGCTCGACGAGGCGGCGGCCCGGCTTGGCGCCTGGCGGTTCATGCCGGCCGGTACCGAGGGTTTCGCGAAGGCCGAGGTCACCGCGGGCGGCATCGACACCGCCGAGCTCTCCTCGAAGTCGATGGCGGCCCGGCGCCTGCCCGGGCTCTACGCGATCGGCGAGGCGGTCGACGTCACCGGCTGGCTCGGCGGCTACAACTTCCAGTGGGCCTGGGCAAGCGCCCAGGCGGCCGGCGGATCGGTCTGACGGCGCTCCTGCGCGGGCATCTCGAGCGGCCGGGCCGGTTCGGCCGGCGTGGAGATCGACGCCAGCGTGCGCGAGGCATTGTCCTCTCCGCCGCGCACCGCGATGTCGCCGAGCGTGACGATGCCGACCAGCTTGTCCTCGCCGTCGATGACCGGCAGACGGCGGATCTGCAACTGCTGCATCATGGCCGATGCCTGCTCGATCGGGTCGGTGTCGAAGCAGTACTTCGGTGCGACGCTCATCACCTCGGCGATCGGCGTGGACGCGTTCAGGCCGTCGGCGACCGCCCGGATCGTGATGTCGCGGTCGGTGACGACCCCGATCAGCCGATCGCCCTTGCAGATCGGGATCGAGCCGACGTTGAGTTCCTTCATGAGCCTTGCGGCCAGGCGTAGCGGCTCCTGCGGTCCGAGGGTGCGCACGCCGCTGGTCATGACGTCGGATACGCGGCGCGTCATCCGCTCGTGCTCCTTGTGGTTGAGGCATCGCCGGAGGGTCTGCGATGTCGGGCTGCCCGGTCTTCCCGCAAAAGCCATACCCGCTCGCCCCATGGCTTGACCGGCGCGAGACGAGGCCGGCAACATGGAGTGCCGGCGCGGGCGTCGACGGCGACGCTCGCCATGGGCGCGCCAGCCGCCGGATGCCAGGAAGATGCCATGGTCGATTCCTCGCCCGTTCGCCAGACGCGCGCGGTTGCCACTCCCCGCCTGCCGTCCTATGTGGGCGAGGCCGGGATCGGTCCCTGGGGAACCTTCCTCGCCCAGGTCGATCGCGTGCTCCCGCACATCGGGCACCTGTCGCAATGGGCCGATACCCTGCGCCGACCCAAGCGCTTCATCGTGGTAGACGTGCCGCTGCGGCGCGACGACGGCAGCCTGGCCCATTTCGAGGGCTACCGGGTGCATCACAACGTCTCGCGGGGCCCCGGCAAGGGCGGCCTGCGCTTCCATCCGGACGTGAACCTCGCCGAGGTGATGGCGCTGGCGGGGTGGATGACGATCAAGACCGCGGCGGTGAACCTGCCCTTCGGTGGCGCCAAGGGCGGGGTGCGGATCGATCCGGCGCATTTCAGTCTCGCCGAGCTGGAACGGGTCACCCGCCGCTACACCAGCGAGATCGGCCTGATGATCGGCCCGGAGATGGACATTCCCGCGCCCGATGTCAACACCGACGAGCGGGTGATGGCCTGGATCATGGACACCTACTCGATGAACGTGGGCAGGAGTACCCCGCGGGTCGTCACCGGCAAGCCGGTTTCGCTGGGCGGCAGCCTCGGGCGGCGCGAGGCCACCGGGCGCGGATGCACCGTCGTCGCGCGCGAAGCCTTGCGCCGTCTCGGGCGCGATGTGGCCGGCACCCGCGTGGCGGTGCAGGGCTTCGGCAATGTCGGCGGCACCGCGGCCCGCCTTTTCGCGGAGCAGGGCGCGCGCATCGTCGCGGTGCAGGACGTCGGCGGGTCGATCGTCGACGAGGCCGGGATCGATCCGGCGGCGCTCGCGGTGCACCTCGGGGCCGGGCAGCGCATCGATTCCTTCCCCGGTGCGACGCCGATCGCCGACGACGACTTCTGGGCCGTCGACTGCGACCTGCTGTTGCCGGCTGCGCTGTCGAACCAGATCACCGCGGCCAACGCCACCCGGATCCGCGCGAGCATGGTTCTCGAAGGCGCCAACGGGCCGACCACCGAGCAGGCCGAGGACATCCTCGCCGATCGCGGCATCCTGGTGATACCCGACGTGATCGCCAATGCGGGCGGGGTGATCGTCAGCTACTTCGAGTGGGTGCAGAACGCATCGAACTTCGCCTGGTCCGAAGACGCGGTGAACGCGCGCCTGGACCGGATCCTCGCCGATGCTTTCGCGGTGGTCTGGCGCGAAGCGACCGAGCGCAACATCGCGCTGCGGACCGCGGCCTTCGTCATCGCCTGCAGCCGGATACTGGAAGCCCGCGACATGCGCGGTCTCTATCCCTGATCCGGATTCGCCTTCGAGCGCATGACCGCGTTGGGGCGCCTTGCCGTACAACCGTATCATCTGGAATGCCCCGCCACGGCCGCGCTGGCAGGCGCGGCCGGTCTCGCCGGCGCGAAGCGGTGCTTCGCGAATTCCCGGCTCGACTCCTGCACCCGAATCCGAAGCCGGGTGGATCGGGCATCGCTCTTGCACTGCCGGTGGGTGACGCGCCATTGCGTCGCCGGCCGTGGAGGTGTGTATGGACAAGAGCAGGGAACCCACCGCATTCGGCGTGTTCAAGCCGGTCGGTCATGTCGTCGTGTCGCTGCCACCCGATGTCTCGCTCGACCGGGTGGTGGCCGACCTCGAACCCCTCGACGTCGAGCTCACGCGCTACAGTGCCTCCGAGATGTGCGAGCAGATCGATCGCGACCTCGAGCGTGCCGGTTTCCTCGCGAACGTGGGCCAGGAGCTCAATCTCGTCAAGGCGCACCGCGAGCTTGCCGAGGAAGGCTACAACTGGCTGGTCGTGCGCGCGCGCGACCGCGACCAGGCGGCCGATGTCGCCGGGATCGTCGATCGGCACGGCGCCGAACGGGCGCAGTACTACGGGCGACTGATCATCGAGGAGCTCATCCAGCGCGGGGGATCGACGAAGCAGCGACCCGAATCCCCTCATGCGGGGCTGGACCCCGAGACACCCTCGGGCCTGGAGAAGGAGCGGGCATTGCGTCCGCCCCAGCCGCCGACGAGGAACCGGTGATGAACGTCGAGCAGGATCTCGCGACGGCGGTGCTCCGTCACTCCCTGCGGATGCACCGGCCCGAGCCGTCGCCGGAAGTTCCGGGTGAGCCTCGGCCGGGCCCGCCGCCCGACCCGACCGAGCCCGAGCCGGCTCCCCCCGAGATCGACGAACCGCCGCCGGCCGAGATTCCGCCGCCGATCAAGGAGCCGCCGGCCGCGCCGCCGCCTCGCCTGTCCGCGTGATCGCGGGGCCGGCGAGGGTCGGGTCACTCCGCCGTCGGTGCCGGCATCGGCGCCTGTCCGACTCGTACGCCGGGGTCGAGGCGTTCGTAGGTGCCGATCAGGCAGCCACTGGCGATCGCATGCTTCCTGAGGGCTCTCGCGAGCGCTTCGCGTCCCGGCCTCCCGCGATGGCGTCCACCACCGGCCAGCGCGAAGACCTGGAACGCATAGCGATGCGGGCCGTGACCGGGTGGCGGATCCGGCGGCAGCCAGCCGGTGCCGAGCATGGAGTTGCGGCCCAGCCTGGGTCCGAGATCGCCGTCGGGATCGATGGCACCGTCGGCCAGCGACATGTCGCCCGGGGGCAGGTCGAACACGATGGCGTGGACGAGCGGCTGCGGCAGCAACGAATCGGCGTCCTCGACGATCAGCGCGACGCGGGTGGCGGCAGCCGGCACGCCGGTCCATTGCAGCGGCGGCGATCGACCGTCGGCATCGGCGGTGTAGATCATCGGGATCGGCGCATGGTCCGCGAAGGCGAGGCTTTTCACCTCGATCGCCGCCTGGCCGGCGCGCAGCGACACCCGGTTGAAGAGGATCCGGTCGAGGCCGGCGCGGCGTCCGCGCAGCATGTGGCCGACGGCTTGCGGAAGTCCCTCGAGCATGACGAGACCGCTCGCTTCAGATCCCGCCGCGGCGGGCTTTGTCATCCGTATTCATGTTGCATACTCCTGCGATGAGAAGAATTCGAACCCTCTTCGATCTGTTGCTCGAAGCGGCTCGCTCCTTCGGCCAGGACCGGGCCTCGAGCATGGGTGCGGCGCTCGCCTACTACACCATGCTGTCGATCGCGCCGACGGTGCTGATCGTGGTCTCGGTCGCCGGCCTCGTGTTCGGCGAGGAAGCTGCCCGTACCGAGGTCGTCGAGCAGCTCCGGCTGCTCGTGGGCGACAACGGCGCCAATGCGGTGGAAGCGCTGCTCGCACGCGCCAATCGCCCGGCCAGCGGCATCATCGGCACGGTCGGGGGCCTGATCGCGATGGTCATCGGCGCGACCACCGTGTTCTCCGAGCTGCAGGCCTCGCTCGACAAGGTGTGGCGTGTGCCGGCGCAGCCGAAGGCGTCGGGAATCATGGGCTTCGTGCGCACCCGCCTGCTGTCGCTGTCGCTGGTGCTTTCGCTCGGCTTTCTCGTCATGGTGTCGCTGCTGGCCAGCGCGGCGCTCGCGGCGTTGCAGCGCTGGTGGCTGCCGCTGGTCGGCTCCTTCGCCTGGATCGCGCGCTATGCCGACTTCATCACCAGCTTCCTGATGGTCACGGCGGCCTTCGCGATCATCTACAAGGCGATGCCGAGGGTGCGGATCGAATGGCGCGACGTCTGGGTCGGCGCGATCCTCACGGCGCTGCTCTTCACCATCGGCAAGACCCTCATCGGGGCCTATCTCGGCACCAGCGGCGTGGCGTCGCCCTTCGGTGCCGCGGCGTCGCTCGTCGCCTTCGTGATCTGGGTGTACTGGTCGACCCAGATCTTCCTCTTCGGCGCCGAGCTCACCCGCGTGTACGCCGAACGCATGGGGAGATTCCCGCCCCGGGACTGAGCTACTTCTCGTGGCGATGCTTGCCGACCTGGTTGCCGATCACGCCGCCGACCGCGGCGCCGCCGATGGTGCTGAGCACACCATCGCCGACGACGGCGCCGGCTGCGCCGCCGACCGCCGCGCCCACCGCGGTATCCCGTTCGCGTGGCGTCATGTTGGAGCAGGCGCCGAGCGCCATCGTGGCGACCAGGGCCAGTGCGCCAAGGCTTCGTCTGGTGGTCGTGTTCATGGACTTTCCTCGTGTCACGCCCATGCGCCGCCGGGTGGCGGCATCGGGCCTCGTACCCGACGCTGCAAGCCGCATACCCGGCCGGTCAGGCGGTACGGTGCAGGCGGGGGACGAGCAGGCTGGCGAGGAAGATCGCGAGGGCCGCGACCACGATGGAGGGGCCGGACGGGGTGTCCCACCGCAGCGAGCCGAACAGGCCGCCGACGACCGCCGCGATGCCGGCGCAGGCGGCGATCACCACCATCTGCTCGGGGCTGGAGGCGAAGCGTCGCGCGGTCGCTGCGGGGATGATCAGCAGGGAGGTGATCAGCAGGATCCCGACGATCTTCATCGCGATCGCGATCACCAGCGCCATCAGCAGCATGAAGGCGAAGCGCGTGCGCTCGGGTTGCAGGCCTTCGGCCTGCGCCAGCTCGGTGCTGACGGTGTCGGCGAGCAGCGCCCGCCAGAGGGCGGCGATCGCGGCGAGCACGACCGCGCCGCCGCCGTAGACCAGGGCGATGTCGAGCCGGCTGACAGCGAGGATGTCGCCGAACAGCAGGCCGAGGAGGTCGACCCGGATCGAGGTCATGAGCGCGACCATGACGAGGCCGGCGGCCAGCGTCGAATGCGACAGGATGCCGAGCAGCGCATCGGTCGAGAGGCTTGCGCGCCGCGCGAGCAGCAGCAGGGCGGCCGAGACGAGCGCCGCCACGACGAACACCCCGAGCATCGGGTTGGCGCCGAAGACGAGCGACAGCGCGATGCCCAGCAGCGCCGAGTGCGCCATGGTGTCGCCGAAATAGGCCATGCGGCGCCAGACGACGAAGCAGCCGAGCGGCGCCGCCGCGATCGCGATGCCGATGCCGGCGATCATCGCCCGGGCGAAGAAGTCATCGAGCATCGTCGTGGCCGTGGTGGTGATCGTGGTGATGCTCGTCGCCCTCGGTGATCGTGCCGTCGGCGTGCCGGACCCGGCCGTCGGCAAGGTGGGTGTGATCGTGATGGTGGGAATAGATGGCCAGCGTGCGTGCGGCGCGCGAACCGAACAGGGCGAGGTATTCGGGGCTGCGGCTGACGCTCTGGGGAGTGCCGCGACAGCAGACATGGCCGTTGAGGCAGACGACGGTATCGGTCTGCGCCATGACGACGTGCAGGTCGTGCGAGATCAGCAGGATGCCGCAGCCGGTCTCGTCGCGGATGCGCACGATCAGCTCGTAGAGCGCGACCTCGCCGCTGAAGTCGACGCCCTGCAGGGGCTCGTCGAGCACCAGCAGGTCGGGGCGCCGGGCGATCGCGCGGGCGAGCAGCGCCCGCTGGAATTCGCCGCCGGACAGCCGCTGGACCTCGGCCCGCGCGAGCTGGGGTATGCCGACCAGCTCGAGGGCGGCGCGGCGCTCCGCCGCCGGCAGGGGACCGGTCAGGGCGAGCAGGCGCTCGACCGTCAGCGGCAGGGTGGGGGCGATGCTCATGCGCTGCGGCACATAGCCGATGCGCAGCGAATCGCTGCGCATCACCCGGCCCTCGTCCGGCGGGTGCACGCCGATCGCCGCCTTGGCGACGGTCGACTTGCCCGATCCGTTGGGCCCGATCAGGGTCACGATCTCGCCGCGGCGGACCTCGAGATCGACGTTGCGCACGAGCCAGCGCCCGGCGCGGACGATGCCGACCCCGGAGAGGGCGACCAGGGTATCGGCGGACCGGCTCGGGGAAGGAAGGTTCACGGAGGTCGGGGTGGGAGTGCGAATGTAATATATTAACGTTCTTTGCCGATCATCACCGATGCCGATCACTCGCTGGGCCCGAGGCCTGCCTGCCGTCCTTGCCGCTGTCGCGTTCTCCTTCGGTCCGGCGGCGGCAGCGGCCCCGACGGTGGTCGCTTCCATCGCACCGGTGCATTCGCTGGTCGCCGCGGTGATGGCGGGCGTCGGCGAGCCCCGCCTGCTCGTGCCCGGCGGCAGCTCGCCGCACTCCCATGCCCTGCGGCCCTCGGACGCCCGGGCGATCGAGGCGGCCGGCCTGGTGGTCTGGGTCGGGCCCGGGCTCGAGAACTTTCTCGAGCGGCCGATCGCGAGCCTCGCCCGCGCGAGCGGCGTTCTGAGACTCGCCGATACCGAGGGCTTGCGGCTGCTGCCGCTGCGCGACGAGGATGGCCACGGTCATTCCCACGGGCACGGACACCGGCATGGCGCGGCCGGCGCCGACATCGACATGCATCTCTGGCTCGACCCCGCCAATGCGCAGCGGATGGCCGAGCGCATCGGCGAGGCGCTGGCCGGCATCGACCCGGACAACGCTGAAGCCTACCGACGCAACGCGCTGGCGCTTCGCGAGCGGCTCGCCGCGCTCGACGAGGAGATCGCCAGGCGGATGGCTCCGCTTGCCGGACGCCCCTTCGTCGTTTTCCACGATGGCTACCAGTACTTCGAGAAGCGCTACGGGCTTGCGCAGGCCGGCGTGCTTACCGTGAACGCGGAGGTTTCGCCCGGGGCCGAGCGGATCCGCCGGCTGCGCACGCGTATCGCCGCCGACGGCATCGCCTGCGTCTTCGTCGAGCCGCAGTTCTCGACGACGATCGCGCAGGCCGTCGTCGAGGGCAGCGATGCGAAGATAGGTCGCCTCGACCCGCTCGGCGCCGGCCTCGCGCCCGGCCCCGGGCTCTATCCCCGGCTCATCGAGAACCTGGCGGCGTCGTTCCGGGAATGTCTCGCGCCATCCGCGGCGGTCAGCCGCTAGTTCGGTGAAGTGGAATTGCACTTTTCATGTGCTGCACTTAGTGTTTGCAGAATACGGAATCAGTCGCCATGACGAGCAACATCACCCTGCGCCTCGATGAAAAGACCCTGGGCCGGATCAGGCACCTGGCGCTCGATCAGCAGATGTCGGTTTCCGCATGGGTCGGAGATCTCGTGACCCGTGCCGTTGCGGAACTGGATGGCTTCGAACCCGCCCGACGGCGAGCGCGGCAGGCCATGCAGCGGCCCGTGCCGGTGCAGGAGGGGCCGCTCGATCGCGAGCAGGCCCATGAGCATTGAAGTCTTCGTCGACACCGATCAGTAGACGGCGTGCGCGTGGTGAACCCGTTCCAGGCGTCGTGATGCATCGGGCGGGGCGGAGTCGTAGTTGCGGCTTGCTCCTTGCTCGACTCGATCGGCCATCGTTACATCATGAATGAGTATCTCGCCTGCCATGACTACGGAATGGGCGGGATCTGGTATCGAATGGAGGCAGTATCCGCTCAAGCGGTTCGTCAGGCGTTTCCGCAGTTCGTGGTGTTCGAAGATGAACCGGACTGGTGGAAAGACAACCCGAGGACAGACCTGCCAGTGCACCGTGTGGGCGATCCGCTGGATCCCGTTCTGGCGAGAATCTGCGATGAATCGTCGAATGAGTGATGACGACACCTCGAGTCGGGGGCATGCCATGAAAGCCCGGCGTCCGCACGGGCGGGCGTCGGACTTCTTGGCTGCTCCCCGTCCTTGCCTGCTCGGCCGGATCGATCTCGCCGGGCTGCTTGCGCTAGACACGCGGCGTGGTCCTTGCCGCGCTCGAGAGCAGCGGAAAGGATGGGGCGGCCGCTCGGGCTGAAGCGCCGTCCCGCAAGAGCCGCGCGATCACGAACGACCGATCATTCCCTTGACACCCGCATCGGCGCCTATATACTTCAATTATTGAAGTTAATTGGCAAGGCAAGCATGAAGCCGAAATCCTTCGCAGGCATGCGGTGCTCGATCGCAGGCGCGCTGGAGCTGATCGGGGACCGCTGGGTGTTCCTGCTCATCCGCGACCTTGCGCTCGGGTTGCGCCGCTACGATGAGTTTCGCGAAAGCCTCGGCATCCCGGATGCAACGCTGGCGGCACGGCTGAAGCATCTGACGGAAAACGGCATCGCCGAGCGGGTGCGCTATCAGGATCGACCGCCGCGCGATGAATATCGCCTGACCCCCAAGGGCCGCGACTTGTGGAAGGTCAATGTTGCCCTGCGCGAATGGGGAGATCGGTGGGATGCCACAGGGTTCGGCGCGCCGACCGTGGAGACGGTCGATCGCGCGACCGGACGAAAGCTCGTTCTGGCACTTGTCGATGCGCAGACGGGCATCGCCGTGCCACGCGAGCGCATCCAGTTCCGCGCGGGCCCTGGTGCAGACGACACCATCCGCAGGCTTCTCGACGATCTCGGCAAGGGAAATGGCAAATGAAGCAGCGAATGGAGCTCTTCTACGACTTCCGCAGCCCCTACAGCTATCTGGCCTTCACGCAGTTGCGCGAAATGGAAGCCGACATCGTCCTGCGGCCGATGCAGATCCTCAAGGTCATGGAGGTAGTCGGCAACACGCCGACGACGATCACCTGCGCCGCGAAAGGTCGCTACGCACGCAAGGACATCGCGCGCTGGTCGCAGCGCTACGGTATCCCGCTCAATCCCTCGAACATGCGCGAGAACGACGGCGACGCCTGTTCGCGCGCGGTGCTGGCGGCGAACACACCCACCGATGCCGTAGCGATCACGATGGCGCTCTATCGTGCCGGCTGGAGCGAAGCGAAACCTCTCGCATCGAAAGACGACATTCTCGCCGTGATCGCCGCTGCCGGAATCGATCCCGCGCCGATCGCCGAACGGATCGACGCGCCAGAGATCGTCGTACAACTCGATGCCAACACAGCCGAAGCGGCGGAGCGCGGCGTGTTCGGTTCGCCCACGATCTTCGTCGGCGACGCGATGTTCTTCGGCAACGATCGTCTCGATTTCGTACGCGAGCACCTCGCGCAACTGGAGAACGCAGCATGAGCACGAAGAAGCCCATCGCGCTGGTGACGGGCGTCGGCCCGGGCACCGGTGCCGCCGTCGCACGGCGCTTCGCGGACGGCGGGTATCGCGTGGCGATGCTGGCGCGCGACGCAAAACGGCTCGCGGCGCTCGAAAAGGAAGTTCCTGACTCGATGGCCGTTCCTTGCGACGTTACCGATCCGGCGGCGCTCGAACGGGCAGTGGCCAGGATCGGAGCGCCAGACGTCGTTATCCACAACGCCGTCGGCGGCGCCTTCGGCACGTTCGACAGGATCGCGCCGGACATCTTGCAGCATAACTTCGCCGTCAACACGATGGCACTGTTCCATCTCGCCAGGCTGACCGCGCCGGCGATGGTCGCGGCCGGCGCGGGCGCGATCATCGTCACCGGAAACACGTCGGCGCAACGCGGCAAGGCGGGCTTCGCCGGCTTCGCGCCGACCAAGGCAGCGCAGCGCATTCTCGCCGAATCCCTCGCGCGCGATCTGGGACCGAAGGGCGTGCATGTCGCCTATCTCGTCATAGACGCGGTCATCGATGTGCCATGGCAGCGCGCGCGCATTCCCGACGCGAAGGACGACTTTTTCATCTCCCCCACATCGATCGCGGCGGAGGTGTTCCACCTCGCGCATCAGCCGCGCGACGCATGGTCGTTCCTCGCCGAGATCCGCCCGTTCCACGAACCCTGGTGAGCGCCATGGACAGCCACGAATCGAAAGAACTCGACGGCCTTGCGCAGATTCGCGCCATGCTGGCGAGCGATCGCAAAGCGCCATTGGTCGAGAAGCTCGGGCTCGAGCTCGTCGAGGTCGAGCGCGGGCACGCAGCCTTCGCGGGGACGCCCGACCAGAGCGTCTACAACCCGCTCGGCACGGTGCATGGCGGATACGCCGCGACGCTGCTCGACAGCGCCTGCGGCATCGCCGTCCACACACAGCTTGGCCCCGGGCTCGGCCACACGACGCTCGAGCTGAAGATCTCCTATCACCGCGCCCTGACGGACAAGAGCGGCACCGTGCGCGCGGTCGGCCGCGTCGTCTCGCTGGGCAAGCGTGTCGCCTTCGCCGAAGCGACGCTCCACGATGGCGCCGGTCGGCTCTGCGCGAGCGCGACCTCGACCCTGATGGTCTTTGCCGCGCCGCTGCAATCTTTCGGAACCGCCAAATGAGCGCAGCGGAGAGCGACGCATCCCTGAGGGAAGAGGCGTTCGGACCGCTCCTGGCGATCCTGGCATCGCTTGCCGCACTCGGCACGCTGGCGACCAACATCCTTCTTCCCTCGTTGCCCGGCATCGCCGCTTCGTTCGCTGTTCCGACGGCGGCGACCGGCGCGATGATGAGCTCGTTCTTCGCCACTTTCGCGCTCGGCCAGCTTTTCGTCGGCCCGCTTTCGGACCGCTACGGTCGCCGCCCCATCGTGCTGGGAGGGCTCGTCGTCTTCGTTGCAGGCAGCATCCTTTGCGCCCTTGCGACGACGCTCGAAGCGAGCGTCGTCGGTCGAATCGTCCAGGCGATCGGCGTTTGTGCCTCCTCTGTCCTGTCACGGGCGATCGCGCGCGACCTGTTCTCCGGGAACGAGCTGGCGCGCGTGCTGTCCTTCATCATGGTGGCGATGGCGGCAGCGCCCGGCTTTTCTCCGCTCCTCGGCAGTGGCCTGGACCATGCCTTCGGCTGGCGCTCGACCTTCGCCGCCGTCGCGGCCTTCGGGCTGCTGCTGGGCTTCGCCTACTGGTTCGTCGTCGGGGAGACGCATCGTTCCGAACGCATCCGACTCGACTTGATCTCGATCCTGCGAACCTATGAGGCGCTCCTGCGCGACCGCCGGTTCATCGTGCCGGCGACAAGCGTGTCACTCGTGATCGGCGGCCTGTTCGCCGTTTTCACGGTGACGCCGGCGATCCTCGTCGACGGCCTTGGCTTCAGCCCGCTCGGTCTGAGCCTGTTCTATGCGGGGACCGTATTCATCGTCTTCGGCGCAGGAATGTACGCCCCGCGGCTCGCGGAACGCATCGGCCTCGCATCGGTTACACACCATGGTCTCGTCATCGCGAGCATGGGTTGCGTGATCATGGCGATTCTGGCCTTCACCGGCTTTCGCAGTTTCGCGAGCTATCTCCTGCCCATGCTCGTTTTCCTGTTCGGAATGGGAATGGCGAATCCCATCGGCACGGCCCTCACGCTGTCGTCGTTTGGCGATCGTGCCGGGTTCGCATCGGCCCTGCTCGGCTTCCTGCAAATGACCCTCGCGGCGTTGGCGATCGTCGCCACGACGGCCTTGCCGATCCCGGCGTTCTCCGCTCTCGCGTTCGTCCTTGCTTGCCTGACGACACTGGCCCTTCTGATCTTCTTCCTGCGGACGTGACGAATCCGATCGTCAGCACCACCTGATGACGGACTGGGCTCTGCTCCCGTTCCCGGATACTCCGGATAGCGTGAAGCGCCCGGCCCCGGCTTCCTTGAACGGTTCGTTCACAGGTTCTCAGCCCGGATTCGCCTTCATGAACATCTTCTGCATGCCGCCCAGCCACCGATCGTAGTCGTTGGTCTTGGCGCGCATGTAGTCGAGCACCTTGGGATGCGGCAGCACCAGGAAGCGGCGCTCGCGCATGGCCGCCAGCACTTCCTCGGCGACCGTCTCCGCGCTCAGGATGCCGTCGACGCCGGCCGAGCCGCCGTCGCCCGGAACCATGCCGGTGCGCACCGCCTGCGGACACAGGCAGGCGACGTCGAGCCCGCGGCGACCGTAGGCGATCGAGAGCCATTCGGCGAAGGCCACCGCGGCATGCTTGGTGACGCCGTAGGGGGCCGATTCGATGATGTTGAGCAGGCCCGCTGCCGAAGCCGTGATGATGAACTGGCCGCCGCCGGCGGCGATCATCGGCTCGACCACCGCGCGCGCTGCCCAGACGTGGGCCATCAGGTGGATCCGCCACATGGCGTCCCAGACCTCGTCCGGCGCCTCGGGTCCGCCTTCGGCGATGATCCCCGCGTTCGAGAAGAAGACGTCGATGCGGCCGTAGCGCTCCTGCGCGGCGGCGACCAGCTTCCTGATATCGGCTTCGCGGCCGACGTCGCAGCGCACCGCCAGGCCGTCGACCTGCGCCGCCACCTTGGCGAGCTCGGCCTCGTCGAGGTCGGCGACCACGATGCCGGCGGCGCCCTCGGCGGCGAACTTCAGCGCGGCCGCGCGTCCGATGCCGCTTGCCGCGCCGGTGACGACGGCGATCCTGCCCTTGATGTCCATGACTCCTCCGGGTGTTTCGGTTGGTATGTATGGACGAAAGGGTATCAGTCCTCGACGAGGATGCCTTTCTCGCCGCGTCCGAGCATGAACCAGCACAGCAGGGCGGCCAGGCCCGTCGCCGCGATCAGCAGGCCGAGCGAGGCGGCCGAACCCGCCGGCAGGTACGTGACGAGGCTGCTGCCGAGCGAGCCCGAGCCCATGCGCATGCAGCTCGACAGGGCCGAGGCGCAGCCGACCAGCAGCGGCGCCGCGCTGATGCCGCCGATGTTGGCGTTGGGCATCACCAGACCGTTGCCCGCCCCGAACACCACCATCGGCAGCGCGATCAGCCACGGGTTCGGCCCGAACACGACGGCGAGCAGTGCCATCGTCAGGCCGGCGGCGATGTACAGGGCGCAACCGATCTCGATCAGCCGGCTCCGGCTGATCGACAGGGCGAAGCGCCGCGTCATGGAGGTGCCGAGGAAGAAGCCCATCGCCGGCATGGCCGCGTAGTAGCCGTATTCGGTGGGCGGCACCTTCAGGTCGGCGATCAGCAGCACCGGCGCCTCGGTCTGGTAGGAGAAGATCGCGACCGCGCCGAAGGCGATCGGCAGGGCGTGGACCATGAACTGCCGGTTGGCGAAGAGCGACACGTAGCCCAGCATCATGGCGCGGGCGCCCTCGATGAAGCGACGGGCCGGGGGCAGGGTCTCGTGCAGCCGTCGCCAGGCGACGATCCACAGCACCAGCGCGAGCACCGCGACGATCGCGAAGTTCGCCCGCCAGCCGGCGATGTCCTGGATATAGCCGCCGATCAGCGGGGTGACCATCGGCACCACCGAGATCGACATCGCGATGGTCGCGCTCGCCCGGGCGGCATGGCGATCGTGGAGGGCGTCGCGCACCATCGAGCGCGGCAGGACGATGCCGCCGGCCGCGCCCATGCCCTGGAGGAAGCGCGCCGCCATCAGCCAGCCGATGCCGTCGGAAACCAGGGCGATCAGGCTGCCGATCGTGAAGATCGTCATGGCGAGCATCGATATCCGCCGCCTGCCGTAGCGATCGCTCAGCGGACCGACCACCAGGGCGCAACCCGCCAGCGAGGCGAGATAGATCGTGACCGTGTGCTGGATCGCCGTGGTGCCGACGGCGAAGTCGGTCGCCATCGCCTCGATCGAGGGCATGTAGATCAGCGAGGCGAAGATGCTGAGCGCGGGCATCGCCGCCACCAGCCAGAGGGCGGGGGCGGGGATAGTGGGGTCGCGCAGCGCCGGGTCGGCCGGACCGATCACCGAACTCATGATGGGTTCAGCCGACCTCCAGCACCACTTTGCCGAAATGCGCGTTCGCCTGCATGTGGTCGAACGCGGCATTCGCCTGCTCGAGCGGGAAGCGGCGGTCGATCGGCATGCGCAGCTCGCCGGCGGCCAGTGCCGCCCCCAGGTCGGCGATCATCAGGCGGTTGATCTCGCTCACTTCCGCGACGCTGCGGGTGCGGAAGGTGACGCCGATGTACTCGATGCGGCGCAGGGCGTGGAGATCGAAGTCGAAATCGGCGTGCATGCCGGCCAGGCGCCCGACGTTGATGATCCGGCCACGGATCGCGGTGGCGCGCAGGTTGCCGTTGGCATGGGGGCCGGCGAGCTGGTCGACGAGGAGATCGACGCCGTTCCCTTCGGTCAGGCGCAGCACCTCGTCGGGCCAGTCGGGATCGCGGGTGTCGATGACGGCATCGGCGCCGAACTCGAGGAGCCGGGCGCGGCGGGCATCGTGGGTGGAGCTGCCGATGACCCGCTTCGCGCCGAAGCGGCGGGCGATCTGCAGGGCCATCAGGCCGACGCCCGAGGAGGCGCCCTGGATCAGCACCGATTCGCCCGCGGCGAGCCGGCCGCGCACCATCACCGCGTCGTGCATCGTCTGCAACGCGACCGGGTAGCAGGCGGCTTCGGCAAAGCCCATGCCCTCCGGGATGCGATGGACCCGGCCGCGATGGGCGATCGCGTATTCCGCGTGGCCGCCGCGCACCGCGCACATCACCCGGTCGCCGATCGCGAGATCGTCGATACCGAGGCCGGTCGCGACGACCTCGCCGGCGCATTCGAGCCCGAGCACGGTGCCGGCTCCGCCGGTCGCGCCATGGGCGTGTCCGGCGCGCATGCCGAGATCGGCGCGATTGAGGCCGCTTGCCCGCACCCGGACCAGGATCTCCTCGGGCCCGGCGACCGGGACGTCGACATCGTGGATCTCGAGGCCGGACTCGCCGACGACTGCTGCCTTCATGACCGTTCCTCCTGCGCTGCGCAGCCTTGCGCGGCGCCTGCGAGATTGCCGCGCACCCGGCCCAGCAATGTGATGAGCTGCTCGGCCTCGTCCGGCGCGAAGCCCTGCAGGGCCGTCCCGCGGGTGGCGGCGCCGGTGCGGCGGATCGCGTGCAGGCGCGGCCGCGCGAGCGCCGTGAGGTGCAGGCGCCAGGCGCGCCGGTCGGCCGGATCGGCGCGCCGCTCGACGAGGCCGAGCGCGGCGAGCTGGTCGACGAGGCGGGCGAGCGTCATCGGCTGGATGTCGAGCAGATCCGCGAGGGCCCGCTGGTGGGCGCCCTCGTGGCGCCAGATCCAGGTCAGCACGCGCGACTGCGCCGGCGTCAGCGCCGGGCAGAGGGGTTCGGCCGACATGCCGGCACGAAAGGCGCGGCGCATCAGGCGGGCGACGTCGGCGAGCAGGAAACCGAAGCCGTCGGGATTGGCCCGCAGTGCATCGCCGGCGGCCGGAATCTGGTTCATAGATCTGCCTGACTATAAGGAATGCTTATTATAGTCGCTATCGGCCGGCCCCTGGTCCTGTCGGTGACAGGCGTCCGGCGGTCGCCCCGGCATCCACGGGGAACAGGACGCCGGTGACCCAGCGGGCCTCGTCACTGGCGAGAAAGGCGACGGCGTGGCCCACGTCCCAGCCGTAGCCCTCGATCTGCAGCAGCGAGCGGTCCTGGCGAGCCCTTCGAAGCTCCTCGCTCATGCCGCGCTCATAGACCATCGGGGTATAGACCATGCCGGGCGCGATGCAGTTGACCCGGATGTTCTCGCTGCCGTGCTGGGCCGCCATCGCCCGGGTCATGTTCACCACCGCACCCTTCGATGTCGGGTAGAGCAGGTGGGGATGGCCGCCGATCATGCCGGCCACCGATGCGATGTTCACGATCGCACCGGCGCCGACGCGGCGCATCTCGGGGATCGCGTGGCGGGCCATCAGCATCATCGAGGTGACGTTCACGCGCAGCCCTTCATCCCAGGCCCGCAGGTCGACGTCGACCGCGGTGCCGGCGGGACCGCCGATGCCGACGTTGTTGACGAGGATGTCGACCCGGCCCCAGGCATCCACCGCATCGGCCACCGCACGCCGGCAGGCATCGTCATCGCAGACATCGCATTCGACGACCCGGGCCTGGTTGCCTTCGGATTCGATCATCGCGCGGGTACGCTCCGCCCATTGCGGATTCCGGTCGATCAGCAATGCCCGGGCACCGCGGCGGGCGAGCAGGATCGCCGCGGCCCGACCGTTGCCGATGCCGTCGCCACGGGAGCCGGCGCCGGTGACGATCGCGACCCGACCGGCGAGCGAGCCGGCGTCGCGCGGCACGAAGGTGTTCGGTTGCTGTCCTTCGTTCATGTCTGCCTCCGGAGGCGTGTGCATCAGACGCCGAGCAGCTCGGCGAGCTCGGGGGAATGCGCGAGGCGCTCGGCCGGGCCGGCGAGCGCGACCTGGCCCTTGCGCATCACCACCAGCGAATCCGCATGCGTGGCCACGCGACGGTAGTCCCGGTCGACGATCAGGGCGGCGATGCCGTTGCCGCGGATCGTCTCGATCACCCGCCAGATCTCCTGCACCACCAGCGGCGCCAGGCCCTCGGTGGCTTCATCGAGGATGATCAGGTCGGGATGGGTCATCAACGCCCTGCCGATCGAGAGCATCTGCTGCTCGCCGCCCGAGAGCTGCGCTCCGGGATGGTCGATACGCTCGGCAAGGCGCGGAAAGGTCGCGAGAATGCGCTCGAGCGGCCAGTCGCGGCGACCGTCGACGCCCGGCCGGGCCGCCATGACGAGGTTCTCGCGCACCGACAGGTTCGGGAAGATGCCCCGGCCCTCGGGTACGTAGCCGACGCCGCAGCGCGCCACCTGATGGGGACGGGCGTTGGAGAGGTCGTGCCCGCGCACGACGATCCGGCCGGAGCGCTGGACGACGTGGCCGAGCAGGCTGCGGATCAGGGTCGACTTGCCCATGCCGTTGCGTCCGAGCAGGCCCACCGTGCGGCCCCGCTCGATGCGCAGGTCGACGCCGTGCAGGATATGGCTGCTGCCGTACCAGGCGTGGATGTCGCGGGCCTCGAGGATGGCGTCGGCATTCATCATGCTCACGCCTGCTCCCCCAGGTAGGCGGTCTGGACTTCGGGACTGCTGCGGATCGCATCCGGCAGGCCCGAGGCGATCACCTGGCCATCGATCATCACCGTGATCCGGTCGGCGATCCGGAACACGGCGTCCATGTCGTGCTCGACGAGCAGGATCGCGTGATCGGGGCGCAGCTCGTCGATCAGCGCCAGCATCCGGTCGGTCTCCTCGGCGCCCATGCCGGCGAGCGGCTCGTCGAGCAGCAGCACCTGGGGCTGGGTCGCGAGGCACATGCCGATCTCGAGCTGGCGGCGTCCGCCATGCGAGAGCAGGCCGGCGGGCCGATCGAGATCCATGCCCAGGCCGACCCGGGTGGCGGCCAGGCGCGCGGCCGCGAGGCTCACCTCGCAGCGGCTGGCCGCCGACCAGATCGCCCAGGGCCGGGGATGCTTCGCCTGGGCGCAGAGCCGGCAGTTCTCGAGCACGCTGAATCCGGGGAAGATGGTGGTGCGCTGGTAGCTGCGGGCAAGCCCGGCGCGGGCCCGGCGCGGTTGCGACCAGGTGCCGACGTCATGGCCGAGGAGCTCGATGCGGCCGGCCGAAGGCGGCACTTCGCCGGCGAGGATGTTCACCAGGGTGGATTTCCCGGCGCCGTTGGTGCCGATCAGCGCATGGACCTCGCCACGGCGAACCTCGATCGAGACGTCGTCGAGGGCGACAAGTCCGCCCCAGACGCGGCGGATGCCGCGCCCCGCGAGCAATACTTCGCCGGCGCTGCTGACCGGGGAACCTTCGCCCTCGCGGGCTGCGGTGCGAGCACCTTCGGGCGGCCGGGCGGTGCTCATCAGGACCCGCTCCCGCGCCAGCCGGTCAGCCGGATGCGCAGCATGCGCGGCAGCCCGATCAGGCCGCGCGGCAGGAGGGCGACGCAGGCGATGATCGATGCGCCGAGGCCGAGATGCCAGTGTTCCGAGAAGCCGCCCATCAATTCCCGCGACTGGAAGAGCTCCTCGAGCAGGCTGAGCGCGAAGGCGCCGATCACGGCGCCGCGCAGATGGCCGAGACCACCGAGGATGATCATCACCAGCGCCGCGCCCGACAGGTGCCAGGACAACAGCTCCGGATTGACGAAGCCGTCCTTGACCGCGAACAGGAACCCCGCGACCCCGGCGATCGCGCCCGACAGCACGAAGGCGGCGAGCTGGTAGGGATAGGTCGAGAAACCCGTCGCCCGCATCCTCTGCTCGTTGGCGCGGATGCCCGCCAGCGCCCGCCCGAAGCGCGAGCGCAGCACCAGCGCCAGGAACCCGAAGCAGCCCGCCATCGAGCCGAGGACGACGTAGTAGAAATGCAGGGGATCGCCCAGGTCGACCAGCTGCGTCGCACCGACCGCGACGCTCGGCAGGACGTTGAGATAGATGCCGTCGGTACCGCCACCGACCGGGGTGTCGTGGAATACGTAGTAGGCCATCTGCGAGAAGGCGAGGGTGACCATGATGAAGTACACCCCGCGGGTGCGCAGCGACAGCGCGCCCATCAGCAGCGCGAAGAGGGCCGCGGCCCCGACCGCCGCGGGCAGAAGCCACCAGACGGCCGCCGCGGCGTACTCGGGCGAGAAGCGCACCGTGGCATAGGCCGCGATGCCGAAGAAGGCCGCCTGCCCGAAGCAGACCAGGCCGACCTGGCCGACGAGCAGCTCGAGCGAGAGCGCGAGGATGGCGTAGATCAGCACCTTGGTGGCGAGGTCGACGCCGAACTCGGAGGTGACGAGCGGATACACGGCCAGGCCCGCGAGCGCGGCGAGGCACAGGGCGATGGCAGGACGGGATGTCGTCATCAGCCGGCCCGGAACAGACCGGCGGGCTTCCACAGCAGGATCGCCGCCATCAGCACGTAGATCAGCACGCCGGCGGCCCCCGGCAGCAGCACCTTGCCGAAGGTGTCCACCGCGCCGATCAGCAGGGCCGCGAGCAGGGCGCCGCGCACCGAGCCGATGCCGCCGATCACGACCACCACGAAGCAGATGATCAGCACCTGGTCGCCCATGCCCGGGTATACGCTCGAGACGGGCGCGGCGATCATGCCGGCCAGCGCCGCGAGCGCGACCCCGGCGGCGAACACGAAGCGGTAGAGGATCCTGATGTCGATGCCCAGCGACTGGACCATTTCCCGGTTGGTGCTGCCGGCCCGGATCATCATGCCGAGCCGGGTCCGGGTGAAGACGAAGTACATCCCGATCGCGAGCGCGATGCACACCGCCGAGATGAAGAGCCGGTAGACCGGATAGCTCATCAGGTCGCCGAGCGGGATGCTGCCGGCGAGCCAGGGCGGGACCGCCACGCCGTGGACGTCGTTGCCGATGACGATGCTGCGCAGCTCGTCGAACACGAGGATCAGGCCGTAGGTCATCAGCACCTGCTGCAGGTGCTCGCGATCATAGAGATAGCTGAAGAAGGCCCATTCCAGCAGGTAGCCGACCACCACCGAGAGGACCAGGCCGAAGGCGAGCGTGGTGAAGAAACCGCCGCCCACCGATCCGGCCACGACCGGCGCCAGGCCATAGGCCATGTAGGCGCCGATCATGTAGAAGCTGCCGTGCGCCAGGTTGATGACGCCCATGATCCCGAAGATCAGGGTCAGGCCGGACGCGACCAGGAACAGCAGCAGGCCGAACTGGATCGAGTTCAGGCACTGGACCAGGAAAGTGGCGAGATCCATCGGAACGCGGTCGCGCCCACCTTACATGCTGCAGCCGCGGCCCGGATCGGCGAGGGCCTTCGAGGCGATGGCGGTGACGGCATTCTCGCCGTTGGTGACCTTGCGCAGGTAGAAGTCCTGCACCGGGTTGTGGGAGTCCGACATCGTGAAGCTGCCGCGCGGACTGTCGAACTTCGCCTTGAGGACGGCTTCGCGGAAGGCGTCGATCTGCTTCGCGTCGCCGTTGGTGGCGGCCAGTCCGGTCGCGAGGATCTGCGCCGCGTCGTAGCCCTGCACCGCGTAGACGTCGGGCTGCATCTTGAACGCCTTGGCGTAGGCGAGCCGGAATGCCTTGTCCTTCGCGTTGTCGAGGTTGTCGGCATAGTGCATCGCGGTGATCACGCCCTCGGCCGCCTCGCCCTGCGCCTTGGTGGTGCCTTCGGTGAGGAAGCCGGCGCCGTAGAGGGGGATCGAACCGAGGCCGGCGGCCTTGTAGTCGCGGACGAACTTCACCGCGCCGCCGCCGGCGAAGAAGGTGTAGACCGCATCCGGCTTGAGCGAGGCGATCTCGGTGAGCAGGGCCTGGAACTCGACGTTCGGGAAGGGCACGGTCAGGTCCTTGACCACCTGGCCGCCGCCCTTCTCGAAGGCCTCCTTGAAACCGCCGACCGATTCGGCCCCGGCGGCGTACTTCCAGGTGATCGTCACCACGTTCTTCAGGCTCGTCTTGGCGAGCGCCTCGCCGGTCGCGTAGCCCGGCTGCCAGTTCGAGAAGGAGCTGCGGAAGATGTTCTTCGCGCACATCGGCCCGGTCACCGCGTCGGCCCCGGCGTTCGGATTGATCATCAGGGTGCCGGTCTGCTTGGCGATCTTGGCCATGCCCATCGCGACGCCGGAATGGACGCTGCCGATGACCACGTCGACGTTGTCGCGCTTGACCAGCTTGTTCATGTTGTCGGCGGCCTTCGGCGGCGCGGATTCGTCGTCGAGCTTGAAGTACTCGATCTCGCGGCCGCCGAGCTTGCCGCCGTTCTCCTCGACGAACAGGCGAAAGCCGTTCTCGATCGCTTCGCCGAGCTGGGCGTAGGTGCCGGAGTAGGGGAGCATCAGCCCGACCCGGAGCTTGTCCTGGGCGTGGGCGAGGCCGGGCAGCAGGGCGATTGCTGCGGCGCCGACGGCAAGTCGGAAAGTGCTGCGGATCATGCGGATCTCCTCGTGACGGTGAGTCGTGATTCTGCCGGAGCTTGCCGCCCCTTGGGGGCGGGGTTCCCGGGACGGAGGTTTCAAGGCGCCTCGCGTTCGCGATCGCGCAGCCGGAAGCGCTGGATCTTGCCGGTCGCGGTCTTGGGAAGCTCGGCGATGAACTCGATCCTTCGCGGGTACTTGTGCGGAGCGAGCCGCTGCTTGACGAAGGACTGCAGCTCGGCTTCGAGCGCCTCGCCGGGCGACCGCCCGGCCTTGAGGACGACGAAGGCCTTGCTGCGGGTCAGCCCGTTCTCGTCATCGACGCCGATCAGCGCCGCCTCGAGCACCGCCTCGTGCTGGACCAGGGTCGCCTCGACCTCGAAGGGCGACACGTACTGGCCGCTCACCTTGAGCATGTCGTCGCTGCGCCCGGCATAGGTGTAGTAGCCGTCGGCGTCGCGAGAGTACTTGTCCCCGCTGCGCGTCCAGTCGCCGATGAAGGTCTCGCGGCTCCTCGCCCGGTCCTCCCAGTACATCAGCGCCGAGCTCGGACCGCGGATGAACAGGTCTCCGACCTCGCCGTCGGGCACCGGCCGGCCGTGCTCGTCGCGCAGGTCGATCTCGTAGCCGGGTACCGGGCGGCCGGTCGTGCCGTAGCGCACATCGCCGGGGCGGTTGGACAGGAAGATGTGGAGCATCTCGGTCGAGCCGATGCCGTCGATGACCTCACAGCCGAAATGGCGGGTGAAGCGCTCTCCGATCTCGCGGGGCAGGGCTTCACCGGCCGAGGAGCACAGGCGCAGGGCGACCTGTTCGCGCGCGGGCAGCCCGGGCGAGGCGAGCATGCCGGCGTAGCCGGTCGGCGCGCCGAAGAAGAGCGTCGGGCGCTGCCCGGTCCAGCGACGGAACACGGCGTCGGGTGTCGGACGCTCGGCCATCAGCACCGAGCTCGCCCCGACGGCGAGCGGAAAGAAGAGCGCGTTGCCCAGCCCATAGGCGAAGAACAGCTTGGCCGCCGAGAAGCAGACGTCGTCCTCTCGCATGCCCAGCACCGGCTTGCCGTAGAGCTCGGCGACCCACCAGGGACTCGCGTGGCAGTGGACCGTACCCTTGGGCCGGCCGGTGGAACCCGAGGAATAGAGCCAGAAGCCGATGCTGTCGCCGCAGGTGCGCGCCGCCTGCGCCAGCGGCGCACCGGCGGCGAGGAAGGTCTCGAAGCCGTGAGTGCCGCCGGGGATGCCGGCCACCGGTTGCGGCGTGTCCGTGCCGCTGACCACGAGCGTGTCCAGCGCATGGGGCCCCTGCGACATGGCTTGCGCGAGCACCGGCACCAGGGGGGCCGAGACGATCGCGGCGCGGGCGCCGCTGTGGGCGAGCACGTAGGCGTAGTCGTCGGCGGTGAGCAGCGTGTTCACGGCGACCGGCACGATGCCGGCGTACAGGGCGCCGAGAAAGCTCACCGGCCAGTCGCTGGTGTCGTGGGCGAGCAGCAGGACGCGCTCCTCGCGGCGCAGGCGGGCGGCCAGCAGCGCGGCGCCGAGACGGCGCGCGCGTTCGGCGAGCTCGCCATAGCGCAGGCTCCCCCGGTCGTCGACATAGGCGATCCGGTCGGCGCGCCCGGCATTGGCCGCGAAGAGGTGCGCTGCGTAGTTGAAGGCTTCGCCGGCCGGACCGGGCCCTGTCTGTGCGTTCACCGCTGGCTCCTCCTGGTCGATCCGGTCGATGCCATGGCGCGCAGAGCGCCTCGTCACGGCGGGCGCCGTTTCGCGCCGGATCGTCCAACGGGCTGTCGAGGGATCTCTTGAAGCAGTCCGGTTTGTGAAGTATCGTTCAAACCGGAAATATTATTCAAACTGACTGCTGCTCAGAGTACATTAAGGCGGTATGATTCAGCAGTCAAGCACTATATTGCATTTCTCGGGTGTCCGGGAATGCCGCTCCCAGGAATGATCCGGTGGAAGGACAAAGTCCGCAAGCAGGCCGGGACGATGAGCCGGTCGATCGCGCCGACGAGGCGATCGCCCTCGATGCGTCGATCGTGGCCGGCCGCGCCGACGGCGACCGCGGCCCGTTCCTGTGCGCGCTCGGCGAAAGGGTCCGCAGCCTGCGGGCGCGGCGCGGGCTGACGCGCAAGGCGGTCTCGGCCGCCGCGGGCGTGTCCGAGCGTCATCTCGCCAACCTCGAGTACGGTACCGGCAACGCCTCGATCCTGGTGCTCATCCAGGTTGCCCGCGCGCTCGAATGCTCGCTCGCCGAGCTGGTCGGCGACATCACGACATCCTCGCCCGAGTGGCTGCTGATTCGCGAGCTCCTCGAGGGCCGCTCCGAGCCGGAGCTGCGCCAGGCGCGGATCGCGCTCGGGCGCCTGTTCGGCACCGGCGGCGAGTCGCCCGGGCGGACCGCGCGCATCGCCCTGATCGGGCTGCGGGGCGCCGGCAAGAGCGCGCTCGGACAACTGCTCGCGGCCGAGCTCGGCTATCCCTTCATCGAGCTTTCCGCCGAGATCGAGAAGTTCGCGGGCTGCTCGATCGGCGAGATCCATGCGCTCTACGGGACCAGCGCCTATCGCCGATACGAGCGCCGCGCGCTCGAGGAGTCGATCCAGCTCTACCCGGAAGCGGTGATCGCGACGCCGGGCGGACTGGTATCCGATCCCGCCAACTTCAACCTGCTGCTGGCCCACTGCTTCGCCGTCTGGCTCCAGGCCGATCCGGAAGACCACATGCAGCGCGTCGTCGCCCAGGGCGACCTGCGGCCAATGGCCGCGAGCCGGGAGGCCATGGACGACCTGCGGCGCATCCTGGCCGGGCGCGCGCCGTTCTACGCCAAGGCCGACATGAGCTTCAACACCAGCGGCGCTTCCCTCGATGCCGCCTATCGCGCCCTGGCGAGGCGGCTCAGGGCCGAGCTCGCCACCTGACGGAGAGACATCCATGTCCGCAAGACTCGAAGCCGCCATCCCGCCGGAAGCGGCCTGGCCCGAAAGGGTCGACTACCGGACCGAGCCGGCACGTTACCGGCACTGGCGGCTTTCCTTCGACGGGTCGGTCGCCACCCTGGGGCTGGATGTCGACGAGGATGCCGGCCTGCGGCCCGGTTACCGGCTGAAGCTCAACAGCTACGACCTCGGCGTCGACATCGAGCTGCGCGATGCGCTGGACCGGATCCGCTTCGAGCATCCCGAGGTCCGCTGCGTCGTGCTGACCAGCCTGAAGGAACGGATGTTCTGCTCGGGCGCCAACATCTTCATGCTCGGCAGCTCCAGCCACACCTGGAAGGTGAACTTCTGCAAGTTCACCAACGAGACCCGCAACGGCATCGAGGATGCCAGCCGTCATTCAGGCCTGCGCTTTCTCGCGGCGGTCAACGGCGCCTGCGCCGGCGGCGGCTACGAGCTCGCGCTCGCCTGCGACGAGATCCTGCTCATCGACGATCGTTCCTCGACGGTGTCGCTGCCCGAGGTGCCCCTGCTCGGGGTGCTGCCCGGCACCGGCGGCCTGACGCGGCTCACCGACAAGCGCCGTGTCCGCCACGATCTCGCCGACCTGTTCTGCACCACCGCCGAGGGCGTGCGAGGCCAGCGCGCGCTCGACTGGGGCCTGGTCGATGCGCTGGCCAAGCCAGGCGCGTTCGGGCAGGCGGTGGCCGCGCGCGCCGGCGAGCTGGCGGCCACGAGCGATCGGCCGACAGGGGCGCGCGGCGTGGCGCTCCCGCCGCTGGCGCGGCGCGATGAGCCCGACGCGCTGGCCTACCGGCACGTCCGGGTGGCGATCGATCGCGAGCGGCGCAGCGCGAGCTTCACGATCGTCGCGCCCGAGGGCGGGCAGCCGGCAGATCCGCCCGGGATCGAGGCGGCCGGCGCGGACTGGTGGCCGCTCGCGATGGCGCGCGAGCTCGACGACGCGATCCTGTCGATGCGCAGCAACGAGACCGAGATCGGCACCTGGCTGCTGCGCACCGAAGGTTCCGTCGCGGCGGTGCTCGCCGTCGACGCACTGCTGGCGGCGCATCGCGAGCACTGGTTCGTGCGAGAGACGATCGGGCTGCTGCGCCGGACGCTGGCGCGGCTCGACGTTTCCTCGCGATCGCTCTTCGCGCTGATCGAGCCCGGATCCTGCTTCGCGGGCCTGCTCGCCGAGCTCGCTTTCGCCGCCGACCGCAGCTACATGCTCGATCTGCCCGACGAGCCCGACCGGGCGCCGAAGCTGGTACTGTCGGAATCGAGCTTCGGCATGTTCCCGATGATCACCGGCCAGGCGCGGCTGGCGCGGCGCTTCCACGACGATGCGGCTGTGCTCGACCGATTGGAGGCGCTCGCTGGCGTCGCGCTCGATGCCGGGCAGGCGCGTGATGCCGGCCTGGTGACGGTCGCTCCCGATGCGCTCGACTGGGACGACGAGGTCCGCATCGCGATCGAGGAGCGCGCGGCGATGTCGGCCGACGCTCTGACCGCGCTCGAGGCGAACCTGCGCTTTCCCGGCGTCGAGACCATGGAGACCCGGATCTTCGGCAGGCTGTCGGCCTGGCAGAACTGGATCTTCAACCGGCCCAATGCGGTCGGCGAGACCGGCGCCCTGAAGGTCTACGGCACCGGCGAGAAGGCGCGCCTCGATCGCCGCCGCGTGTGAGAACCCGAACGACCATCCACCCGCCCGGCATGCCGGCGGATCGATCCAGGAGACGGACATGAGCTCGATCAACTACAGCGAGAAAATTCCCAACAACGTCGACCTCGCCGGCGACCGGACCCTGCAGCGGGCCCTCGAGCAATGGCAGCCGAACTTCCTCGCCTGGTGGGGCGACATGGGTCCGGAAGGCTCGCAAGGCTTCGACGTCTACCTGCGTACCGCGACCAGCGTCGACCCCAAGGGGTGGGCGCAGTTCGGCTACGTGAAGATGCCCGACTATCGCTGGGGCATCTTCCTCAACCCGGCCGAGGAAGGCCGGCGGATCCATTTCGGCGACCACCTCGGCGAGCCCGCCTGGCAGAGCGTGCCGGGCGAGCATCGCGCCAACCTGCGCCGGATCATCGTCACCCAGGGCGATACCGAGCCGGCCTCGGTCGAGCAGCAGCGCCACCTCGGCCTGACGGCGCCGAGCATGTACGACCTGCGCAACCTCTTCCAGGTCAACGTCGAGGAGGGCCGCCATCTCTGGGCGATGGTCTACCTGCTGCACCGCCACTTCGGACGCGACGGCCGCGAGGAGGCCGAGGCGCTGCTCGAGCGCCGCTCGGGCGATGCCGACAATCCCCGCATCCTCGGCGCCTTCAACGAGCGCACGCCGGACTGGCTGTCGTTCTTCATGTTCACCTACTTCACCGACCGCGACGGCAAGTTCCAGCTCTGCGCGCTGGCCGAGTCGGGATTCGATCCGCTCGCCCGGACCACCCGCTTCATGCTGACCGAGGAGGCCCACCACATGTTCGTGGGCGAATCCGGCGTCTCGCGGGTGATCCAGCGTACCTGCGAAGTGATGAACGAGCTCGGCACCGACGATCCGGCAAGGCTTCGCGCGGCCGGCGTGATCGACCTGCCGACCATCCAGCGCTACCTGAACTTCCACTTCTCGGTGACGATCGATCTCTTCGGGGCGGACCAGTCGAGCAACGCCGCGATCTTCTACAGCACCGGGATCAAGGGCCGCTTCGAGGAGGGCAAGCGCGCCGACGACCATGTCCTCAAGAGCGATTCCTACCGGGTGCTTGAAGTGGTCGACGGCGCCCTGGTCGAGAAGGAGGTGCCGATGCTCAATGCCCTGAACGAGGTGCTGCGCGACGACTTCATCAAGGATTCGATCGGCGGCGTGTCGCGCTGGAACAAGGTGATCGAGAAGGCGGGCCAGCCGTTCCGGCTGCAGGTGCCGCACAAGGCCTTCAACCGCCGTATCGGCGGCCTGTCGGGCGTGCGGGTCTCTCCCGCGGGCGAGGTGGTCAGCGAGGCGCAATGGCGGGAGAACGAGAGCCGCTGGCTGGCGAACGAGGACGACCGGGCATTCGTCGCCTCGCTGATGGGGCGGGTGGTGGAGCCGGGCAGGTTCGCCAACTGGATCGCCCCGCCCATGATCGGCATCAACCGTCAGCCGGTCGACTTCGAGTACATTCGGTTCAATTGAGCCCCCAGTGGGGGTCGGGGAAGCCCGGGCCAGCCCGGCGTTTCCCTGAGAGGAAACATCCCTCCAGTGGCCGCACGGCGGCGGAGACGAAGCATGGCAGTCACCCAGGATTCAGCAGATTCCGGGGTCATCGAGCAGCACCTCATCGACCCCGAGATCTGCATTCGCTGCAATACCTGCGAGTCGACCTGCGCGATCGGGGCGATCACCCACGACGATCGCAACTACGTCGTCGATCCGTCCATCTGCAACCTGTGCATGGATTGCGTGGCGCCTTGTCCGACCGGTGCGATCGACAACTGGCGCCGGATCCCGCGCTCGCGCCAGTACTCGATCGAGGAACAGTTCGGCTGGGACGAGCTGCCCGCGGCGATCGCGCTCGACGACGGCGCTGCCGGGGGCGGGGCGCCGGTGCCCCGGGCGACCCCGGTCGCGGCCACCGAGCCCGGCGAGCAGCGCATCGTCGCCTCGGCATACGGGGCGGTCCTGCCGCCCTGGTCGGCGGCGCATGCCTATACCAACCTCTACCTGCCGAAGGCGCCCACCGAGGCCACGGTGGTCGGCAATGCGCGGATCACGGAAGCGGGACGCGAGAGCGAGACCCATCACATCGTGCTCGACTTTGGCGAGATGCCGTTCCCGGTGCTGGAAGGACAGTCGATCGGCATCATCGCGCCCGGTCTGGACGACCATGGCCGGCCCCATTTCCCGCGCCAGTACTCGGTGGCCAGCCCGCGCAACGGTGAACGCCCCGGCTACAACAACCTCTCGCTCACGGTGAAGCGGGTTACCGTCGACTACCAGGGCACGCCGGTGGCGGGGGTGTGCTCGAACCATCTCTGCGACCTGGCGATCGGCGACCGGGTGAAGGTGGTCGGCCCGTTCGGGGCTTCGTTCCTGATGCCCAATCACCCGAGATCGAACATCGTCATGATCTGCACCGGCACCGGCAGCGCCCCGATGCGGGCGATGACCGAATGGCGGCGGCGCCTGCGTGCGAGCGGCAAGTTCCAGGGCGGCCGGCTGATGCTCTTCTTCGGCGCGCGTACCCGCGAGGAGCTGCCGTACTTCGGGCCGCTCATGAACCTGCCGAAGGATTTCATCGACATCAATCTCGCCTTCTCCCGCACGCCCGGCCAGCCGCGCCGCTATGTCCAGGATCTCATGCGCGAGCGCGCCGCCGATCTCGGCGTCCTGCTGGCCGACCCCGATACCTGCATCTACGTCTGCGGCCTGCGCAGCATGGAGGACGGCGTGATCCTCGCGCTGCGCGATGTCGCCCGCGAAGCCGGCATCGACTTCGATGCGCTCGCCGGCGAGTTGCGCGCGCAGGGCCGGCTGCACCTCGAAACCTACTAGCACGAGGAAACATTCATGGCGAACCCCGTCTCCACCCTGCGGCGCGACGTCCTCGCCGGCGCCCTGGGGCTCGGCCTGCTCGCCGGCATGCCGGTGCTGGCGCGCACTCCGCCCACGCTCGACGTCTGGAAGTCGCCGACCTGCGGCTGTTGCGGCGACTGGATCACGCACATGCGCGAGGCGGGCTTCGAGCTGCGGATCCACGACACCGGCAACAACGCGGCGCGCGCCCGGTTCGGCCTGCCGGCGAAATACGGTTCATGCCATACCGCGCTGATCGATGGCTATGTCATCGAGGGGCATGTGCCGGCGGCCGACGTGGCCCGGCTGCTGCGCGAGAGGCCGGCGGCGCTCGGCCTCGCGGTGCCCGGCATGCCGATCGGCTCGCCCGGCATGGACGGCCCGGAGTACGGCGGCCGGAAGGATCCCTACGACACCCTGCTGATCGAGCAGGGTGGTGGCGGGCACCGGGTGTTCGTCGCCCATCGCTGAAGCCGCGACGATCGGTTCGGAATCGACTTGGACTACGCCGACTGGAAGACGATCCACCTCACGATGGTGGTCGCGAGCGTCGCGGGCTTCCTGCTGCGCTTCGGATTGCGCTTCGCCGCGCCCCGGCTGCTGCGGTCCAGGCTGCTGCGCATCGTGCCGCATGTGGTCGACACCCTGCTGCTCGCCAGCGCGATCGCGATGGTGCTGATCGCCTGGCCGAGCGTGCCGGGCTGGATCCGGGCCAAGATCGTGGGCCTGCTGGTCTACATCGTCGCCGGCAGCTACGCATTGAAGCGCGCCCGGCGGCCTGCCTCGATCGCCATCGCCTTCCTGGTGGCGATGGCGGCGGTCGCGTACATCGTCGCGACCGCCTACTCCAAGAACCCCTGGGGTTTTCTCATGTGAAGCCTAGCGGCCGACGCCCAGCCGGCCGCCGGTGCCGAGACCGCCCTGGACCGATTGCGCTTTGTAGGACTTCACCGAGCGCACCAGCTGGTTGTAGGAATCGGCGAACGCGCCGGCGATCACCTTGCCTTCGGCGGTGTTGGTGTAGCCGCCGAGACTGCCGCCGCCGCGACCGCCGAACAGGCCACCCCAGAGATTGAAGTCGGTGGTCGACGAGCTGCCTTCGGCTGCGGCGAGTTGCACGCCCGAGCGGTTGTCGGTCAGCGTCAGCATGGTCGAGGCTTCACGGAACTTCAATCCGCCGGCGAGCGAGCCCAGCATGCCGAGCGAGCCCGAGAAGCGCGACAGGGCGCCGCTGACCCCGCCGGCATCCTTCTGGCTGAAGGTGATGCTCGGGTTCATGCTGTAGTCGGCCGCGACCATCTGGCCGCGCTGGAAGTTGCTGCCCCTGCGCAGCTCGCCGGAGTCGGCCAGGGCGCGTTCCTGCTGCATCTGGTTCATCGCGCGGCCGCGCTCGACCACCACGAAGCAGTTCGACTGCTGGACCAGCAGGCGGATCAGCGGAACCGTCGATTCGAGGTTGTAGCTGCGCAGCTGGCCGTACCAGGGTTGCGACTGGTCCTCGACCACCGACAGGGTACCGAGCGTGGCGTCGCAGCGTTCGAGCTGGGCATTGGCATTGTGCGAGGTGGCGCCGCCGGCCGAACCGGTCGCGACCGTCTTGGCGCTGGGATCGCCGCTCTGGACCGGCATCGAGCCGACGCAGCCGGCAAGCGTGCCGATGGCGGCAACGGAAATGAGCAGACGGATGTTCATCGGGTTCTCCTGAAAGCGTTCTGGTCCGGGTGGGCCCGGTTCTGATGGGCTGGAATGTATCGCATTCCGTAGCCGGTGTGGTTCGTGGAGGCGACGACAGGCCGCTCGCGAGGGACCGACGTCCACCCGGCTTCACCTTCCCCGCGCCCGAATCCGTATGTCAGTCGAGCAGGCGGCGTGCCTTCTCGCGCGCGGCTTCGTCGACGCCCGACGCCGGGCTCGCGTTCGAGCCGGCATCGGAGTCCGACCCCATGTCGGCCGGGCCGGGCCGGGGTGAGGCGGCGGCATTGCCACCCAGGCGCTGGCGGCGCTGGACCAGCCACCATGCGCCGGCACCGGCGGCCAGTAGCGCGAACGGACCCGCCCAGAGGGCCCAGGTCGTCTGCTTGAGCGGCGGGCGGAACAGGACGAAATCCCCGTAGCGGGCGACCAGGAACTCCTTGATCTCGTCGTCGCTGCGCCCGGCCGCAATCTGCTCGCGGACTTCGTCGCGCAGGTCGCCGGCCAGCTCGGCGGCGGAATCGGCGAGCGACTGGTTCTGGCAGACCAGGCAGCGCAGCTCCTCGGCGAGCGCCTTGTAGCGGTCCTCGTCGATCGGGGCGGACGGGGCTCGTTCACTCATGGGATTCAGTGGCCTGGAACCCGTGGATGGTTCGTTCTCGGGTTCTCATGCGCCGGGCTCGGCTTCGAGCTTGCGCACCAGCGGCACCAGCGTGTCGCGGACGATCTCGGGCGAGAAGGGGCCGGTCTGCTTGAAGCGGATCACCCCGCGCTTGTCGATCAGGAAGCTCTCGGGGGCACCATAGACGCCATAGTCGATCGCGGTCCGGCCCTGCCGGTCGCTGATCACCACCGTGTACGGATCCCCGAACCTCTGTAGCCAGCGGATCGACGCCGCCGGATCGTCCTTCCAGGCGAGGCCCACCAGGGGCAGGGTGCCTTCCCGGGAAATCTGGTTGAACAGGGGGTGCTCGATCTGGCAGGCCGCGCACCAGGAGCCCCAGACGTTGAGCAGCCAGACCTTGCCGCGCATTTCCTCGGGGCCCCAGGCCTTGCCGTCGGCGCCGAGCACCGGCAGGGAGAAATCCGGGGCCGGCTTGCCGATCAGCGGCGAGGGAATCTCGCGGGGATCGTTCGACAGGCCCTTGTACAGGAAGGCCCCGATCGCCGCGAAGACCAGCAGCGGGATGATGAATCTCAGGCTTCGCATGCCGGGTTCACGCTCGTGCGTGGGCGGCGACAGCCGCGCGGGACTCGCGCTCGGCGAGGCGGCGCCGGTAGCGCTTGTCGGCCACGGCGATGAAGCCGCCGGCGGCCATCATCACGCAGCCGAGCCAGATCCAGTTGACGAAGGGCTTGACGTGGGCGCGGATGGCCCAGACGGTGCCGCCCAGCGGTTCGCCCATCGAGACGTAGACGTCGCGCAGCAGGCTGCGATCGATCGCGGCCTCGGTCATGGGCTGGCCGCTGGCCCGGTAGATCCGTTTCTCCGGATGCAGCTGGGTCACCAGTCGCCCGGCGGAATCGCGGACCTCGAAGTGTCCGCGGTCGGCGTCGTAGTTGGGTCCGGTGATCTTGTCGAGGCCGGTGAAGGTGAGCCGGTAGTCGCCCACCGTGATCGTGTGGCCGACCTCGGCGCGCAGCTCGGTGCCGATCTCGTAGCTGTTGACCAGCGTCACCCCGAACACGAAGGCGGCGACGCCGAGATGGGCGAGATGCATGCCCCAGACGCTCGGGGGCTGCATCCGGGCGCGGCTGGCCGCATGCCGGATCGAGAACGCCCGGCCCGGGGTGCGCAGGGTTTCCGCGATCGCGACCACGACCCCGGCGGTGATCCAGAAGCCGAAGGCGAGCCCGATGCTGGTGAGCGGCCGCCAGGCCGGGCCGTCGACCCCGGCCGCGACCGCCGCCATGGGCGCGGCGAGGCCCGAGATCACGCTGATCGCGAAGGCCCAGCGCAGCCGGCTGACCAGCGGCGGCAGCTCGGTGCGCTTCCAGCGCGCCAGCGGGCCGACCGCGATCAGGAAGAGCGCCGGGGCCATCACCGGGACGAACACCGCCTCGAAGTAGGGTGGGCCGACCGAGATCTTGCCCAGGCCCAGGGTGTCGAGCACCAGCGGATACAACGTGCCCAGCATCACCGCCGCCATCGCCACCACCAGCAGGATGTTGTTCGCCAGCAGCATCGATTCGCGCGAGACCGGGCCGAAGGCATTGCCGGCGCCGATCTGCGGAGCACGCCAGGCGAAGAGCGTGAGCGAGCCGCCGATCACGATCACGAGGAAGGCGAGGATGAACACGCCGCGTGCCGGATCGGTGGCGAAGGCG
>JAMLIN010000039.1 GCA_023954135.1 Burkholderiaceae bacterium | reverse complement strand
GCGTCTTCCGATGCGGATGCCGATCCGGTGGACGATCATGGGGCTGGCGGCGACCCGGACGGGTCGGGCGACCGCCCGCCGCCGGCCAGGAGCCGCCCGCGCCTGAAGCGGGTGAAGTAAGCTTTCACGGGTTTCTGCCGCTTTAGCTCAGTTGGTAGAGCAACCGCCTTGTAAGCGGTAGGTCGTCCGTTCGAGTCGGACAAGCGGCACCATTCAGCGATGCCGAGAGGGAGAGTGTTTTTCTTGGTCCAGACGCCTCGCCTGGCCCTGAACACTGGCTTCTGTGCCCGGGAGCGACTTGCCGGCAGGTAGTCTCTTTGGCAGATTGACCGAAATTATCCATTTAGGCAAAGTTTCCGGTAATTCTGGAAAAATTGCTCAAGCATGGACCCTCGAGACAATCCTTACGTTCCGGGTGCCGGCACACCGCCGCCTGAGTTGGCGGGGCGGCATGAAGTCCTCGAAAAGGCGGACGTGGCCATTACCCGGATTCAACGAGGCCGCCCCTCGAAAAGTCTGATCCTGGTAGGACTACGAGGAGTCGGAAAGACGGTTCTCCTGGTGCGCTTTCAGAAGCGCGCGAACGAGCAGGGGTATCGCTCGGCTCTGATCGAAGCACACGAGGGCAAGACCCTCCCCGAGTTGCTCGTTCCGCAGCTAAGGAAGATCTTGCTGTCCTTCAGCATTGCCAAGGCGGCCGGAGAAAAAGGCCGCCGCGCTTTGCACGCTTTACGTAGCTTCATGGGGACGGTGCGAGTTTCGTGGCAGGACATCGAGCTTGGCATCGATCCGGTTCCGGGCCTTGCTGACAGCGGTGATCTGGAAGCCGATCTGGCTGATCTCTTTGAGGCGGTCGCAGAAGCGGCAGCCGAGAAGCAGACTGCTGTCGCGCTTTGCATCGATGAGATGCAGTACCTGAGCGACAAGGAGTTCAGCGCTCTGATCATGGCGGTGCACAGGGTTTCCCAGCAGAATCTGCCGCTGATCGTCGTTGGCGCAGGACTGCCCCAGATTCTTGGGCTGGCTGGAGAGTCGAAGTCGTACGCCGAGCGATTGTTCGACTACCCCAGGGTCGGTGCGTTGGATACCGACGATGCGATATCAGCTATCGAGACACCAGCGAGGGATATGGGCGTTACCTACGAACGGGCTGCTCTCGAACGTATCGTTGCGGTAACCAGGGGGTATCCCTACTTCTTGCAGCAATGGGGATACGAAGTCTGGAATCTCGCGGTAGCCGCCCCGATCACGCTGGATGACGTGGAACGAGCGACGAACGTAGCGATCGCGGCATTGGATGAGGGCTTCTTTCGGGTTCGGTTCGATCGTTGTACACCATCGGAAAAGCGCTACATGCGCGCGCTGGCGGATCTGGGAGAAGGAGTAAAAAGATCTGGCGATGTAGCAGAGCGCCTCGGCGTGAAGGTGACATCGATCGGGCCAACTCGATCGAAGTTGATAACGAAGGGCATGATCTACAGCCCGCAGCACGGTGAAACCGCCTTTACCGTGCCTCTCTTCGACGAATACATGCGGCGAGTCATGCCAGGAGACGACTGGCGGAAACACTAGATCGGCCGTCGGCTGCCAATCAGCAGCCTGAAAGCGGATCACCGCCATTCACGTGCGGTGCCCAGGCTGGCTGCGTCTACGACGAACCTGTGCCCGAGCGCCGGGGCGCGATGGCACCCCTTCGCCCGCCGGTCCGGCTCGCCCGCTGCAGTTCCTCGACCGCCTCGCCGAGCCGGGCGACCTTTTCGCCGAGTTGCCGCATCGAAGCGATCATCCAGGCCATCGACTGGCGCAGGCGTTCCTGGCCGGCCTCGCCATCGAGGTCGAGATGCCTCGGGGGCCGTTCAGGCGCGGGAATCGCATCCGTCCTGGCGGTCTCGAGCGCCAGGACGGTCCGGCGCCGAGTTTCGAAGCCGGCCGGATCGCGCTGGTGGAGCTCGGCCCAGCCGTCGAGATCCGCCTCTGCGCTCCTGTCGGTGCTGTCGCCCGTGCCCGTTTCCCGTGTCATCCCGCGCTCCGTCATCTGCCGGCGTGAATTCGACATGGCCGGCGAGTGCCTGGTCCGGCCGAGGCCGTAGGGCGGAATTATCGGTCGCGGCCGACCGCGGGCCCGTGACGAATCACCGCCCCGGTGCGGATTCGCCGGGGCGGCCCGGGGGCGCGAGGCCCCGGTCGAACGCGAAGCCGCGCTTCAGGAGTCGAAGCGGCGGCGAAAGAGCAGGCTGTTGAGAGCCCAGCTGATCAGGCTGTAGACGATGGCCGCGACGATCGCCCAGCCGAAGCTGTCGATGTGGAAGCCTTCGAGGAAGCGGGCGACCAGCCAGAACACGAGGCCGTTGATCACGAAGATGAACAGCCCCAGCGTCAGGATCGTGATCGGCAGGGTCAGGATGATCAGGATCGGCCGGATCAGGGCATTGAGCAGGCCGATGACGAGGGCGCCGACCAGGGCGGTCAGGAAGCTGTCGATCTGGACCGCCGGCAGGATGTAGGGCAGGGCCAGCAGGCAGAGCGCGTTGAGCGCCCAGCCGATCAGGATGCTCATCGCGGATTCCCCCTTCCAGGCTTCACTTGACCAGGACCACCGGCCGGGTCGCCGCGGCCACGACGCGCTGGGCGATGGAGCCGATCAGCAGGTCGCTGATGCCGGTGCGGCCCTTGGAGCCCATCACGATCATGTCGTAGCCCTGGTCGCGGGCTGCCGCGCAGATCTCGACATCCGGGCGGCCGGTCCGGTGGATGGTCTCGTTGGGGATGTCGGTGGTGGCGAGCAGCTTGCGGGCCTCGACGAGATCCTCCTCGGACAGCTCCCGGAGGTAGTCCTCCACGGCCTTGCGGCCGACGACATGGCTGGCGCTGCGCAGGGCGGTGTCGTCGCGCACGCAGATCATTCCGATCGAGCCGGCCTCGGACTGCCGGCCGATCAGGTCGATGGCGAACTTCAGCGCGGCGAGCGAGGGCGCGGAGCCGTCTATGGCGACGAGGATCTTCATGGTGTTCCCCCAGGGTTGCGCTCGGTCGACAGGCCGCGCCAGCGCGGTGCCGAGGGTGTTTCGATGCCGAGCAGGTCGAGTGCCCGCCCGCAGGTATCGTCGATCAGGGCGGCGATGTCGGCGGGACGATTGTAGAAGCCGGGTACCGGCGGGAAGACGATGCCGCCCATCTCGGTGACCGAGCACATGTTGCGCAGATGCGCGAGGTTGAGCGGCGTCTCGCGCACCATCAGCACCAGCCGGCGCCGCTCCTTGAGCGTGACGTCGGCGGCCCGGGTGACGAGGTTGTCCGACAGGCCGTGGGCGATGCCGGCGAGGCTGCGCATCGAGCAGGGCGCGACGATCATCCCGGCGGTCGGGAAGGAGCCGGAGGCGATCGAAGCGCCGATGTCGCGCGCGGGGTGGACCTCGTCGGCAAGCGCTTCCACCTCATCGCGCCCGAGGCCGAGCTCATGGTCGATGTTCATCCAGCCCGCCGGTGTGACCACCAGGTGGACGGCGACATCGGCCTGCTCGCGAAGCCGCTCGAGGAGTCGGATTCCGTAGCAGGCGCCCGAGGCACCGGTGATCGCGAGGACGATCGTCTTGCGGCTCATGCGCCGATTGTAGCGGTGCGCGGGTCAGGCCCGGCAGTCAGGGCCCGTGCGGAGCAGGCCCGTTCGCGGATCCTCAGAACCTGTGAATGAATCGGACGCGCCCGAGCGGCGCGCCAGGGCGGTTCCGATCGAGGCGCAAAGCGCAGCCATGTCGGGCGACATGGCGAGCATTTGCAACGATGAGCGGGGCCGCCCTGGCGTGACGAGCGGGCGTGGACGGTTCGTTCACAGGTTCTCAACTCTTGTACGGCTCGAGCATGCCTTGCAGTTCGCCGGACTGGTACATCTCGTAGAGGATGTCCGAGCCGCCGATGAATTCGCCGCCGATGTAGAGCTGGGGAATCGTCGGCCAGTTGGAGAAGTCCTTGATGCCCTGGCGGACCTCCTCGTCGGCCAGCACGTCGACGGTGACGATGTCGTCCACGCCGCAGGCCTTGAGGATCTGGACCGCGCGGCCGGAGAAGCCGCATTGCGGGAAGTTGGCGTCGCCCTTCATGAAGAGGACGACCGGGTTCTCGGAGACCGTCTTGCTGATGAATTCCTTCGCATCCATTGCCGTGTTTCCTGAATGAACGAGAGCCGCTGCCTTCGGGCGGCGTCGCGTTATGTCCGGTGGCCGGGGCGGCGACCACCACAAAGCCGTTCCAGCCCCGCGAGGTCGCGGCGGACCGAAATCTCACGCAGCCCCGCAGCCCGCATCAGGCCGGCCACCGCGCTCGCCTGGTCGTGACCATGCTCGAGCAGCAGCCATCCACCTGGCGCCAGCCACTGCCGTGCGCCGGCCACGATCGCTTCGATCGCGTCGAGCCCTGCCTTCCCGGAAACCAGCGCCATTGCGGGTTCGTGGGGCAGGTCTCCGCGCTCGAGGTGCTCGTCGCCGGCCGCGACATAGGGCGGGTTCGATACGACGAGATCATACTGCGAACCGGTCGGCAACGCCGCCCACCAGTCGCCTTCGTACCAGTCGATCCTGGCGTCGAGCCGGGCCGCATTGGCCCGGGCGGTGGCCAGGGCCGCCGCGCTCGCATCGACTGCGACAAGCTTCCAGGAGGGGCGTTCCAGCGCCAGGCTGATCGCGATCGCGCCGCTACCGGTGCCGAGATCGACCACCCGGGGACCGGGCAATTCGAGTGCCCAGTCGACCAGGCCTTCGGTTTCCGGGCGGGGGATCAGGACCGATTCGTCGACCCGGAACATCCGGCCGCGGAATTCCCGCTCCCCGAGCAGGTAGGCGAGCGGGCGGCCCGCCTCGCGGCCCGCCACCAGTCGCCGGAATCGCTCGACGGCCGCCGCCGGCAGCGCTTCGTCGCCATGGCCGATCAGCCAGGCGCGGTCGCGGCCGCTGGCCGCCTCGAGCAGGGCGCGCGCCTCGATCCGCGGCAGGCCGCTGGCGGCGATGAGCGCGTCGGCGCCGTCAGCCGCCCGATGGCGATGCTCAGCCGGCTTTGGCAAGGATTTCCGCGAGCGCATCGCGCAGGCGCTGGCACTGCGCCGGCGTGCCGATCGTGATGCGCAGGAACCGGTCGATGCGCGGCGCATCGAAGCGGCGCACCAGGATCCCCTCGCGCCGCAGGGCATCGAAGAGGGTCCTGCCCGGCACCGTGCGATGGCGGGCGAAGATGAAGTTCGTCGCCGACGGCAGGACCTCGAAGCCGAGCTCGCGCAGCTGTCCCGCGAGCGTTTCGCGCGCATCGATCACGCGCCGGCGGGTGTCCTCGAACCAGGCTTCGTCCTCGATCGCCGCCAGCGCGGCGGCCTGGGCCAGGCGGTCGATCGGATAGGAATTGAAGCTGCCCTTGATCGTCTCGAGCGCGGCGATGAGCCCCGGGTCGCCGATCGCGAAGCCGACCCGCAGGCCGGCGAGCGAACGGGACTTCGACAGGGTCTGGACCACCAGCAGGTTGGGATGCCGGCGGACGAGGCCGACGGCGCTTTCGCCGCCGAAGTCGGCATAGGCTTCGTCGACGAGCACCACCGAATCGCGATTGCGCCGCAGCAGGGCCTCGATGCTTGCCAAGGGCATGGCGATTCCGGTCGGCGCATTGGGATTGGCGAAGACGATGCCGCCGTTCTCGCGCTCATAGTCGGCAAGGCGGATGCCGAAGTCGTCGGCCAGTGGGATGCGTACCGAGTCGATGCCGAACAGCCCGCAGTAGACCGGATAGAAGCTGTAGCTGATGTCGGGAGAGAGGAGCGGGCGATCCTGCACGAAGAAGGCGCGAAAGGCATGGGCGAGGATCTCGTCCGAGCCGTTGCCGACGAACACCATCGCCGGCTCGACGCCGCAGCGCCGGGCGATCGCCTCGCGCAGCCGGCTCGAGGCCGGATCGGGATAGAGGCGCAGCGAGTCGTCGGCGGCATTGCGGATCGCCTCGATCGCGGCGGGCGAGGGCCCGTAGGGGTTCTCGTTGGTGTTGAGCTTGAGGAGATCGGCGATCTTCGGCTGCTCGCCCGGGGTGTAGGGCATGAGCCGCTCGAGGCCGCGCGAGAGCAGCGGGTTGGGCGAAGTGGTCATGGTTCGGTGGTCAGGGTGCGATTGCCCGCGGTTTCATGCCGATGCGCCGTCGGCGAGCTCGGCGAGCTGCTCGGCCTGGTGGGCCGACTGCAGCGCGCCGATGATCTCGTCGAGCTCACCGTCCATGATGCGCTCGATCTTGTAGAGCGTGAGGTTGATCCGGTGGTCGGTCACCCGGCCCTGCGGAAAATTGTAGGTCCGGATCCGTTCGGAACGGTCTCCCGAGCCGATCAGGGAGCGCCGATGAGCGGCTTCGCGAGCCTGCTCCTCGCGCGCGCGCATGTCCTTGAGCCGGGCGGCGAGCACTCCCATCGCCCGCTCGCGGTTGCGGTGCTGCGAGCGATCGTCCTGGCACTCCACCACGAGCCCGCTCGGCAGGTGGGTGATCCGCACCGCGGATTCGGTCTTGTTGACGTGCTGGCCGCCGGCGCCGGAAGCCCGGAACACGTCGATGCGCAGATCGTCCGGATCGATGCGCAGCTCGGTCGCCTCGTCGGGCTCGGCCAGGACCGCGACCGTGCAGGCCGAGGTGTGGATCCGGCCCTGGGCCTCCGTCTCGGGAACGCGCTGCACCCGGTGGCCGCCGGACTCGAACTTCAGCCGGGCGAAGACGCCGTCGCCGGAGATCCGGGCGATCACCTCCCGGTAGCCGCCGAGGTCGGAAGCGTTCTCCGAGATCAGCTCGACCCGCCAGCCCTGCTGCTCGGCGAAGCGCGAGTACATGCGCAGCAGGTCGCCGGCGAACAGCGCCGATTCGTCGCCGCCGGTGCCTGCCCGGATCTCGAGGAACACATTGCGATCGTCGTCCGGGTCGCGCGGCAGCAGCAGCCGGCGCAGCTCGGCGGATTCGCGCTCGATGCGGCCTTGCGCATCGGCGAGCTCCTCGTCGGCGAACTCGCGCATGGCGGGGTCTTCCCGCATCTGGCGCGCGGTCTCGGCGTCGCGCAGCGCCTGGCGCCAGATCTCGAGATGCTCGACGACTTCGGCGAGCTCGCGCTGCTCGCGCGCGAGGCGCCGGAAGACGTCCATGTCGCGCGCGGCGTCCTCGCCCGCGAGCTGCAGGTTCACCTCGGACAGCCGCTGCTCGAGATCCTCGAGCCGCGCCAGCATCGAGGGGTTCATCGATCGGGCTTCGTTTCGCCGGCGGATTCGCCAGGGGAAGGAAGCAGCCGGTCGACGAGCGGCAGCAGGCGATCGCGCTGCTCGGGCGGGCCCTGCAGCAGCGATACCGGTCCGTGGAGGAATTTCGCGGCCAGCCCGTTGGCGAGCATCTCGAGCACCCGCTCGGGGGATTCGCCCCGGGCGAGCTGGCGGCGGGCCCGTTCGAGCTCGGCATCACGGATCGAACCCGCGCGATCGCGCATGTCGCGGATCACCGGAACCAGGCGTCGGCCGGCGAGCCACTGCATGAACGCGCCGACGCGCGTCTCGATGATGCTTTCGGCCTGGGACACCGCCGCCTGGCGGGTCTCGATGCCGCTGCGAACCACCCGGCCGAGATCGTCGACGGTGTGGAGGAATACGTCGTCGAGACGGCCGACCTCGGGCTCGATGTCGCGCGGTACCGCCAGGTCGACCATGAACATCGGCCGGCGCCGGCGGGCGCTCGTCGCCCGTTCGACCATGCCCAGCCCGATGATCGGGAGCGTGCTCGCGGTGCACGACACCACGATGTCGAATTCGTGCAGGCGCTCGGAGACTTCCGACAGGGGAATGCTGCGGCCGCTGAAGCGGCCGGCGAGCCGCTCGCCGCGTTCGGCGCTGCGGTTCGCGATCACGATGGCGCGCGGCTGCTGGGCGGCGAAATGAGTGGCCGCGAGCTCGATCATCTCGCCGGCGCCGATGAACAGCACCGAGCAGTCGCGCAGATCCTCGAAGATGCGCCGGGCGAGGCGGACCGCGGCGGCGGCGAGCGAGACCGAGTGGGCACCGATCTCGGTGCTCGAGCGGACTTCCTTGGCAACCGCGAAGCTGCGCTGGAAGAGCTGGTGCAGATGGGTGCCCATGGCTCCGGCCTGCTGGGCGACGCGGGCGGCTTCCTTCATCTGGCCAAGGATCTGCGGCTCGCCCAGAACCATCGAGTCCAGTCCCGCCGCGACCCGGAACGCGTGGCGTACCGCGGCGTCATCGGGCAGGGTGTAGAGATGGCTCTCGATCGCGGCGCCGCTCGTGCCCTGGTGGGTCGCCAGCCATTCCGACAGCGCCGGGCGCAACTCGTCGGGGGCGCGTGTCGCGCAATAGATCTCGGTCCGGTTGCAGGTCGAAAGGAGCGCTGTTTCGGGCGCGAGCGATCGCACCGAGCGGCTGAGATCGCTCAGGGCGTCGCCGACGCGCTCGGCCGTGAACGCCACTTTCTCGCGCAGGGCGACCGGCGCGGTCGTGTGATTCAGGCCTAAAGTGACGATCTGCATAAGCGATTGAATTTGCAGAGATTGTATCCCTGCAGGCCCGCGCGGTCCATCAGGACTGCGTCGTCGTGGCGTCCCTGGGCCGCGATTCCGGCGCCCGCTGTGGCGCCTGTGAGGCGACGGCCTTCTCGGCGATCGCCAGGATGCTGCGGGCATGAGACTCGATCGCATCTGCCCAGTCGGGCAGCTCGCCGCGGGCCCGCGCCGCGTGGACCGTCTCGAGAAGCGGCTCGGCCTCGGTCCGCAGGGCCCGGCCGAAGCGCGCAAGGCTCGCGTTGCGCGCGCTCTCGGCCAGGCGCAGCGGCGTGATGTCGGTGAACTGGATCAGGAAGATCAGGGGCAGCACGGACTCGCGGGCATGGTCGATGTCGGCGAGCCAGTGGCGGCCGTTGCGGTCGATCGCCTCGATGCCGTGCAGACCCGGCCCGTCGGCCGGCGGCAGGCGGTCGAGACCGGCATGGTCGCCGAACTCGACCCGCATCCAGGGGGTGATCGACTGCTGCTCGATCGGCATCGAGGCGAAGGCGGTGCGCGCCACCCGGTTCGACAGGAGGACTTCGCCAGCGCCGTTGGTGACGATCGCCGGGTGCGGCAGCTTGTCGATCAGGGCATGGAGCAGTCGGCGCAACACGCGGATCCGGGCCGATGCGTCGCGCAGCGGCTGGAGATCGCGCGCCACGGCTTCGGTCGGATGGTGACGGATCGACGGAGGCACGAGATCGGGGGCATGGCGCAGCGAGTCCGCGTCGGCGGCAAGTGCCCGGGTGGCGACGGCGAGCCGGCGCCAGTTCCAGAGCGGGGCGGCCAGCAGGACCGCCGTCATGGTGCCGGCCGGCGGCCACCAGCGGGAGGCGAGGGCGGCGCAGGCCGCCGCCAGCGCGAGGCAGGCGGCCAGTGCGAGGGCGGTGATCGCGACGGTGGCGAGCCCCGGACGGGCCCGGTAGAGGGCCGCCATCGTCGCCAGGACGACCAGGGCGGCGAGGACAGCCGACGGGAATGCGGCCAGGCGTGCCAGGCCGGAGCCGGCGAGCGGGTCGCCGGCGCCTGTCGTGCCGACGCCGGCCACCGGGGCGGCGGGTTCGATGAGCCCGAGCAGCAGGCCGTCGACGTGGGGGAGCTGTCCGCCCGCCGTGCCGGCAGGCCCGCTGCCCAGCAAGATGGCGAGCAGCGCCAGCGCGATCCCGAGCATCAGCCATTCGTGAAGCACCGGATTGCCCGACCCGGGGCGGGAGGCGGCTGCGGGCGGTCGGTTCACGGCTTCGCTCACCCTCCCTCAGGCCTCCTGGCCGAGGAACAGCCGGTAGGCCGGGTGGTCGCTCTCGTCCCAGTAGCGATAGCCGAGGTTGTCCAGAAACTCGCGCAGCGCCGTGCGGCTGTTGCGCGGGACCTGCATGCCGACCAGCACCCGGCCGGAGTCGTCGCCGTGATTGCGGTAGTGGAACAGCGAGATGTTCCAGTCCGGGCGCATCCGCTCGAGAAAGCGCATGAGCGCGCCCGGGCGTTCCGGGAACTCGAAGCGGAACACCCGCTCGTCCTGCGCGAGCGCCGAGCGGCCCCCGACCAGGTGGCGCAGGTGGCTCTTGGCCATCTCGTCGTCGGTGAGGTCGATCACTCCGAAGCCGGCCTGCTCGAAGCTGCCGGCGATCCGCGCCGCTTCGTCGCGGGTGGCGATCTGGATGCCCACGAACAGGTGGGCATCGGTGGCATCGGCGATCCGGTAGTTGAACTCGGTGATGTTGCGCGAGCCGAGGAGCTCGCAGAAGTGGCGGAAGCTGCCTCGTTCCTCGGGGATCGTGACCGCGAACACCGCCTCGCGCTGCTCGCCGATCTCGGCGCGCTCGGACACGAAGCGCAGCCGGTCGAACTGCATGTTCGCGCCGCTCACGATCGTGACCAGGGTCCGGTCCCGGATGCCTTCGCGGGCGACGTAGGCCTTGGCGCCTGCGATCGCGAGCGCGCCCGCCGCCTCGGGGATCGAGCGGGTGTCGGCGAACACGTCCTTGATCGCGGCGCAGACCGCGTCGGTGTCGACCGTGATGATCTCGTCGACGAAGTGGCGCACCAGCCGGAAGGTCTCGGCGCCCACCTTCTTGACCGCGGTGCCGTCGGAGAAGAGGCCGACGTCGTGCAGCTCGATGCGCCGTCCCGCCTTGACCGAGCGCGCCATCGCGTCGGAGTCGACGGTCTGGACCCCGACGATCCGGATCTCGGGCTTGATCTGCTTGACGTAGGCTGCCACCCCGGCGATGAGGCCGCCGCCGCCGATCGGCACGAAGATCGCCTCGATCGGGCCCTGGTGCTGGCGCAGGATCTCCATGCCGATCGTGCCCTGGCCGGCGATCACGTCGGGATCGTCGAAGGCGTGCACGTAGCTCAGGCCCTCGCGTTCCTGGAGCTCCTGCGAGTGCAGCGACGCATCGCTGTAGGACTCGCCGTGCAGGACGATCTCGGCGCCGTGCGAGGCGACGGCGTCGACCTTGAGCTGGGGCGTGGTGACCGGCATCACGATGACCGCGCGGCAGCCGAGCGTGCGCGCCGCCAGCGCCACCCCCTGGGCATGGTTGCCGGCCGATGCCGTGATCACGCCGCGGGCGAGATCCTCGGCGCCGAGGTTCGCCATCTTGTTGTAGGCCCCGCGCAGCTTGAACGAGAAGACCGGCTGGAGGTCCTCGCGCTTGAACAGGATGCGGTTGCCGAGGCGGGTCGAGAGAACGGGGGCGGGCTCGAGCGGGGCCTCGATCGCGACGTCGTAGACCCGCGCGGTGAGGACCTTCTTCAGGTAGTGGGTATGCATGATCGATTCATTCTATCGCCCGTCCGCCGCGCTGGCGCGGCTCGTCCAGTTCCGCCGGCGCGGCTCGTCCGCTTTCGCCGGTGCGGCTCGTCTGCCTCCGCTGGCGCGGGCACCGTACACTCGGGCGCCATGGAGATCCTCGCAGCCAGGCTGATCGAATGGTTCACGTTGCCGCACAACGGGCTCGGCGCGGTATTCGTGTTCGCCTTCGTTTCGGCCACGCTGCTGCCGATGGGTTCGGAGCCGGCGACCTTCGCCTACGCCGCGCTTCATCCGGACCAGTTCTGGCTGGTGGTCGCGGTCGCCACGGCCGGCAATACCGCCGGCGGCGCGCTCGACTACTGGCTCGGCCGCGGTGCCCGGGGCGCGCTGCGCGCCGAGCGGGGCACCCGCTGGCTGCGCTGGCTCGAGCGGCTCGGACCGGCCGCGCTCGTCTTCGCCTGGCTGCCCGTGGTCGGGGATCCGCTGTGCGTGCTGGCCGGCTGGCTGCGGCTGTCGTTCTGGCGTTGCCTCGCCTGGATGGCGCTCGGCAAGGGGCTGCGCTACATCATCGTCACGGCCCTGCTGCTGCAGGTTCCCGACGCCTGGTGGGCCGGCCTGTTCGGGGCGCTTCCGCTACAATCGGGTGCCTCATCATGAACGCAAGCGAAGCCCTGACGATGGCGCCACCAGACCCTCTCGAAACGGTGCGCCTGCGCGAGATCCCGTACAACTACACCTCGTTCTCGGATCGGGAGATCGCGATCCGGCTGCTGGGCGACGAAGGCTGGCGGCTGATCAGCGAGCTGCGCGCCGAACGGCGTACCGGGCGTTCGGCCCGGATGCTCTACGAGGTGCTCGGCGACATCTGGGTCGTCCGGCGCAATCCCTACCTGCAGGACGATCTGCTCGACAATCCGCGCCGACGCGCCCAGCTGGTCGAGGCGCTCGAGCACCGGATCGGCGAGATCGACCGCCGTCGCGAGTCCGACGAGGGCCTGGACGAGGGTGCCGGCGAGCGTAGCCGGCGGGTGGCCCGCCTGGTCGAGCTGGCCCGCGAGGCGGTGCGCGACTTCGAGCGCCTCTTCGAGCAGATCCGGGATCTGCGCCAGCGGGCGGTGCGCCAGTTCGCGAAGCTGACCGCTTCCGACAACGTCCGCTTCGATCCCCTGTCCCGGGTGTCGCACGTCACCGACGCGACCGACTGGCGGGTCGAGTATCCGTTCGTGGTGCTGAGCCCCGACACCGAACGCGAGGTCGCGGCGCTGGTGCTCGCCTGCGTGCGGCTGGGCCTGACCATCATCCCCCGCGGCGGCGGCACCGGCTACACCGGCGGCGCGATTCCGCTCTCGCCGCTGACCGCGGTCATCAACACCGAGAAGCTCGAGCGGCTCGATGCGGTCGAGCAGACCCTGTTGCCCGGCCTCGAGCAGCCGGTCGCGACGGTCTTCTCCGAGGCCGGGGTCGTCACCCGCCGGGTCACCGATGCGGCCGATGCCGCCGGCCTCGTATTCGCCGTCGATCCGACCTCGCTCGACGCCTCGTGCATCGGCGGCAATGTCGCGATGAACGCGGGCGGCAAGAAGGCGGTGCTCTGGGGCACGGCGCTCGACAACCTCGCCTGGTGGCGGATGGTCGATCCCGAGGGCAACTGGCTCGAGGTCTCCCGGGTTGGCCACAACCTCGGCAAGATCCACGACGTCGAGGAGGCCCGCTTCGATCTCGCCTGGTTCAAGCCCCGGCAGCTCGGACGCGACGGCCGGATGCAGGGCGAACCCGTGCGCCGTGAGACCCTGACGATCCCGGGCCGCGCGTTTCGTCGCGCCGGGCTCGGCAAGGACGTCACCGACAAGTTCCTCGCCGGCCTGCCGGGCGTGCAGAAGGAAGGCTGCGACGGGCTCATCACCTCGGCGCGCTGGGTGCTGCATCGCATGCCGGCCTGCATCCGTACCGTCTGCCTCGAGTTCTTCGGGCAACCCAAGCTCGCGGTGCCCTCGATCGTGGAGATCAAGGACTACCTCGACTCGCTGTCGCGCGAAGCGGGGCCTGCCGTCGGTCGCCGGGTGATGCTCGCCGGCCTCGAGCATCTCGACGAGCGCTACCTGCGCGCGGTCCGGTACACGACCAAGTCCCGGCGCGGCGGCCTGCCCAAGCTGGTCCTGATCGGCGACATCGTCGGCGACCGGGACGAGGATGTCGCGCTTGCCGCCTCCGAGGTGGTGCGGCTGGCCAACCGGCGCGCGGGCGAGGGTTTCGTCGCGGTGGCGGCCGATGCGCGCAAGCGCTTCTGGGCCGACCGCTCGCGGACCGCCGCGATCGCGCGCCATACCAACGCCTTCAAGATCAACGAGGACGTCGTCATTCCCCTGCCGCGGCTGGGCGAATACACCGACGGCATCGAGCACATCAACATCGAGCTCTCGATCGGCAACAAGCTGCGCCTCGTCGAGGAGATCCGGCGCCTGCTCGATACGGACTGGGCGCTCGGCAAGCTCGATGAAGGTGTCGGCGCCGATGTCGGCGAGCTCGTCGCCGAGCGGCGCCGCGAAGCGCTCGCCCTCGTCGACTCGGTGGGGCGGCGCTGGCGCTTCCTGCTCGAGCGGATGGACGAACCGCTGGCGGGCCTCGTCGATGCCATGGCCGGGCACGGCCTGGCCGATGTCGAGGGCGAGGCGCGCGGGCTGCTGGCCGGGGAGCCCGAAGCGACGCTCTTTCGCCTGCTGCAGGATCGCATCGTCCGGGTGTCCTGGAAGCGCGAGTTGCGCGACGGCCTGCGACGCATCCTCTCGGGGCAGACCTTCGAGCCGACGTTGGCGGCGCTCGAGACCGCCCACGCGCGGATCCTGCGCAGCCGGGTCTTCGTCGCGCTGCACATGCATGCCGGCGACGGCAACGTGCACACCAACATTCCGGTCAACTCCGACGACTACGGCATGCTCAAGGAGGCCGAGGCGGCGGTCGTGCGGATCATGGCGCTCGCCCGCTCGCTCGACGGTGTCATCTCCGGCGAGCACGGGATCGGGCTCACCAAGCTCGCCTTCCTGCAGGACGACGAGCTCGAGCCCTTTCGCCTGTACAAGGAGCGGGTCGACCCGGAGGGCCGCTTCAACCGCGGCAAGCTGATCGCCGGCGCCGACCTGCGCAACGCCTATACCCCGAGCTTCGGCCTGATGGGCGCCGAGTCGCTGATCATGCAGGCGTCCGAGATCGGCGCGATCGCCGACTCGGTCAAGAACTGCCTGCGCTGCGGCAAGTGCAAGCCCGTCTGCGCGACCCACGTGCCGCGGGCGAACCTGCTCTATTCGCCGCGCAACAAGATCCTCGCCACCTCCCTGCTGGTCGAGGCCTTCCTGTACGAGGAGCAGACCCGGCGCGGGGTGTCGATCCGGCACTGGGACGAGTTCTCCGACGTCGCCGACCATTGCACCGTCTGCCACAAGTGCGAAGCCCCGTGCCCGGTGGACATCGACTTCGGCGACGTGTCGATGAACATGCGCAACCTGCTGCGCCGGATGGGGCGCAAGAAGTTCAACGCCGGCAACGCGGCGGCGATGTTCTTCCTGAACGCGACCGATCCCGACACCATCAAGCTGACCCGGGCGGCGATGGTGGGCGTCGGCTACAAGGCGCAGCGCATGGCGAACGACGTGCTCAAGCGCTTCGGGCGCGCGCAGAACCGCAAGCCGCCCGCGACGGTCGGCAAGGCGCCGGTCAAGGAGCAGGTGATCCACTTCGTCAACCGCAAGCTCCCGGGCGGCCTGCCCAAGAAGACCGCCCGCGCGCTGCTCGACATCGAGGACAACCGCTACGTCCCGATCATCCGGGACCCGCGGACGACGAGCGCCGATGCCGAGGCGGTGTTCTATTTCCCCGGCTGCGGGTCCGAGCGCCTGTTCTCGCAGGTCGGGCTGGCGACCCAGGCGATGCTCTGGCATGTCGGGGTGCAGACGGTGCTGCCGCCGGGCTACCTCTGCTGCGGCTACCCCCAGCGCGGTTCCGGCCAGTACGACAAGGCCGAGAAGATGATCACCGACAACCGGGTGCTGTTCCACCGGGTCGCCACCACCCTGAACTACCTCGACATCAAGACGGTCGTGGTGTCCTGCGGAACCTGCTACGACCAGATCTCGACCTACGAGTTCGATCGCATCTTCCCGGGCAGCCGCATCATCGACATCCACGAATACCTGATGGAGAAGGGGCTGAAGATCGAGGGCGTGACCGGTACGCGCTACATGTACCACGACCCCTGCCATACCCCGATGAAGAAGTACCAGCCGCTCGCGGTGGTCAACCAGCTGATCGACAGCGGGGCCAACGGGGAGGTTCTCCTCACCGAGCGCTGCTGCGGCGAATCCGGTACGCTCGCCGTCAGCCGGCCGGACATCTCGACCCAGGTGCGGTTTCGCAAGGCCCAGGAGCTGCGGCGCGGTGTCGCCGCGGTGCGTGGCGATGGGGAGCAGGCCTTCGACGGGCCGGTGAAGGTTCTCACCTCCTGCCCCTCGTGCCTGCAGGGCCTGGCGCGCTACGATGAGGAGAACGGCACCGAGGCCGACTACATCGTCGTCGAGATGGCCCGGCATCTGCTGGGCGAGAACTGGCTGCCGGACTACGTCGGCCGGGCCAACGACGGCGGCATCGAGCGGGTGCTCGTCTGAAATTCCATCCGTACACGACCAAGGAGACAGGCATCATGTACCAGCCATTCGATCTGAGCGGACGCACCGCGCTGGTGACCGGGGGCAACGGCGGCATCGGGCTCGGCATGGCCCGGGCGCTCGCGCAGGCCGGCGCCCATGTCGCGATCTGGGGCTCGAACCCCGACAAGACCGCCAGGGCGCGCGAGCAGCTGGTGTCCGAGGGCCTGAAGGTCGAGGCCTTCACCTGCGACGTCGGCGACGAGGCGGCGGTCGAGCGCACCTTCGCGGATACCCTCGGGGCGCTCGGCAAGGTCGACTCCTGCTTCGCCAATGCCGGCGTATCCTCCAAGGGCACCGTGATGGTCGACATGAGCCTCGACGAGTTCCGCCGGGTGCAGCGGATCAACGTCGAAGGAGTCTTCCTCACCTTCCGGGCCGCCGCGCGCCACATGATCGAGCGCGGCGAAGGCGGCTCGCTCGTCGCCACGGCGAGCACCGCGGCGGTCGAGGGCGCGGCGCGCAACAGCCACTACGGCGCATCGAAGGGCGCGGTCACCGCCTTCGTGCGGGCGCTCGCCGTCGAGATGGCGCGCCATCGCATCCGGGTCAACTCGATCCTGCCGGGCTGGATCGAGACCGACATGACCGCGCGATCCTTCGGCAACGACAAGTTCCACGACAACGTCATGCCACGGATCCCGGTGCGCCGCTGGGGTTCGATCGAGGACTTCGGCGGTGCCGCCGTCTATCTCGCGAGCTCGGCTTCCGCCTACTACACGGGCGAGCAGATGATCATCGACGGCGGCTACACGAAGTTCTGACTAGGCCGGAACCGGTTGCCCGGCGTGGCCTGGTGCCCGCCGGGACGCCATCGCCTCCGGGCAGCCGGCCCTGTTCTCGATCAGCTCGAGTTGCGCCGGCGCGAAAGCGCTCACCACCACGTCCGCAGCAGGGCTGAAGCAGCGGCTCTCGTCGGGGCCGATGATGTGGTCTTCCAGCCGGCCAGCCTGGGTCATCCATACCCTGCCGCTGCGTACCCTCAGCATGAAGGATCCGGCGTCCGGTATCCGGATCGCCTGTCCGGGCATCAGGAAGATCGGGCCATAGGGTGGGTGCCGGGTCATGTGGTTCTCCTTTCGGATGCGTTCAGTTCATCTGCTTGCGTCGTCGTCGATACCGGAGAGAGGCCCCGGAATATCGTTGGACAATGCTGATGCTCCGGCAATACGATGCCCGGGACAAACGCTGAATCCTCATCGTTCGCATGAGTGAAAATCATCCGATTCCAGGCTCGGCGCTACGTCGCCTGCCGTCTCTCGACATGGTTCGGGGCTTCGAGGCGGCGGCCCGCCATCTGTCGTTCACCCGCGCGGGTGGCGAGCTCGCCCTGACCCAGTCGGCGATCAGCCGGCAGATCAGGGCGCTCGAGGAAGCGCTCGGCGCGCCCCTGTTCGTGCGCATGAACAGGCGCCTCGAGCTCACCGAGGACGGTCGGCGCTTCGCGCGCGCGGTAAGCGAGGCCCTCGGCCTGATCGATGCCGCTGCACGGGAGATCGCGTCGCACAGCGCCCGCGAGCCGGTCACCGTGACCACCACGATGTCCTTCGCCTCGCTGTGGCTGGTGCCGCGGCTCGCCGCGTTTCGCCAGCGCCATCCCGATGTCGATGTCCGGATCGTCGCCGACGACGCGGTGCTCGATCCCCGTGTGCACCGCGTCGACCTCGCTATCCGCTTCTGCGCGCCGGGCGCGGCGCCGGCCGATGCCGTCGCCCTGTTCGACGAGTCGGTCATCCCGGTGTGCAGCCCCGGCCTGCTGTCCGATCCGGCCAGGCCGCTGCGCGAGCCGTCCGATCTGGCGGAGCATGTGCTGCTGGCGCTCGCCACGGTCCAGTCCGACATGGCCTGGCTCGACTGGGCGCCCTGGCTCGTCGCGCTCGGCGTGCCGTCCCTGCGGCCGGCCGGCGTGCTGTCGTTCACCAACTACTCCCAGATGATCCAGGCCGCGATCGATGGCGCCGGAGTGGCGCTCGCCCGCCTGCCCCTGCTCGAGCGCAGCATCTCGCGAGGTGAGCTGGTGGCTCCGTTCGGACATCGCCAGGCTCTGCCCCGGCAGTACTGGCTCGTCGGGACCGGCGGCAGTGATCCGCGGGTCGCCGCGCTGCGCGCCTGGCTGCTCGACGAGGCGATCGGGGCCGGTGCGGCCCCTGCTGGAGACGACCATGAAGACTGAACCCGGGTGCCCCCTGTGCTCCGACACCGGTGGCGAGCTCGTCTGGCGCGACGACCGCCTGCGGGTGATCCTCGCCGACGAGCCGCTCTATCCCGGTTTCACCCGCGTCGTCTGGAACGCCCATGTCGCCGAGCTTAGCGACCTGGTCGATGCGGACCGCGCCCGGCTGCTGGATGCCCTGGTGCGTGTCGAGCGGGTCATGCGCGAGGTTCTCTCGCCCGCCAAGATCAACCTCGCGAGCCTCGGCAACCAGGTGCCGCACCTGCACTGGCACCTGATCGCCCGCTGGCCCGATGACGCGCATTTCCCGGCGCCGGTCTGGGCGGCGACCGACCCGAAGCGGGTCGCCGCCGCGGCGCCGCGCCGGGACGCGATCATCGAGCACCTGCCGGCCTACCGCGAGGCGCTGCGACAGGCCTTCGCCTGATGCGATCGACCCATCATGGTCGTTGGTCGGCCTCGATCGACCATTGGTCGCCCTTCGCCAGCCGTTCATTTACTGACGGACGCGTTTCGTGTGTAGTACCGGATCCTCAAGAGGCAGATGCGCCCGGATCCCGGGCCGATCGCCGTGCATGCGGGATTTCTCAGATGGCATCCGGAGCAGCATTCGAGACGGGCGGCGTCGACGGCCCGGCCGCCTGCCACAAGTGGCTCGGGCGCATGCCCCAGGAATCGGGGGAACGCCTCAAGGCGGTCACCGCCCTGGTGGGGCGCATCGCCGAGGGCAACTTCGCGATCGACGTCACCGTCGAGATGCTCGAGCTCGCCCGGGCGAGCCTGCTCGTCGATGCCGACCGGCATGCGTGTCGCCTGCGCACCGCGACGGCGCCCTTCGGTCCGGACAACATCGCCCGCTGGCGTGAGGTGGCGACAGCGCTCGATCGACTGCATCGCGCCTACCGGACGGCTTACACCCGCATGGTCGAGGCGGGGGAACTCGATACCCGCTCCGTCATACCGGGTGCGAGCAACGCCATCCGGGAGGTCATGCCGCTCGCGCGCAGTCTCGATGCGCTGTCGCGGCGGCTGGCGTTCGCCTTGCTCGCGCATGTCGAGGTCGAGCCGGTCGACTGGTTCGATCTCTCGGACCTGGCGCGCCACATGCGCCAGACGACCTTCCTCGACGAGCCGCTGGTCGATCCGATGGCGATCGCCAGGCCGGTGAACGCGCGCGCCGCGATCACCTATCCGCTGCTGCTGCAGGCGGTCGGCCTCGATGGCCGTCCGGCTGCGCAGGCAAGCCTCATCGATCGGCTGGCCAGGCGCTGGGCAACCCGCGTCGGCTATCGCTTCGATACCGGCCTGGCGCTTGCCGGCAACCCGCATGGTCCGACGTTCTGGCTCGGCCCGCGCCTGTCGGTCCGGCTCGACACGCATCACCTGCAGAAGAAGCTCGCCGAGCGTCGCGATGGCTGGCTCGCGAACGCCCGTTCGGCCGGGCGCGGGGTGCCGGGGATGGACCGCGCGGCCCTCGCGGGCCTGCTCGACGAACTGATGTTCGCCTGGAGCGCCCGCAATCGCGGCGGCATCGTCGCGGCCGGGCGCCCGGCGCCGATCCGGCTGCGGGTCGGCATGCCGACGTTCCATCGCTCCCGGGCCGAGCTCGCCGCGGCGGGGGATCGCGGCGAGGCCTCCTACGCCTATGGCCGCTGGGAACAGAACACCATCCTGCGCATGGCGCTCGGCAAGGACGGCGAGCGCGTCGACGCCACGGCCGCCCTGGCCGGCGAGAGCGAGAAGGCATGGCGGGTCGCCCGCGACGACGGTATCTGGCTCGTCGACCGGCAGGCGATGACGCCGCACGTGCGCCGCGGCGAACTGGTTTCGCTCTGCGTCGACGGGCCGGATGTCCAGGAAGACGCCGACCGCTTCCTGCTGGCCAGGGTCGAATCGGTGCGCCAGATCGTTCCCGCGCCGGGGCGCAAGGACCAGCGCACCGGTCACCGCCTGCGGCTTTCGGTCATGACCGGACGAGCGCAGCCGGTCGGAATCCGCGGGCCGCGCCATGCCGAGCATGTCGACGCGTTCCTGATGGAGTCCGCCGGCCAGTCGGCGCTCGTCGCCGCCAGCGACACGGTCGTCGTGGGAGAGGGTTTGTCGATCCGCTGCGGCGCGAACGATCGTCGCGCGATGGTGGTCGAGTCGCTCGATCGCGGCCGTGGTCACGAGCGGTTTTCCCTGCGCTTCGAGCGGCGCTGATCGGCCGGCTGCCGGGCGGGGTTTCCGGTCGCGCCGGGAGTGAAATCGGCTACCATGCATTCATGCGTGGAAGTGCCTTGCAGGGAATCATTCGAACATGAGCGTCGGGGCGCCGATCCCGGCTCGGGTCGTGGTGCACCAGGATTCGCGTGCGCTGGAACTCGTCTACGAGGATGGCCGCTCGTTCCGGCTCTCCTTCGAGTTCCTGCGCGTGAATTCGCCGTCGGCCGAGGTGCGTGGCCACGGCAAGGGCCAGGAGACACTGCAGGTCGGCAAGCGCGAGGTCCGGATCGAGTCGATCGAGCCGGTCGGCCACTACGCGATCCGCCCGCGCTTCGACGATGGGCACGATTCCGGGATCTATTCCTGGGAGCATCTCTACAGCATCGCGACCGATCACGACCGGCTCTGGTCCGACTATCTCGACCGGCTCGAGCGGGCCGGCAAGAGCCGGGATCCGCAACCGGCGATCGCCACGGACAAGGCCATCCCGGGCGCTGCCCGCGGGGCCCGCGCAATCTCGAGGCCGCTGCGATGAACCATCCCGAGACGACCCATTTCGGCTTCCGCAAGGTCACGGCCGCGGAGAAGGCCGGCAAGGTCGCCGGCGTGTTCCACTCGGTCGCGCAGCGCTACGACGTGATGAACGACCTCATGTCGGTCGGCATGCACCGGGCGTGGAAGGCCTTCACGGTGGGGCAGGCGGCGGTGCGCCGGGGCATGAAGGTGCTCGATGTCGCGGGCGGGACCGCCGACCTCGCGAGCGCCTTCGCCCGGCGCGCCGGGCCCGAGGGCGAAGTCTGGCTCACCGACATCAACGGCTCGATGCTCACGGTCGGCCGCGACCGGATGCTCGACGCCGGTCATGTCCAGCCCGCCCTGCAGTGCGATGCCGAGGCCCTGCCTTTCCCGGATCGCTACTTCGACCGGGTCAGCGTCGCGTTCGGGCTGCGCAACATGACCCACAAGGATCGTGCGCTCGCCGAGATGCGCCGGGTGCTGCGTCCCGGCGGCAAGTTGCTGGTGCTGGAATTCTCCAGGGTCTGGAAGCCGCTCGAGCGGGCCTACGACATCTATTCCTTCTCGGTCCTGCCCCGGCTGGGGCGGATGGTCGCCGGCGATGCGGACAGCTACCGCTACCTGGCCGAATCCATCCGCATGCATCCGGACCAGGAAACCCTGAAATCGATGATGGTGGACGCCGGGCTCGCCCGGGTCCGTTACTTCAACCTCAGCGCGGGCGTCGTCGCGCTGCACGAGGGCATCGCGGTCTGAGAACATGGGTCCTGCTCTTGAAGATCTCGATCGCGCTCCCATAACCCCATTCCAACGGAGACACGACACATGAAGCACTGGCAACGATTCCTGATGATGGTGGCGGCAGGCGTCACCGCTTTCGTCATGGCGGTTCCCGAGGCCGATGCCCGCCGCATGGGCGGCGGCCGTTCCTTCGGCAAGCAGTCGGACATCGTCCGCCAGCGCAATGCGCCGGCGCAACCGCCGGCCGGGCAGGCGGCCCGCCAGCAGCCACCCGGCAATGCCGCTGCGGCTGGTGGCAATCGCTGGCTCGGCCCGGTCGCCGGGATCGCCGCCGGTCTCGGCCTGGCATGGCTGGCGAGCAGCCTCGGCCTGTCCGAGGAGTTCGGCACGATCATCCTGATCGGCCTGCTGCTCGCGCTCGGGTTCATGGTCTATCGCAGGCTGGTGGCGTCACAGCGCCGGCCGGCCCTGCAGGGCGCCGGTGGGCCGATGATGCGTGAGCGCACGCCCGTGCATCCGATGGCCGCGCCCGGCGGGCGGGCTCCGGATGCCGCGGCGGCCGATGTCATGGACCGCCCGATCGGGGTGCCCGCCGACTTCGATGTGGACGGTTTCGTCCACCAGGCGAAGGTCCAGTTCATCCGGCTGCAGGCGGTGTTCGATGCGCGAGACCTGAAGGATCTTCGCGAGTTCACGTCGCCGGAAGTCTTCGCCGAGCTCAAGCTCCAGATCGAGCAGGCGGGTGGGGCGGCCCAGCGTACCGACGTGGTGCAGCTCGATGCCGAGCTGCTCGGCATCGAGACCACCCCGACCGAGTACATCGCGTCGGTGCGCTATACCGGCATGATGCGCGAGGAGGCCGGCCAGGCCGCGGAACCGTTCGAGGAGATCTGGAACCTGGCCAAGCCGGCCCAAGGCGCGGGCGGCTGGATCCTCGCGGGCATCCAGCAAGTTCAGTGAACGAGACGGCGCCCGCACCGGTACGGCAGTTCGCCCGGCTGGCGCTGCCGTCCCTGGTCGCGGCGCTCAATCATGTGCTGGACCAGCATCCGGCGGCGCGCGAGCGCCTGCGGATGTTCGGCGAGCGCCGCCTGCGGCTGGGTGTCGAGCCCCACGGCGGCTGGGGTCTCGTTCCCGACCTGTGGCTCGCGATCGATGCCGACGGCCGGCTGGCGCCGGCCGAGCCCGGCGAAGCCGGCGTGCAGATGCTGCTGCGACCCTCGCCGCAGGCCGGTTTCGACTGGCTGCGCGACGGCGCCCGGGGGTTGTCCGGCCACATGCGCATCGAAGGCGACGTGATGCTGGCCGCCACCCTGGGCGAGCTGATGCAGTCGGTCCGCTGGGACGGCGAAGAGGACCTGAGCCGCTTCGTCGGAGACATCGCCGCAAGACGGATCGCCGAAGGCTCTCGTGCCGCCCGCAGCCTGGTCGCGAATGCCGGCGAGCGCCTGTACCGGCAGCTGGGTGGCTTCATCGAATCGGGCGAATCGCCCCTGGCGCGCAGCGCCGAGCTCGACGAGTTGCGCGAACGAGCCGCCGCGATGGCGCAGCGGCTCGATGCGGTCGCAAGGCGGGCTGGCGAACGCGGCACGTCCGAGGCTCGCTGATCGGCGGCGGATCGGCGATCCGCCCCCGAGACTTCCTTCCCGGGTTATCTTCCCCCTTTCTGCCTGCTCGCCGGATCGCTCCGGACCGGATCCTCGGGGGATGAGAATCGATTTCACCCAGCTCGTTCGCCGGGCCCGCATCGGCGCTCGTCGCCTCTGGCTGACCTACGGCGTCTTCTGGGTAGGCGCGATCCTGGTCGGGCTCGTCGCGGTCGCCTACGCCAAGCTGGTCGATGGCGCCTTCGCGCTTTTCAGCCTGGCCGTCGGGTATGCCGCCTGGCTGCCGCTGCTGATCACCCCGGCCATCGGCGTTGCCGCGGTCTGGCTGACCCGGCGCTACTTTCCGGGCTCCGAAGGCAGCGGCATCCCGCAGGTGATCGCCACCGTCAAGTCGTCCGAGCCGGAGCGGCGCGACGCACTGCTCTCGCTGCGGGTGATGGTGGGCAAGATCCTCGTGTCCACGCTCGGGATGCTGGGCGGCTACACGATCGGCCGCGAGGGGCCGTCGGTGCATATCGGCGCGGCGGTGATGTACACCATGCGGCGCGCCTATCCGCGCAGCTCGAGCCGGATCGACCGCCAGTTCATCGTCGCGGGTGGAGCGGCCGGGCTGGCGGCCGCATTCAACACGCCCCTGGCGGGCGTGATCTTCGCTTTCGAGGAGATCAACAAGAACTTCGAGCAGCGCACCAGCGGCACCCTGATCACGGCCATCCTGTTCGCCGGGATCGTCGCACTGGCGATCGCGGGCGACTACAACTATTTCGGCCGGATCCAGGTCCCGCAGGAGTATCCGCCGCACCTGGTGATCGCGGTGCTGTGCACCGGCCTCGTCACCGGGCTCTCGGGCGGCGCGTTCGGCTGGCTGATGCTGAATCTCGCGCGCTGGGTGCCGGCGCGCCTGCGGGCCCTGCGCAGCGATCGCCCCTATCGCTTCGCGCTGCTGTGCGGCGTGGTGCTCGCGCTGCTCGGGGTCGCCAGCGGCGGGATCACCTTCGGCAGCGGCTATCGCGAGGCGCAGGCCCTGCTCTCCGACCACGAGTCGGTCAGCATCCTGTATGCGCCGCTCAAGGCCGCCGCCCTGCTGATCACCTACCTGGTCGGCATGCCGGGCGGGATCTTCGCCCCGACCCTGTCGATCGGCGCCGGTGTCGGGCAACTCGTCGGCCTGGTATTTCCGGAAGTGCCGTTGTCCGCCCTGATCGCGCTGGCGATGGTCGGCTATCTCGCCGCGGTCACCCAGGCGCCGATCACCTCCTTCGTGATCATGATGGAGATGACCGACGGCCACGGGATGATGATCGCGCTGATGGCGACCGCCGTCATCGCGAGCACCCTGTCGAAAGCCATGACGCCGCCGCTCTACGAGTCGCTGGCCCGCGCCTATCTCGGGCCGCTGGCGGAACCGGCGCGCCGGTGAGTCTGGCTGCTTTCATACGGGCTCGCATTCGATTGCAGGACAAGGCGGGGTGCCGAGGACAGTGCGGTTGCACGGCAAGGCGCCCCAACGCGGTAATGCGATCGAATGCGAGGCCGTATCAGGCCTTGTCGAGCGCCTGCGACAGGTCGGCGACAATGTCGTCGACGTGCTCGATGCCGATCGACAGGCGCACGGTATCCTCGGTGACGCCGGCCTTCTCGAGCTCCTCGGGCGAGAGCTGGCGGTGGGTGGTCGAGGCCGGATGGCAGGCGAGGGTGCGCGAGTCGCCGATGTTCACCAGCCGCAGCACGAGCTGCAGCGCGTCCTGGAATCTCGCGCCGCCTTCGCGACCCCCCTGGACACCGAAGGTCAGGATGCCCGACGGCCGGCCGCCGAGGTACTTGCGCGCCAGCGCGTGGTCGGGATGGTTCTCGAGCCCCGCGTAGTTGACCCAGCGCACCTTCGGATGGCTCGACAGGAAGCGGGCGATCGCCGCCGTGTTCTCGGTGATCCGTTCCATCCGCAAGCCGAGCGTCTCGATGCCCTGGAGGATCTGGAAGGCATTGAAGGGGCTGATCGCGGCGCCGGTGTTGCGCAGCGGCACGACCCTGGCGCGGCCGATGTAGGCAGCCTCGCCGAGCGCCTCGGTGTACACCACGCCGTGGTAGGAGACATCGGGCTCGTTCAGGCGCTTGAACCGCTCCTTGTGCTGAGCCCAGGGGAACTTGCCGGAGTCGACGATCGCGCCACCGAGCGAGTTGCCGTGACCGCCGAGGTACTTGGTGAGCGAGTGCACCACGATGTCGGCGCCGTGCTCGAACGGACGCAGCAGGTAAGGGGTGGCGACGGTGTTGTCGACGATCAGCGGGATGCCGTGGCGATGGGCGATGGCGGCGAGCGCCTCGATGTCGGTGACGTTGCCCAGCGGATTGCCGATCGATTCGATGTAGATCGCCTTGGTGCGGCCATCGATCAGCGGCTCGAAGCTCGACGGATCGCGGGGATCGGCGAAGCGTGCCTCGATCCCGAACTGCGGCATGGTGTGGGCGAAGAGATTGTAGGTGCCGCCATACAGGGTGGCGGCCGAGATGAAATTGTCCCCGGCTTCGGCGATCGTCTGCAGCGAGTAGAGCACCGCCGACTGTCCGGAGGCGAGCGCCAGGGCGCCCACGCCGCCTTCGAGGGCGGCGACGCGCTTCTCGAGGACGTCCTGGGTCGGATTCATGATCCGGGTGTAGATGTTCCCCGGCACCTTGAGGTCGAACAGGTCGGCGCCGTGCTGGGTATCGTCGAAGGCGTAGGAGACGGTCTGGTAAATGGGTACCGCCACCGCATGGGTCGTCGGTTCGGGGGTATAACCGCCGTGCACGGCGATCGTCTCCAGCTTCATTTCGGCACTCCTGGGAAAAGTTGGATCCCGGGGCATCCCCGGGGAAACCGTCGCCGGCCTTGCGCCGGCGAACATCGGGCCGCGCGTATCATGCGCCAGCCCGGCAGGATACCGAAGGAAGCAATATCCATGTCCTGATGCGAAAAACGCATGAGGACATCCGGTGGCGGCATGTTGCCGCCCGGGGTTTCCGTAGTGGAGCGCCTGCCCAGGGAGCGGCGCCGGCGGGCGCCCGTGCTCGCGGCCCGGCTATGCGGGACGCTTCCCGTGCCACCGGCGCTGGCCGTCGACGGTCTTCACCCTCCACCCCGACAGCAGGACGGCGGCCGCACGGCGCAGCAGGCCGGCGAGCAAGGCGGCGCGTCGATCGCGCAGCACCGCCGTGATCGCGCCGGCATCGTCGGTGCCGAAGATCCGAAGCTGGCGGGTGCGCCGCCGCGTGTATGCATTCACCGGTTCCATGGTGTCTCTCCCGCCTTTGACTGGCGCGGATGATTCTCGGCATGGAAGCGGTGGTGGTGGATCGCGAAGCGTCGGGTTTTTGTCCGGGTTTGCTGCTCCGATATGGCAATCTTTGCCGAACTTGCTGCGAACGGGGAGACGACCGATGGACGCAAGGATCCTGCGGGCCATCGATCTCATGGAGTCCCGGATGGACCGGAACCTGAGCATGGAGGCGCTGGCCGCCGAGGTGGGCCTGTCGCTCTTCCATTTCCATCGTCTGTTCCTGCGCTCGGTCGGGGAGACACCCGCCGAGTACCTGCGCCGCATCCGGCTCGACGGCGCCGCGCTGCGCCTGCGCTGGACCCGGCAACCCGTCGGTGAGATCGCCCAGGCCCTGGGGTATTGCAGCCAGGCGGCATTCACCCGGGCGTTCGGCGAGCGCTTCGGCATGTCGCCGCTCAGGTTCCGCAAGGATTCCCTCATGTGGCCGCCGTTGCCGGTCGACGGCAGGCTGCAGCATGCGGCGAGCGAGCGCATCCTGCCCTCGTACTGCTGCGTTGCAAGGCGCTTCTTCGGGTCGCTGAAGTTCGTGCCGCAATGCTGGCGCCGGTTCGTGCACGAGCTGCCGGAGTTCGTCCGACCCATCGCCCCCGGACCGTACATCGGTCTCATGTACGACGATCCCCGCTTCACGCCGCCCGAGCAGATCCGCTACGACTGCTGCGTCGTCGTAGACGAGGAGGGTCTCGCCGAGGACCCCGCCCGCCTTGCCCGCCATGAGCTGCGGGAACTGCGGATCCGGCCGGGGCGCTATGTCTGCCAGCCGCACCACGGCGGCTACATCGACGTGGGCAAGAGCTACAGTCGCCTGCTCGACCACTGGATCGCGACCAGCAGCTACTCGTTGACCGAGGACCCCGCGATCGAGTGGTACGAGGCCAGGCCTCCGCGGGATGCCAGCGGGGCCCTCGATATCCTGCTGATGCTGCCGGTGAGCTGATGCGCGGCAACCGGCGTGGCCGGCCTGTCGCTGCCGGTTCGTCGCTCAGGCGCCGTCCTCGGCGAGCGCCGACACCACGTAGCGCAGCGGGCCTCCCGGAGCCACCGCGTCGAACGGCCAGCAGGTCACCAGGGTGAGCGCGTCGCGGCCCCGGTCGGAGAGGATCCCGAGATCGCGATGATCGACGATGCGCACGCCCGACACCCGGTAGCTGCGGCTGCTGCCGTCGAGTCGCTCCACCTCGATGTGCTGTCCTGCGGACACCTGCTCGAGAATCCGGAAGTGGGTATCCCGATGGCCGCTGATCACGCTGTTGCCGGCGCCGCCGGGCGCCGTGGTTCCCGTGCGGTGGCCGGGGCCGAAGGCCAGCGTCCGGCCGGAGTCGCCCTCGAGCACGATCATCGAGCGCCCGTGCTCGACGAAGCGTATCCGCGCGATCGCGGTCGTGTCGGCCCAGGCCCAGGGGCGCGCGACTGCTCGGCCCTGCTCGTGATTGTGTTCCCATGCGTGCGCGATCAGCACCTGAGCGAGCCGCGCCTTTGCGTGCAGATAAAGGCCGGCGCCGACCTGCCAGGAGCCGGCAGCCAGCAGCACGAAGACGAGAAGCCGCAGCGGGATTGAATGCCTGCACAGGGCTTTCCAGCCGCTGCGCCGGCCGGTGCGCCCGCCCGGCGCCCGAAGCCGGATCGTGTGGTTCATCACCGGAATCTCGTCCGCCGCGAAGGCACGAGCGCCAGCATGCCGGCGAGCGCGAGCAGCGCCAGCCCCATCGCAAGATTCATCATCGCGGGCGTCGCCCCCCGGGCAAGCTCGCCGGTGCCGAACACCGCATCGGCTTCCCAGCCGGCCGGCAGCCGGGTCGGCACGGCTGTCGACTGCATCGGCGCGTCGGCGGGGCGGGCCGGGGTCACGTCGACCGCGACCAGGCTGGTGTACGCCGTGACCAGGTGATGCGCCAGGCCGAGATCGCGCACTTTCGTTCGCAGCATCTCGATCCGCGTGCCATCGCCCCCGCGGTCGCCGCCGGTGCGGGCGATCTCGTCGCCGAGCTCCTCGATGCGCTGGCGCGCCCACGCCGCGTGCAGGCCGCTGCTCTCGGTGTCGCTGGCCGCGACGCGGCTCTCCCAGCGGATCGCGCCGATCGAACCCGAGACGACGGCCGCGGTGGGTGCGGAAGCGAAGCGGGCGCGCACCACGATCGGCTCGCCGGAGTAGAGCTCGCCGGGTAGGTCGACCGGTTCGAGCGGCTGCGCGCCCTCGAAGCGCAAACGCAGGTCGGTGAGCATCGGCCGGGCGAGCCGGGCATAGAGTTCGGTCATCCGTGTCTCGACGTCCTCGACCCGGTGGATGTAGGTGAAGCTGCCGCGTCCGGCGGCGGCGGCCTTGCGCATGAACCAGCCGTTGGGCGCCGAGCCGATCCCGACGGTGAAGAAGCGCCGCGCGCCCAGCTTGCGCTCTATCAGCGCCAGCATGTCGGCCTCGTAGCCGACGGCGCCGTCGGTCATGAATACGACCTGGCTGACCATCCCGGGTGCGACCGGTGCGCCGAGCGCCTGCTCGATCGCGCCGCGCATCTCGGTTCCCCCCTGGGCGCGCAGTCGGTCGATCCATTCCAGCGCCTCGCGGCGGCGGGTGGCGTCGAAAGGCTGCGGCGCCGGGTAGAGGCTTTCATGGCGATCGCTGAAGCGGATCAGATTGAAATGATCGCCGGGCTGCAGTTCGGCGAGCCCCAGGCGCAGCGCACGCACGGCCTGCTCGAACGATGCGCCGGCCATCGAACCCGATGTGTCGATCACGAAGGTCGTCTCGCGGGCAACGCGTGGCGCGACGGCTTGCGACCCGGACGGGGGCGCGAGCACCAGCTGGCCGTAGTGAAGCTCGCCGTGCGGCTCGAGGCGGAATGCGCCGGCCGGGTGCTCGCCGGGCACCGGCATCCAGACGAGCTCGAAGTCGCGGTCGGGAATCGCGGCCCGGGCCAGTTCGACCTCGTACAGGTGATCGGCCTCGCGGGAGACCCGGATCGCGTGGGTCGTCGATGTCGGTGGCGTCACCGGCACGCCCGCGTCGATGCGCACCCTGATCGACAGGTCGTCGCTTCCGTCGGGCGTGTCGTCCTGCTGACCGGACGAGTCGCCGGTCGCCGTCGGCAGGCGCACCGGCAGGGGGCCCGGACCGAGGATGTCGCCTTGCGGATCGTAGCGCGGCGCGACCACCGTCGGCAGCCGCAGGCGCCATGCCCCGTCGACCATCGCGAGCGCCTGCTGGTATTCGATCCGGATCGCGATCCGCGCGCTCGGCGCGATGTTCGCTACCCGCGCGGTGAACAGGTTCGGTCGCTGCTGCTCGACCAGCGAGGCCTGTTGCCCGGCGGCTGCGGCGTCCCGGTATTCGGCGCGCGCAGCCTCGCGTTCGCGGACTCGGCCCTCGATGATCCGCTCGCCGATGTGCATCCGCAGCCGGTCGACCGCGCTGTCGTCCGGAAGCGGAAAGGCGTACACGCCCTCGAGCCAGTCCTGGCCCGGATTGTCGAAGGTCTGGACCACGGTGGTGCGTACCACCGGTCCGGTGACATCGATGTGCACGTCGGTCGCCAGCAGCGGGGCGGCCTTGAATCCCTGGGTGGTACGGAACAGCAATGTGGCGCGGTCCGCCTGGCCGGGCGAGCCGACATCGGCCAGGCGTCCGATCGCCGGATCCGGCGCGACTTGCGCGAGCGTCTGCGTGCCGAAGACGAGGACCAGGATCCCGAGCAGCAACCGGGCGAGCAGGGCCGCTGCGCTCGGGCGGCCGGCGTATGCCGGCCAGGGACGCCAGTCGAATCGGGGCGACGGGGCGATGGACGGCGGTTCGATCCGGGCGTTGCTGGGCATGTCGGCGTCTCCTGCGGCGCGGCACGATTGCCGCGGCAGGTTCCATTGCATGCCGTCGTGAAGACGCACGAAGGGCGCGAATCGGGCCGACTTCGGTCCGATTCGGGCAGACCGCAGACAAGCGCCGGCCTCGGGTGAGGGATATCACCGATTCGCGGCGCTCGTGCGGTGTCGACGAGGCTCAAGTCATGAGCCCGCCACCCGTCATCATCGAACAAGCAAAGCAAGGAGATTCGATGACTGCGCAAGCGCTTGAAACCCTGATTCTGGACGGCGCCCTGGAGGACATGGGCACACGTCCGCTCGACGCGCATCCGATCGTCCGTACCTTCGACTTCCGGGCCCATTCGGATGTATGGAACACTGCCTGTCATCGTGGCTACCAGGGCGTCTGGGAGGTTCACGACGGCCGACTATGGCTGGTGGGGCTGTTCGACGCCCTGTCCGAACCGCTCGATACCCGACCGATCTTCGGCGAACAGGCCTTGCCGATTCCCGCTGACTGGTTCAGCGGCGCGCTGCTCCTTCTGCGCGGGCCGTGCCTGATGTACGCCCACTTCGGCTGGGGCGGAATCCATTCCACCCATCTGCGCCTTTACTTTCGTAACGGTGTACTGCAACGCCGGCGCCGCTACGACCAGCGAAAGCTCTTTCGCAACCGCTTCGATCTCGACCTGTTGCGGGAAGCACTGAGCCGGCCGCCAGAGGGCCCCGGGTCGCTCAGCTGGTTCACGCGCGCGGGCTTCGATGCTCTCGAAATCGATCCTGCCACGATCGCACCAGGGCACGAATTCTCGCTCGACGACGAAGACGACGATGAGCCGCCGCGCCCCTGGGACTGGGAGCTCGAGCGCATCGGACAATGCCGTCGCCCCGCGGGCGCACCGCCGATCATGGCCCCCGTGGAGGGCTCGGCCTTGTCGGGCCTGAAGTCGGTGGCATTTACTGTCGGTACTAAAAAGCGTACTATTTGATCTACAATCGTACTGAATGAGTCTGCCATGAATAGCAATACGCTGACCGCCGGAGAGATCAAGCGTCGTGGCATGGTCGCCATCGAGGAAGGCCTGCGTCGCGGCCCGGTGCGTCTCGTCAAGCGTAACCGGACGGCAGCGGTCGTGCTGTCCGAGGAGGAGTATCAGCGCCTCATCGGGGAGCAGCCACCGGCCCGCCCGGGAATGAGTGCGTTGCAGTGGCTGCTATCGCAATCGGCGGACGGTACGCGCGGCAAGGCGGACATCGACTCGGCCCTGGCGAAAGAGCGCGACTGGTGATCGTTTTCTTCGATGCGAGCGCGCTGATCTATCTGCTCGAAGGCGAGGATCCGTTCGCGGGCCGCGTGCGCGTCGAGCTTGCAGCAATAGCACAGGTGCACCCCGATGCTGGAGTGGCTGTCAGTCGCCTGTCGTGGCTGGAGTGTCGCGTCGGGCCGATGAAAGCCGACGATGCCGCCGCGCTGGCGCTGTTCGACGCCTTCTTCGCGCGCCCGGATCTGCTGTGGGTGGAGCTGACCCGTGATGTGGTCGAACTGGCGGCGGCCATTCGTGTACGGCACGGCTTGCGCACTCCCGATGCCCTGCAGGCCGCGAGCTGCCTGCAACTGGGGCCACGACACGTGATGCTGACCGGCGATGGCGCATTCTCTCGTGTCCAGGGCCTGAACGTGACCGTCCTGGCCTGAGTCCGCCCCCGCACAAGCGCAGCGCAGGCAGCTCACGCTGCCGGGCTCATGCGTTCTCCAGAACCTTCTTCATGCGCTCGTAGTCCTTCAGGTAGCGGCTCGCCAGTCTCGTCTTCTGGGTGTCGGTCAGGATCTTGCCCGACACCTGGAAGAACTTCTTCTCCTCCTCCTTGAGATGGTGATGAACCTCCTCGGAGAGCTTCTTCGCCCTGGCAAGCCAGCTGCGGCCTCCTTCATCGGCCTTGCCCAGCTCCTCGATGCACTCGTCGATCTCGTGGTGTTCCGACAGGGCATGGCGGGAAGAGTCGAGTCCCATGTCGTCCATCAGGATGGGGGCATACAGGAAGCGTTCCTCGGCCGCGGCATGCGCGGCCAGTTCGGTACGCAGCTGGCGATAGATCTCGCGGCGGCGGTCACCCGAGCCAGCGCGAAGCAGCTTCCTGCAAAGCGAACGCTGGAGCTGGTGGCTTTCACGCAATGCGTCGTAGATATTGGCGGTGGCGGGCATTCCTCGGTCTCCTTCCTCTGAAAGCCGGTGACGGGGTGACGTGGCTGCATCGGTCGCGTCGTTCCCGCCCCAGCACTTGCCGTGCCTGAAGAGATGCGTGTGAAACCTGCCGTGCCGGCTCCTAAGGCCTGAAGCCCAGGCTGCGCGCGATGATGTTGCGCTGGATCTCGCTGGTGCCTTCGCCGATCACGTAGACGAACGCATCGCGGTGGATGCGGCCCACCGGGTACTCGCGCATGATGCCGGCGCCGCCGTGGATGCGGATGGCCTGTTCGCTGACCGAGAGAGCCGTCTCGGTGGCGACGAGCTTGATGCGCGCCGCGGTGGCCGCATCGAGCCTGCCCTGGTCCACGCACCAGGCGCCGTAGTAGACCATCCAGCGCGCCGCCTCGATCTGCGCCGACATGTCGGCGAGCTTGTGCGCGATGGCCTGGTAGTCGCCGACGCGCCGCTTGGCGACGATGCGGTCGTTCGCGAAGGCATGCGCGGCATCGAAGGCCGCGCGCGCCATGCCCAGCGCATTGGCGGCCACGCCTACGCGATTCTCGCTCAGGCTTTCCATGATGAGCGGATAGGTGCCTTCCACGCCGCCCAGCAGGCATTCGTTCGGCACGAAGGCATCCTCGATGTGGATAAGCCCGGTTTCCGAGGCGCGGATGCCTTCCTTGCGCAGCTTGTGGATGTCGAAGCCGGGGTTGGGCAGGTCGACGATGAAGAGGCTGATCGCCTCGGGCGTCAACTCGGGACGTGTCCGGGCCGCCACCATCAGGAAGTCGGCGAAGGGCGCGTTGGTGATGTAGAGCTTGCTGCCCTTGAGCTTCCAGCCGCCGCCCACCTTCTCCGCGCGGGTTTTCAGAGCCCGCACATTGGAGCCGCCGTCGGGTTCGCTCAGGCCGAAGCCGGCGATCTTCTCGCCGGCGAGAGCGGGCTTGAACCAGGCCTCCTTCTGCCGTGGTGTGCCGATCTTCCAGATGGGCCAGGTGCCCAGATGAGTGTGGGCCGACCAGCTGGAGGCGAAGGCCTGGCTCATGTAGCTGAGCTCCTCGCGCACGATGCAGTCGGAGATCTTGTCCATGCCGCTGCCACCGTCGGCCGCCGGGTAGCGTACGCCGAGCAGGCCGAGCTCGCCCCATCGGCGAAAGACATGGCGGGGGAACGTCTCGCTCTCCTCGGCCTGCTCGACGAGCGCCGACAATTCCTCACGGCACAGGCGGCGGATGGTCTCGCGCACCGCCTCTTGTTCACTGGAGAACTGGAAGGACAGGGACATGATGAGCTCGTGGTCGGGAATTTGTCGATGTTGCGCAAGGGAACGCCGCTTGCCGCCATGAACGCTAGGCTTTCGGGTCTGGCACTGTCAAGGAGGCATTGGCCGTCGCCTCGGGCGGGGACCGAGCGACGGCCGCTCGCCGGGGAACTCGGCTTGCGCTGGCTGCGGCTGGTCCCGCAGGTCCCGTTACCGGCCGTCCTCCGACGGTGCCCGGGGTTCGCGCTTCCTCGCGCCGAACGGGTAGGCGCTGCCGGTCTGGCCGGGGCGCGGCGGGATGCGCAGCGACAGCAACATCGTCACGGCGAGCACCACGATCGTGACGCCGAGCGACCAGGCGACCGGAATCTTGTAGATGTCGATCAGCAACATCTTCGTGCCGATGAACACCAGCACGATCGCCAGCCCGTAGGAGAGCAGGTGGAAGCGCTCGTGCATGCCCGCCAGCAGGAAGTACATCGCGCGCAGGCCGAGGATCGCGAAGACGTTCGAGGTCAGCACGATGAAGGGGTCCCGCGTGATCGCGAAGATCGCCGGAATCGAATCGACCGCGAAGACCACGTCGACGAAGCCGATCAGGACGATGACGACCAGCAGCGGCGTGGCCATGCGCACACCGTCCACCGTGGTGAAGAAGCGTTCGCCATCGTAGGCGGGGGCGATCTTCATGCGGCGCTCGATCCAGCGCAGCGCCGGGTTGGCATCGAGGTCGGGCTCCTGGCCGGCTGCCCACCACATCTTGATGCCGGTGAAGACCAGGAAGGCGCCGAACACGTACATGACCCAGTGGAACTGCGAGATCAGCCAGGCGCCCATCAGGATCATCACCGCGCGCAGCACGAGCGCGCCGATGATGCCGATCATCAGCACGCGGCGCTGGAACTCGGCCGGCACCGCGAAATAGGTGAACAGCATCAGGAACACGAAGATGTTGTCGACCGCGAGCGCCTTCTCGACCAGGTAGCCGGTGATGAACTCCAGCGCCTTCGCGTCGGCCAGCCCGCGGGCGGCGGGGTCGGGCGAGTTGCCGCCCAGGTACCACCAGAGCCATCCGACGAAGACGAAGGAGACGGCGACCCAGACCAGCGACCAGATCGCGGCCTCGCGAATCGAGACGGCCCGCGCGCCGCGACGGTTGAGAACGAGGAAATCGACCGCCAGCGCGGCGATGACGAACAGGACGAACAGCGACCACAGCAACGGAGTGCCGACCGAGAACATCGGGGAGACCTCTTGACCGGCGTGGCAGGCGCCGGACGACAAGCTTGATGGAGGTCCCTTGCCGGTCTTGCCGATCCCCGCGCGGATGCGCCCGGGATTCGCGGCACCGGGTGACGATCGCTTGCCAGCACGACCGCACCGTAGTGACGATGCCGCGGCGCGCGCGGGTGCACGCGCCGGCTACTCCCCTGTAAAGGAGTGCAGATTCAAGCAGCAGTTGGAGGCGCAGTCAACCAATCCTGTCGTGCCGCAGCAGCTATGATTGACGCCCATGAGCGCCCCCAGCCTTCCCCCGACCGTTGGCAGCCTTTCCGATGTCGCCGCGATCGAGGCCGCCGCGCAGCGCTTCGAGCTGCCCTGCGGCGATGGCACGATGGTCTGGCGCCGCTGGGGCGAAGGCGCACCGGTGGTGATGTTCCATGGCGGCTCGGGCAGCTGGAACCACTGGGTGCGCAACATCGCCGCCCTGGTCGCCGCCGGCCGACAGGTGTGGATCCCGGACCTGCCGGGTTCGGGTGAGTCGGCGCGCCCGCCCACGGGCGGTGATGCCGACGCCCTGCCGGAACCGATGGAATCCGCGCTCCAGGCCTTGCTCGGCGACACCCCGGTGGACCTGGTGGGTTTCTCCTTCGGCACCATGGTCACCGCATTGATCGCGGCGCGATGGCCACAGCGGGTGCGGCGGCTGGTGCTCTCGGGAGCCCCGGCGCTGGGGGTCAATTCCGACTGGAAGCCGGCGCTCAAGCCCTGGCTGCACCTCGAACCCGGGCCGGAGCTGGACCGGACGCATCGCGCCAACCTGGCCGCGCTGATGCTCGCGCAGCCGGAGTCGATCGACGACCTCGCGCTCGCCCTGCACGCCGAGAACCTGCCGCGCGACCGGATGAGATTGCGCCGGCTCTCGCGTACCGACATCATCCTGCGCACGCTGCCCGACATCCGCTGCCCGGTGTTCGGTATCTGGGGCGAGGAGGATGTGCTCTATCGCGGCTTCCAGGACCGGCTCGCGCCCGCGCTCGCCGCGGCGCCCGATTTCCGCTGGCTGCGTCTGATCCCGCAGGCGGGGCACTGGGTGCAGTTCGAGCGGGCCGAGGCCTACGACGAGGCACTGGCCGAGGCGCTGGGGGGCTGACTCGGGTGTTCGGCAGTGTGGAACCGAACAGGCCGCTCACTTCAGCCCGTACCACACACCGCGCCCGCTGCCATGCAACTCCAGATGCTTGCGCGCGATCAGGTCGCGAAAATGTCCCTTCAGGGTGTTGCGGCTCGCGCCGGTGAGCCTGATCGCTTCGGCCATCGTGATGCGCCCATGCTCGCGGACGAACTCGACGATCTGCAGGGATAGCGTCGGCAACGCCGCCAGCACTATCCTTTCGCGCTCGATCTTCTTCTCCAGCCGCCGCACCTGCTCGACCAGTGACCGCAGGAAGAACAGCAGCCACGGCTGCCAGTCTGGTGCGTCGCTGCGGATGGTGCCCTGCGTCTGCCGCAGGGCGAGGTAGTAACCCTCCTTGCTCGCCTCGATCACGCTTTCCAGAGAGCTGTAGGGGACATAGGCGTAACCCGCTTGCAGCAGTAGCAGGGTCGTCAGCACGCGGCTCAAGCGCCCGTTGCCGTCCTGGAACGGATGAATCTCGAGAAACACGACCACGAAGACGGCGATGATCAGCAGCGGGTGCAGGACCGCTTTCTCGCGCTCGTCGTTGACCCACTGCACCAGTTCCGTCATCAGGCGGGGCGTCTCGAACGGGGTGGCCGTTTCGAACACGATGCCGATCTGCGCGCCGTTCTCATCGAAGGCTGCGACGCTGTTGGAACTCGTCTTGTAGCTGCCGCGATGCCGCTCGTCCTTCTGGCTGTATTGCAGCAGGATCTGGTGGAGTTGCCTGATGTGGTTCTCGTTGAACGGGATGTCCTCCCACGACCGGAACATCAACTCCATCAGTTCAGCATAGCCTGCCACTTCCTGTTCGTCGCGCGTCTCGAACTTCCTGATGGCGAGGTTCGACAGCAGCTGCTCGACCTCCCGGTCGGAGAGCTTGCTGCCTTCGATGCGGGTCGAGGAACCGATGCTCTCGATGGTGGCCACGCGCCGCAGCGCCGAAAGCCGGTCGGGCGCGAGCGCCCCCAGGGCGCGCCATGCACCCTTGAACTCGTCGATCCGCGCGACCAGGCCGAGGACCTCGGGCGTGATCCGGAGGGTGTCGGTGCGGGGCATGAGCCAATACTACACCCGATTACACCCATTTCATTGATGGATTAAATGGGTGTAATCGAGCGTGGAAACAGGGTCGGAAAGTTGCCGGAACCGGACGTGAAAACGGCCTCGCGAGGAGGCCGTCGGTTCTGGTAAGCCTTGCAAGTGATTGAAACGCAAGGCTCTGGAATCTGGTGGCCAAGGGCGGAATCGAACCACCGACACGCGGATTTTCAATCTGCGGGACTGCCTAATTCGGTGGCATGCGGAATGTGCTGGCTTCGTTGATGTCGCCTCGGAGATCAAGCACTGGCGGGCCAACCCGGCATCGCGATAGAATTCGGTAGCGTTGATCTGTTTGCGGGAAATCTGCTTACACAGCCGCTTACATGGTCGATGCACTGAATCTCCATCCAGTGATGCAGGGCGGGCATGACGGGCACCAGGACGCGCGAGAACTTCACGGCAGGTCGCATCGGTGCGTTCTCATGCCCGGCCGGTAAGGCGCAGGCCTTCCTCTGGGACGCCAAGTCGCCAGGGCTGGCGCTGCGGGTGACCGCCGCCGGCGCGCGGGCTTTCGTCTTCCAGTCGCGGCTCAAGGATGGGGCCACGGTCCGGATAACCATAGGCGAACCGCGCCGGGACGATGGCGGGGGTGCCTGGAGCATCGCCGCCGCCCAGGCTGAAGCACGGCGCCTGCAGGGCCTCATTGACCAGGGGAAGGATCCCCGCCTCGAGCGGGCCGCCCTGATCGCCCAGCAGGGCGCGGAGCGCGATGCGGCCAAGGCGGAGCGCGCCCGACGCGAGGTCTCGGGGCTGGACGCTTGGGCCGTGTACGTCGAGGAGCGGCGCGAGCAGTGGGGCAAGCGCAACTACATCGACCACCTGCGCATGGCGTCCGCCGGCGGAGAGGCTCGCCAACGCTCCCGGGAGAAGCTGACCCAGCCGGGGCCGCTGCGTCCCTTGCTGGCGCGTCCGCTGGCCGAGATCGACGCGCAGGCGGTCGAGGAGTGGGTGGGCCGCGAGACCCGGACCCGGC
>JAMLIN010000038.1 GCA_023954135.1 Burkholderiaceae bacterium | reverse complement strand
CGGAGCGACGAGGCGCACCCCGAATCCCGCGTGACGGTGCTTTTCCATAACGTCACGTAGCGCCGCCGGCCGGGCACCCTCCGGTCGGTGGCGCGCAGGGACCTGTGCTGGCGTTGACGCGATGATGTCTGCCGGCGCACACTGAGGCCGCGCCGAGGTTTCGGCGCACGGGCTTGGCGGCCCGGACGATAGGCGGGCGACCGCCGCAATGGCGGTTTTTTCATGCCCGTTCGCTGTGCTCCGCTATGGGCGGGCCGGCGGGAGTCCCGCAAGGGGCTGCCAGTCCTATCGCTGGTCCGCCAACCCGTCGGTTCCACCCACCACAAGGGAGAGACGACGATGACCAGTTGGCCATTTCCTGATCGAACGCCCGACGGAATCACCGTCGAGGCGGACATCGCTTACGACACCTACACCGGCTCGGTAGATGCACTCATCGCTGCCGGAATCATTGAGCGCAGCCAACTTCCTCCACAGGTCGGCCGGATGCCGGGCAATGCGGCTTTCTTTCCCGACGGAAGTCCTGTGCCGTACGGCTGTACCGGTATGCCGCGCGAAGCTGGCTATCGTTGGATCGAAGTGCTCCGCGACGGCAAGGCGGAGGTAAAGGTCTACGTCTCCCAAGAGGAGCGACGGGTCCGACGGCGAGACAGTCCGCTGTATGAATTTACGTTCGACGGTTGTGATGGCTCACGCCGCGAGCACTACAGTGGAAATCGCGAACAGCTGGTGGCGCGCGGCCTTCCGGCGGAATGGATGGACGAAACGAGGAAGAAAGAGGGGAAGCGCTGGACCAAGCGCACGATCCAAGAACCCGGGAGGAAGATCGAAATTTTTTTCACCCCAGACGACCGGTTCCGCATCGAGATTCGCAAGGACGCGCTGCAACGGCCCGCGCCGGCCGCGCTGCCGGATCGCGAGGCAGGCCACCAACACCCGAACCTGCGCCTCGTCTGGTCCGTCTGACTATTCGCTCAATCACAGGGAGAACGATATGACTACGATCCTTGGCGCGCGACGCGAGCGTGTCATGCACGAGATTACCGGGCAGATCGATGGCCTGATTGATGCGCTCCTGGAATCTCCGGCTGCCAACGATTACGAGGAGAGTTCAGTGGTAACCACGTTGTTGGTGCGTATACGCGAGATCAACTCGGTAGTCGAGTCAGTCCTCGACGAGGCCGACGGCGATATCGATGGGATGGAACGCATCGTCTTCGGCAGGGTGATGGCGCCCTGCGGTCTCGAAGCCGAGACAACCGCCGAGGAGGCAGCATGAGCACGAGCGCACCTCAAACCGGCATCGACAGCGACGAACTGCACGGCCTGCTTGGCGAAATCACCGCCGCGGCCATCGAGACCGACGCGTATTGCATCACGATTGCCACCGAGGACCCCGACGAAGTACAGGCGGCCTACTTCGTGATGCGCGAGCGCATTGCCTACATGGGATGGATCGCAGATCGGATCGCAGGCAAGGCTGGTTTGCTGCAGGCCAGAGGCGGCGCGGATGAATGGTTGCTACCGCCCCCCTTGCGGCCGAGCGAGACGATCCGAGGAGCCGCCGACGGAATCAGAGGAGATGAAGCATGACCACCGACACCACCGAAGCGCTGGAGCGCGAGTTCCTGGCCCGCGAGGCCTGGCATGAACTCGACGCCATTCTCGACAACCTTCCGAATCTCAATGTCGAAGATCAGCCCGAGGTCCTGCGCGGGCTGGCGATCCGTGGCAAGGACCTGGCGAGGCTGCTCTACAACGGCATGGGGTACGACGGGCTGGAGGAGTTGAGTGACATGCGCGCTACCGTCTACGGCGACGCGGACCTCGCACGGCGCGAGTTCGCCAAATCGCAGGTCCGTAGGCTGGTAACGGACTCCACCGAAACCGCCTAACCGTTTCCCAGCCACCCCACCAGCCGCCTTCGGGCGGCTTTCTCTTCTCACCCAAAGTACGAGGACAACGCAATGCCTGAACATGCCCAAAGCGACCACAGCAGATCGGAGCGAAGTCCCTTACTGACGGCGGCGGAGGCGGCGGAACTGCTGCGCTGCTCGCCGAAATACTTCGCCACCAACTACCGGACCGCCCCCGGATTCCCCCGCCCGGTACACCTGCCCGGCAAGCGGGCGGCTCGCGGTCATCCGCGCTGGTATCGCGAGGAAGTCCTCGAATGGGTGGCGGCGCAACGCTCGAGGCGAAAGTCGCTCGCAATCTGAGAGCAGGTGCCTCGCACTGCGTCACGAGTCGCTTTCGGGCGACTTCTTCCATCCAAATCGAAAGGTCTGAGCGGATGACTGAACATGGCCGCAGCAACTCCTTGACAAGCCCTTTGCTAACCGCTGCCCATGCGGCGGAACGGCTGAACCTCTCGCCCCGGGCGGTCTACGCCTTGGCGGCGCCGGTTGGGCCGCTACCGTGCTACCGGTTCGGCCGATCTGTGCGGTTCGATGCCGATGATCTCGAAAGGTACAAGGAGGATTGTCGCTCTATCCCAGCCACGCGCGCGGCCGCTGGCGTGGGCAGAGCAACATGGTCATCGCATGCAGGCCGTGTCGATTTAGCCGCCTGCTTCCTCGCGGCTGGAGTGAAACTCAAGCCTGACCGCATGGCGAGCAAGCCATCGACCCGAAGGAGAAAAACATGATCTCGCGTGAGCAACTGCGCGCCGCTCTCGGCGTACATCCGAACACGATCAGCAAGTGGCTCGCCAGCGGTCGCTTGCCCAGGCCAGACGTGCAGGTTACGCGCAAGTCCGCGTACTGGAGGCCGGAGACGCTGGAGAAGGCCGGAATCTTGATTCTCTCCGCGCCCACCGTATCGGGCGACCTTTCAACGATTCATGGTGACGGATGACGATTGAGCGTGGAGAGCAAGCCCCTGGCCCCTTGCTCACTGCCGCCGAAGTTGCCGCCTGGTTCAAGCTGAGCCCCGACTACGTGCGCGAGATCGCGGCCGCCGGGCACCTGCCCTGCATCCGATTCGGGCGCGAGTACCGGTTCGAGAGGGGGCAAATCCAGGCATGGCTGACCGAATCCGCATCCAGAAGGGCGTGCATATCTACCGCCGCCCCGATTCGCCGACGTGGTGGGCGGACGTATGCAAAGCCGGCAAGCGATCTCGACGAACTACTGGCACTGAAGACGAAGCCTGCGCGTTCAGGTTGAACGAGCGCGACTGCTCGGAGTCCGACTGATCCACCTGAGCAGAGAGCAAGCCGTCACCGAAGCTGGCATGGGCAGGCGCGAGTGTAGGATCGTGGGACCTAAAGGAGGAGAGGCAGCGATGACAGAACGCGACGGAAGCCGGTCCGAGGGGGCAAAGTGGAGCCCGCCGCTCACCGTCGCCGAGGCGGCAAAGCGCATCGGCGTCTCGACATCGACCGTCCGCAGGGAGATCGCCGACGGCCGACTGCGGGCGACCAAGATCCGCCGGCTGGTGCGAGTAGACTCCGAGGAAATCACCCGCTATCTCGCCCAGCAGCAGGAGACAATGCCGTGCCCATCCGCAAGCGCGGGGACCGATGTCAGGTCAGAGTTGCACTCGGTGGCGGTAGCGGCATTGAGCGCACTCAACCAGCTGCCTTCTTCGAGGGGAAGACGCTCGAAGTTGCGGTCACACGGCGTCGGATCGAAGGTTTCTGCAGTCCCTGAAAAGCGGAAAGGAAGCCATCAGTCGTCACCGGAGCGAGGCGCCGTCCAGTAAAATATAGGCTGCGAAACCCCTACCACAGAGGCCCTTCGATCATGACTATCCGGACGCAGGATCAGCTCGACCAGATGGCAGCGGCCGAGTCACGGTTGATCGCGACGGGCGTCCTGTCGCTCCCACCGCGTACATCGCGGGACGACGAGTGGTGGGAGGCGGTGACGAGGGCTTGCAAGAACGGGACGTCGCTGAACTCGGAGCTCGGCTTGGAGCCAATATCGAGTTCGTCGCCAGAGGGACCGACTCCCCGCTAGGGAGAAGCGACTACGGCAGGTATATCCCGCGCGGGTACCAGAACGGCCGGCCGCGAAGCGACATCTTCGTCGACAAGAACCTGTCGCGCGACGATATCAGGCGCACTCAGGCCCACGAAGTCAGCCACCTGCTGGACGACCGCACGGTCGGCGATCTCCTCGAGGGCGGCTCGCGTATCCCGATCGACGGGATCAAGCCGACTACACCTACGTCAAGGCCTTCGGGCAGGGGACGATTCTTCATCACGAGCGCCCGCACTTCTTGCAGCGAGCAGACCGCCAGATGAAAGACTTCATGGGTCGCATTCAGCCCGAGCAGTGAGCCGCGGTTTGTGATCGGCTGATACGTCTCAGCCGGCTCCGCTACTCTGCAGCCGCCGACGATCTGGCCCGTCATCGGTCACCAGCAGCATGGCGACGACCGCAACGGCGATCAGCAGTCCGCTTGCGGGCATCCAGCGCAGTGCCGCATGCACGCCCAGCCAGGACGTCGGATGCACCAGCCATTCATTGCCGGGCAGGACGTAGTGCAGCGCCTGAACGACCGAGAGTCCATGCCAGACGGCGGAATGTAGCCAGTGATAGGCCTGGTATCCGATGATCCAGGCGCCACCGGCGAAGGCGATCCAGGCGATCAGGGCGGCCATGCTCGTTCTCCTCTTGGTCTCCGGTATGGTTTGGTGCGGCTATTTTGCCCGCCTGGCTGCCGATCGTAGGCGGTGCATTCCACGAATCGAGACATTAGTCCGCGGTCAGTGCGCTGCCGGTCCGGAGATGTCGCCAGCCGCTCGCGACATGTCGCTAGCCGCTAGATCGGCCATGCCGCACCGACGGGGTGTAGAACGTGGGCACGGCTACGAACCCAAGCGCCTCATGTCACTCGCCTGCCTCCTTTCGTCGCGCCGAATCCTCGAAGGGCTTCCCGCCCTGGTGCTCTCGCGGCACCGGTCCGGTGTCCTCTCGGCGCCGTCTCGGGCCGTTGAGCAGGCGATGCGCTGGCAGGCGCAGCGGGGCAATGGCACTCGCGCCGACAGCCTCCCGTCAACCACTCCTCGGTAACGCCAATGGCCCTGAACGCCAACATTCCTCTGTCGGTCCGCCCTCCGCAGATCCAGTCGCCGATGGAAGGCGCGCAGCAGATGCTGACGCTCAAAGACCTGATGGCCGGGGCGCAGGCGCGATCTGCGCAGCGTGATCACTACCAGGCGCAGCAGCAGGCCCTGATGCGACAGCAGCAGGCGCGCTCCGCATTTGCTCAGGCCTTACAGGCCAATGGCGGCCAGATGACGCAGGAGATGGGCCCGCTGGCTCTCGCGGCGTACGGGCCGGAGCAGCTCGGTAATCTGGCCAGCATCAACAATTTCGGCCGGCAGAAGGTCGCCGGAACGGTCGAGCGCGCCGGTGGCGTGACGGGCAAGGAGACGCTGTTTCGCGACGAGTTCGGCAACATCATCGGCGATCCGATCGCGGCGCCGGTCACACTGCAGGATCGTGACATCGGCGGCTCGATCCAGCCGTACAACCCGATCACGGGCAAGCCCGAGGGGTCGCCGATCGAGAAGACCCCCTCCCCCGAAGCCATCTTGACGGACAAGCGCACCCGTTCCGAAGGTGCGCTCAACCGCGGGGTGACGGTCCGAGGGCAGAACTTGGCCGAATCTCGCGCTGCGGCCGAAGCCATGTGGAAGCGGGAGCAGGAGGCGAAGTTCGGCGGCGCCAAGGTCTTCGATGCGGAGAACAAGATCCGCGACGACTACCTGAAGCAGTCGGGCGAGTTCATCAAGGTGCGAGACGCCTACACGCGCGTGAAGGCCTCGGGCGCTTCCCCGTCGGCGGCCGGCGACCTCGCGCTGATCTTCAACTACATGAAGATGCTCGACCCCGGGTCGGTGGTCCGTGAGGGTGAGTTCGCAACCGCGCAGAACAGTGGCGGCGTACCGGATCAGGTTCGGTCGATGTACAACCAGGCGATCAACGGCCAGAGGCTGACCGACGGCATCCGGAGCGACTTCCTGTCGCGCGCCGGGAAGCTGTACACGGTCGCGATGAAGGACCACGGTGCGATCAAGTTCCAGTTCCAGCGCATCGCCAGGGACTACGGCCTGAACCCTGACAGGGTGACGCCGACCTTCGACTCGTCCGACCTCGATATGGAGCCGCCGGCATCGTCCGGGCCGGCAGACGACCTCAGCAGGTACTACCGATGAAGTTCGACATCGAAGCCGCTCGCAAGGACGGGCACACCGACGCGCAGATCGCGGAGTTCCTCGCCCGCCAGAACAACTTCGACCTGAACGCTGCCCGGCAGGCGGGACACAAGGACGCGGACCTAGTGCAGTTCCTCGCCGCTGGCCGGCCTGATGCTCCCGGCTTCGTGGATGCATGGAAGCAGGGGCAGGCCGACATGGCCGAGGGCTCGGCGGACTTCATGCGCCGCGGGCTGCTTGCCGCCTTCCCCGGGGCGAGCCGGGCCTTCAATCTCGTCACCCACGGCAACCTGGACGGGCGAAACATAACGATCGAAGAGCTGGCCGCAAGACATCGTGCCGAGTACGAGGAAAGGCGCAGGGTGGGCGGAGCGACCGGAATGGACTGGGGCCGACTCCTTGGTCAGGCGATGAGCCCGGCCACCATCGTCGCTGGCGCGTCAGGAGCCCCAGTGCGCGCCGGGTTCGGGCCTGCTGCGGTCAGTGGCGCCATCGGTGGAGCCTTGTCCGGGGCGTTTCAGCCGGCCGACACCACCACCGACTCGATGCTCAACGCTGGCGCCGGGGCGGCTGGTGGTGCCGTTGCCGGTGCCGTGGCCAGTAAGCTCGGCGATGTCGTGAGGAGCGCATGGCGCTCGGTGGTCGGGAACCCGGTGTCCGCGGCGGACATCCAGCGCGCCGTTACGGCGGCACTTGCCGAGCAAGGCGTCGATCCTGCGACCGTCAGCAATGTCGCCATGCTGCAGATGAGGGACCAGATCGAATGGGCGCTGAAGAACGGCAGGTCACTCGACTCTGCTTCGCTGGTGCGCAAGTCCGACTTCGAATCGCTGGGCGTCAAGCCGACGCTCGGCCAGGTCACCCGCGATCCCATGCAGTGGGCGCGCGAGCGCGACATGCGCGGCATCTGGCGCGTGGGCGACAAGCTTACCGATCGGCTGCAGGAGCAGCGCGACACGTTGGCCGGCAAGCTGCATCCGGCTGAGATCGTCGATGATGCCGGAGTCGGGGACCGCCTGATCGAATCGCTCTCCGGCCTTGCCGATCGGAGCCGCAAGCAGTTCGGCTCGCTCTACGAGCGGGCCCGCCAGCAGTCGGGAGCCGAAGCAGCAGTCGACATCACAGGCCTCGCCGACGATTTCGGCAAGATCCTGCGCGACTACGGCGAGGACAAGATTCCATCGGCGGTGCGGGCTCGGCTCGCCTCCTACGGCGTGCTCGATGGCAAGCAGACGAAGCTCTTCACCCTGGTCGATGCCGAGCAGGCGATCCAGCAGATCAACAAGCTCTATGACCCTGGCAACAGGGCGGAGGCGGCGGCACTGAACGAGATCCGCACCGCGATCAAGCGGGCGGTCGAAACCTCTGATATCGGCGATCTGTTCAAGCCGGCCCGGGACGCGGCCGCCGGCTGGTACCGGACGGTCGATCGCACCCCGGCCTTGAAGGCCGTGGTCGAGGACAAGATTGCGCCGGATGACTTCGTGCGCAAGTTCGTCATCAACGGCAAGCGCGATGATCTGAAGGCCCTTGCCGGCGCGCTCGATGGTGACCAGGAAGCCATTGGAGCGATCCGCTCGAAGATCATCGAGCACCTGCAGGGCGCGGCCTTCGGGGCCAATCCGGCCCGGGATGCATCCTTCAATCCGTCGCGATTCAAGACGGCACTGGACAAGCTCGCTCCACGGATCGGGGCCTTCTTCTCGCCGGAGGAGATCACCGAGCTCCAGACCGTCTCGCGGGTCGGTGGATACATCAACAGCGTCCCGAATGCGTCGGCGCCGAACATGTCGAATACCGCCGCGGCGCTGAGCAATCGGGCGTTCGATGTTCTGGGCGGCCTGGCGAGAATCCCGGGTGCTCGGGTGCTGGCCGGCAATGTCGCTGGGCGCGCTGCCCTCAACCCGACCGTGCCGTCCGCTCCGGTGCTGACCGGCCCCATGCAGCAGATGATGGGCGGCGCGGCTTCGGCTGGTGCGCCCATTGCCACTGGCGTTCCTGCGGAGCCGACTGGCAGGCGCGATCCGGTCCGCAACTTTCCGGGGCGGCCGCTGACGGTCTCGGACCTCATGAACGGAATCTAGGCGATGGACATCGAAGAGCGGGTCGCCTCCCTGGAGACCAGCATGCGGGAAACATGGCAGGTTCTCCTGATGCTCGCGGATGCCGGCCAGATGCACGAACGGGTGCTGGGCCATGTCCTCTACTACCAGCCCGAGGCGCTCGATCGACTGCGGGCGATCATGGACAACGAGGTGCTCCTGACCACGAGCATGCCGGACGAGGAAATCCAGCATTTCGAGCGCTTCTGGGCTGCGGTGATGAACTCTATTGCCGCTCGCGATGCAGCCCTTGCGGCTCAGGCTGCAGAGGGACCGGACGCCTGATAGAGCAGGGGCGAAACAGGCGATGGCAGAGAAGAATTCGAGCCAATGGCAGCCGGGGGTAAGCGGCAACCCGGCCGGGCGTCCTCCGGGGGCAGGCAAGGCGGCGAAGCTGCGGGCGGCAATCGCCGAGCATGTGCCCGACATCCTGGCGCAGCTGGTCGAAGCCGCGAAGGGCGGTGACGTACAGGCCTCCCGTCTGCTGTTGGAGCGGGTGCTCCCGCCCGTGAAGGCGATCGAAGCCGCCCAAGCCGTCGACCTTCCCGGCGAGACGCTGACGGAGCAGGGGCGCGCAGTCCTGGCAGCGGTTGCCGCAGGCGAGCTCGCGCCGGGGCAGGGCGCCACGCTGATCGGGGCGCTGGGTACTCTCGCGCGGGTCGCCGAGGTGGATGACCTGCTGCGCCGGATCGAGGCGCTGGAAGCCCGCAACGGGCCGAAGGAGGGCGAAGGATGACCACGGCGATACGCAGGCGCCTGGAGGCGCTGGAGGAGCAGACCGGCCCGCAGGGAGAGTCGCCGACGATACTGGTTCACTTCGTGCGGCCCGGTGAGCCCGTTGGCAAGGCCTCGAGCCTGCAGTCCCTCGATGGCGTCTCGGTCGACCGGGACGACGGGGAGAGCGTGGCCGACTTCGTCGCCCGAGCAGCTGCGGTGGTGCGCGGCGCCGGCGATGGCCCCGTTGTGCTGTTGGCGGGGGCGTAGGCGCGCCAGGATGAACCGGTACCGCGGTGCCCAATGGGAGCAGGCCCGCACGCTTCTCCGGGATCAGGAGGCTGCAGGCGGTTCTGCCTTCCCTGTAGGGGCAGAGAGCCGTAGCATCCAATCTGCGCGTCGTGCGGAGCAGCCGACTTTCGACGCGCCCCATAGGATGCGAAAGGCGCGATGATCGTTAGCGATTCCGAGCGCGAACTCCTGAGCCGACGAATCCGGACCTCCGTGCAGATCCGGGTGCTCGAGGCTCTCACGAGGCGGCGGCCCAAGAAATGAGCGACCGCTGAGCATCGCCGGCAGCGGTCCGGTGGAAGGAAGAGCAGCGATGTTCGTCACCCCTCAGGAAACCTTCCTGACCCTCGCCGAAGCCGCCGAGGCATTGGCCTGCGACCCGGCGACCGTCCGCCGTCTGGCCGCCGAGGGCCAGATCGTCGGCCGCAAGCCTGGCCGGGCGTGGGTATTCACCGCTTCCAGCCTTGCGGCGCATACTTGAACGCGGGGGAGCCGCCTAAGCCGAATAAATGGCGACCCGCAAAAGGGGGAGGGCATCATGGCACGGGGATTTCTCGGTCGAGAGGCGACGAATTGGGCGCTTGTCTGGAGCAGCTTCGCGTCGCGAAGCGTGACCACCCCGGCTGACCGAAGGATTCCGTGCTGATGCCGATGCCGCCCCGCCTTCTGCGGGCTGTCCGTCTTTCTATCCTCCACGCGGCAGCAGAGATGTGATGACACCGCAGGAGCTACTCGCGCTGCCAAAGATGGTGCCGGATGATCTGCAGTGGCGGACGCACCCTACCCATGGCGCGACCTCACTTATCGAGACAGGCGTTCTTGACCTTCACGGCACCACCTTACGCGGGCTGCTTCTGGTCCTGCTGGTCCGCCATCCAGCAGATGCTGGCCGCACCGGCGAATCGTGGGCCTTCCGACTCGAGCGGTCCGACTTCGGCCAGCGGACGCCTTGGACGGAGGACCTGTACCGTCTGGATATCAGAACCCGTCCGGGTATCGGTCCGGGCCACCATGACGCGCCACACGCTCATCGGCTCGGCGTAAGATTGGACCTGAGTAGCCCTGTCGTCTGGACGTGGCGAGAGGCGATGCTGTACTTCTGTGCGGCAACAAACATCGCCAGACCGGCCCTTGGCCATCCTGTTCACGACTTCAACCTGCGACCATGAACTGCGCCGATATCACATCCCTCCTGGGATTCCACTGCGCGCAAATCGAGGGCGGTGGGCTGGTGTTAACCACTCCATACCTTCTTCCGAACGGCGCTAGCATCCCGGTGTTCATCGAGCCGACCCAGACGGGCGGATTCCGCTTGTGGGATGCTGGCGAGCTCCTGTTTGAAGCCATCGCTTCTGGGGTCCAGTTGCGCAGCCATAGCGGACTGCGCGGGCTACGCACGAAGCTAGAGCGTCATGGTGCAACCCTTCACCACGACGGATGTCTCGAGGTCTTGGCGGATAAAGCGCCGCTACCCGTAGCTTTCGGCTCCTACATCGCCGCTGCCTTCGAAGTCGCCCGCTGGCACCAGAAGGTCGTCGATCGCGCGCCGAGCCACGATGTTCTGATCGAGGAGACGGCAGGCCTACTCATTGAAGCCAGCCCAAAGGAGCCGGTCCAGCGCAACATTGAGATCCCGGGGCTCTCCGAGCAGATCTGGACATTCGACCTGAAGCAGAGCGGGCAACTCATCGACTGCATCAGCGCCCACCCGACGGCCGGCGCGCACGAGGTAAAGAAGCTCGTCGACGTTCGCGGTTCGGAGCCTTACCAGGACACGGATATCCTCGTCGTGGTTGATGACCGTGCCGACCCGGAGCGAGCGGACCAGGAGATCCGTGTGATCTCTCGCCTGGCCGATGCGATGCCCTTCACTTCGCTGCGCCAGAAGCTCAACCCCCCGGCCTTGGCGCACTGAACGTTTCCCTGCCCCGCGGACGCGGCTGTCGATCGCGCCTGCTCGTGCTCTGCCCCGGGGATGACGGGATTCGGCGAATTTGCTTACACCAGCGCTTACACGACTCCAGAAAACAAAAAGGCCGACCCCGGAGAGTCGGCCTAAGTGCTTGAATTCCTTGGTGGCCAAGGGCGGAATCGAACCACCGACACGCGGATTTTCAATCCGCTGCTCTACCAACTGAGCTACTTGGCCGTCTCCGTGATGCGCCGGCAGGTCCGGGCAGTCGGAAGCCGCGCATTATAGCATCGGCTCCGGCGGGGTCCAGCGACCTATAATTCGGCCCATGAACGATTCCGCCCGACCGGTCGATTGCGAGATCCTCGTCGCCGGTGCCGGCATCGCCGGCATGGCGGCTGCGCTCGGCTGCGCCCAGGCGGGCTACCGGACGGTGCTCACCGGGCGCGATGCGGAAAGTCCGCCGCCACCGGCGTCGCAGGAATGGGATGCCCGGATCTACGCGCTGTCGGACAGCTCGAAGGCGCTGCTGGAGCGGCTGTCGGTCTGGCAGGCGCTCGATGCGCTCCGGATCCAGCCGGTCTACGACATGCGGGTCTTCCCCCGGCCGGGGCTCGCGGCGGGCGATCGCGACGAGCTCCATTTCAGCGCCTACAAGGCGGCCCGGCCCGCGCTTGCGTGGATCATCGAGGAACGCAATCTCGTCCGCGCTCTTCGTACCGCACTGGGTTTCTCGAAGTTGCGGCGCATGGATGCCGAGGTCACCGCGCTCGAGCTCGATGCCGATCCGCAGCGCGCGGAGCTTCGCGCCGCCGACGGCCGTCGCCTGCGGGCGCGCTGCATCCTTGCCGCCGACGGCGCCGATTCACCGCTGCGCTCGCTCGCCGGCTTGGCCGTGACCGAGCGGGTGTATCCACAGCATGCGATCGTGCTCAACCTCGACTGCGGCCGTCCCCATCGCGATACCGCCTGGCAGTGGTTCGGCGAGCACGGGGTGCTCGCGATGCTGCCGCTGCCGCCCGGCGAGGATCCGGCCTGGCCGGGGCGCTGCAGCATCGTCTGGTCGGCGCCCACCGCAACGGCCCAGGCCATGCTGGAAGCCGGTGGCGATGCGATCGCGGCGGAAGTCGGACGCATCTCGGGCGGCGCTCTCGGCGAACTGCTGCCCATCGGCTCGCCTCGCGGCTTTCCGCTGCGTTGCCGGACGGTCGACCCGCTGATCGCGCCGCGCCTTGCGCTGATCGGCGACGCGGCCCATGTGGTGCATCCGCTCGCCGGCCAGGGCCTCAACCTCGGCCTCGGCGATGTCGCCGACTGGCTGGACATGCTGGCAGCCGCCGGCCCGAGCGCACGGCCGGGCAAGGGCGACCCGGGCGCCTGGCTGCTGCTGCGGCGCTGGGCTCGGATGCGCGCCGAGCCGGTGGCCGCGATGCGCGCCGTCACCGACGGCCTGCAGCGGATTCACGATACCGAATGGCTCGCCTCGCTCGGGCTGGCCGGGCGCGCCCTCGGCTTCGTCACCGGTATCGGCTGGCGGGGGGTGGCGCGCTCCGGTTTCCTCAAGCACCGGCTCGTCTCGCGGGCGATCGGCTAGTGGGCTGCGCGGGAACTCCTGCGCAGCCCACTGGGCGGCCTGTTACCCTTGCGGGGTCGCGGCCCCGAGGCCGCATTTCCAGGCAACACGAACGATGCAGTTCTCAATGGCGCTTTTGCGCCGACTCTTCACCGCGATCGCTCTCGGGTGCTTCGCCCTGTCCGCTGCGATGGCCGATGCGCCGACGGCGGCGCCCGAGCCGGCCGCCGGCAACATCCGCAAGGCCGTCGAGGCCTGGACGGGCGGTCGCTACCAGGCCGCGTCGGTCAACACCACGCCGATCAAGGGCCTGTACGAGGTGCGGATCTTCAACGATCTCTTCTACGTCGACGAAGCGGCCCGCTACATCATGGTCGAGGGCGAGATGATCGACATGCAGTCGAGCCGGAACATCACCCGCGATCGGCTCGACGAGATCCTCGCGATCGACTTCTCGAAGCTGCCGCTCGATCTGGCGCTCAAGCAGGTGGTCGGCAAGGGCAGCCGCCGGATCGCGCTGTTCGAGGATCCGAACTGCGGCTATTGCCGCAAGCTGCGCGCCGACCTCGCCCGGCTCGACGATGTCACTATCTACACCTTCGTCTATCCGATCCTGGCCGAGGACTCCGAGTCGAAGGCCCGCAAGGCCTGGTGCGCCCCAGACCGGCTCAAGGCCTGGACCGACCTGATGATGACCGGGGTCGTGCCGAGGAACGACGGCAATTGCGAGACGCCGATCGCGCAGATCCGCGAGCTCGGCTTCGAGCTCGGCATCACCGCTACGCCGACCCTCTTCTTCGCCAGCGGCCGGCGCCTGCAGGGCTACGCGCCGCCGGAAGCCTTCGGCAAGTTGCTGGCCGAGAACTCCTCGATCGTGAAACGCTAGCGCCGGGGTTCCTCGCCGCGCGGCAGCAGCAACCAGGCGGCCAGCGGCTGGCGCAGGCGCGCGGCGATGGAGGCTGCCTCGGAGTCGGACCCCGCGAAGAGGTCGGCCCGGACCGCGCCCCGGATGGCGGCGCCGGTGTCCTGCGCCACGCCCAGCCGGCGCCAGTGGTGGCTGTCCTCGTCTCCCGCCAGCGGGGCGGCGTCCAGATAGACGAGGGCGCCGGGCGGCACCCGCGCCGGATCGGTGGCGATCGAGCGCATCGTGGTGAGGGGAACCCCGAGCGAGCCGATCGGGCCCTGCTGCGGGTCGACGTCCTCGAGCACACGGAAGAACACATAGCGTGGATTCGACTGCATCACCGCCGTGGCCTCGCCCGGATGGGCCCGCAGCCAGGCCTTGATCGCATCGGCATCGAGCGTCGCGGCATCGAGCTCGCCGCGCTCGATCAGCTCTCGCCCGATCGAGCGATACGGCCGGCCGTTGTGGCCCGCGAAGCCGATCCGCAGGATCGAGCCGTCGCGCAGCCGCAGCCGGCCCGAGCCCTGCACATGCAGGAAGAAGGCCTCGACCGGATCGTCGGCCCAGGCGACGACGGGTGTCGCTGCGAGGGCACCGGCATCGATCGCCGCCCGGTCGGGCAGCAAAGTGCCGTCGCGTGGCGGTGCCGGGGGGGCGTACAGGGGTACCTGGCCGGACGACTCCCGGTTGCGGCTGCCGGTGAGCAGGGGCTCGTGATAGCCGGTGAGCATGCCGGGGCGGACGTCGCCCGGCGCCTGCATCGGCCAGGCGAGGAAGTTCGCTTCGATGAAGCCGCGTAGTCGCGATGGTTCCGGGAGCATCGCGCAGGTCCGCGCCCAGTGTCCGGGGGGCCGGGCGAGGGCGCACTGAGCATCCAGCGCCTGCGCGATGCCGCCGAGATCGTCCTTCTCCCAGCCCGGCAGCGCGCCCGGCGGGATGGCGGTCGCCGCCACCGGCGGGGAGGCGCAGCCGGCGAGCCCGATGGCGATGCTCGTCAGCGCCAGCAGCGCGAGGCGGTACGGCGATCGCATGGCCGGGCTAGTGCAGGGTGCGGGGCATCGCGAGCACGAAGATCGGGATCGGTACCTCGAAACGGTGGCCGTCCTCGGCGACGAAGAAGTACTCGCCCTGCATCGAGCCCTTGGGCGTCGCGATCTGGCTGCCGCTGGTGTACTCGAAGGATTCGCCGGGCGCGAGCAGCGGCTGCTGGCCGACCACACCGAGCCCGCGCACCTCGATCACCTTGCCGGACTCGTCCTCGATGTGCCAGTAGCGGCTGATCAGCTGCGCCGGGACCTGGCCGTCGTTGCGGATCGTGACGGTGTAGGCGAACGAGTAGGTGGCGTCGTCCGGCGCCGACTGGTCGGGCAGGTACTGGCTGCGAACGCTGATGCGGATTCGATAACGCGGGTCGGACATCGGCGATTTTCCCGTGCCGGTCCCGCCCGGCGCCCGGGCTGGCGGCGGCTACAATGCGGTTCATTCTAGCCAAAGGCCAGCGGCTCCGACCATGTCTGCCACCCATCGCATCGCGCCGAGCATCCTCTCCGCGGACTTCGCCCGGCTCGGCGAGGAGGTGCGCGCGATCGAGGCCGCCGGCGCCGACCTGGTTCACTTCGACGTGATGGACAACCATTACGTCCCGAACCTCACGATCGGGCCGATGGTCTGCGAGGCGGTCCGCCGCCACGTCGGCATCCCGATCGACGTGCACCTGATGGTCGAGCCGGTCGATCGCCTGGTGCCCGATTTCGCCGCCGCCGGGGCGAACCTGATCACCTTCCATCCGGAAGCCTCCCGCCACGTCGACCGGACCTTGCAGACGATCCGCGACGCCGGCTGCCGCGCCGGACTGGTGTTCAATCCGGCCACGCCATTGCACCATCTCGACCACGTCATGGACCGGCTGGACATCATCCTGCTGATGTCGGTCAACCCGGGCTTCGGGGGGCAGTCGTTCATCGCCTCGACCCTGCCCAAGATCGCCGAGGTGCGCCGGCGCATCGATGCCCATGTCGCTTCCGGCGGTCAGCCGATCTGGCTCGAGGTCGACGGCGGCATCAAGGTCGAGAACATCGCGGCGGTGGCCAGGGCCGGCGCCGACACCTTCGTCGCCGGCTCCGCCGTCTTCGGTGCACCCGATCCGGACGGGGGATACCACGGCGTCATCCAGCGCTTGCGCGCAGCCATGGACACATGAGCACGAGGTTCGACGTCGACGCGGTGCTGATCGATCTGGATGGCACCCTGCTCGACACGGTCGCCGACCTCGCCGCCGCGACCAACGCGATGCTGGTCGAGTTCGGCCGGTCGCCGCTCGCGCTCGCAACCGTTGCCGCCTATGTCGGCAAGGGCGCCGGCGTGCTGGTGCACCGGGCGCTGGGCGGTGGACTCGACGCGCGCGTCGCGCCCGCCGAGTTCGAGCCGGCGATGGCCGCCTTCATGCATCACTACGAGCGCGAGAACGGCTTGCGCGCGACCCCCTACGATGGCGCCATGGCCGGGCTCGAGGCGATGCGCGCCAATGGCCTTGCGCTCGCCTGCGTGACCAACAAGCCCCAGCGCTTTGCCGATGCCTTGCTCGCGCGCTGCGGCATGGCCCAGTACTTCCAGCTGGTGGTGGGTGGCGATGCCCTCGAGCGGCGCAAGCCCGACCCGCTGCCGATGCACCATGCGGCGAAGCAGCTCGGCGTGCCGCCGGACCGTTGCCTCGCGATCGGCGATTCGCTCAACGACGCGCTGGCGGCGCGGGCCGCCGGCATGCCGGTGCTGGCGGTGCCCTATGGCTACAACGAGGGTCGTGATGTGCGGGAGCTGGACGTGGATGGTATAGTCGCCTCGCTTGCCGAAGCTGCCGGGTGCATCACCGACCGGCGCGCGGGCTGATACCGGAACCTCGATCGACATGCTTGCCCGCAAGGACCATTGGCGCGCCTCCCTTACCTGGCGATGGCGCGCCGGCTGCTGGCGCTGACGGCGCCCGTGGCCCCGACGACCGGACCGCCGGTAGCGTCGGAATCGTTCCATCCGGCATGTGGCGCGCCCGTCGAGGCGCGCGGGGCTCGCCCTCGAGCGAGCCCGGACCATCGAGGGATTCATGACAGAAATCGAATTTCGAGCGCTCGCGGCACGCGGCTTCAACCGGATTCCGCTCCTCGTCGAGTGCCTGGCCGATCTCGACACCCCGCTGTCGCTCTACCTCAAGCTGACCGATGAAGGCGCCCGGGCCAACTCCCTGTTGCTCGAGTCGGTGGTCGGGGGCGAGCGCTTCGGGCGCTATTCCTTCATCGGCCTGCCGGCCCGGCGCGCCATCCGCTCGACTGGTGATCGGATCGAGGTGCTCGACAACGGCCGCGTCGTCGAGAGTGCCACGGGCGACCCGATCGAGTTCGTACGGGAGTTCCGCCAGCGCTACCGGGCGGCGGTGCCCCCGGGGATGCCGCGCTTCTGTGGTGGTCTGGCGGGTTACTTCGGCTACGACATGGTGCGCTTCATCGAGCCGCGCCTCGGCCCCTGCACGAAGCCCGACCCGATCGGCACGCCCGACATGCTGTTCCTGCTGGTCGATGAGCTCGCCATCGTCGACAACCTGCGTGGCCGGATCTACCTGATCGTCTTTGCCGACCCCGCCGCACCCGAGGCCTACGTCAACGCGAGTCGCCGCCTGCGCGAGCTGCGCACGCGGCTCGCGCAGGCAGTGCCGCAGCCGCCCGATACGCCGGCCGGCGAAGTCACCGAGGTGATCCGCGAGTTCGCCCGCGAGGACTATCTGGCGGCGGTGGCGCGGGCCAAGGAGTACATCGTCGCCGGTGACATGATGCAGGTCCAGGTCGGCCAGTGCCTGCGCAAGCCCTTCACTCATTCGCCGCTGTGGCTCTACCGGGCGCTGCGTTCGATCAATCCGTCGCCCTACATGTACTACTACGACTTCGGCGACTTCCATGTGGTCGGCGCTTCGCCCGAGATCCTGGTGCGCCAGGAATCGGTCCAGGTCGGCGAGGAATCCGATCCGCGCATTGCCGCTGCGATCGAGGCGCTCGGCGACGAGGCCCAGCGCATCACCATCCGTCCGCTGGCGGGCACCCGCAAGCGCGGCATGTCGCCCCAGCAGGACCAGGCGCTGGCCGACGAACTGCTCGCCGATCCCAAGGAGCGCGCCGAGCACCTGATGCTGATCGACCTCGCACGCAACGACATCGGCCGCATCGCCATGACCGGCACCGTCCGGGTCACCGACCAGATGGCGATCGAGAAGTACTCGCATGTCCAGCATATCGTCAGCAACGTCGAAGGCATCCTGCAGCCCGGGCTCGACGCGATCGACGTATTGCGGGCGAGCTTCCCGGCCGGCACCCTGACCGGCGCCCCCAAGGTTCGGGCCATGGAGATCATCGACGAGCTCGAGATCACCAAGCGCGGTATCTATGGCGGCGCCTGCGGCTACCTGAGCTACTCGGGCGCGATGGATGTCGCGATCGCTATCCGCACCGGCGTCGTGCGCGACGGCATCCTCAACGTCCAGGCCGCCGCCGGCGTGGTGTACGACTCCATCCCCGAGAACGAGTGGCTCGAGACGGAGGCCAAGGCCCGGGCGGTGATTCACGCTGCCGAGCTGGTCGAGACCGGTTTCGCGGGCAGCGCCTGAGTCAGCGCCCCGACGGTCGGGGCCAGGGCGGGGCGCGGTCGGACGGGCTCTTGTCGCCAACGGGCGGCAGGGCCCGTACGCTGCGGCTAGTGTCGACGATGTCGAGGGTCGCGCTGTTCCCCGCGTACCAGGCGACCGGGCAGGGCGCCGGTGGCTTCGCCCTCGAGATAGGTCGGCACCCCGGACACGATGCTCGCCCGGTAGCCGGTGCTGCGCTGGACCAGCCGTTTCCCCCCGGCCGGAAGGTCGCGAACGATCTCCGGAACGCCGAGGCCGAGGGCATCGAGGTCGATCACGTTGATGTCGGCCTTCATGCCGGGTTCGAGCGTGCCGCGATCATGAAGGCCGACGGCCGCCGCCGTCATGCTGGTCATCTTGCGGATCAGGAAGGGGAGATCGAACCGACCCTCGGCGCGGTCGCGACCCCAGTGGGACAGCAGGTAGGTGGGGAAGCTGGCGTCCGAGATGATGCCGACATGCGCCCCGCCGTCGCCGAGGCCGAGGATGCTGCGCTCGTGCGAGAGCATCTGGCGCACGGGCTCGAGCGTGCCTTGCGCGAAGTTCGCGAAGGGCATCAGCAGCAATGCCTTGCCGTCGTCCTCCAGCAGCAGGTCGTAGGCGGCTTCCGCTTCGGTGATGCCCAGCCGGCGGGCGATGGCGGCGATCGACTTCTCGGGCGCGGGTTCGTAGTCGGGCGGCTTGCCCAGGGGAAACACGCCGCGATAGTCGATCGGCACGGCCGTCGCGCCGAGCCCGAAGCCGGGCCAGGCGCGCTCCTCCTCGAGCAGCCTGTGGCGGAACGCCTTGTCCTTCATGATCGCCACGATCCCGGGCAAGGGCCGGTCCGCGATCTCCTTGAACGACGGGCAGTTCTGGAACGGGCCATAGGTGGTCTGCAGGCCCAGCATCACGCCGATCGGGCGCGGCGCCACCTGCGCCCTCATGTCCAGGCCGTCGGCCTTGCTTGCCTCGATTCTCTCCAGCAGCGCCTTCCAGCCGTCCGGCCTGGCATGCGCCTGGGCGAGCGAGATGGATGCCGGCCGGCCGGACGCCTTGACGACGCGGGAAAGCATCCCGAATTCATCGCCCTGCCGGGACGCGAAGTCCGAGATGAACTGCATGACGCCCGAGCCGGCATCGGCGAGCGCATGGGCGATGCCGGTCAGCTCCGATTCCTCGGCACGCAGCGACGGTGTCGGGTCGCCGGCGGCCGTCCGGTGATTGCGGGTCCGGGATGTCGTGAACCCGAGGGCGCCCGCGCGGATGGCCTCGGTCACGATCCTGCGCATCTCCTCGATGTCGTCCTTCGTGGCCGGCTCGAGCCGCGCGCCGCGCTCGCCCATCACATAGAGGCGCAGCGCGGCGTGCGGAACCTGGGCGGCGACATCGGCATCGAAGGCCTTCGCCTCGAGCGCATCGAGGTAGTCGGGAAAGCTCTCCCAGTTCCACGACAGCCCTTCATGCAGCGCGGAGCCCGGAATGTCCTCGATGCCTTCCATCACCTCGATCAGCCGGGCCTGGTCCGCCGGCCGGACCGGCGCGAAGCCGACGCCGCAATTGCCCATCACCACCGTGGTCACGCCGTGGAAGCTCGAGGGCCAGAGGCGGTCCTCCCAGGTGGCCTGCCCGTCGTAGTGGGTATGGATGTCGACGAAGCCGGGCGTGACGATGCAACCGCCGGCATCGATCTCGCGGCCCGCATCGGGCGCGATCCCGCCGATGGTATGGATCCGGCCGTCGAGGATGCCGATGTCGGCCCGTCGCCCCGGGGATCCGAGGCCGTCGTGGATCTCGCCGCCGCGGATCACCAGGTCGAATTCCTGCATGCGTGTTTCTCCCGTCAGCGCCGGCCGAGCCCGACGACCTCGGCGATGATCTCGAGCGATCGCAGCCGCAGGGCCGGATCGAAGGTGTCGCAGACGATCATCAGCTCGTCGGCGCTGGTGCGTGCCAGCAGATCATCGATGCCCCTGCGCACGGTTTCCGGACCGCCGGTGATGCTGCAGGCGAGCATCTGCATCGCCTGCGCCTTCTCCTGCTCGGTCCAGTAGGTGTCGATGTCCTCGATCGGCGGCCTGGTCGGCTCGCGGACCCCGCGGAACATGTCGGCGAAGGCCATCTGCTTGGAGGTGGCGAGAAAACGGGCCTCCTCGTCGGTGGGCGCCGCGATGATGTTCACGCCGACCAGCGCATGGGGCGTGGCCTGCTGCGCCGAGGGCTTGAAGCGGCTGCGGTAGACCTCGAGCGCCATGTCGAGCGCCTGCGGCGCGAAGTGCGATGCGAAGCCGTAGGGCAGGCCGAACTCGGCCGCCACCTGGGCGCCGTAGAGGCTGGAGCCGAGGATCCAGATCGGCACCTCGGTGCCCGAGCCCGGCACCGCCTCGATGCGTTGGCCCGGGCGCACCGGCGCGAGGAATGCCTGCAGCTCCCGGACGTCCTCCGGAAAGTGCTCGGCATCGGCGGGGCTGCGGCGCAGGGCCCGCAGGGTGAGTTGGTCGGTGCCGGGGGCGCGGCCCAGCCCGAGGTCGATCCGGCCCGGAAACAGCGTGGCCAGCGTGCCGAACTGCTCGGCGATGACGTAGGGCGCATGGTTCGGGAGCATGATGCCGCCCGACCCCACCCGGATCGTGCGGGTGCCGGCCGCGACATGGGCGATGACCACCGAGGTCGCCGAGGTCGTCACCGAGGCCATGTTGTGATGCTCGGCTATCCAGAAGCGGGTGTAGCCGAGGGCCTCGGCGTGGCGGGCCAGCTCGCGGGCGCCATCGAGCGCGGCGCGCCGGTCCGAGCCCTGCCGGACCCGGCCGAGTTCCAGGATCGAGTATTGCGTCATGTCTCCTCGTTCATATCAGTGGCGCCCGGCCGCCCGAAGCCACTGATAGCCCCCTCGGGGGGCAGCGAGCGTAGCGAGCGTGGGGGTTGTTACTTTAGGTCACCTGCAATGTCCCCTTCGCGCCCATCAGCAGGTCGACCACGTCCGGTGCGCCGATGATCCCGAAGCGCGAGTCCATCTGCTCCTCGCTCAGGCCATTATGGATCATGCACGATCTGCAGATCGCGATGCGTCCGCCGCCGTCGATGAATTTCGACAGCAGGTCGGCCACCGGCTCGAAGGGGTGGCCGATGGCCATGCCGGCCGCGGCGCCGGGCTTTCCGAGCCCGACGGCCTGCGCCATCAGGATGATGGTCGCGGTGTGCCCTTTCAGCACGGCGTTGACCGCCATCGTGAAGGTGACGGTCACCTTGTCGGGGTTGCTGTCGCCATCGAACAGGGTGGCGACGAAATCGGTCTGTTGCATGTCGGCTCCGGAGGATGTGTGCTTGCGGGGATTCAGAACCTGTGAACGAACCGTCCACAGGTTCTCAGGGATTGCCATCCGGCGCGGCGGGCCTGGCGGCGCAGGCACGCCCACGGCAGCGGGGGCACCAGCCCATGGCGGTATAGGCGAGTATCGCCGAGCCCGCCAGGCCGGCTCCGAATACCAGCGCGATCAGGATCCAGTCGACCGGACCGCCCGCGTCGGTGAAACCGGAGGACGAGACCTTCGCCATCAGGACGAGCGCGAGTGCGCCGCCGACCAGCCCCAGCAGTTGGGAGCGCACCAGCCGGCGCGCGTCGATTCGTCTTTCGCGTGCCAGCAGGAGAGCGAAAGCGGTCAGTCCGAGCAGGGCCAGGCCGGCCAGCAGCCAGAGCAGCGGGCCGAGCATCTCCCGCATGATCGCCAGCAGGATCCAGGGGTCGAGTTCCTTCATGTGCTTTCTCCTCAGGCGCGGCCGCGCAGCATCTCGATATAGGTAGGCTTGAGCGCCATCGTCTTCATGACCCAGGTCACCCAGAGCTCCTCGAGCGGCGCGATCACGCCGGGAAAGGAGGGCACCAGGTTGTTCTGGTAGTCGAACTCGACCAGCATCGCCCGCCCCAGCCGGGTGATCAGTGGGCAGGAGGTGTAGCCGGTGTACAGCGCATCGCTGCGCCGGTTCGCGATGTCGGCGACGAGATGCTCGACGGCGACCGGCACCTGCCATTTCACGCTCGCCGCCGTCTTGCCCTTCGGCACGCCGGCCACGTCGCCGACGCCGAAGACATCGGGGTAGCGGGCATGGCGCAGCGTTCCCCGGTCCACCTCGAGCCAGCCTTCGGCGGCCCAGGGGCCGGTCTGCCAGGGCAGGACGCTTTCACGCACCACCGCCGGGGCGCGCATCGGCGGCACTACGTTGATGAAGTCGTAGTCCTGGTCCTCGGTGCCGTCGGGTGTGCGGAAGGTGGCGATGCGCCGGCCCGGATCGATCGACTCGAGCACCCGGTCGTGATTGACATGGATGCCGCGTTCCTGGAACAGCATCCGGACTTTCTCGGCCACGATGGGCACCCCGAAAAGGCTCTTGTTGTTCGCGTTGTAGACGAGCTCGGCCTTGCCGCGCCGGCCGCGGCGGCTCAGGTAGTCCTCGGTGATGAAGGTGTACTTGAGCGGCGCGCCCGCGCACTTCATCTCGGTCGCCGGGCGCAGGAAGACGCCCCGTCCGCCCTTGTCGGCGAATGTCGAGAGCAGCCGCCAGGTGGCTTCGGCCGCCTGCGGGCTGTGATAGATGCTGCCCAGTCCGTTGGTCCCGATCAGGCGCTCCTCCATGCCGTGGATCAGGCCGTACTCCAGGCGCATGCCGGTGGCCACGACGAGGAAATCGTAGGGATGCGCCGTGCCGCTTTCAGTGACGACCCGCTTGCCTTCCGGATCGAGCTCCGCCACCGCCTCGGTGACCAGGGTCACGCCCCGAGGGACGTACTGGGCGGTGGTCGAGGTGACGTAGTCCGCCGGCTTGATGCCGGCGGCGACCAGGGTGAAGCCGGGCTGGTAGAGGTGCGGCTTGCGGGCGTCGATCAGGGTGATCTTCGCGCCGTCGAGCGCGGCGGCGAGCCGCGATGCCGTCGCGAGGCCGGCGGCACCCGCGCCGGCGATGACGATGCGGGCCGATGTCCGGACCCGATCGGCCGCCCGGGCGGGCGCCGGCAGCGTCATCAGGCCGGCGGCGCTCGCGGCCAGCAGCATGAGCTTGCGGCGCTCGGCGTCGGGCGCCGGGTCATCCCCCGGCCGGTCGTTGCGATGGTGTCGCATGGTGCGATCTCCTTCGACGGGAGTGGTGACTGGCAGGGGCTTCATGCGATACGCGCCGCACGCGCCGGGCGGCAGGCCCGGGCGTCGCGCGTATCGATGAAGGGATGCGGCGTTCGGCTCAGCGCGCCCGGCTGCGCCTGGCCGGGGCCGGCGAGAATGCGGCGCGCTTGGCGAGCGTGCGGTCGAACTGCCTCGCGATGCTGTCGCAGACGATGTCGCACAGCGCATATACCGACGGGTCGTCGATGCTGTAGAAGGCGCTGTTGCCGCGCGTCTCGCGCTTGACCAGGCCACGCCGGGTGAGCAGCGCCAGGTGACGGGAGATGTTGGCCGAGGAATAGCCGCACAGCTGGGCGAGCTCGCCCACGCTGCGTTCCTGCTTGCGCAGCAGGTTGAGGATCTGCAGGCGCGTCGGTTCCGACAGCGTCTGGAAATATGCGGCCACCTGGGCGAGCGCTTCGTCGGAAAGGCCTTCCATACCGTGGCAGATGAAGGTCGGGAAAGTCACATGATGCCTCGATTCCGGTCATTGGTCCCGCTCGCTTTGTATAGATTGCGCACTTGACTAATTAACTAAGTGCGCAAATACTATCATCAATCCTCGACTTGTAAACCCCTGCTCGCAGGGCTTGCGTTCCATTCCGACATGCGTTGTTTCCGCTTCGCCTCGACCGTCGTCACTGTCCTCCTCGCCTCGGGGCTCGTCCTCGCGGGCACGCCGGCGGCCGCGGTCGATGCGCCACCCCTGGCGACCGTGTCGGCCGTGGCAGCGGGGAGCGAGGCGATCCTTGCCTTCGACGGCGTCGTCGAGGCGGTGCGCGAAGCAGTGGTCGCGGCGCAGGTGCCCGGCGCTATCGTGGCGCTGGGTGTCGAGGCGGGCGATCGCGTCGAGAAGGACCGGATCCTGCTGCGGATCGATGCCAGGCTCGCCGATCGCCAGGCCGCCGCGAACGAAGCCCTGCTGCAGTCGGCGCGCGCCGATCTTGCCGCCGCCACCCGCGATGTCGAGCGCCAGCGGCGCCTGCACCGGGAGAGCTACATCAGCAGGGCGGCGCTCGACAGCGCCGAGTCCGGCTTCGTGGCGGCCCGGTCCCGGGTCGATGCTCTCGTCGCCCAGGCGCGCGCCGCGCATATCCAGAGCGGCCTGCACGAGGTGAAGGCACCGTTCGCCGGCGTGGTGTCGGACGTGCCGGTCTCGGACGGCGACATGGCGATGCCGGGCCGGCCTCTGTTCGCCCTGTACGATCCCGCCGCCCTGCGCGTCGCCGTCGTGGTGCCGCAGACGGTGGCGGCGCGGCTCGGCGATGCCCTCGCCCTGCGGATCGAAGTACCCGGGATGCCCTCCGCACCCGTCTCCGTGGCTCCCGCCGATGTGCAGCTGCTGCCGGTCGTCGATGCCGCCAGCCATACCGCCCGGCTTCGCATCGCTTTGCCGGCGCAGCATGCCGCCGTGGTCCCGGGCATGTTCGCCCGGTTGCGGATCACCCTGGCATCCGGTGCGGACCCGGCCGCGGCGGCCTCGGTCACCGTGCCGGCCGTGGCTGTCGTGCGGCGCGCGGAGCTGACCGGCCTGTACGTGCTCGATGGGTCCGGCCGCGCCATGCTGCGTCAGGTCCGGCTCGGCCGCCCGCTCGGCGACCGGGTCGAGATCCTCGCCGGGCTCGCGGCCGGGGAGCAGGTCGTCGTCGATCCACTGGCGGCCGCGCGCCGGAGCCGGCCTTCGCCATGACGCAGTTCGGCGCCAGCGCTCGGCCCGGGCGGCGGCTCGGCCTGTCGGGACGCATCGCCGCCGTCTTCCAGCAGGCGAGGATCACTCCCTTGCTCGCGTTCGCGGTCCTGTTGCTGGGCGTCTTCGCCCTGGTGGTGACGCCACGCGAGGAAGAGCCGCAGATCGACGTCACGATGGCCAATGTGTTCATTCCGTTTCCCGGAGCGGCGGTCCGCGACGTCGAGCAGATGGTGGCGACACCGGCCGAACAGGTGCTCGCCCGGATTCCGGATGTCGAGCATGTGATGTCGGTGTCGCGCCCCGGGCTGGCGGTGATCACGATCCAGTTCGAGGTCGGGGTGCCGCGCACCGAAGCCCTGGTGCGTCTGCACGACACCCTCGCGTCGCATGCGGACTGGCTGCCGGCCGGACTCGGGGTGCTGCCGCCCCTCGTCAAGCCCAAGGGAATCGACGACGTCCCCATCATCACCCTGACGCTGTTCGGCGAGGATCCGTCCATTGGCGCCTACGATCTCGAGCGTATCGCCCACAGCATCGAGACGGACCTCAAGCGGGTGCCGGGGACTCGCGACGTCGTCACCATCGGCGGGCCCGGTCGGGCCGTCATGGTGGAGATGGATCCGGTTCGCATGGCGACGCTCGGCGTCACCGTCGGCGACCTGCGCCGTGCCCTGCTGTCGGCCAATGCCGGCCTGCCCGCCGGCGAGCTGGTCGCCGGCAACCGGGCGGTGGCCATCGAATCCGGCGGCTTCCTGCGCGGTGCCGACGAGGTGGCCGGCCTGCTCGTCAGCGTCCGCGACGGCAGGCCGGTGTTCCTGCGCGATGTCGCGTCGGTGCGCGATGGGCCGCCGCCGGCCGCGCGCTATGTCTGGCACGGTGTCGTCGGTCGCGATGGCGAGCCTGCGGCGGAGCATCCGGCCGTGACGATCGCGGTGACGAAGAAGGCCGGCGCGAACGCCATCGATGTCGCCCAGGCCGTGATGTCGAGGGTCGATTCGTTGCGCAACACCGTGATACCGGCGCAGGTCCGGGTCGCGGAGACCCGGAACTACGGCGTCACCGCGAGCGACAAGGCTCGCCAGCTGATCCAGAAGCTGCTCTTCGCCACGGCATCGGTCGTCGCGCTGGTCTTCGTCGCGCTCGGCCGGCGCGAGGCTGCGATCGTCGGCACTGCCGTCATCCTCACCCTGGCCGCCACCCTGTTCGCGTCCTGGGCCTGGGGCTTCACCCTGAACCGGGTATCGCTTTTCGCGCTCATCTTCTCGATCGGGATCCTCGTCGATGACGCCATCGTGGTGGTGGAGAACGTTCATCGCCATCAGGCGCTGCATCCTGGGCAGCCGCTGGCCCGGATCATCCCGGCTGCGGTCGACGAGGTCGGCGGCCCGACCATCCTGGCGACCTTCACCGTGATCGCGGCCCTGCTGCCGATGGCTTTCGTGTCGGGCCTGATGGGGCCGTACATGAGTCCCATCCCGATCAACGCGAGCATGGGCATGTTCCTGTCGCTGGTGATCGCCTTCGTCGTCACGCCATGGATGGCGCGCCAGTGGATGAAGGCGGATCCGCCGTCTGGCCACGCTCCGGAGGGTGTGGCGGGCGCCGTGGCTTCGGGCCGCTTCGCGAGACGGGCGGGGCCTGCCTTCGAGAGGATCTTCCGGCCACTGCTCGATGGGCGGCGCGGCCGGCGCAACCGGCGCCTGGTCGGCCTTGCGGTGGTGCTGGCGATCGCGCTGTCGGCGGCGATGCCGGTGGCGGGCCTGGTCGTCCTCAAGATGCTTCCGTTCGACAACAAGTCGGAGTTCCAGGTCGTCGTCGACATGCCGGCCGGCACCCCTGTCGAGCGCACCGCCGCGGTGCTGCAGGCGCTCGGCGACCATCTGCTCACCGCGCCCGAGGTCACCGACTACCAGGCCTACGCCGGTACGGCGGCGCCGATCAACTTCAACGGCCTGGTGCGCCAGTACGACCTGCGCGAAGGCGGCGAGGTCGGCGACCTGCAGGTGAATCTCGTCGATCGCCGCGAGCGCGCCGACCAGAGCCATGCGATCGCGACCCGTCTGCGGCCGGCGCTGCAGGAGATCGGCCACGGCCTGGGCGCCAACGTCAAGGTGGTCGAGGTGCCGCCGGGACCGCCGGTACAGTCGCCGATCGTGGCCGAGATCTACGGCCCGGATGCCGCCGGCCGCGACAGCGTCATGGCGGCGGTGCGCGAAGTGTTCGAGGCCACGCCCGGCGTGGTCGACGTCGACGACTCCCGCATCGCCGCGGCACCGCGTACGGTGTTCATCGTCGACCGCCAGAAGGCCGCGATGCTCGGGGTGTCGCAGCAGGCGATCGTCGAGACCCTGCGGGCCGGCCTGGCCGGCGAAGCGACCGCCTTTCTCCACGACGAGGCCCGCTACCCGGCGGCAGCGGTCCTGCAGCTGCCGCCGCAGCTCCATGGCGATGTCGACGCGCTCCTGCAGCTCGGTGTGAGGAACGCCGCCGGCGGGCTCGTCCCGATCCGCGAGCTCGTCAGGGCCAGCGACAGCCTGCGGGAACAGCCGATCCATCACAAGGACCTGCTGCCGGTCGGCTATGTGCTCGCCGACATGGCCGGCGCCGTCGACAGCCCGCTCTACGGCATGCAGCGCATGCGCGACGCGATCGCGGCCATCGCCACGCCGGGCGGCGGCAGCCTGAGGGAGTTCTTCGTGCGCCAGCCCGACGATCCCTGGCGCGACTTCTCGCTGAAATGGGACGGCGAGTGGCAGATCACCTACGAGACCTTCCGCGACATGGGCCTTGCCTATGCCGTCGGCCTGGTCCTCATCTACCTGCTGGGAGTGGCGCAGTTCGGTTCCTACCTCACGCCGCTGGTGATCATGGCGCCGATCCCGCTGACCATCATCGGCGTGATGCCGGGTCATGCGCTGCTCGGCGCGCAGTTCACCGCCACCAGCATGATCGGCATGATCGCGCTCGCCGGCATCATCGTGCGCAACTCGATCCTGCTGGTGGACTTCATCAACCTGCAGGTACGCGATGGCGTGGCGTTCGAGCGGGCGATCGTCCAGTCGGCGGCGACCCGGGCGCAGCCGATCGTGCTGACGGGCCTGGCCGCCATGCTCGGCGCCTTCTTCATCCTCGACGACCCGATCTTCAACGGGCTGGCCATCTCGCTGATATTCGGCATCTTCGTCTCGACGCTGCTCACGCTGGTGGTGATCCCGCTCCTGTACTTCGTGGCGTATCGCAATCGCCTGGAAGCCATCCTCGTCGAGGATGCCGCTGCCGGCTCTGGCGCCGGTCATCCGGGCTCGCCGTCTCCCGAAGCTTCATGAAGTCCCTGTTCTTTCCCAACCTCATCCAAGGAGCAATCCCATGACATCCTGGCAGATCACCCGCATCGTCGCCGGCATCTTCATCCTGGTCTCGCTGGCCCTCGGGGCCCCCGGCAGTCCGCTCTTCGCCAGCCAGTGGTGGCTGGCGGTGACCGCCTTCGTCGGCCTCAACCTGCTGCAGAGCGGGATCACCCGGTGGTGCCCGACCGAGATGATCCTGCGCAAGCTCGGCGTGCGGGCGGGCGCCTGAGCCACACGCCACGGGCGCGGTCCGGTCACCACGCGGACCGTCACCCGGAAGTCATCTCGCGCATCCACGATGCGTCCTGAAATTGCAATCGCTTCTCATTCGCAAATGATCTGAGCGCACTTCGACTCCCGTCGACGGACTGCTTGCGTCCGTCACGGGATTGACGCGCGCACGACGCGATTCGGTCATGGCCGGCGCCTAGCCTCCGACCCGGAGTCAGGCCCGCCCTTGCGTGGATTTCCGTCCCTTCTGCGGTTGGCGGCCTGGCAACCGTTCAGGACGACCACTTCACGAAGGGCCCGCAATGAAAGAATCGAAGACCAGTCTCGGAATGCCCGTCATCGACCCCGATGACATCGGCCACAACCAGAGCACCAGTCAATCGCTGACCGAACTGGTCGCAGTGCGCATGTCGCGACGCCGGCTGCTGGGGTTCGGCCTCGCCAGCGGCGGGATGGCTTTGCTGGGCGCCTGCGGCGGCAGCGATGGAGGCGGCGAGCCCGGTGGCGGTGACGGCGGGCCGGACGATCCGGATCCGACGCCGCAGGTCAGGCTCGGCTTCGAGGCGGTGCCCAGGCATCTGGACGACCTGGTCGCCATTCCCGCCGGCTACACCGCCACCGTGCTCTTCCGGCTGGGCGATCCGATGGCGGCAGGCGTGCCCGCCTACCTGAACGACGGCACCGACGATCCCGCCACCTACGACCGCCGTGCCGGTGATCATCACGACGGCATGAGCTTCTTCGGCATGGGCGCCGACGGCAAGTGGTCGCCGACCGCGGCGGATCGCGGCCTGCTGGTGATGAACCACGAGGCGATCACGCCGGTCTTCCTGCATCCGACCGGCCAGTCGACCGAGGGCAGCGGCGTCGACCAGGTGCGCACCGATGCCGACGAGGTGCTGCGCGAGTTCTACATCCACGGCGTGAGCGTGATCGAGGTGGCGCGCACCGACGGCAAGTGGACCTACAGGCAGGACTCGGGCTTCAATCGCCGCGTCCATACGCTGACCGAGATGGAGTTCGCCGGGCCTGCGGCCGGCACCGACTATCTGAAGACGAAGTACTCGCCCGACGGCACCCGGACCCGCGGCACGCTGAACAACTGCGCCAACGGAGTCACGCCCTGGGGCACCTACCTGACCTGCGAAGAGAACTGGGCCGGCTATTTCCGCCGCGTGGCCAGCACCGACGATTCGCAGCGCAGCGCCAGGGAGCTGGCCAGCTTCCGGCGCTACGGCGTGTCCGGCAACGGGCGCGAGCTCTGGGCCACGATGTCGCCCGACACCGCCGACGATCTCTACGGGCGCTGGAACACGGAAGTCCGGGGCGCCAGCATGACCGACGATTATCGCAACGGCGCGTTCACCTACGGCTGGGTCGTGGAGATCGACCCGTTCAGGCCCGACAGCACCCCCCGCAAGCGCACCGCGCTCGGCCGCTTCGGGCATGAGGGCGCCTGCCTGGGTCCGGTGGTGGCCGGCCAGCCGCTGGTCTGGTACATGGGCGACGATGCCCGCAACGAATACCTGTTCAAGTTCGTCTCCGCCGCGAACTGGGATCCGGCCGATGCGACCGGCGGCCTTGCCGCGGGCGACAAGTACATGGACGACGGCACGCTGTACGTGGCCAGGTTCGACGACAGCGGCACCGGCGAATGGATCGAGCTGCGCTACGGCGTCAACGGGATCGACGCCAGCAACGCCGACTATCCCTTCGCCGACCAGGCCGACGTGGTGATCAATCCGCGCCTGGCCGCCGACGTCGTGGGCGCGACCCGGATGGATCGCCCGGAATGGACGTCGATCAATCCGAAGAACGGTGACGTCTACCTGACGCTGACCAACACCAATGCCTCCAGCCGTCCGATCGACGCCACCGATGCGGCGAACCCGCGCTTCTACAACGACCCGAAGGGCGCGGCGCAGACCGCGCAGCGCGGCAACCCGAACGGCCACATCGTCCGGCTGGCCGAAGCGGGCCGCAACGGCGCGGCGCTCGGCTTCGAATGGGACGTCTATCTCTTCGGCGCCCGTTCCTCTGCCCCGGCCGACGTGAACCTGTCGGAGCTGAGCGACGACAACGACTTCTCCAGTCCCGACGGGCTCTGGTTCAGTGAGGCGACGCCCGGCCTGCTGTGGCTCGAGACCGACGACGGTGCCTATACCGACGTTACCAACTGCATGCTGCTGGCGGCGCTGCCGGGCGAGGTCGGCGACGGTAGCCGGCGGACCATCACCAACGTCGACGGCGACACGGTGCGCATGCAGGAGACCATCGTCGGCAAGGCGCCGGGCGCCGAGGGCCTGCGCCGCTTCCTGGTCGGGCCGAAGGGCTGCGAGATCACGGGCATCGCCGAGTCCGGCGACGGCCGCGCGCTGTTCGTGAACATCCAGCATCCCGGCGAGGACACCGACGAGGAGGACATCGGCGACCCGTCGAAGTACCAGAGCCACTGGCCCGACGGCGGCAATGCCCGCCCGCGGTCGGCCACGCTGGTGATCACCCGCGACGACGGCGGCCTGGTCGGCCTCTGACCGTTTCATCCCGGCCCGCGCGTCTCCCGCCGGCGGATGCCCGGGCAGGCCTGATGCGCCATGCGCGTGATAAGATCGGGCCGAGGTCCGAAGCCTCGCTCATGAAGCGCTTCGGCCGCCTCGGTTCAACAGTCTGGCCCGAGCATGACCCGTACCGCTTCGATCAACCCGGTTTCATGGTGGCGCTTCCGATAGGAAGCGGCACGTCGTTGCGGTTCGATCCGCGCCCTGCCGCCGTATCCGGGCAGGCAAGGCGACGGTACAGCAGGCTCTCCCGGCACGGCGGCTCCAGTTCCAGGGAGAACGCCCGATGTCCTCGAAACACCCCCGCTCGCCGCTGGCGCCTTCGCTCCGTCCGGATGCGATGACGGCGGCCCGTGCGAGCATGTTCGCCCCCGAATCGACGGATACGCCATCATGCCCATCCTGATGATCGACAACTACGACTCCTTCACCTACAACCTCGTGCAGTACCTCGGGGAGCTGGGTGCGGATGTCGTCACGGTGCGCAACGACGCCATGGGCATCGACGAGCTGCTCGCGCTCGAGCCGGCCGGCCTGGTCGTCTCGCCCGGGCCCTGCACGCCCGACCAGGCGGGCGTGTCGCTCGAGGCCATCCGCCGCTTCGCCGGCCGCTGCCCGGTCCTCGGGGTCTGCCTCGGCCACCAGGCGATCGGCCAGGCCTTCGGCGGCCGGGTGGTGCGCGCCGCCCGCGTGATGCACGGCAAGACCGATGTCGTCCGGCACGAGGGCGCCGGCGTCTTCGCCGGCCTGCCGCCCGCCTTCGAGGTGGTCCGCTATCATTCGCTCGCCGTCGAGCGCGCGAGCCTGCCCGACTGCCTCGAGCTCACGGCCTGGACCGACGACGGCGAGGTCATGGGCATCCGGCACCGGGTCCTCGATGTCGAGGGCGTGCAGTTCCACCCCGAGTCGATCGCGTCCGAGCATGGCCATGCCATGCTTCGTACGTTCCTCGAACGCACGATGCCGAGCATCGCGCAGCCGGCCTGAGCCGCGGCGGCGCACATCATCCACGAGAACGGGCACGAGACCACGAGCATGTCGATCAATCCGCCGATCCCCGCACCGGTCACGCCGCAGGTGGCTTCGCCGATCACGCCGCAGGAGGCGCTGGCGCGCTGCATCGAGCACCGCGAGATCTTTCACGACGAGATGCTCTCTCTGATGCGCCGGATCATGGCCGGCGAGGTGTCGCCGATCATGACGGCGGCGATCCTCGCCGGCCTGCGGATCAAGAAGGAGAGCATCGGCGAGATCACCGCCGCTGCGTCGGTGATGCGCGAGTTCGCCCGCCATGTCGATGTCGACGGCGGGCCGCATTTCGTCGACATCGTCGGCACCGGCGGCGACGGCGCCCATACCTTCAACATCTCGACCGCCTCGACCTTCGTCGCGGCGGCCGCGGGGGCGACCGTCGCCAAGCACGGCAACCGTGGCGTGTCCTCGAAGTCGGGCGCGGCCGATGTCCTCGAGGCCCTGGGCGGCAACATCATGCTCGAGCCGGAGCAGGTGGCCGAGTGCATCCGGGCGACCGGCGTCGGCTTCATGTTCGCGCCCAACCATCATCCGGCGATGAAGAACGTCGCCGCGGTACGCCGCGAGATGGGCGTGCGCACGATCTTCAACATCCTCGGCCCGCTCACCAATCCGGCCGGCGCGCCCAATATCCTGATGGGGGTCTTCCATCCGGATCTCGTCGGCATCCAGGTGCGCGTCCTGCGCGAGCTCGGTGCCCGCCATGCCCTCGTGGTCTACGGCCGGGACGGCATGGACGAGGTGTCCCTCGGTGCGGCGACCCTGGTGGGCGAGCTGCGCGACGGCGTGATCACCGAGTACGAGATCCATCCCGAGGACTTCGATCTCGCGATGATGAGCAATCGGAGCATCCGCGTCGCGAGCCCCGAGGAGTCGCGGGAGATGCTGCTCGAGGCGCTGTCGGGCGCGCCGGGCACGCCTTTCGAGATCGTCGCCTTCAACACCGGCACCGCGCTCTATGCCGCCGACCGGGTCGCTTCGATCGCAGAGGGGATCGCCCTGGCGCGCGAGACCATCGCGTCCGGGGCGGCGCGCGCCAAGCTCGACGAGTGGATCGGCTTCACTCGCGACCTGGCTACCTGAGGAGGCCCGACGATGTCCGACGTGCTGCAACGGATTCTCGCGGTCAAGCGCGAGGAGGTCGATGCCGCCCAGGCCCGCCTGCCGCTCGCCCATGTCCGGCAGGTGGCGGAATCGTCCTGCGCGATGACCGCCGACACCGCCGCCCGGCCGCGTGGCTTCACCGCTGCGCTGCGCTCCCGGATCGCCGAGGGCGGCAGCGCGGTGATCGCCGAGATCAAGAAGGCCAGCCCGAGCAAGGGCGTCATCCGGCCCGGGTTCGACCCGGCGGCGATCGCGGCCAGTTACGAGGGCGCCGGCGCCACCTGCCTCTCGGTGCTCACCGACGTCCAGTTCTTCCAGGGGGACGCCGAGCACCTGCGCGCGGCCCGCGACGCCTGCTCGCTACCCGTGTTGCGCAAGGATTTCGTCATCGACCCCTATCAGGTCTACGAGGCCCGGGCCTGGGGCGCGGACTGCATCCTGCTGATCGTCGCGGCGCTGGACGACGGACAGATGGCCGAACTCGAGGCCTGCGCCGCCGAGGTCGGCCTCGATGTGCTCGTCGAAGTCCACGACGGCAACGAGCTCGATCGCGCCCTGCGGCTCGCCACCCCGCTGGTCGGCATCAACAACCGGAACCTGCGGACCTTCGAGGTTTCGCTGGAGACGACCCTCGGCCTGCTCGGCGAGATCCCGCCGGACCGGCTGGTCGTGACCGAGAGCGGCATCCTGGCGCCCGTCGACGTGGCCCGCATGCGCGGCGCGGGCGTCGGCGCGTTCCTCGTCGGCGAAGCCTTCATGCGGGCGCCCGACCCCGGCGCCGAGCTCGCCCGCCTGTTTTCCTCCTAGACCGGACGGGTTCGGATTCGAGTGCAGGGCAAGGCGGGGCGCCGCAGACAGTACGGTGGTACGGCAAGGCGCCCCAACGCGGCCATGCGCTCGAATCCGAAGTCGTTCAGTACCAGTCGTTGAGCATGAGGCCAAAGCCGATCCGCTGCACCCGGCGGTTGTAGTCGATCAGGCTTTCGCCGTAGCCGTCGAACCAGCTCAGGTACCAGCGCACCTTGGGATTGAAGCCGGTCGGATGGCTGAGGTCGACCTGCCATGCGCCGCGGCCCCTGCTCCTGGGGCTGTGTCGGCCCATGAACCCCCATTGCCAAGTGTCGCCCCGGTAGCCGGCGCGCCACTCGACATGCCCGTAGTAGCGGGTGATGTCGGGGTTGTCGTCGCCGCGCGGATCGTCGGGATGCTCCTTGGCATCCTCGCCGATCCGGTGCCAGAGCCGCAGGCTGGTCCACCAGTGCGCGCCATGGTCGGCTTCCAGCTGGGTGAAGAGCTTGTTCCAGCTGCGTGACTCGGAGCCGGAGCGTCCGTTCGAATGGTGCTCGAAGCCGAACCGGGCGGTGCGCAACGTCCAGCCGAGGGGCAGCTCGTACCGGGGCTGGAGCTCGAAGTAGATCTCGGGGGAGTGGTTGTACTCCCGGAAGGGCCGTGACTGGTCCGCGTCGTATGCCTGCCACCAGGCCTGTCCCGTGTACGCGAAGAAGAACGACGGGATGCCGGTGTCGGTCGGCACCGTGATCGGCAGCTTGAAGCTGACCTGGAACATCACTTCATGCGGCTGCGGATTCGGGTCGTTGCTCCGGAAGCCCTTGCCCCAGGTGGCTGGCAGGAGGTAGTTCGGGCGATGCGGCATCAGCGCGAGCCGGTCGGTCCAGAGCAGGGATTCGCGGGCGCGCCGATCCAGGATCGGTGATTCCACCACCGGCGTGACGGGCGGGGCGTCCGGCTCCTCGGGCGCGAGGCACTGCGCCCGCAGTTGGCCGACGGTCACCTCGGCAGTGGCGCCCCGGAGCCGTTCGAGAAGGCACTCGTCGATCGTCTGCGCGGGCGGAATCCCTTCTTCCTGCGCGAGAGCCGGCGCGGCGACCGCCCAGACGATGCCGGCGGCGAGACCCGCGGCGCGGTGAGCGACGGCCGAGGCGATGGTCATGCGGATCGGTTCCTGCTATCGGCGCATACCGTCGCGCCCGAGCCAGCCGGCAAGCAACCGCTGTGCCCGCATCCCCGGCCGAGGCTCGGCCTCGATCCGGGCCTTGGTCCGGGGAGATGCGGCCGCGACGATGTCGAGCTCGCGCAGAACGTCGCCGCGGAACGCATGGATGCGCAGACGGGCGCCGACCCGCTTGCGGGCGAGCACCGCATCGAGCGCCGTCGCGCGGCTGATCCGCAGGCCGTCGACCGCGACCAGCATGTCGCCCGCCGACAGGCCGGCGGCATGGCCGGGCCCGCCGCTCGTGACGCTCGCGATACCGACGCCGCCATCACGGTCCACCGCGCGCAGGCCCAGCCAGGGACGATCCTCGCCCGCCGGCGACATCGTGAGCCGCAGGCCGTGGGTGGCGAGCAGGTCGGCAAGGGGCGGATCCTCGGTGCTCTCGGCCCAGCGCCGGATCTCGCGGCCGAGGTCGATCCCGGTCGCCTCCTCGATCAGTCCCGCCATGGCGTCTTCCTCGATGCCGAGGCCGGCGGTCTCGAAATCGCGCCCGTAGCGGCGCCACATCAGGCGCATCACGTCGTCGAGCGAGCGGCGCCCTGCGCTGCGGTCGCGGATCGCGAGATCGAGGGCGAGCGCCACGAGCCCGCCCTTGGCGTAGTAGCTGACGATCGCGTTGCCTGCGTTCTCGTCCTGCCGGTAGAACTTGGTCCAGGCGTCGAAGCTCGACTCGGCGATGCTCTGCAGCTTGCGACCCGGCCCGGCGAGAACGCGCGACAAGGTGTCCCCCACCAAGCCGAGGTAGGCAGCGCGGTCGATCGCGCCCGCCCGGCGAACCATCAGGTCGTCGTAGTACGAGGTGAATCCTTCGAAGACCCACAGCAGCCGGGTGTACGACTCGGCATCGAGCCGATAGGGCGCGAAGGCCGCCGGCTTGATCCGCTTGACGTTCCAGGTATGGAAGTACTCGTGGCTCGCCAGGCCGAGCAACCGGCGATAGCCTTCGTCCGGCGCCTCGAGGCCGTGGCGCGGCATGTCGTGACGATTGGCGATCAGCGCCGTGCTCGCCCGGTGCTCGAGCCCGCCATAGCCGTCGCCGACCAGGGTGAGCAGGAACAGGTAGCGGTCGACCGGTGCGCGCCCTCCGCGCGGTTCGAACAGGCGCGCCTGCGCGGCGCAGATGCCTTGCAGGTCGCGCGTGAAGCGCTCGAGATCGCCATCGTGCCGACCGGTGACGATGATCTCGTGGCGGGCGCCGCCGGCTTCGAAGCCGGCGGTCTCGAAGAGACCCATCTCGACGGGATGATCGATCAGCTCGTCGTAGTCGCGAGCCTCGTAGTCGCCGAAACCCCAGAGGCGGGCGCCGGCGCGGGCGAGCGTCGTCGCGACCCGCCAGTCACCGGCATGCGGGGGCGGCGAAAGGCGCAGCCGGCAGGGGGCCGATTCGTGGCCATCGACCCGCAGGAAGACGCTGGTGCCGTTGAAGAAGGCGTGCGATTCATCGAAGTGCGCGCCGCGTACCGAAAGATCCCAGGCATAGACCCGATAGCGCAGGCGCAGCCGACCGCCGCGCGGACGTGCTCGCCAGCGGTGCTTGTCGAGTTTCTCCAGGCTGATCCGACGGGCGCCATCGTCGGCGCGAATCTCGACGATGTGGCGGGCGAAGTCGCGGATCATGTAGCTGCCCGGGATCCAGGCGGGCAACGATACGCATAGCGGCGCCTCGGGCAGCCCCGAGATGTCCAGCGTCACGTCGAAGACGTGGCCTTTCGGATCGGCGGGCTGCAGGACGTACTGGATGAGGGGAACGGCGACGGGCTCAGTCTTCATCGGACGAGGAGGGCAGGTCTTCGGGTTTGTCGACATCGCGGATCACGCCGGCGTCGTCGACCGCTATGCGCAGGACAGGATACTCCGCGAGCAGGGCGGCAGCGCCTCGATCCCCCTCGCAACGGGCCAGCGATGCCAGGTGCGCTGCGCCGAACACCACCGGATGGCCACGCTGTCCGCGGTACTCGGGCACCACGATCAGCCCGGCTTGCGCAGCATCCGCCTCGGCGGTCGCAGCGTCCGCCGCGTCGACCAGCGCGCGGATCGTCCCGGCATCGAGCCATGGCATGTCGGCGAGCGCCACGACGAGGCGGCGCGGCATCAGCTCGGCGGCGGCCAGCGCGCCGCAGGCAAGCGAATGTCCCATGCCGAGATGGGCATCGGCGCATTCGACGAGCTCGACACTGCCGCCCGCGGCCAGCGCATCGCGCAATGCTGCCGAGCCGGGCCGGACGACCGCGAGCACCCGCTCGCAGGCGCCTGCGAGGCTGCGGGCCGAGCGGGTGGCGACGGCGAGCCCGCCGGTCTCGGCGAGCAGCTTGTCGCGCCCGCCGCCGGGGTCGAAGCGCCGGCCGATGCCTGCGGCCAGCAGCAGCCCGACGACCGGGCCGGCCGGGTCGCGGCTTCGGGTCAACGGCGCACGTCGACGACCAGTCGCCCGCGGATTGCGCCGGCGAGGATCTTCGGCGCGGCTTCGAGGGCGCCGGCGAGATCGGTTTCGGTGGTGATCGAGGCGAGCTTGCCGGCGTCGAGCTCCGCGCCGAGCCGCTGCCATGCGACGAGGCGATCCTCCATCGGGCACATCACCGAATCGACACCGATCAGCTTGACCCCGCGCAGGATGAACGGGGCTACCGACGCGGGGAAGTCCATGCCCTGGGCGAGGCCGCAGGCGGCGACCACGCCGCGGTAGCGTACCTGCGCACAGGCATTGGCGAGCGTGTGCGAGCCGACGGTATCGACGACACCGGCCCAGCGCTCCTTCTGCAGCGGCTTGCCGGGGTTCGACAGCGTGTTGCGGTCGATGACGTCGGTCGCGCCGAGCGCCTTCAGGTAGTCGGCCTCGGCCGACCGGCCGGTGGATGCCACGACCTTGTAGCCGTTGGCCGCGAGCAGGGCGATCGCGACGCTGCCGACCCCGCCGGCGGCACCGGTGACGAGCACCTCGCCGTCACCGGCCTTCAGTCCGTGGCGCTCGAGCATCATCACGCAGAGCATGGCCGTGTAGCCGGCGGTGCCGATCGCGGCCGCGCTGCGGGTATCGATCGATGCTGGTAGCTTCACCAGCCAGCGACCCTGCAGGCGGGCCTTTTCCGCCAGGCACCCCCAGTGGGTCTCGCCCACGCCCCAGCCGTTGAGGACGACCCGGTCGCCCGGGGCGAAGTCCGGATCGCGGCTCGCGGCGACGACGCCGGCGCCGTCGATGCCGGGGACCATCGGCCACTTGCGCACCACCGGGCTGCTGCTGGTTATCGCGAGGCCGTCCTTGAAGTTGATCGTGGAGTACTCGACGTCTAGGTCTACGTCGGCATCGCCGGTGTTCGCGACGAGATCGGAATCGTCGAGCTCGCGGATGCCGGCGGAGAAGCCGGCGCTGTCGGATTTTTCGAGGTAGATCGCCTTGAACATGCTGTCGCCTTCTGTCGTGGTTGTGCCCGGCACCGGTCGATGACGCGGCGTGCCTTGCTCGTGGAACACTCGATCCTACCCGCTTGTCCGGGGACGACGCGTGCCGCGTCCCCTCCGCAGCCCGGTTGCATGCTCCGCAGCCCCGCCGCGGGGTCGCGGACGCGCCCCGGGGCCGGGCCTTCTCGGAGGGTCGCCCGGGCCGGTACCATCGCTGGCGAAACCACAGGAGAACCCCATGGCGGACTACCAGAACATCCTCGTCGAAACCCGCGGCCGCGTCGGGCTCGTCACCTTGAACCGGCCCAAGCAGCTCAATGCGCTCAACGACGCCCTGATGGACGAGCTCGGCCAGGCGCTGCTCGCCTTCGACGCCGATGACGACATCGGCGCGATCGTGATCACCGGCAGCGAGAAGGCCTTCGCCGCCGGCGCCGACATCGCCGCGATGGCGACCTGGGACTACATGGACGTCTATCGGACCGAGTACATCGGCCGCAACTGGGAGACGATCCGCAAGGTCCGCAAGCCGGTGATCGCCGCGGTGGCCGGCTTCGCGCTGGGCGGGGGTTGCGAGCTCGCGATGATGTGCGACTTCATCATCGCGGCCGAGACCGCGAAGTTCGGCCAGCCGGAGATCAAGCTCGGGGTGATCCCGGGGGCCGGCGGAACCCAGCGCCTGCCGCGCGCGGTCTCGAAGGCGAAGGCCATGGACCTGTGCCTCACCGCGCGGATGATGGATGCCGCCGAGGCCGAACGCGCCGGGCTGGTGTCGCGGGTCGTGCCCGCCGACAGGATGCTCGACGATGCGATTGCCGCCGCCACGGCCATCGCCGGCTTCTCGCTGCCGTCGGTGATGATGATCAAGGAGTCGATCAACCGGGCCTACGAATCGCCGCTCAGCGAAGGCGTGCTCTTCGAGCGCCGCGTGTTCCATTCGCTGTTCGCCACCGCCGACCAGAAGGAAGGCATGGCGGCGTTCCTCGAGAAGCGCCCCCCGGACTTCAAGCATCGTTGAGCCGCATCGCGAGGGGATGGGGCTGCTAGCCAGCCAGCCCACTTGCGGAACTGTTTTTTCGTGCTATAGTCGAGGGCTTGGCACTTAGGTGTCAGGGTCAAGCGGGCTGGCAAGGCCAGCGGGACACGGGTCCAGGTCAGAGGGCCGAGGCTCCGTCTCAGCTGGTTGCGGTGCAAGATGCCGAGGATGGCATCGCCATGTGACCGGGGTGCGACAGGTTTCGCAACACCGGGCAGCAAGGAAACACCGAAACGCATAGGTCGCTTGACAGAAGATTCGGAACTCCTCATAATTCCGCTTCTTCGCTGATGACGAAGCAGCCAGACGAATGCGGTGCAATATCTCCGCGGCGGCCGGCAGAAGTCTGAAGCACGCTCTTTAACAACCAACAGCCGATAAGTGTGGGCGTTTGGGCGAAATCGCCAACCCCTTGATATCCGCAAGGATTCTCGGGGCTCAAAAGCAAACGCTCATACGGACAGAAACATATCCTGATCATCAGGATGATGTCGATTCCGTTTTGAGAGTCCAAGCCCCTCGGGGTGCGGACAAACCAAAGATCGAACGATAGAGTTTGATCCTGGCTCAGATTGAACGCTGGCGGCATGCCTTACACATGCAAGTCGAACGGTAACAGGGGCTTCGGCCCGCTGACGAGTGGCGGACGGGTGAGTAATGCATCGGAATGTACCCAGTAGTGGGGGATAGCTCGGCGAAAGCCGGATTAATACCGCATACGCACTGTGGTGGAAAGCGGGGGACCTTCGGGCCTCGTGCTATTGGAGCAGCCGATGTCAGATTAGCTAGTTGGTGGGGTAAAAGCCTACCAAGGCGACGATCT
>JAMLIN010000037.1 GCA_023954135.1 Burkholderiaceae bacterium | reverse complement strand
CCCGAGGCCGCCCGCCGCTACGGCGTGCGCAGCATCCCCTTCGTGGTCGCCTTCCGCGATGGCAAGCCGGTGGACCAGTTCGTCGGCGCCCTGCCCCAGGCCAGGGTCCAGGCCTTCGTCGACAAGCTGGTGACCCGACCCGGCTGAGCCGGGCCACCAGCCGGAGCCGGGCCGAGGGTCAGGCCCCGTCCGGATCCGGATCCGCTCAGATCACCACTTCGACGAAGGACGGACCCTTCGTCGACAGCCCGCGGCGGATGGCGTCGATCAGGCCGGCCAGGTCGGTCACGCGCGTTGCGTCGACACCTTGGGCGCGCGCGAGCGCGGCCCAGTCGATGACCGGCTGGTCGACGGTCAGCATGCGCAGCGCATTGGGCCCCGGGTCCGAGACCCCCACGCCCTGGAGCTCGCCGCGCAGGATCTGGTAGCCGCGGTTGGCGAACACCAGCACCAGGATGTCGAGGGATTCGCGCGCCATCGTCCACAGGGACTGCACCGTGTACATGCCGCTGCCGTCGCCCTCGAGGCAGATGACCTTGCGATCCGGGCAGGCGATCGCGGCACCCACCGCGCAGGGCAGGCCGAAGCCGATCGACCCGCCCCGGCTCGAGAGCCAGTCGTGGGGCGCAGCGGTGGCGGTCGGCACCGGGAAGCCGCGGCCGGAAGTCACTGCCTCGTCGACGACGATCGCCTGCTCGGGCAGCAGGGCGGCGAGCGCCTGCCCGATGTTCTCGAGATTCATGGCGCCGGTCGGCAGCGCCGGACGATCGAGGGTCGCGACATTGGCCGGTGCCGCGCCGAGCGCATCGACGGCTTCGGCCAATGCCCGCAACGCGCCTTCGATGTCGTCGCCGATCTGCGCGAGCCGGTTGATGTTGCAGTCGGGCGGTGTCGTCACGCTCGGCTTGTCCGGATAGGCGAAGAAGCTCACCGGCGGCTGGGTCCCGACCAGGATCAGCTCCCCGTAGGGCTTGAGCAGCGCCAGCGCCTGGTCGACCGGATACGGCAGGCGGGTCACCTTCACCCGGCCCGCGCCGCGCTCCAGGCGCGCCACCAGGCCCTCGGCGAACAGGCTGCAGCCCGTTTTCGCGGCGATCCGCCCGGCAAGCTCCAGCGCCTTGCCGCGCAAGGCCACGCCGCCCAGCAGCAGCGCCGCCTTGCGGCCCGAGCGCAGGGCGTCGGCGGCCGCGGAGATCGCACTGGATTCGACGGCGGGGCGCGGCGGCGGCTCCTCGGCCAGCGCCGGCGCATCGGCATCGTTCCAGGCGGTGTCGGCCGGCAGGATCAGGGTGGCGATCCGGCCGGGCGCGGTGCGCGCGGCGGTGACCGCGCGGGCGCCGTCGGCGGCGATCAGGCGCGACGAGTTCGAGCGGATCACGACATCCGACATCGGCACCGCGACGGTGTCGAGATCCGATGTGAGCGGCGCGTTGTGCTTCAGGTGCTCGACGGCATGATCGCCGACGATGTTGACGATCCCCGAATGCGCCTTCTTCGCGTTGTGCAGGTTCGCCATGCCGTTGGCAAGACCAGGGCCGAGGTGCAGCAGGGTCGCGGCCGGCCGCTGCGCCATCCGGTAATAGCCGTCGGCGGCGCCAGTGGCCACCCCCTCGAACAGGCCGAGCACGCAGCGCATTCCGGGCACCCGGTCGAGGGCGGCCACGAAATGCATCTCGGACGTTCCGGGATTGGTGAAGCAGACGTCGACCTTCGAATCGACGAGGGTCCGGACCAGGCTCTCGGCACCATTCATTGCAGGGGTCTCCAGTTTCAGCCCGATGCCCGCAGGCTCGGGCCTTGGTATGGGCGGGCGTGCACAGGGCTTAGATTCTAGCCGACTGGCCGGAGCCGCCTCGCCTCGGGCGATAATCATCCGCATGACACCCGAACTCGGCATCGTCGAAGGATTCTTCGGTCGGCCCTGGCCCTGGCAGGCACGCCATGCCGCCGTCGCCAGGCTCGCCCCGCTCGGGTACCGCTTCTATCTGTATGCGCCCAAGAGCGATGCCAGCCTGCGGCGCGACTGGCGTTCGCCTCTCGCGGATCCGGACGAGCTCGCCCGCCTGGCTGCCGATTGCGCGTCGCACGGGGTGCGGTTCGGGATCGGGCTCACGCCCTTCGGAGCCCACCTCGAGTTCGACGCCGAAGCGCGCGCCGCGCTCGCCGACAAGATCGCCATGCTCGACGGGACGGGCGCGACCGAGCTGGCGATCCTCTTCGACGACATGGACGGCGGCCCGGCCGACCTGGCCGCCCGCCAGGCGGCGATCATCGACTTCGCCGCCAGCCGCAGCCGGGCATCTCGCATCACGGTCTGCCCGAGCTACTACAGCGACGACCCCCTGCTCGACCGCGTCTTCGGCGAACGCCCGCCACGCTACCTCGAGAAACTTGCCGCCGGACTCGATCGGCGCATCGGGATCTTCTGGACCGGCGAGGAGGTCTGCTCCCGCGAGATCACGCCGGGCCACCTCGATGCCGTCGCGAGCCGGATCGGTCGCGCGCCGATCCTCTGGGACAACTACCCGGTGAACGACGGGCCGACCATGTCGCAGCGCCTGCACCTGCGCGGATTCACGGGACGCAACGCCCGCATCGGCGCATCCATCGCGGCGCATGCGGTCAACCCGGCGCTCCAGCCGGTGCTTTCGCTCGTGCCGCTGCTCACGCTCGCCGCCAGCTATCGCGACGCCGATGCCTACTGCTACCGGCGCGCGACCGACGAGGCGCTCGCCGACATCGTGGGAACGGAGCTCGCCGCGCTGCTGCGGCTCGACATCAAGTGGCTGCAGGACATCGGCCTCGATCGCCTCACCGCAGGCGAGAAGGCCGGGCTACGGGCACGCTACCAGGCGATCGACCATCCGGCCGCCCGGGAGGTCGTCGCCTGGCTGGAGGGATACTGGGCGATCAGCGGCGAAGCCGTCCGCACCCAATAAATACTAGCGACGTAGCCAGACCTGGCCGTTGGCATTCGCGCTCAGCGTGGATTCGCCGACCGAATCGGCGAAATCGGGCGCGGCCGCCGCCCTCATGCTCATCATCGCCTCCTGGGCGACCGGCCGGTACGGCCGCGGCATGCCGGTGGTCCCCACGTTGATCCGTTCGATCTCGAAGCCGGCATAGCCGAGCGCCTGCGCGATCATGGCCGCGCGTTCGTTGAAGGCCTTCGACGCCTCGGCCAGCAGCTCCGCCTCGATCTTCGTCCGGGCCTCCTTCGATACCGAGAAGCCGACCGAGAGGATGCGGGCGTCCTCGCCGAGCTCGCCGATCAGCTTCGAGAGCGCCTGCACGTCGCGCGACTTGAGCGAAGCATCGGCATGGACATGCCAGCCGGTGATGCGGTGCTCGACCTTGCCATCGGCCTTGCGGTCCTCCGCATGGATCGGGCTGGAACCGACGCCGGCGAGGCTCGATTCGATGCCCTCGATGCCGCGCGCCTTCGCGAGCAAGGCGTTGATCCGGCCGAGCGCATCGCGATTGGCCGTGGCGAGATCCTCGCTCTGGCGCTCGACGCGCATGAGGACGTTCATCTCGTCGTTGGCGACCTCACGCGACGCTTCGGCGGAGATCCCCAGCAACGGGGGCTTGCCCGGCTCCTCGTCGGCGCGCGCCGGCGATGTCAGGGCGAGGCTTGCCGCGGTGAGCGCGGCGATGATCGTGAGGTCGCGAACTGATCGAAGCATGGGTATTCGTCTCGGAGGATTCGGGAGCCGTGACAACGGCCGCACACGGCCCGGGGTTGACCCGCCGGTCAGTCGCCGCCCTTGGGCGTCGCCGGGGTGATGTTGGTGATCCGGGCGAGATGCTTCGACATGACCCTGCTGATCGCATCGACATCGAAACGGCGCGCCTCGGCGCGCGCGGTGTAGTCCATGTAGATCGACCAGTTCCTGCCGCCGCGGTCGACGACCATCAGGCCGTGCGTCTGCATCGCCCGCAGCACATGATACTCGCGGCGGCCGAGCTTCATGTCCTTCAGGTCGACTTCGGGCGGTATCGCGAACATCATGCCCAGGGAGACCTTCGCGCTGCCGCCGTTGTTCGGGTAGTTGTCGTGCCAGTCGTCGCGGGTGGCCGGCCAGACCCAGGGCGAGGTCAGCATGTCGATATGCGCCGCGCAGGCCAGCATGTGATCGATGCCCTGCTCGAGCTCTCCCGAGACGATCAGGCCGGCGGTCGACGATCCGCCGTAGGCGCGCGTCGAACCGAAGCCGAGCATGCCGGCTATCCGGAAGTCGGCGATCTCGAATCCGGTCATGTGCTCGATGCCCGAGCCGTCGACCGGCATCGGCACATAGCAGCCCGCGCCCCAGGTCCGCACGCCCACCTTGTGCATGCCGATGAACTCGTGGATGAGCCTGCCGTCGGGCGACACGACCGACATGTGGGAGTCCGACTCGCCCGGCCGGTAGGGCGGCGGTGAAGCCGCCGCATCGGCCGGGATGTGGATCCGGATGCGGTCGTTCCTGCCGGTGGGGCCGGCATTGACGACGACCGTCTGCATCGGGTCGGATTCGCGCGCGTGCCACAGCGCGACCGTCCAGGCGTCCTCGGCGAGATCGAGCGTCCCGTCCAGGGCCCGGATCTGCCGGGTCGCGGGGTCGGCGTCGGATGCGAAACGAGCACCCCGTCCGATCGGCAGGTTCCAGACCGAGTCCGGCGACAGGAAACGAAACGGCTCCTTCGCCCCTTTCGGTGGCGGATCGGAGTCCCGGCCGTCCGACGACCAGGGCCACTTCATGCCGCCGAGCAGGCCGACCGAGGCGGTGCCGCAGGCGCCGGCGATGAGGCTGCGGCGGGAGATTCGGATCAGTTCGCGCATGGCCGCGATTGTGCCCCGATCCCGCGGACCGTCCGGCAGCCGGCCCGATGGACGCGACGGATTCGGCGACGACAGCGGCGCGAATCCGTCGCGGCGGCGCAGCCGATGTCCGGCGAGCCGCTATCGCAGCTCATAGACGAAAGTGCTGACCACGCGCAGCCGCTTGGTCTGCGAGCTACCGGTGTCCGAGTACCCGCCGTCATCCCCGCTGATCTGGATGACGCCCTGGTTGGCGGATTTGAGGGGGCCGAGCCGGGCACCGGCCTGCGCCGCGAACTCGGCCGCCTGCTCGCGTGCATTGCGGGTCGCTTCCGACAGCAGGGTCGGCTTGACCTCGTTGAAGCCACGCAACTGGTAGCTGGGCCCGATGTCGCTCTGGATCACGAGACCGGCCTGGATCAGGGGGTCGGTTGCAAGCGCCGCCCTGGCCACCTCCGCCACCCGGGGCGACTTCACCAGCACCTGGCCGTTGCCGGTATAACGAAACGGCTGGTTGGGCTGGATGTACTCGCGCGAATAGGCGTCGGTCACCTGCAGCGGCCGGATCTCGATCTCGGCTTCCTCGATCCCGGCCTGCTTCAGGAAAGCGACCACCTTGTCGCGATCGGCCGCCAGCGCCCGCTGGACCTCGCCGAACTCGTTGCCGGCACGCCGGAACGACAGCGGCCAGACCGCGAAGTCGCTCTGGACGTTCATCTCGGCGAGGCCCTTGACGGTGACCGAGCGGTCGGCCATGCGGAAGCGCTCGAGGCCGTTGCCCACGGCCCACCCGGCGGCGGCTGCACCGACGGCGATCAGCAGGCCGGCGAGCAGGCGATTGAGTCCGATGTTCATGTGTTCGTATCCTCTTCGATGCCGCAATCATGCGGCGATTCCCGCCGGGATGGTGATGGCGTCCGATCGGACGGCCGGGTCGGGCCCCGGTGCTTTCTCGACGCCGTCCAACCGTGTACATTGGCCGGATGCCTGCGCCCCGGGCTCAACGCCATGATCCGGGCACAGGATGACAACCCGGGGGCTGAAGACACGGCATCTGCCAGATGCCCGCCCGATATCCGCCCGAAGTCTGCCCGATCCGTACCGCCCTTCCCGCACAAGGAGAAACCGCGATGGACAAAGTCGACATCATGGGCGTCGGCATGACCGCCTTCGCCAAGCCCGGCGCGCATCCGCCCTACCACGAGATGGCCGCCGCCGCGATCCGCCAGGCACTGGACGATGCCGGCATCGGCTTCGACGGGCTCGAGCAGGCCTATGTCGGCTACGTCTACGGTGACTCCACCGCCGGCCAGCGGGCCATCTACGAAGTGGGCATGACCGGGATCCCCGTCGTCAACGTCAACAACAACTGCTCGACCGGGTCGACCGCGCTCTACCTCGCCCGCCAGGCGGTCGCCAGCGGCGCGGCCGACTGTGTGCTCGCGCTCGGCTTCGAGCAGATGCGACCCGGCGCGCTGGGCGCGATATTCGACGATCGGCCCTCGCCTTTCGACCGCTTCGAGGAGGCGACCGACATGCTCGTGGGCAACGGCCAGGTACCGCTTGCCCTGCGCTACTTCGGCGGTGCCGGCCTCGAGCACATGAAGCGGTTCGGCACGCAGCTGTCCACCTTCGCCAAGGTCAGGGCCAAGGCGAGCCGGCATGCGGCGAACAATCCGCTGGCGCTGTTCCGCTCCGAGGTATCGGAAGAGGAAGTGATGGCCTCGCCCGCGATCTGGCCGGGCGTGATGACGCGCCTGATGGCCTGTCCGCCCACCTGCGGGGCGGCCGCGGCCATCGTCGCCTCGGACCGGTTCTGGCAACGCCATGGCCGGGGCCCACGGGTACGGATCGCAGCACAGGCCATGACCACCGACCGGCCCGATACCTTCGACAAGGACGACATGCGCTATGTCGTCGGCTACGGCATGGCGAAGCGCGCCGCCGAGGCCGTCTACGAGGCGAGCGGCATCGATCCGCGGGAGATCCGCGTGGCCGAGCTGCACGACTGCTTCGCCCAGAACGAGCTGCTCACCTACGAGGCGCTCGGATTCTGCGCCGAGGGCGAGGCCGAGCGATTCGTCGTGGACGGCGACAACACCTACGGCGGGCAGGTCGTCACCAATCCGTCCGGCGGGCTGCTCTCCAAGGGTCACCCGCTGGGCGCTACCGGCCTTGCCCAGTGCTACGAGCTGGTGAACCAGTTGCGCGGCACCGCCGGCCCGCGCCAGGTCGAAGGCGCCCGCCATGCGCTGCAGCACAATCTCGGCCTCGGCGGCGCCTGCGTCGTGACGCTCTACGAGGCCGCCTAGGAGGGAAGCACGGCGAAGCCGGCTCAGTGGCAGTCGGGCACTTCCTGCTCGACGTATACCTCGAAGGCGATGTCGCGAATCGCGTTCCTCACCAGGGAATCGGTGAGCGCCGCTGCCTTCCAGGCAGCGGCGACTTCCCGGACGCGGCCGATGACCTCCCGATCGGCCTGTGGCACGACCAGGGCGAGGGTGCTGCGCGGGCGTCCCTGCAATCGCCGGGAGAACTTCTTCCATTCGGGCAGCCGCAGCAGCTCCTCGAGCAGTACGCTGTCATGCACCAGCGCATCGCATTCGCCGATACGCAGCGCCACCAGCGCCTCGGTCAGGGAAGGATGGACGATCTCGACGGCGCCGTAGCGACCCTGCAGGTCGCCGACATGAGTGCCGCCCGCCGCCACGCAGACCGTCCGGCCGCGTAGCTCGTCCCAGCGACGGATCGTGCTGTCGGTGCGCATGATCGCCATCGGCGCGGCTCGATAGCCGAGGGGGATGACCGTCATCGACGCAGGCGTCCCGCCCGAATTCCCGAGCGTGGTGATCGAGATGTCGAAGGCGCCCTCGCCCACCTTGGCAAGCGGCCGGTCGAGCCGCCTGGCGAGATCCTCGGCAAGCGCGCTATCGATGGTTGCGGGCGTCCGGTACTTCGCCCCCGCTTCGTGCACCGGCGGGACGAAGTCGAGCGCCACCACGAGCGGCGCGCCGGCCGCCCAACCCGGGGACATTCCCGCGAGGGCACCCAGGCACAGCGTCGCGGCAATGCGTCGCCATCCCGTCGCCCGCGCGTGCCGAAGGCCGCCATGTCCGAGCGGCGAACGTCCCGGGGAAACTCCGTTCATGGCCTACACGTACTGGTAGCGCAGCACGCGATGCCTCAGGCGCTCCAGCAGGACCTGGTCGATCAGGGGCGCGAGGATCGCGATCGCCAGGATGGCGGTCATCACGCCGACCATGTCGGCGGTCTCCCCCGCATAGGAGAGCGAGCGCCCGAGCCCCTGTCCGAAGCCGATCAGCATCTCCGCCGAGATCAGCGCGCGCCATGCATTGCCGAAGGCGAGCTGGGCTCCGGTGATGAGCTCCGGCATCACCGCCGGCAGATACACCCGCCGCAGCAGCTGCAGGCGCGAAGCCCCCATCACCCGGGCGGCGCTGACATGCACCTTCTCGACGCTCTCGGTGGCGTTCATCACCGAAAGCGCCGCCGGGAAGAATGCCGCGATCCCCACCACGACCACGATCGGCATGTTGCCGAAGCCCATCATGATGAGGAAGATCGGCACCCAGGCGATCGACGGGATCGACTGGAGGATGACGATCGCGAACTTCATCACCTCCCGAAAGAAGTACAGCACCGCACCGAGCAGGCCGAACACTACGCCGCACACCAGCGCCGCGCCATAGCCGGTGCCCAGGCGCGTGAGGCTGCCGCCGAGCGCCGCCCGGAAGTCCGCCGAGCCGATCTCGTCCCAGAGGCGCATGAAGACCACATGCACATCCGGCATGAGGAAGTCCGGCAGCGACCAGGCGGCAATCTGCCAGAGCAGGAGGATGAACACCACCGCCAGCACCATCGCCGACCTGCGGCGTGGTCCCGTCATCCGGACCTGATCGCCCGCCGGGCTGGATTGCTCGCTCATCTATCGACCAGCCCTGCCCCGGGTGCCGCAGGCATCACAGGCTGCGCTCCTTCTGCCAGCTCAGATCCAGGATGGCCTCGACATCGAACGCGGATCCATCGCGCGTCTTGAGCGCCCCGCTCTCCTGCATGATCCCGGCGATCTCCTGCATGCGGGAGCGCTCCTGGTCGGTAAGCGCCGCATTGAACACCTGGGTCTTGATCGCCTCGGTGATGATCGCCTCGCGCAGCACTTCCCTGCCATCCAGCGTCTTGAGCGTGGGTTCGGCGATGAACTCGGCGGCGATGTATTTCGCCGCCTCTTCGGGTCGCTGCTGCAGCATGTCGATCGCGTCCTTCTGCGCATCGAGCGTCTTCCAGAGGTCCTCCTTGCGGCTCTTCAGGACATCGCCCGAGGTGATCACCACCATGCAGGGGAACGGCCATACCTCGCCGATCTCGTAGATCTCCTTGACCGGCGCGATCGCCTTGGCGATGCTCGCCTGCGGCTCGAACAGGAAGGCGCCGTCGACCCGCTTGGCCACCAGCGACTGCACTGCCACCTGCGGGCTCACTCCCATGACGTTGACGTCGGAAGCCGCCAGGCCGGCCTGCTTGAACACCACGCCCTTCAACACGGTATCGGCGGTGCTGCCCTCCCTCTGCGAGGCGATGGTCCGGCCCTTGAGGTCGGCGATCCCGTCGATGCCGGCATCCTCGCGCACGATCATCGCGTGGTAGCCGTTCTGCGCGCCGCCCACCACCTTCAGGTCCGCCCCGCGGGAAGCCCAGGCGATCGCATTGGTGAAGCCGAGCACGCCCGAATGGAGCTGTCCGCCGACGATCGCCTTGATCAGGTCGGTGCCCGACTGGAATTCGACCAGCTCGACGTCGATCCCGCGCTTCGCATAGAGATCCGCCTTGTCCGCCAGGATCGCCTGGGCGTCGTCCATCACGCGCAGATAGCCGACCTTGAACTTGTCCTGCGCGGCGGCGGGTACCGCAAAAACCAGCGCCGCCAACGCGGCAACCAGTAGTCGTACTGCCTTCATGATCATGCTCCCAGGGATGTCAGTGAGGGTTCGATCTGCTCCGCCTCGATGCCGAGCAGCCGGAGGATCTCGCTTCGCACATTCGAGAATCCGGTCAGGTCGTGGGTCCGTTCCCGGCGCTCGAGGCTGAACGCCTTCAGCACCGCGGCCGGGCGCGGGCCGAACACCAGGATGTGGTCGGCGAGGAAGATGGCTTCGTCCACGTCGTGAGTGACCAGCAGCACGGTGGGCGCCTGCTCCCGTATCAGGTCCCGCAGGGCATCCTGCAGGGTCATCCGGGTGAGCGCATCGAGCGCACCGAAGGGTTCGTCGAGCAGGAGCGCGCGCGGTTCCGCGATGAAGGCGCGCGCAAGCGCCGCGCGCTGGCGCATGCCGCCCGAGACCTGGTGGGGGTAGTAGTCGGCGAAGCCGTCGAGCGAGACCTTCGACAGCCAGCGCAAGGCCCGGGCTCGGGCGGTCCGCCTGTCCACCTTCTGGAACTCGAGCGCCAGCGCGATGTTCTGCGCGAGGGTCAGCCAGGGAAAGAGCGCGTTCTCCTGGAACATCAGGGTCCGCTCGGGATGCGGACCCCTCACCTGCCTGCCGTCGGCGAGCACCGCTCCGCTGGTCGGCGCCTCCAGGCCCGCCGCGAGATGCAGCAGGGTGGATTTTCCGCAGCCGGACGGCCCGACCAGCGCCACCAGCTCACCCTCGGCGAACTCGTGCGTGAAATCGTCGATGACCCGCAGGCCACCGAATCGCTTGGCCACGGCGTTGAAACTGAGCTTCATGTCGGCAGGCAGGAGAGGCTGGCCCGTCCGGAATTCGCCGATCGCCGGCAACGGCTTCGGGGTTCGACCCGGAGTCCGGCCATGGCATGGAACGGGGTTGATCGAAGTCTGTGGCCGGCACGGCGCCCCGGCAACGACGAAATTCTTCTATGCAAACTCGCCGGGGTTATTTCGGCGGCAGTGCCCCGATGATCCGGACATAGACGAGCTCGCTCGCCAGCTCGACGAGCGTCTGCATGACGATCACGGCCGGCAGCAGCGGCATCGCGCCAGGCACCGCGAGCGCCAGCGGCAGCACGACGAGGGAGTTGCGGGTAGCGCTGCTGAAAGCAACGGCTCGCCGGGCTGGAGTCTCGAGATCGAAGCACCGCGCGACCGACCATCCGGCCACGGGCGCGATGACTGCGAACGCGATGTAGACCGGAACGACGCGTATCGCCGCATCGGCCGCGGGCCCGATCCGGGGGAGAACCGCTGCGATGACGTCGAACAGTACGGCGGCAGTGGCCGGCACGGGCAACAGGCCGAGAGCCGCGCTCGCCCTCCGTCCCACGCGGCTGCGTGCGGCCCAGGCCTGGGTCGAACCGGCCAGCGCGAGAGGAACCAGGATCAGCCAGAGGAATGCATGAATGAACGGCCCCGCCTCCACCAGCTGTGCCGCTTCGCTGCCGAGAAGGATCCCGAGATAGGCGGGCAGCAGAAGCATCTGGACGACCAGCAGGATCGGCGTCGCGGCGAGCAGTTGCGATGAATCGGCCCGGCCGAGATGGGAGAAGGTCACCACATAGTCGATGCAGGGCGTGAGCAACACCAGCAGCACCCCGAGCCTGAGCATCGGATCGCGCGGAAGGAACTGCACGACCAGTGCGACCAGCAGGGGAATCACGACGAAATTCGCCAGGAGCAGCGCCCCGAGGAAGCGGCCCCGCCCGAACACCTTCCCGAGCCGGGCAATGGGCACCTGCAGGAAGGTCGCATAGAGCATCAGCGCCAGGACCGGCGTGATGAGCCCTTCGAGCGCAGCGGTATCCGGACCGTACATCGCGGCAACGACCGCGGCCGCAACGGCGCAGAAATAGACGGGAATCTGTCTCGATTCCAGGATGTCGCGAAGCGCCCGCATCCCGCGTTGATACCACAGATCACGATGGCGGCATCTCATGCGTCGCCTTACCATTCGGAAGGAAACGGGATGATCGACGATCGACATGACGACCAGGAGCAGCTTCTTCGACTCGAGTGACGAGCGCGGCGTTCTGCGAACGTCCATCGCCGTCACGCTGGTCATCGCCGCGCTAGGCATCGGCTTCGGCCTGATCTCGGGGTCCTTCTCGATCATCTTCGACGGCGTCTATTCCCTCGTCGACGCCAGCATGAGTCTCCTGTCGCTGATCGTGGTCAACCTCATCACGTCCTTCGCGATGTCGAAGGGGCTGTCGCGCAAGCTCAGGGAGCGCTTCTCGATGGGCTTCTGGCACCTGGAACCCATGGTCCTCGGGCTCAACGGCACGCTCCTGATCGGCGTAGCGATCTACGCGCTGGTGACCGCGGTCAGCAGCCTGCTCGAAGGCGGGCGCGATCTCGAGTTCGGCTGGGCAATCGTCTACGCGTTCGTCACCCTGATCGCCTGCACGACGATCGCCATCGTCGAAGCACGCGCCAACCGCAGGATCGGCTCGGCTTTCCTGCGGCTGGACGTCAAGGGATGGATCATGTCGGCGGGCATCACGGCAGCGCTCCTGATCGCCTTCTGCATCGGCCATGCGGTGCAGGGAACCGAGTGGCAATGGATCTCGCCCTACATCGACCCGGCGGTGCTGGCGATCGTCTGCATCCTGATCATCCCGCTGCCGGTCTCGACCGTCAGGCAGGCGCTCTCGGACATCTTCCTGGTGACGCCCGTCGATCTCAAGCAGCATATCGACAGGGTGGCGCAAGCCTTCGTCGAGAAGCACGGCCTGGATTCCTACCGGGCCTACGTCGCGCGAGTGGGCCGCTCGAAGAACATCGAGCTCTATTTCATCGTTCCGGCCGATGCACCGCCCCGCGACATCGCCGAATGGGACATCCTGCGCGACGAGATCGGCGAGGCGGTCGGCGGCGACGGGCCGGATCGCTGGCTCACCGTCGTCTTCACCGGAGATCCGGCATGGGCGGAGTGAGCATCCGGTCGACCACTTTGCGCGGATGACCCTCAGCGGCGCGCTTGCGCGTAGCGCCGCGAGACCTCGGCCCAGTCGATGACGTTGTAGAACGCCGCGATGTATTCCGGCCGGCGGTTCTGGTACTTGAGATAGTAGGCGTGCTCCCACACGTCCAGGCCGAGGATCGGCGTATTGCCCGACGAGATTCCCTTCATCAGCGGGCTGTCCTGGTTGGCGGTACTCTCCACCACCAGGCGTCCCTGCGGATCGACACTGAGCCAGGCCCATCCGCTGCCGAAGCGCGTCAGCGCCGCCTTGGTGAAGGCATCCCTGAAGGCGGCGTTGCCGCCCAGCTCGGCATCGATCGCGCGAGCCAGTGACCTGCCCGGGCAATTTCGGACCAGAAATTCCTAGAGAACGGCCCTCTGGTTTCGACCGCGTTCCAGCGTTCTGCATCGGCGGAGAGACAATCCGTTGCTAGCCACTGCTGACGGGTGAACTCCGCAAGATTTGTCGACCCGGTTGTGCCATCGTGCTGCATCGGAACTGGACGACTGCAATGAGCACATCGAGAACGAAAGCAAGCTATGAGACCCGCTTGAATCGGGTTGTCGACCACATCTACGCGCATCTCGAGGAGGACATCCGCTTCGACGATCTGGCCGGGATCGCCTGTCTTTCGCCCTATCACTGGCACAGAATCTACGCTGCCATGCGCGGCGAAACCATCACCGCGACGATCAGGCGGCTACGGCTTTCGCGGGCAGCGGATCGGCTGGCCAACTCGGACATGGCCTTCGACGCGATCGCGGGGCGCGCCGGATACGGCTCGACCGACGCCTTCGGGCGCGCCTTCAAAGAGGCGTATGGCAAGAGCCCGGCCGCCTACCGCGCAACCGGCAGCCACGCTGCGTTCAAAGCTGCCTTGCAGGCCGAAGACGGAGCAGGGTTTCCCGTTGCGGTGGAAACGCTCGCCGCAGTACGCTGCGCCAGCATCGCCCATGCGGGCGCCTACATGCAAATCGACCACGCGATGGGGCGGTTATTCACCGTGCTTGCAACACAGGAGATCGCGGCGCCGGACCAGCGGATGCTGGCTGTGTTCTACGACGATCCCGACCTCGTGCCGGTCGAGAACCTGCGTTCGCGCGCTTGTTCCCCGGTTGCCGATGGCGTCGCGCTGGCACCGCCAATCGAGGAGGCGACTCTACGCGGTGGGCTCTATGCGCGACTGCGTTACCAAGGCCCCTATGCCGATATGAAAGGCGCCTATCGCTGGCTGCTCGGCGCGTGGCTTCCGCAATCCGGCCACGAGCCGGACGATACCCCGATGTTCGAAGCCTATCTCAACAGCCCGCAACAGGTCGCGCCGAACGAACTCATCACCGACATTCATCTGCCGCTGAGAGCACCGTAATGTGGCGCAACCCGGAGCCCCCCGCTATCCCCGCTGAAGTCGCGGCGGCCTTTGTCGCGTTCCCCGAGCCCGTCCGTCTACGTCTTCTGGAGGTGCGAAAGCTGATCTTCGCGACGGCTGCGGAAACCGCCGGCGTCGGGCCGCTGACCGAGACGCTGAAATGGGGCGAGCCCGCCTATCTCACCGGCGCGACGGGCAGCGGCAGCACTATCCGGCTCGGCCGGCCGAAATCGCCGGAAGGCGTGGGTGCCGTGCTGTTCAACTGCCGCACCAGCCTGGTCGTAACCTTCCGGGCCCGATTTCCTGAGACGTTCCTCTATCAGGGGAACAGGGCGATCCTGCTCGACCCGACCTCTCCGCTGCCGACGAAGCCGCTTGCGTCGTGCCTCGCCATAGCGCTCACCTATCGTCGCCGTCAGGCCGGGTAGAACAGGCCAGGATGGCGGTGGGTCAGGGATTCGAACCCTGGAAGAGGTTGCCCCCTTGCTAGTTTTCAAGACTAGTGCCTTCGACCGCTCGGCCAACCCACCGTTCCTGCGCCGATGATTCTAGCCCGACCCGAAGCGCTCGAAGGCCGGCCAGGGCCATGCCCCGCTTACGATGCGCTCGACCCAGTGCACCGCGATCTGGGTCTTGACGTCGGTGAGCCGGCCGGCGCGCAGCTCATCCACCAGCCAGCCGAGGCCGACGAACTCGATGTCGACGAACTCGCCCTGGTCGAGCTGCTGCGCCCTGCGCTCGAGGTCGCGGCACAGGAAAATGTCGATCCGTTCGTCGGCGAAGCCGATCGCCGGATGGATCGTGGTGAGCGGCGCCCATTCGGCGGCGGCGTAGCCGGTCTCCTCGACGAGCTCGCGGCGCGCCGCATCGAGGAAGGACTCGCCGGGATCGAGCTTGCCGGCGGGGATCTCGATGAAATGCTCGCGCCGCGGGTAGCGGTACTGCCATTCGACGAGGATGCGCCCATCGGCATCGAAGGGCACCATTGCCGCCGCACCCGGATGCAGGATGTACTCGCGGATGGTCTCGCCGCCGTCGGGTGTGCGGGCGAGGTCTCGCCGCACCCGCAGGAACTTGCCTTCGTAGACGATCTCCTCGGCGAGCGTCGATTCGCTCAGGTCGCGGCGATCGCCCACCCTGCCCTCGGCTTGCGTCGGACTGCCGACGCTAGGTGGCCATGGCCTGCCGGATCACCTCCAGGCAGACCGCGATGAGCCCGCCCGGGATGATGCCCAGCAGCAGCACCGCCGCTCCGTTCAGGCCGAAAAGAACCCGGGCATCGGAACCCATGATGATCGGATCCTGGCCGGCCGGCTCGTCGAAGTACGCGACCTTCACCACCCGGATGTAGTAGAAGGCGCCCACCAGGGACATCATCACGGCGAAGACCGCGAGCCAGACATGGCCGGCATCGATCACCGCCTCGAGCACCGTCAGCTTGGCGATGAAGCCGGCGGTCGGCGGAATGCCGGCCAGCGAGAACATCAGGATCAGCAGGACCCCGGCGAGCAGCGGGCTGCGCCGGTTGAGGCCGCGCAGGTCGGCGATCTCCTCGCACTCGAAACCCTTGCGGGCGAGGATCTGGATCACGCCGAAGGTGCCCAGGGTGGTGAGCACGTAGATCAGCATGTAGAAGAGCGCCGAGCTGTAGGCGGCGGCCGCCACGTCGTCGCGCCCCGGCACCACGCCCGAGAGCAGGCCCAGCAGCACGAAGCCCACCTGCGAGATGGTCGAGTAGGCGAGCATGCGCTTGAAGTTGGTCTGCGCGATCGCGACGATGTTGCCCACGGCCAGCGACAGCACGGCCAGCACCATCAGCATCTGCTGCCAGTCGAACGCCACGTCCGTGAGCCCCTCGACCAGCAGCCGGAAGGCGATCGCGAAGGCGGCGAGCTTGGGCGCGCCGGCGATGAAGAGCGTCACCGAGGTGGGCGTGCCGTGATAGACGTCGGGCAGCCACATGTGGAACGGCACCGCCCCCAGCTTGAACGCAAGGCCGGCGACGATGAACACCGTGCCGAACATCAGCACCCCGCTGTTGGTCTGGGCATCCCCGAACGCGCGAGCGATGCCGGCCAGCGACAGGTCGCCGGCGCCGCCATAGAGCATCGACATGCCGTAGAGCAGGAAGCCCGAGGCCAGCGCGCCCAGCACGAAGTACTTCATCGCCGCCTCGATCGGGCGGTTACCGTCCTGGCGCAGCCCGCACATCGCATAGAAGGACAGCGACATCAGCTCGAGGCCCATATAGATGGTGAGCAGGCTCGAGGCCGAGATCATCACCATCTGGCCCAGCAGAGCGAAGAGCGCCAGGCCGTAGAACTCGCCCCGCCGCAGCCCGCGGTCGAGGTCGTAATGGCGCGCATAGACGATGGTCGCCGCCACCGCCGCGTAGCTGCACAGCTTGAGCAGGTTGCTGAGGTCGTCCAGCACGTACATGCCCGAGAACGCGTACTGGGCGGGCCAGTCGAACTGCCAGACGGTGGCGATGAACGGGAAGAGCAGCACGCCGAGCGCGAGCCGATCGATCGAGATCCGCCGCGTCTCGGACTGCAGGACGTCGGCCATGATCACCATGCAGGCCCCGACCAGCAGCACGATCTCCGGCAGGGCTGCGAGCAGATTGGTGTTGTCCATGATGCTCATTTGATCTTCGAGACGGCCACGTGCTTGAGCAGCGCATCGACCGAGGCATTGGTCACGTCGGTGACGGGCTTCGGATAGACGCCCATCGCGATGACGAAGACCGCCAGCGACATCAGCATCCAGAATTCGCGGCGGCCGATGTCGGTCAGCGCCGCGACCTTGTCGTTGGCGACGGCGCCGAACACGACCCGCTTGTACATCCAGAGCGAATAGGCCGCACCCCAGATCAGGGTGGTGGCAGCGGCTGCCGCCACCCAGAAGTTGAAGTCGACGGCAGCCAGGATGACCATGAACTCGCCGACGAAGCCGGAGGTCGCCGGCAGGCCCGCGTTGGCCATCGAGAACAGCATCCAGAGGGCTGCGAATTTCGGCATGGTGTTCACCACCCCGCCGTAGTCGGCGATGTTGCGCGAGTGCAGGCGGTCGTAGAGCACGCCGATGCACAGGAACATCGCCCCCGAGATGAAGCCGTGCGAGATCATCTGCACGATCGCGCCCTGCACGCCGAGGGTGTTGAACATGAAGAAGCCCAGCGTCACGAAGCCCATGTGGGCAATGGACGAGTAGGCGACCAGCTTCTTCATGTCGGACTGGACCAGCGCGACCAGGCCGATGTAGACGATCGCCACCAGCGAGAGCGCGATCATCAGGTTGGCGTATTCATGGCTGGCATCCGGCGCGATCGGCAGCGAGAAGCGGATGAAGCCGTAGGCGCCGAGCTTGAGCATGATGGCCGCCAGCACCACCGAGCCGCCGGTCGGCGCCTCGACGTGGGCATCGGGCAGCCAGGTGTGCACCGGCCACATCGGCACCTTGACCGCGAAGGCGAGCAGGAAGGCGAAGAAGATCAGGGTCTGCTCGCGCATCGACAGCGGGAGCTGGTGCCAGTCGGGAATCGAGAACGAGCCGGACTGGCTGTAGAGGTAGATGAGCGCCACCAGGGTGAGCAGCGAGCCGAGCAGCGTGTAGAGGAAGAACTTGAACGCGGCGTAGACCCGGTTGGGGCCGCCCCAGGCGCCGATGATCACGTACATCGGGATCAGGGTGGCCTCGAAGAAGATGTAGAAGAGCAGCCCGTCGACCGCCGCGAAGACCCCGATCATCAGGCCCGAGAGGATCAGGAACGCAGCCATGTACTGCGCCACCCGGTCCTGGATCACCTCCCAGGCCGCGACCACCACGATGACGGTGATGAACGCCGTGAGCACCACGAACCAGATCGACAGCCCGTCCACGCCGAGGTGGTAGTGGATCGCGAGGCGCTCGATCCAGACGTGCTTCTCGACGAACTGCAGGGCACTGCTCGAGCGGTCGAACCCGAAGGCGAGCGGCAGGGTCACGAGGAAGCCCAGGACGGATCCGACCAGCGAAATGCCGCGCACCAGGCTGGCATTGCGATCGGCGCCGATCGCGAGCACCAGGACGCCGCACAGGATCGGAATCCAGATCGCCGCACTGAGATAGGGGAACACTGTCATCGTCGGATCGTCGCTTGTTGTCTGTTCCGCTCAGGTTCTCAGAGCAGCGGCATGATCACGAACAGCATCAGCAGTGCCACGCCGATGATCATGGTGATCGCGTAGGTATTGAGATGGCCGGTCTGGGCGAGCCGGAGCACGCCCGAGAACCAGCCGGTCAGGCGCGCGCTGCCATTGACGATCAGGCCGTCGATCACGGTCTGGTCGCCACCGCGCCACAGGCCGCGGCCGATCAGGCGGGCGCCGCCCGCGAAAACGATCTCGTTCAACCGGTCCAGGTAGTACTTGTTGTCGAGCAGGCGGTGGATCGGACCGAAGGCGCTGGCGATGGCGCCCGGGACCCCGGGCTTGACGAGGTACAGGAACCAGGCCGTGACCACGCCGGCCAGTGCGAGCCAGAACGGCCAGGTCTGCAGCGCATGCAGCCCGAGCGCGACCCAGCCGTGCCAGTGCTCGGCGAGGGTCGCCATGGCGGTGTGCTCCTTCGCGACATGGATCGCATCGCCGAAGAAGCCGCCGAACAGCATCGGCCCTATCGCGATCGCTCCGCTCACGATCGATGCGATCGCGAGCAGGATGAGCGGTACGGTCACGACCCGCGGGGATTCGTGGGGCTTGTCGTTCGGGCCGAGGCCGTGGTGGTGGGCATCGTCGTGGTGCCCGTCGTCGTGCGCATCGTCGCCGTGATGCGCGTCGTGCCCGTGACCATCCTGCGCCCTGCCCCAGCGCGACTCGCCGTGGAAGACCAGGAAGTACATCCGGAAGGTGTAGAGCGCGGTCACGAAGACGCCGGCCAGCACCGCGAAATAGCCAAAGCCGGCGCCGGGGATCGTCGAGTAGCGCACCGCCTCGATGATCATGTCTTTCGAGTAGAAGCCCGACAGGAACGGCGTGCCGATCAGGGCGAGCGAGCCCACCAGGCAGGTGATCCAGGTGATCGGCATGTAGCGACGCAGGCCGCCCATGTTGCGCATGTCCTGGTCGTGGTGCATGCCGATGATCACCGAGCCGGCGCCGAGGAAGAGCAGCGCCTTGAAGAAGGCATGCGTCATGAGGTGGAAGATCGCGACGCTGTAGGCCGATGCCGCCAGCGCGACCGTCATGTAGCCGAGCTGCGAGAGCGTCGAGTAGGCGACCACCCGCTTGATGTCGTTCTGGACGATGCCCAGGAACCCCATGAACAGCGCCGTGATCGCGCCGATCACCATGACGAACGAGAGCGCGGTCTCGGACATCTCGAAGAGCGGCGACATCCGGCTGACCATGAAGATGCCGGCCGTGACCATGGTCGCGGCGTGGATCAGGGCCGAGATCGGGGTCGGGCCCTCCATGGAATCCGGCAGCCAGACATGCAGCGGGAACTGGGCCGACTTGCCCATCGCGCCGATGAAAAGGCAGATGCACACGACGGTCATCAGCGACCACTGGGTGCTGCCCCAGAGGCCGAGCTGCTCGTCGGCGAGCTTCGGCGCTTCAGCGAACACCTCGGCGTAGTCGAGGCTGCCCATGTAGGCGACCACCAGGCCGATGCCGAGGATGAACCCGAAATCGCCCACGCGGTTCACCAGGAAGGCCTTCAGGTTGGCGTAGATCGCCGTCGGGCGGGTGTACCAGAACCCGATCAGCAGGTAGGAGACGAGGCCGACCGCTTCCCAGCCGAAGAACAGCTGCATGAAGTTGTTCGCCATCACCAGCATCATCATCGAGAAGGTGAACAGCGAGATGTACGAGAAGAAGCGCTGGTAGCCCGGATCCTCCGCCATGTAGCCGATGGTGTAGATGTGCACCATCAGCGAGACCGAGGTGACGACGCACATCATGGTCGCCGTCAGGGGGTCGATCAGGAAGCCGACCTCGATCGACAGGCCGTCGAGCGCCGCCCAGGTATAGAGGGCACCGTTGAAGGTGTTGCCGTTCAGGACATCGAACAGGGTCCAGAGCGATGCGGCGAACGAGATCGCGACCCCGGCGATCGTTACCCGGTGGGCGCCGGCGCGCCCGACCTGGCGGCCGAACAGGCCGGCGATGATGGCGCCGACGAGCGGGGCGAATGCGGCCAGCAGATAGGCGGTCTTCATGCCCCTGTCATCCTTTCAGGCTGTCGAGCTCTTGGGCATCGACCGTATCGAGCTTGCGGAACAACACGACCAGGATGGCCAGCCCGATCGCGGACTCGGCCGCGGCCACCGTCATGATGAAGAACACGAACACCTGCCCGGCGGCGTCGCCGAGGAAGTGCGAGAACGCGATGAAGTTCATGTTCACCGCGAGCAGCATCAGCTCGATCGACATCAGCATGACGATGACGTTGCGCCGGTTCAGGAAGATCCCGACCACCGACAGCGTGAACAGGATCGCGCCGAGCGCGAGGAAATGGGCGAGGCTGAGCGTCACTTGGCAGGGCCTCCGTCGGCGGCATCCGCGGCGGGTGTGTCGGGAGCCGCCTCGGCGCGAGGTACCGGCGCCATGCTGACCACGCGCAGGCGGTCGGCGGCCCGGGTACGCACCGCCCGGGAGGGATCGTTGTAGCGGACGTCCTTGCGCCGGCGCAGGGTCAGCGCGATGGCCGCGACGATGGCCACCAGCAGCAGCACGGCGGCCAGCTCGAAGGGATAGACGTACTCGGTGTAGAGCAGGGCGCCGAGCGCCTTGGTGTTGTCGTAGTCGGCCGGCAGCGGCGGCGCATCGACGATCGATGCGCCCTTGAAATGCAGGAAGAGCACGGCGGCGAGCTCGAGCGCGACGGCCAGGCCCACGAAGACCGCGACCGAGCTTCGCCAGAAGCCGCGGCCGCCGGAATCCATGTTGACGTCGAGCATCATGACGACGAACAGGAACAGCACCATGACCGCCCCGACGTAGACGAGGACCAGGACGATGGCGAGGAACTCGGCCTTGAGGATCATCCAGATCGCGGCTGCGCTGACGAAGGTCAGCACGAGGTACAGCGCCGAATGGACGGGGTTTCTCGAGGTGATCACGCGCAGGGCCGCGAAGACGGTCATCGCGGCGAACACGTAGAAAAGGGCGGTCAATGCGCTCATTGGTGTTTTGCTCCGCGCAGGTCAGCGAAACCTGGCATCCGCCTCCCGGTTGGCCGCGATCTCCCGCTCGTACCGGTCGCCGACAGCAAGCAGCATCTCCTTGGTGAAGTACAGATCGCCGCGCTTCTCGCCGTGGTACTCGTGGATGTGCGTCTCGACGATCGAGTCGACGGGACAGGATTCCTCGCAGAAGCCGCAGAAGATGCACTTCGTGAGGTCGATGTCGTAGCGGGTGGTGCGCCGCGTGCCGTCCTCGCGCTCGGTCGACTCGATGGTGATCGCCAGCGCCGGGCAGACCGCCTCGCACAGCTTGCAGGCGATGCAGCGCTCCTCGCCGTTCGGATAGCGGCGCAGGGCATGCAGGCCGCGAAAGCGCGGCGACATCGGCGTCTTTTCCTCGGGGAACTGCACGGTGATCTTGCGGGCGAAGAAATACCGCCCCGTGAGCTTCATGCCCTTGAGCATCTCCAGCAGCATGAAGCTGGAGAAGAAATCCTTGACGGCTTGCATGAACGTGTCGACCCCGTTACTGCCAGATGTTCAGTGGCGTCTGCATCCAGATCGCGACCACGACCAGCCAGACCAGCGTTACCGGAATGAAGATCTTCCAGCCGAGCCGCATGATCTGGTCGTACCGGTAGCGCGGGAACGTGGCGCGGAACCAGACGAACAGCGAAACGACGAAGAAGGTCTTCGCGAACAGCCAGAACCAGCCCACGAACCAGGACGGCAGGAAGGAGAGCTCGAGGAACGAGAACGGTGCCTGCCAGCCGCCGAGGAACATGATCGAGGCCAGCGCCGAGAGCAGGATCATGTTCGCGTATTCAGCGAGGAAGAAGACGGCGAAACCCATCCCCGAGTACTCGACCATGTGGCCGGCGACGATCTCGGACTCCCCTTCGACGACGTCGAACGGATGGCGGTTGGTCTCGGCCACCGACGAGACGACGTAGACGACGAAGATCGGCAACAGCGGCAGCCAGTTCCACGACAGGAAGTTGATGCCGCGGTCGGCGAACCAGCCGGTGGTCTGGCCCATGACGATCTGGGTCAGGTTGAGGCTGCCCGAGACCATCAGCACGACCACCAGCGCGAACCCGATCGCCAGCTCGTAGGAGACCATCTGGGCCGCCGCGCGCATCGCCCCGAGGAAGGCGTACTTCGAGTTGGAGGCCCAGCCGGCGATGATCACGCCGTAGACCTCCACCGAGGTGATCGCCAGCAGCAGGAGCAGGCCGGCGTTGATGTTGGCGAGCGCCGCATCCGGGCCGAAGGGGATCACGACCCAGGCGGCCATCGCCGGCATGATCGTCATCACCGGCCCGAGCAGGTACAGCCCGCGGCTCGCCGCGCTCGGGACGATCAGCTCCTTGAAGATCATCTTGAGGGCATCGGCGATCGGCTGCAGCAGTCCGCCCGGGCCGACCCGGTTGGGACCGATGCGCAGGTGCATGTAGCCGATCAGCTTGCGTTCCCAGAGCGTCAGGTAGGCCACGCAACCGAGCAGGGGCAGCATCACGCAGAGAATCTTGATGACGTTCCAGACGACCGGCCAGGCGCCGCCGAGGATTCCGCTGCCCGCTTCGTTGATCGAGGTGATCCAGTCCATTGCGATCGTCCGTTTAGCTGGCGCCGGCGGCCCGGGTGACGGTGACGGGCCCGACCATGGCACCGAGGGCGGCCGTCAGGGGATGGGCGGCCGGCACGCGCACGACCCGCTCGGCGACGCCGGCATCGATCCGCACGGGCAGCTCGGCGCGATCCGCGCCCATGGCCACGACGACGAGCTCGCCGTCGGCCAGCCCGAGCCGATCGGCCGTCGCCGGATTGAGGCCCGCCACCGGCGGCTTCGCATCGGCCGTGCGCTGCAGGCTCTCGGCCCTACGCACCAGGGCATCGGTCCAGTAGATGGGCACTTCGGCGAGCCGCAGCAGCTCGGCCGAAACGGTATCTCCGGTGCCGGCGGTTCCCCGGCCCGCATTGCCCAGACGGCTCGCGATGTCGCCGGCGAGCGCCTCTTTGCGGACCTCTTCGGCCGAAGCCTGGTCGAAGCCGTCGAGCTCGAGCCGGTTGGCCAGCACCCGCAGCACCTTCCAGGCCGGGCGCGCCTCGCCGGCCGGCCGGACCACGCCGTTGAAGGATTGCGCGCGCCCCTCCATGTTGACGAAGCAGCCCGCGGTCTCGGTGAACGGGCTCACCGGCAGCAGGCAGTCGGCGACCTCGAGCAGGTCGGGCGATTCGTAGCAGGTGAGCGCGACCACGGTATCGGCGCCGGCCAGGGCACGCAGCGCGCCCTGCCCCGCGGCGGTATCGAGCGAGGGCTCGATGTTGAGCAGGAGATAGCCGGCGAGCGGCTCGGCCAGCATCGCCGCCGCGGCGAGCCCGGAGCCGCCGACCGGCGATGCGGCGAGCGCGCCGGTCGCCGCCGGCGTGGCGCCGGCCAGGTAGCCGCCGACCGCGTTGGCGCCGTCGCCGAGCACGCCCAGCACGCCGCCGCAGGCCTGCGCGATCTCGCCGGCGATCCGCAGCAGATCCCCGGCGCGCGGATGCGCGAGCGCCCCCATGCCGAGCCAGATCGCCGCGCGGCCTTCGGCGAGCAGCGATGCGGCGATGCGCTGCGCACCGCTGTCCGCCGAATCCGCCGAGCCGGATCCGCGGACCGCGGCGAGGATTTCGCGCAGGCGATCGACCCATTCATCGGGGGCGCTGACGAGCTGCGTCCCGGTGGGCATGAGGAGATCCTGCGAGAACCCGTGCAGGCTGGAGACGACGGCGCCGCGCTTGGCGATCTGGCGCACCCGCGCCGAGAGCAGCGGCTGCTCCTTGCGCAGGACCATCCCGACCATGAACACGGCCGAAAGCGAGTCGACCTCGGCCACCGGCATGCCGAGCCAGGGCACGGCGCCGATCGCGGTGTCGAAACCCGTGTCGGCCTGGCGAAGCCGGAAGTCGACGTTGTCGGAGCCGAGGCAACGCAGCATCTTCTGCAGCAGGTAGAGCTCCTCGACGGTGGCGTTGGGCGACGCGAGCCCGCCGAGACGCTTCGCCCCGTGGCGCGAGGCGACGCTGCCGAGCGCGTGTCCGGCGTAGGCGAGCGCGGTTTCCCAGTCGACCGTGTGCCACTGGCCGTCGTGCTTGATCTTCGGAGCGAGCAGGCGGTCGGGCGCGTTCAGGCCCTCGTAGGAGAAGCGGTCACGGTCGGATATCCAGCACTCGTTGACGTCCTCGTTCTCGAGCGGGAGCACGCGCCGGACCTCGTCGAGCTTGATCTGGACCACGAGGTTGGAGCCAAGCGAATCATGCGCCGCGACGGAGCGGCGACGGGTGAGCTCCCAGCCCCGCGCCGAGAAGCGGAAAGGCTTGCTGGTGAGCGCGCCGACCGGGCAGAGGTCGATCATGTTGCCCGAGAGCTCGGAATCCACCGAGCGGCCGAGGAAGCTCATGATCTCGGAGTTCTCGCCACGGTTGACCATGCCGAGCTCCATCACGCCGCCGATCTCCTGGCCGAAGCGCACGCAGCGGGTGCAATGGATGCAGCGGGTCATGCCCTCGGCGGAGATCAGCGGACCCATCGACTTGTGGAAGACGACGCGCTTGGCCTCGCGATAGTTCGACGCCGAACCGCCATAGCCGACCGCGAGATCCTGGAGCTGGCATTCGCCGCCCTGGTCGCAGATCGGGCAATCGAGCGGGTGGTTGATGAGCAGGAACTCCATCACCGACTTCTGGGCGTCGATCGCCTTCTGCGAGCGGGTGTAGACCTTCATCCCGGCGGTGACCGGCGTCGCGCAGGCCGGCAGCGGCTTGGGCGCCTTCTCGACCTCGACCAGGCACATCCGGCAGTTGGCCGCGATCGACAGCTTCTTGTGATAGCAGAAGTGCGGGATGTAGAGCCCGAGCTCGTTGGCGGCATGCATCACCATGCTGCCGGGAGGCACCTCGACCTTCTTGCCGTCGATTTCGAGTTCAACCATTTGCAGACAGGTCCTGGCGTTGTTCGGTATCGGTCAGACGTCGTCCGTGACGAGGCAGTGCTTGTGTTCGACGTGATAGGCGAACTCGTCACGGTAATGCTTGAGGAAGGCCCGGACCGGCATCGCCGCGGCATCGCCGAGCGCGCAGATCGTCCTGCCCATGATGTTCTGCGCGATGCGGTCGAGCTCGTCGAGGTCCGCCGGCGTGCCCTTGCCCGTCTCGATCCGGTGCACGATCCGCCACAGCCAGCCGGTGCCCTCGCGACAGGGGGTGCACTGGCCGCAGCTCTCCTCCATGTAGAAGTGCGAGAGATTCTCGAGGCACCTGACCGCGCAGCGGGTCTCGTCCATCACGATGACCGCGCCCGAGCCGAGCATCGAGCCCGCCTTGGCGATGGAGTCGTAGTCCATGTCGGTTTCCATCATGATGTCGGCGGGCAGCACCGGCATCGAGGATCCGCCCGGGATCACCATCTTGAGCCGGCGGCCGCCGCGCACCCCGCCGGCGAGCTCGAGCAGCTTCGCGAAGGGCGTGCCCATCGGGATCTCGTAGTTGCCGGGCAGCTCGACATCGCCGGAGATCGAGAAGATCTTGGTGCCGCCGTTGTTGGGCTTGCCGCACTCGAGATACTTCTGCCCGCCGTTGCGGATGATCCAGGGCACCGCCGCGAAGGTCTCGGTGTTGTTGATCGTGGTCGGCTTGCCGTAGAGCCCGAAGCTCGCCGGGAACGGCGGCTTGAAGCGCGGCTGGCCCTTCTTGCCCTCGATCGACTCGAGCAGCGCGGTTTCCTCGCCGCAGATGTAGGCGCCGTAGCCATGGAAGGCGTGCAGCTGGAACGAGAACTCCGAACCGAGGATGCGCTCGCCGAGCCAGCCGGCCGCCCTGGCTTCTTCGAGAGCGGCCTCGAAGCGGGTGTAGGTATCCCAGATCTCGCCGTGGATGTAGTTGTACCCGACGCTGATGCCCATCGCATAGGCCGCGATCGCCATGCCCTCGATGACGATGTGCGGGTTGTAGCGCAGGATGTCGCGGTCCTTGAAGGTGCCCGGCTCGCCCTCGTCGGAATTGCAGACGAGGTACTTCTGGCCCGGGAACTGGCGCGGCATGAAGCTCCACTTCAGGCCGGTGGGGAAACCCGCCCCGCCCCGGCCGCGCAGCCCCGACGCCTTCACCTCGGCGATCACGTCGTCCGGCGTCATGCCTGTCTCGAGGATCTTGCGCAGCGCCTGGTAGCCGCCACGCTCGACATAGTTCTCGAGATGCCAGCCCTCGGGGGAGTCGAGCCCGGCATAGATCTGCGGCTCGATATGGCGCCCGTGGAAGCAGGTCTCGATGGCCCGCACCCTCGCGAGCTCGCTGCGGAAATCGTTCGCGCCCATCTCAGGTCCCGGAGCGGAGTTCATCGATGAGCGCATCGAGCTTCTCGGCGTTCATGAAGCTGCACTGCCGCTGGTTGTTGACGATCAGCACCGGCGCATCGCCGCAGGCCCCCTGGCATTCGCTTTCCTGCAGGGTGAACAGGCCGTCGGATGTGGTCTCGTTGTAGCCGATGCCGAGCTTTTCCTTGAGGTACTCCCCGGCCTTGGCGCCGTCTCGAAGCGCGCAGGGCAGGCAGGTGCAGACCGCGATCTTGAACCGGCCGAGCGGCTTCCTGCTGAACATGTTGTAGAAGGTCGCGACCTCCTCGACCGCGATCGGCTCGATGCCGATGACCCGGGCGACGTCCTCGATCACCTCGGTGGAGACCCAGCCGATCTCCTGCTGGGCGATCGCGAGCGAGGCCATGATGGCCGACTTGCGCTGGTCGGGCGGAAACTTCGCGAGCTCTCGCTCGATTCGCGCATAGGCGTCATCGGAGAGCAGACGCCGGGACTGGGGAAGCGCACTCATCGCCGTGTCTCGATCCTTATCTGTCGATCTCGCCGAACACGATGTCCTGCGTACCGATGATGGTCACCACATCGGCCAGCATGTGACCGCGCGACATCTCGTCGAGCCCCTGCAGGTGCGCGAAGCCGGGCGCCCGGATCTTGAGCCGGTACGGCTTGTTGGCGCCGTCGGCCACCAGATAGATGCCGAACTCGCCCTTGGGATGCTCGATGGCGGCGTAGCACTCGCCTTCGGGAACATGCATGCCTTCGGTGAAGAGCTTGAAGTGGTGGATCAGCTCTTCCATGTTGGACTTCATGTCGACCCGCGACGGCGGCGCCACCTTGAAGTTGTCGACGATGACCGGCCCGGGATTGGCCCGCAGCCATTCGACGCACTGCCGGATGATCCGGTTCGACTGGCGCATCTCCTCGACGCGCACCAGGTAGCGGTCGTAGCAGTCGCCTTCCTTGCCGACCGGGATGTCGAAGTCGATCCGGTCGTAGACCTCGTAGGGCTGGTGCTTGCGCAGGTCCCAGACCACGCCCGAGCCGCGCAGCATCGGGCCGGTGAAGCCGAGCGCCTTGGCGCGCTCGGGGCTGACCACGCCGATGCCGACCAGGCGCTGCTTCCAGATCCGGTTGTCGGTGAGCAGGTTCTCGTACTCGTCGACGTAGCCGGGGAAGCGATCGGTGAACGCCTCGACATAGTCGAGCAGCGACCCCTGCCGGTCCTGGTTCAGCCGGCGCATCTGCGACTCGTTGCGGAGCTTCGAGGCTCGGTATTGCGGCATCGTCTCGGGCAGATCGCGATAGACGCCGCCGGGCCGGTAGTAGGCCGCATGCATCCGGGCGCCCGACACCGCCTCGTAGACGTCCATCAGGTCCTCGCGCTCCCGGAACGCGTAGAGGAACACCGCCATCGCGCCGACGTCGAGCCCATGGGCGCCGATCCAGAGCAGATGGTTCAGGATCCGGGTGATCTCGTCGAACATCACGCGGATGTACTGGGCGCGAACCGGAACCTCGATGCCGAGCAGCCGTTCGATCGCCATGCAGTAGGCGTGCTCGTTGCACATCATGGACACGTAGTCGAGCCGGTCCATGTAGGGCACAGTCTGCAGGTAGGTGCGGGTCTCGGCGAGCTTCTCGGTGGCGCGATGCAGCAGCCCGATGTGCGGATCCGCCCGCTGCACCACCTCGCCGTCGAGCTCGAGGACCAGCCGCAGCACGCCATGCGCCGCCGGGTGCTGGGGTCCGAAGTTGAGCGTGTAGTTCTTGATGTCGGCCATGCTCAGCGCCCCGCCCCGTAGCCTTCTTCGCGGATGATTCGCGGCACGATCTCGCGCGGCTCGATCGTCACCGGCTGGTAGATCACCCTGCCCTGGGCCGGGTCGTAGCGCATCTCGACATAACCGGAGACCGGGAAATCCTTGCGGAACGGATGCCCGACGAAGCCGTAATCGGTGAGGATGCGGCGCAGGTCGGTGTGCCCCTCGAAGACGATGCCGAAGAGATCGAAGGCCTCGCGTTCGTACCAGTTCGCCGACGGCCAGATCCCGGCAACCGAGGCCACCACCGGAAGATCGTCGTCCGGGCAGAACACCCGGACCCTGAGGCGCCAGTTGTGGACCACCGAGAGCAGGTGCGAGACCGCCGCGAAACGCGGTCCGTCCCATTCGACGTCGCGATAGTTGCGATAGTCGACCCCGCAGAGGTCGATCAGCATGTCGAAGCCGAGCAGAGGATCGTCGCGCAGGATGCGCATGGATTCGGCATAGGCATCGGCGCCGACCACGAGGGTCAGCTCGCCGACGCCCTGCTCCAGCGTCTTCACACGCGAGCCCAGCGATGCGTCGATGCGGGCCCGGAGTTCCTGGAGATTGCTCATCGGATTGTGCTTTCAGCGTGCGATCGTGGAAGTGCGGCGGATCTTGGACTGCAGCTGCATCAGGCCGTAGACCAGGGCCTCGGCGGTCGGCGGGCAGCCCGGCACATAGACGTCGACCGGGACGATGCGATCGCAGCCGCGCACCACCGAGTACGAATAGTGGTAGTAGCCGCCGCCGTTGGCGCAGGAACCCATCGAGAGCACCCAGCGCGGCTCGGCCATCTGGTCGTAGACCTTGCGCAGCGCGGGCGCCATCTTGTTGCACAGCGTGCCGGCGACGATCATGACGTCCGACTGGCGAGGGCTCGGGCGGAAGATGATCCCGAAGCGGTCGAGGTCGTAGCGGGCCGCGCCCGCGTGCATCATCTCGACCGCACAGCAGGCGAGCCCGAAGGTCATCGGCCACATCGAACCGGTGCGCGACCAGTTGATGAGCTTGTCCATCTGGGTCGTGACGAACCCCTGGTTCAGAACGCCTTCGATACTCATGAAAATTGCTCCGAACACGGACCGCCCCCGCGGCCCGTGTACATCATTCCCAGTTCAGGGCGCCCTTCATCCACTCGTAGACGAAGCCGACCACGAGGATGGTCAGGAACACCATCATGGAGACGAACCCGAAAAAGCCGATCGTGTCGAGCGATACCGCCCAGGGAAACAGGAAGGCGATCTCGAGGTCGAACAGGATGAACAGGATCGCCACCAGGTAGTAGCGAACGTCGAATTTCATGCGGGCGTCTTCGAAGGCTTCGAAGCCGCATTCGTAGGGGGAGAGCTTCTCGGGGTCGGGACGATGGGGACCGAGGATCCTGCCGATCAGCAGCGGACCGACGCCCACCCCGATTCCTATGAGGATGAACAGCAGTACCGGCAGGTAATCTTGGAGGTTCACGTCTGCCCCAGGTGTGAGACGCCGCCATGGCCGGAAACCGTCGCACGGAAGGAACCGGCTGGAACGACCCGCCCCGGGACGCCTTGTGGCTGGCGACGCCGAGGCCAATGAAAGCTTGGTGCCGACGGCGAGACTCGAACTCGCACAGCTTTCGCCACTACCCCCTCAAGATAGCGTGTCTACCAATTTCACCACGTCGGCACGCCCTGGAAATCGGGCACTCAAAACACGTCGAGCCGAGGTCCGCTCAACTGCGCATTTTAGCGCGTATTCACTTTGGAATGTCCGTCGCCTCGCGATTTTCTTGCGTTGCGTCATGATTGCCGGCGGGTGCCGCCGGGACGTCGCGCGGGACATCGGCCGGCGTGCTGCTCGGGACGTCCGCCGGCACATCCGCAGGTGTCGCCGGGGCCGCCGGGGCCGGCCGGCTCTGGCCATCGACCTGGCTGCCCGTCGGCACCGTGTCCATGACGCTCGCGGGCGCCTCCTGGCGGGTGTTGACGAGCAAGGCCAACCCCAGCGTCGATGCGAAGAACACCGCGGCGAGAAAGCCGGTGGTCCGGGACAGGAAGTTCGCCGAGCCCGTCGCCCCGAAGAGGCTGCCCGATGCGCCGCCGCCGAAAGCGGCCCCCATGTCGGCGCCCTTGCCATGTTGCAGCAGGACCAGCGTGATCACGCCGATCGCGCTCAGGACCTGAACGGTCATCAGGATGTTGGTCAACCAGTGCATGAATCGATCCGCCTCAGACGACTGCCGCGCAACGGCAGATGTTCATGAAATCATCGGCCACCAGGGAGGCGCCGCCGATCAGCCCGCCGTCGATGTCGGGCATCGCGAACAGGGTCGCGGCGTTGGACGCCTTGACGCTGCCGCCGTACAGGATCCGGATGGCATCGGCCGCGCGCACCCCGCGCTCGCGCAGGCGCGCCCGGATGAAGGCATGCATCTCCTGCGCGGTTTCCGGCGATGCGGTCCGCCCGGTGCCGATCGCCCAGACCGGCTCGTAGGCGATCACGATGCGATCGGCGCCCAGCGGCGCCATCACGGGAGCGAGCGCATCGATCTGGCGACCGATAACCGCCTCGGCCTGGCCCGCCTCGCGCTCCTCGAGGGACTCGCCGACGCAGGCGATCACGCCGATCTCGTGCGCGAGCGCCATCTGCAGCTTGCTCGCCACGATGCCGTCGGTCTCGCCGGCCAGGGTACGGCGCTCGGAATGGCCCACGATCACCCAGCGGCAACCGAGATCGGCGAGCATCGAGGCCGACACCTCGCCGGTGTATGCCCCATTGGGGAAGGCGGCGACGTTCTGCGCGCCGAGGGCGATGCCGGTGTCCCCGAGCCAGGCCGCCGCCTGGCCGATGTACGGAAACGGCGGGCAGACGGCGATGTCGACCTGGGAGATCGCCGTGCGCTCGAGCGCCGCGCGCAGGCCCGTGAAGAGATGCTCGTTCGACACGATGTCGCCGTTCATCTTCCAGTTGCCCGCCACCAGCGGCTTTCGGGATTTCATCGCCCGCCTCACTTCTCTTGCGCCCGCGATTCGCTTGATCCGCCAGCACCGAAAACAGAACCCGGACCGCGCGCACCCGCCCGGCCGAGGAAACCCGACATTTTACGATGCACCCGAAAAACGGGTCAAACGCGCCCGTCGGGCCGTCCGTCGCCCGAACCGGCGCCAGGGGGGCTGGCGTCCCTGCCCGGCGCCTGCTCCACGTCCTTGCCGCCCGCGTCGGCCTCCGCCTCCGGGTCCTGCCGGCGCCAGGCGGCGGGCATGCCCCGGTAGCGCAGGGCCCAGACGACGTAGCCGGACACCCCGTAGCAGAGGAAGAGCCCGAAGAGCATCATCGGCGGGTCGGAGGAGATGAGCACGAAGACGAGGACCAGCACCAGCGCCGCCATGAACGGCACGCTCTTGCGCAGATTGATCGTCTTGAAGCTGTAGAACGGCGCGTTCGAGACCATGGTGAGCCCGGCATAGACGGTCATCACCCAGGCGAGCCAGGAGAGGTCGGCGCCGGTCATGTTGATCAGGCGACTCTCGCGCAGGTCGGTCGCGAGCCATACCAGCCCGACGACCAGGGCCGCCGCAGCGGGGCTCGGCAGCCCCTGGAAGAAGCGCTTGTCGACCACGCCGAGGTTGGTGTTGAAGCGGGCCAGACGCAAGGCGGCGCCGGCGACATAGACGAAGGCGGCGAGCCAGCCCCATTTGCCGAGATCGTGCAGCGCCCACTCGTACATGATCAGGGCGGGCGCCACCCCGAAGGACACCATGTCCGACAGGCTGTCGTACTGCTCGCCGAAGGCGCTCTGGGTGTTGGTCAGGCGGGCGACGCGACCGTCGAGCCCGTCGAGCACCATCGCGATGAAGGTGGCGACCGCGGCGGTCGCGAACTGGTCGTTCATCGCCTGGACGACGGCGAAGAACCCGCAGAACAGCGCCCCCGTGGTGAAGGCGTTGGGCAGGAGATAGATGCCGCGGGCCCGGCGCACCGGCGCGGGCGATTCCACCACCACCGTCTCGATCGGCTGCGCCTCGGCCGGAGCCTCCCGGGCCCGGGTCCGGGCACGGCGAAACCGGGGGCGACGCGGCTTAGCCATCCGGGTGCCCCTGATGCGAGTCGGCGTGACCTTGCGCATCCCGCCCGGCTTCGGTGGCCTGCCCGGAGACCTCCGATCCTCCGGCCTCCCCGGCGTCGGATGCCGGCATCGCCAGCGGCAGGCGGGCCACCACCGTCGCCGTGGCCGAGACCTTCTCGCCGATCGTCACGATCGGCTCGGCATCGGGCGGCAGGTACAGGTCGACGCGCGAGCCGAAGCGGATGAAGCCGAAGCGCTGGCCCCGCGCCAGGCGCTCGCCGCTCGCCACGTAGCAGAGGATCCGGCGGGCGACGAGGCCGGCGACCTGCACGCAGGTGATCTCGGCGCCATCGTCGCGGCGAATCCGCAAGGCGTTGCGTTCGTTCGACTCGGACGCCTTGTCGAGATCCGCATTGACGAACTTGCCCGGGAAGTAGTCGATCCGCTCGATCAGGCCGTCGACCGGCGCGCGGTTCGAATGAACGTTGAACACGTTCATGAAGATCGACACCTTCAGCGCATCGCGATCGGCATAGGGGTCGCGGGCCCGCTCGACGACGATCACCCGGCCATCGGCCGGCGAGAGGATGGCATCGGGCGCCCCCGGAACGTCACGCGCCGGATCACGAAAGAACTGGACGACGAAGATCGCCAGCAGCCAGAACGGCCACGCCCAGCCGAAGCCGCCCACCAGGTGCACCAGCACGGCGAGCACGAGGACGGCGGCGACGAAGGGCCAGCCCTCGCGGGCGATCAGGGGATGCGGATAGTTCGGGGTCATCGACTGGCCTGGTTGGTGGAATCAGAACCCGTGAATGAATCGGACGCGCCCGAGCGGTGCGCCATGGGGGTTCCGATCGAGGCGCAAAGCGCAGCCATGTCGGGCGACATGGCGAGCATTTGCAACGATGAGCGGGGCCGCCATGGCGTGACGAGCGGGCGTGGAGGGTTCGTTCACGGGTTCAATAGGGCCGCTGACGCAGCCACTTCGTCACGACCCATTTCTCGCCGGCGGTGACGGGGCGCCCGGCATGCAGGCAGCGCGAATCGAGATCGCCGGCCCGGTTGCAGTATTCGAAGTAGACCGCGCAGCCGCGCCGGGGCATGACCGTGAGCTCGATCTCGGGAAACTCGGTGGCCCCGCCGCCCGGGACATCGTTCAGGAACATCACCAGGGTGGCGATCCGCTGCCCGCCCCGGGCGAGAACCTCTTCGCTCCCCGGATGGGAGGGGTCGAAGTAGTCATGATGCGGCCGGTACTCGCCGGCCTTGTCGTAGTGCAGGATCTGCAACGGCTCGCCATGCTCGACCGGGACGCCCGTCAGGGCGCAGATGCGCGCCTCGAGCAGGCTCACGATCGGATTCTCGCCGCGGGCGAAGTAGGTGCCCTCGCTGGTGCGCACGTCGCTGACGGTGAACCCCCCGCCCTCGCGGTTGACGACCTCCGAGCGCTTGAGCTTGCCCGCCGAGAGCCGGATCAGCTCCCGGCATTCGTCCTCGTCGAGCAGGTTCTCGAGGACGGCGATATTGGGACTGCGCAGCACGAAGCCGAACCCGACCTCGCGATCGTGGGCCATGGCCCGGGACCCCGCCGGCAGGCGAATCGGATCGGCGGCGAAAGGCACGAGAGCCGCGGGCGCCTGCGCGCGCACCCGCGCGGTCATGGCCGCGACCACCGCCACAGCCGAGCTCGCGAATACCGGATCGAATCCGTTTCCGGTCATGACCCGGACGAGATCCTCGTCCCGGCAGCCGCGTGCAATGTTCTCGGCGAGCCAGTCCTGCCACTGCGGGCCCAGCTTCGCCTGCATCTGCGCAACGTCCATCCTGCCGCCTTCGCTCCGTCGTGCGTTCGACGTGCAAGTATAGTGCCAAGCAATCGGGGGCCCGGGAAGCGAAAAAGGAAAGGGGGCCACGGCCCCCTTTCTCCCGTCGCCGTCGATACGGCCCTGGTCGCGGCCCTAGTTGCGGCTCTTGTCGACCAGGCGGTTGGCCTTGATCCAGGGCATCATCGCCCGCAGCTTCTCGCCGACGACCTCGATCTCGTGCTCGGCGGTCAGGCGGCGGCGCGAGGCCAGGGTCGGGGCGCCGGCGCGGTTCTCGAGGATGAACGCCTTGGCGTACTCGCCGGTCTGGATGTCCCGCAGGGCCTTGCGCATCGCCTGGCGGGTCTCGTCGGTGACGATCTTCGGACCGGTTTCGTACTCGCCGAACTCGGCGTTGTTCGAGATCGAGTAGTTCATGTTCGCGATGCCGCCCTCGTAGATCAGGTCGACGATCAGCTTGAGCTCGTGCAGGCACTCGAAATAGGCCATCTCGGGAGCGTAGCCCGCCTCGACCAGCGTCTCGAAGCCGGCCTTGATCAGCTCGACCGTGCCGCCGCACAGCACGGCCTGCTCGCCGAACAGGTCGGTCTCGGTTTCCTCGCGGAAGTTGGTCTCGATGATGCCGGCCTTGCCGCCGCCGATCGCGCTCGCGTAGGACAGGGCGGCATCACGGGCGACGCCCGAGACGTCCTGGTGAACCGCCACCAGGCAGGGAACGCCGCCGCCGCCCGCGTAGGTGCTGCGCACCGTGTGGCCGGGCGCCTTGGGCGCGATCATGACGACGTCGAGATCGGCGCGCGGAACGACCGCACCGTAGTGGACGTTGAAGCCATGGGCGAAGGCGAGCGTCGCGTTCTTCTTGATGTTCGGCTCGATCTCGCTCGCATAGACCTCGGCGATGTGCTCGTCAGGCATCAGCATCATGACGAAGTCCGCGCCCTTGACGGCGTCGGCCACGGTCGCGACCGACAGCTTGGCCTTGCGGACCTTGTCCCACGACGGCCCGCCCTTGCGGACGCCGACGGTGACCTTGACCCCCGAGTCGTTCAGGTTCAGGGCATGGGCATGCCCCTGCGAGCCGTAGCCGATGATGGCGACCTTCCTGCCCTTGATGAGCTTGACGTCGCAGTCCTTGTCGTAGAAGACCTTCATTTGACCCCCGTTGGTGTTCAGACTTTCAGTACGCGTTCGCCGCGCGAAATACCCGATGCGCCGGTCCGTACGGTTTCGAGAATCGCCGCCCTGTCGAGCGCGTCGATGAATGCGTCGAGCTTGCCGCCGTCGCCGGTGAGCTCGACCGTGTAGGTGCGGTCGGTCACGTCGATGATCCGGCCGCGGAAGATGTCGGACAGGCGTTTCATCTCCTCGCGGTCCTTGCCGACGGCGCGAACCTTGATGAGCATCAGCTCGCGTTCGGTGTACGCCGACTCGGTCAGGTCGACGAGCTTGACCACCTCGATCAGCCGGTTCAGGTGCTTGGTGATCTGCTCGATGATCTCGTCCGAGCCGCTGGTGACGATGGTCATCCGCGACAGCGAGCGGTCCTCGGTCGGCGCGACGGTCAGCGACTCGATGTTGTAGCCGCGGGCCGAGAACAGGCCCACCACCCGCGACAGCGCGCCGGGCTCGTTCTCGAGAAGCACCGAGATGATGTGTCTCATGTCGTTCATCTCAAAGGTCCTCGGCGCCGAGCAGCATTTCGGTAAGTCCCTTCCCGCCCTGCACCATCGGCCAGACGTTCTCGGTCTGGTCCGTGATGAAGTCCATGAAGACGAGACGGTCCCGGTAGCGGCCGAAGGCCTCGCGCAGCGCCGGCTCGACGTCGGCCGGCCGCTCGATGCGCATGCCGACGTGGCCGTAGGCTTCGGCGAGCCTGACGAAGTCGGGCAAGGCGTCCATGTAGGAATGCGAATAGCGGCTGCCGTACTCGATCTGCTGCCACTGGCGGACCATGCCGAGGTAGCGATTGTTCAGGTTGACGACCTTGACCGGGAGGTCGTACTGCTTGCAGGTCGACAGCTCCTGGATGCACATCTGGATCGAGCCCTCGCCCGTGATGCAGGCGACGTCGAGATCCGGATTCGCGAGCTTCGCGCCCATCGCATAGGGCAGGCCGACGCCCATCGTCCCGAGCCCGCCGGAATTGACCCAGCGCCGCGGCTTCTCGAAGCGGTAGTACTGCGCCGCCCACATCTGGTGCTGGCCGACGTCCGAGGTGACGATCGCCTCGCCGCCGGTGACCTCGTGCAGCTTCTCGACCACGTACTGGGGCTTGATCAGCTCGTCCGAGGGCTTGTACGCCAGGCAGTTGCGCTTGCGCCATTCCTCGATCTGGCCCCACCAGCTGGCGAGCCCCTTCTCGTTGAGCCGCTCGCCGGCCGAGAGCTGCTCGTCGACCATCCCGATCAGGTCGCGCAGCGTCTCGCGCACATCCCCCACGATCGGCACGTCGACCTTCACGCGCTTGGAGATGGAGGACGGGTCGATGTCGATATGGATGATCTTGTGCGGATTCTGGGCGAAGTGCTTCGGGTTGCCGATCACCCGGTCGTCGAAGCGGGCCCCGACCGCGATCAGCACGTCGCAGTGCTGCATCGCCATGTTGGCCTCGTAGGTCCCGTGCATGCCGGGCATGCCGACGAACCTCGGGCTGGACGCCCGGAACCCGCCCAGCCCCATCAGGGTGCTGGTGCAGGGAAAGCCGAGCGCATCGACGAAGCGGTTGAGCTCCTCGGCCGCGTTCGCGAGGATGACGCCGCCCCCGGTGTAGATCATGGGCCGCTCGGCGCGCATGATCAGGTTCATCGCCTTCTTGATCTGCCCCTGGTGCCCCTTGACCACCGGGTTGTAGGAGCGCATCGAGACCTGCGCCGGATAGGCGAAGCGGCACTTGTCGCGGGTGACGTCCTTCGGGATGTCGACCAGCACCGGGCCGGGCCGGCCGGTGCGAGCGATGTGGAAGGCCTTCTTGATCGTCTCGGCGAGATCCTTGACGTTCTTGACCAGGAAGTTGTGCTTCACGCAGGGCCGGGTGATCCCGACGGTGTCGCATTCCTGGAAGGCGTCCTCGCCGATCGCGTGGGTCGGCACCTGCCCGGTGAGCACCACCATCGGGACCGAGTCCATGTAGGCGGTGGCGATCCCGGTCACCGCATTGGTGACGCCGGGGCCGCTGGTGACCAGGCACACGCCGACCTCCTGGGTCGTGCGCGAATAGGCATCGGCCGCATGGACCGCCGCCTGCTCGTGGCGAACGAGGATGTGCTGGACAGCGTCCTGCTTGAAGATCTCGTCGTAGATATAGAGGACCGCGCCGCCGGGGTAGCCGAAGATGTGCTTGACGCCCTCTTCGCGCAGGCAGCGGACAACGATTTCAGCGCCGGTGATTTCCATTTGATGTTCCTTTCAAGTCCAGGGAGCCTGCCCGCCGGCGCCAGCGCGATCCCGGCTCGATCGACCCGAAAAGGCATCGAACGAAACCTGTCGCCCCGACGCAGGCCTCGGTACAGGACCTGCGAAAATGATCGGACGCCGCGGCCGAGCCCTCGTGAGGCCATTCGCGGCATTCGGAGCCGGCGCGTTCGCAACCAGTCGTCACGGACGTGCCGGGCAAGAACGAACGCCCCCGCCACTGTCGCGATCCGCCCTTGCGGGGCCGGTCACGAAAGCCGGGAGCGCTCCTGGGTGAGCACGAGAGAATACTGCCTCGCAGCAATGCCGGTCAAGCGAGGACGGGCGACCACCGGACGCCACTGCCGGGCGCCACTGATAAGATTCGCGCTGCCGCAACAGCAGTGGCGTGAACACCACCCGCGCCGCCCCCGATGGCCACACGGCAGGAACTCAGCGACTTTCTGGCCGCCTCCGAGCGCCGCGCGTTCAAGCAGGCGTTCTACGCGGTACGCAACGAGGAGACCGCGCTCGATCTCGTCCAGGATGCCATGACCCGGCTCGTCGAGCGCTACGCCGACCGTCCCGGGAGCGAGCTCGCCCCGCTGTTCCAGCGCATCCTGAAGAACGCGATCTACGACCACTTCCGGCGCGAGAAGGTCCGCCGGCTGTGGACCACCCTGCTGTCGTCCTTCACCCCGGCCGGCACGGCCGAGGCCGACGAGGCCGATCCGCTCGATTTCATCGAGACCGACCCGGGCAACGGCCTCGGCGAGAGCGCCGGCGACAAGGCCGAACGCCAGCAGGTCCTTGGCATAATCGAGGCCGAGATCGGCAGGCTGCCAGGGCGTCAACGCGAGGCATTCCTTCTTCGTTACTGGGAGGAACTCGATGTCGCGGAGACCGCGGCAGCCATGGGTTGCTCGGAGGGCAGCGTCAAGACACACTGCTCGCGCGCCACCCGCGCCCTGGCCAGGGCGCTGAGGGAAAGAGGGATCACCCAATGAACGAGCCGGAATTCGCGGGCCGGATATGCCGCGTGCTCGACGAGGAACTCGAGCAGCTGCCCGAACGGGTCACCACCCGCCTCGCGGCGGCACGCAGCGCCGCCCTCACGAAAGCGCCGTCGCTGCGTACGAACGCCGCGCCGCGCAGGACGGCGGCCGCGGAGCGGCCCGCGACGCCGCGGACTGCACCACGGGCCGGTGGCGCCTGGCTGCGCTGGCTGCCGGTGCCGCTCGCCACCATGCTGTTCGCCGTCTGCCTGCTCGGCGTATGGCACTGGAGCGACCTGCGGCGCGCCCAGGAGATCGCCGCCCTCGATGTCGCGATCCTGGCCGACGACGTGCCGCTGGCCATCTACGCCGACAGGGGCTTCGGCGTCTATCTGCGGAACACGGGGCGATGAGCGCCGTGCCGCCGGCCCGCCGCCGGCCGCCGCCGTGGCGCACCCTTCTCGGTGCGGCCGTACTGGCGATGGCCTGCGCCGCCAGCGGCCCCGCCGTGGCGCAATCGACCGGTGGCAACCCCGCACCGGGATGGAGCATGCTCGACGCGGACCAGAAGAATCTGCTCGCCCCCTTCTCGGACCAATGGGACCGATGGGCCGATGGCGAACGCCGCGCCTGGCTTGCCCTGGCCTCCCGGTTTCCCACCATGCGCCCCGCCGAGCAGCTGCGCGCCCGGGAGCGGATCCGCCAGTGGGCCGAGCTCGATCCGCAGGAGCGCGAGATCGCCCGCGCCAACTTCGGAATGGCCAGGCGCATGCCCGAGCACCAGCGCGTCGAGCAATGGCAGCGCTACCGGTCCATGACGCCCGAACAGCGTTCGGTGCTGCGCGAGCACGGGCGTACCGGCAATACCGCCGCGCGTTTCGCTGGCCCCCCGACCGGGCTCGCCAGGGAAGCGGCCCGGCCACTGGCCGATTCCCCGCCGACGCCGGCCGGCTCGCGCCCGGATGCGGGCGGAGCACCCGCACGATGAGCGCGGACATCGCGGCGGCCGGGCCGCAGGCGCCGGCTGCCGATCCCTGGCGACGATTGATGGGAGCTATCTACGAGTGCGTGCTGCTGTTCGGCGTGCTCTGGTTCGCCGACTACCTCTTCTCCGCCCTCACCCGCTTCCAGGGTGAAGCCGGGCCGATGCGGCTCGCCTTCCAGTTGTTCACCGCCCTCGTGCTGGCGCTGTACTTCGCCGGCTTCTGGGCGCAGGGCCGGCGTACGGTGCCGATGAAGACCATGGGCCTGCAGCTTCTCGACCGGCAGGGCCGGACGCTGTCGACCACGAGAGCGCTGGCGCGCTTCGGAGTCGGGCTCGGCGCCATCGTGCTCGCGCTCGGCCTCGGCCACGAGATCCACTGGGCGCTCTACCTGACCCTGCTCGTGCCCTACGCGTGGTGCTTCCTCGACGCCGACCGGCGGGCGCTCTACGACGTCATCGCCGGCACCCGCCTGGTGTACTTGCCCGTCGCGCCGGTGCCGCGGCGCAAGCCGGTCAGCCGGTAAGCTTGCGGACGCGATCGGCTATCGCCGCCAGCGCTTCGCCCGCGCCATCGATCCTGGAGCCGAAGCGGATGAAGCCGTGCAGCATGCCCGGCACCCGCAACAGCTCGCTTCGTCCGCCCTGCTGCCGGATGCGCTCGACGAGGGCTTCCCCTTCGTCACGAAGAATGTCGCAGCCGGCGGTCACGACGAAGCTCGGAGGCAGGCTGCCGAGGTCGGCCGCCCGCAGCGGTGCCAGCTCCGGGTCGTCGCCGCGATCCTGCGGGTCCGTGCCGAGGAACTGGCGCCAGAACCAGAGCATCAGGTCGCGGCTCAGGTAGAAACCCGATTCGAACTCGGTCATCGACGCCGAATCGAGACCGACATCGGTGACCGGATAGATCAGCACCAGGCCGGCCAGCGGCGGCGCCGCGCCGGCATGCCGACGACGGCGCGCCACACCGAGCGCGAGATGGCCGCCGGCGCTGTCGCCGGCCAGCACCACCCGCCCCGGGTCGATGCCGAGGGCCGGCGCATCGGAGAGGACGCCGGCGAGCGCCGCCTCGCAATCATCGAATGCCGCCGGACTCGGCGCTTCCGGCGCGAGCCGGTAGCCGACCGAGAAGACCTGCGCATCGGCCCGCCGCGCGAGCTCGCGGCACAGGGCGTCGTAGGTGTCGAGCGTGCCGGTCACCCAGCCGCCGCCGTGGAGGTACACGATCGCCCGACGCGGCGCCCCCTCGGGTACGAAGCGGCGCACCGCCACTGGCGGGTTCGCCCCGATCCCCGCCATCCGGAGCTCCTCGACGCGGGCCATCGCCGGCCCGGGCGCGACCAGGTTGGCGGTCAGCAGCTCGTGCCCGGCGCGGGCGAGCTCGACGCTCGGCGAGCCGGGCCGGCTGCCCATCTCGGCAAGCAGGGCCGCCGACTGGGGATGGAGGCGGGAATCGGTCTGGCTCATCGGTTCGTCCCGGGTCGATCGCCGTGGTTCATCCTTTCTCCTCACTCCTGGCGCACGCAGTCGACGTAGTACGCCTTGCGTCCGTCCACCTCCTCGACGACGAGCCCGTGGACATCGGTGTCGAAACCCGGGAAGCGCTCGTTGAAGGAGCGGGCGAACTTCAGGTACTCGACGATCGAGCGGTTGAACCGCTCCCCCGGGATCAGCAGCGGAATCCCCGGTGGATACGGGGTCACCAGCATGGTGGTGATGCGGCCCTCGAGCTCGTCGATCGGCACCCGGTCGACGCGGCGATGGGCGAGGCACTCGAAGGCATCGGACGGGATCATCGCCGGTTCCATGTTCGAGAGGTACATCTCGGTGGTCACCCGCGCCACGTTGTGTCGGCGATACTCGTCATGGATCTGCTGGGCGAGATCGTTGAGCCCTACGCGCTCGTACTGCGGATGCGCCTCGACGAACTCGGGCATCACCCGCCACAGGGGCTGGTTCGAGTCGTAGTCCATCTTGAACTGCTGCAGCTCGGTGACGAGGGAGTTCCAGCGCCCCTTGGTGATGCCGATGGTGAACATCACGAAGAAGGAATAGAGCCCGGTCTTCTCGACGACCACCCCGTGCTCGGCGAGATACTTCGTGACGATCGCCGCCGGGATCCCCTGCTCGTCGAACTTGCCGTCGATGTCGAGCCCCGGCGTCACGATGGTCGCCTTGATGGGGTCCAGCATGTTGAAGCCGTCGGCGAGCTCGCCGAAGCCGTGCCAGGCGGCGTCCGAGGCGAGGAACCAATCCTCGCGATTGCCGATGTCGTTCTCGGCGAGATCCTCCGGGCCCCATACCTTGAACCACCAGGATTCATCGAACTCCTTGTCGACCTTGCGCATCGCCCGGCGGAACTCCAGCGCCTCGAAGATCGACTCCTCGACCAGGGCGGTGCCACCCGGCGGCTCCATCATGGCGGCGGCGACATCGCACGAGGCGATGATCGCGTACTGCGGGCTGGTCGAGGTATGCATCAGGAAGGCTTCGTTGAAGCGGTACTGGTCGAGACTGCGCGACTCCGAGTTCTGCACGAGGATCTGCGAGGCCTGCGACAGCCCGGCGAGCAGCTTGTGGGTCGACTGCGTCGAGAACACGAGCGCATCGCGCGAGCGCGGCCGGTTGGGCCCGATCGCGTGGAACTCGTGATAGAAGGGATGGAAGCAGGCGTGCGGCAGCCAGGCTTCGTCGAAGTGCATCGCCTCGACGTAGTCCTCGACCTGCGCCTTGATCGTCTCGACGTTGTAGATGATGCCGTCGTAGGTCGACTGCGTGATCGTCATCACCTGCGGCCGCTTGCTCTTGTCGGTGATCAGCGGGTTGGCCTCGATCTTGGCGGCGATGCTCTCCGGGCTGAACTCCGAGAGCGGGATCGGCCCGATGATGCCGTGGTTGTTGCGGGTCGGCTGCAGGAAGATCGGGATCGTCCCGGTCATGATGATCGAATGCAGCACCGACTTGTGGCAGTTGCGATCGACCAGGACGACATCGCCGCCACCCACGCTGGAATGCCAGACGATCTTGTTTGAGGTCGACGTGCCGTTGGTGACGAAGAAGAGATGGTCGGTATTGAAGATGCGCGCCGCATTGCGCTCGGAAGCCGCCACCGGCCCGGTGTGATCGAGCAGCTGGCCGAGCTCGTCGACCGCGTTGCAGACATCGGCCCGCAGCATGTTCTCGCCGAAGAACTGGTGGAACATCTGCCCCACCGGGCTCTTCAGGAAGGCGACACCACCGGAATGGCCGGGGCAGTGCCATGAGTACGAGCCGTCGTGCGCGTAATGGACGAGCGCCTTGAAGAAGGGCGGCGCGACCGAGTTCAGGTAGTTGGTCGC
>JAMLIN010000036.1 GCA_023954135.1 Burkholderiaceae bacterium | reverse complement strand
ACAAGATCCTGTTCGAGAACCTCACGCCGCTGCACCCGAACAAGCCGATGGTGCTCGAGCGCGACATCAAGGCCGAGGAGAACATCACCGGCCGGATCATCGACATGATCGCGCCCATCGGCAAGGGCCAGCGCGGCCTGATCGTCGCTCCGCCGAAGGCCGGCAAGACCGTCCTCATGCAGCACATCGCGCACGCGATCACCTCGAACCATCCGGATGTCTTCGTGATCGTGCTGCTGATCGACGAGCGGCCCGAGGAAGTCACCGAGATGCAGCGCTCTGTGCGCGGCGAGGTCGTGGCCTCGACCTTCGACGAACCCGCGACGCGCCATGTGCAGGTCGCCGAGATGGTCATCGAGAAGGCCAAGCGCCTGGTCGAGCACAAGCAGGACGTCGTCATCCTGCTCGATTCGATCACCCGTCTCGCGCGCGCCTACAACACCGTGGTCCCCGCCTCCGGCAAGGTCCTGACCGGTGGCGTCGATGCCAACGCCCTGCAGCGGCCCAAGCGCTTCTTCGGCGCGGCCCGCAACATCGAGGAAGGCGGCTCGCTCACCATCATCGCCACCGCCCTGATCGACACCGGCAGCCGTATGGACGAGGTCATCTACGAGGAGTTCAAGGGCACCGGCAACATGGAGCTGCACCTGAACCGCCGGATGATGGAGAAGCGGGTCTATCCGGCGATCGACATCAACCGCTCGGGTACCCGGCGCGAGGAGCTGCTGATCAAGCCCGACGTGCTCCAGAAGATATGGATCCTGCGCAAGCTCCTGCACGACATGGACGAGCTCGCGGCCATGGAGTTCCTGCTCGACAAGATGCGCGCCACGAAGAACAACCAGGAGTTCTTCGACATGATGCGCCGGGGCAGCTGACCGGGCCCGGATCAGGGCGGCTTTCCACAAGCTGGCCCACAAGATATAATCATTGGTTTTCCGCGGTGGCCGCGGAAAACCCGAATCACCGCCGAACCACGGTTATCGAGCCATGAAAGAAGGTATCCACCCCGAATATCGCGACGTCGTCTTCCAGGACATGTCGAGCGGCTTCAAGTTCATCACCCGGTCGACCGCGAATACCCGCGAAACGATCAAGATGGACGACGGCAAGGAGTATCCGCTGTTCAAGCTCGACGTGACCTCGGATTCGCATCCGTTCTACACGGGCGCGCAGCAGCGCATCATCGAGACCGGCCGGGTCGAGAAGTTCCGCCAGAAGTTCGGCCGCACCACGCCCCGCCGGGGCTGACCGCCCCTCGCCGGCAGGATCCTCCGGCCGCCCCGACGGCGGTCGGAACCGATTCCGGCCAGGCGGCCGCGATGCACGGGAAGGCAGCAGGCGCTGCCTTTTTTCATCGCCGGGCCGTCCCAAGATGAAAAACGCCCCCTCGGGGGGCAGCGAGCCCGCGAAGCGGGGGAGCGTGGGGGTCACTTTTCATCGCCGGGCCGCCCCAAGATGAAAAACGCCCCCCTGGGTGGGGTCGAGCCGGGAATTCGCGAAGCACCGCTTCGCGCCGGCGAGACCGGCCGCGCCTGCCAGCGCGGCCGAAGCGACCTCGCGCAGAGGTCTTTTTTCCATATCATCGGGGCTGGCGCCCGCTCCCCCCGGCCCGGTCGGGTCGAGCAGGCCTGTCCGGCATAGCCGATCCGACAATCCCACCGATGCGCGCATTCCTGGTCACGCGCCTGCAGGCCCGCAAGCTTCCGCGCTGGGCGCTGCTGCTGCTCTGCGGCCTGTACGTCCTGCCCGGCTTCATCGGCCGCGACCCCTGGCGGGTCGACGATGCCGCCGGCTTCGGCATCGCGTTGACGATGGCGCGAGGCGGCCCCTTCGACTGGCTCGTGCCGAACATCGCCGGCATGTGGGCGCTCCACGACGGCGGCCCGCTGCCCTTCGTGTTCGCCGCCCTGATCGCGAAGCTGTTCGCCTTCGCCGCGCCGCTGCACCAGAGCGCCATGCTGGCCTCGGCGACCGGGCTCGCCCTCACCCTGATCGCATTCTGGTACGCGAGCTATGCGCTCAGCCGCCGCCCCGGACTGCTGCCGCCCGACCCCCTGGGGGCGGGCGCGAGCCGCACCGACTTCGGCCGGGCGATCGCCGACTCGGGCCTGCTCGTTCTGCTTGCCTGCCTCGGCCTCATCACCCGGATGCACGAGACGACCGCCGCCGCGGGCCAGGTCGGGCTCGTCACGATGTTCCTGTTCGGCGCCGCCTGGTCGCTCGACCGGCCCCGCCGCGGCGCGGTCATCGTCGCCCTGGCGATCGCCGCCAGCGTGGCGACACGCGGGCTGGCCCCCGCCATCGCGATGCTCCTCGCCTGGCTCGCGCTGCCGCTGATCTCCCGGCCGTTCCGGCTGGTCTGCCGCTCGACCTTCACGGTAAGCCTGCCGCTGGCGGTCGTCGCGGGCGCGGCCTGGCCGCTCGCCCTCGCCGGCGCGAGCCCGGAATCCCGCGAGTACCTCGCCCAGTGGCTCGCCTGGAACGCCGAATCGACGGTATGGCTGCCGACCACCCAGACCCTCGTCTACGTGGCGAGGACGATGCCCTGGTACTACTGGCCGGTCTGGCCGCTGGCCCTGTGGGCGATCGGCCGCTGGCGCGGCAAGCTCGATCTCCCCGCCATCGCCCTGCCGCTCGCGACCCTGGCGTGCCTCGCGATTCCGGCGATCTTCGCCCGCAACGCCAACGAGGCCGAGTTGCTGCCGCTGGTACCGCCGCTGGCCATGCTCGCGGCGGTCGGCCTGCCGACCCTCGGGCGCGGGATCGTCAGCCTGATCGACTGGTTCGCGGTGACGGTCTACACCCTTCTCGGCGTCGCCGTCTGGGCCTACTGGATCGCCTTCAATACCGGGTACCCACCCCGCATGGCCTACCGGGCGTCGATGTTCGCGCCCGAGTTCGTCCCCGACTGGATCTTCCTCGAGCTCGTGCTCGGCGTGCTGGCGACGATCGCATGGCTGCTGCTCGTGCGCTGGCGCGTCTCGCGCCAGCGGCCGGTGATCTGGCGCGCCGTCGTGCTGTCGGCGGGCGGGCTGGTGTTCACATGGTTCCTGCTGATGAGCCTGTGGTTATCCGCCTTCGATGCCCGCAACACCTATCGTGACATCGGCCTCGGCATGCGCGAGCACATCGCCGGGTCGGACACCTGCGTCGAGACGCACGGACTGGGACGTGCCGAGCGCGCCAGCATCTACTACTTCGCCGAGCCGCGCCTCGACCCGCCCGGCGAGACCTGCGGGTGGCTGCTGATCCAGGACGAAGGGCCCCTCGCCTTCACCGAGCCGGCACCGGTGCCCGATGCCACGCTGGCCTGGTCCGGCAAGCGCCGCGACCGGATCGACGAGCGCTTCAGGCTGTACCGGCGGGCGGAGCCACGATGAAGCGCTCGCGGTAGTAGCGCAGCTCCTCGATCGATTCGCGGATGTCGGCAAGCGCCGTATGGGCGCCGCGCTTGGCGAAGCCGCGCGCGATCTCCGGCTGCCATCGCTTGCAGAGCTCCTTGAGCGTGCTCACGTCGAGGTTGCGATAGTGGAAATGCGCCTCGAGCGCGGGCATGAAGCGCGCCAGGAAACGGCGGTCCTGGCAGATCGAGTTGCCGGCCATCGGCGAAGCGCGCGCCGGCACCCAGCGGGCGGCGAACTCGAGCATCGCGGCTTGCGCCGCGGCTTCATCGAGCGTCGAGGCCCTGACCCTGTCGATCAGGCCACTGCGGCCATGGGTCGACTTGTTCCAGGCGTCCATGGCGTCGAGCACGGCATCGGACTGGTGGACGACGTACGCTTCGCTCTCGGCGAGCACGTTGAGATCGCCGTCCGTGACGATGATCGCGAGCTCGATGATGCGATCGCGCTCCGGATCGAGCCCGGTCATCTCCATGTCGAGCCAGAGCAGGCGGTTCGCATCGGGACGTATGGCGTCGCCGGGCGCCGAGGAAGGGTTTTCAGATGGCTGTGACATAATTTTCTCCGTCCCGATTCTCGCATGAGCGCCCCGTTGGACACTCTGGCATTCACCTCGATGTTCGTCCTCGCCCTGGCGGTTTCCGCCGGGCTGCGCACCTGGCTCGCGATGCGGCAGATCCGCCATGTCGCGGCCCATCGCGACGCCGTACCGCAGGCGTTCGCCGATCGCATCGGGCTTGCTTCGCACCAGCGCGCCGCGGCCTACACGATCGCCCGCACCCGGCTCGGCCAGGTCGACGACCTCGTCTCCACCGGTCTCGTGGTCGTCCTCGTCCTGCTCGGCGGCCTGCAGTGGCTGCACGATCTCTTCGCCGGGCTCGCGGCCGAGCAGCCGATGACCGCGCAGATCGGCTTCGTCCTCGCGGTGAGCCTGCTCTCCGGCGCGATCGGCATCCCGATCGCCTGGTACCGACAGTTCCACCTCGAGCGCCGATTCGGCTTCAACCGGATGACGCCGGCGCTCTTCTTCGCCGACATCGGCCGCAACCTGCTCGTCGGACTCGCGCTCGGCGTGCCGCTGCTGTGGGCGATCCTCGCGCTGATGCGCGGCGCCGGCGAACAGTGGTGGATCCATGCCTGGCTGGTCTGGGTCGGCTTCAACATCTTCGTCCTCTACGCCTACCCCACGGTGATCGCGCCGCTCTTCAACCGCTTCGAGCCCCTGCCCGAAGGCGGTGTGCGCGAGCGTGTCGAGTGCCTGCTCGCCCGTTGCGGCTTCGCTTCCAAGGGATTGTTCGTGATGGACGGCAGCAAGCGCTCCGCCCACGGCAACGCGTACTTCACCGGCTTCGGCCGCGCCAAGCGAATCGTCTTCTTCGACACCCTGCTCGAGCGCCTCGACGCCGGCGAGATCGAGGCGGTGCTCGCTCATGAACTCGGCCACTTCCGCCATCGCCACGTGCTGCGCCGGATGGTGATCAGCTTCGCGCTCAGCGCGGCAGGGCTGTGGCTGCTCGGCTGGCTCGCCGGCCGGCCGTGGTTCTACCAGGGGCTCGGCGTGACGCCGGTACCGGAGCTGATGGACGCCGCGGCGCTGGTGCTCTTCTTCATCGCCCTGCCCGCCTTCGTATTCCCGCTCGGGCCGCTCGCAAGCCTGATGTCCCGGCGCGACGAGTTCCAGGCCGACGCGTTCGCCGCCAGCCATGCCGACGGCGCCGCGCTCGTTGCGGCCCTGGTGAAGCTCTACCAGGACAATGCCTCGACCCTCACGCCCGATCCGCTGCATTCGGCCTTCTACGATTCGCATCCGCCGGCCGCGATCCGGATCGGCCGCCTGCGCGCCATGTCCACGCCGATCACCGAGGCCAGCCCCTCATGAACGAGCCGACCACAGCCGATTCCCTGCGCGCCGAATCCTGCCGCCATCGGGACGCCGCCCTTGCCGCGACGGAGGCGGCCGCGTTGCTCGCCCTGCTGCCCGGCTGGGCCGAGGTCGGCGGCGCGATCGAGCGGGAGTTCCGGTTTCCCGACTTCGACGCCACCATGGCCTTCGTCAACCGCATCGCCGCGATGGCCAATGCCGAGGATCATCATCCCCGCATGGAGGTCGAGTACGCCAGCTGCCGGCTCGCGTGGTCGACGCATTCGGCGGGCGGCCTGACCCGCAACGACTTCATCTGCGCGGCCAAGTCCGATGGCATCCACGGCGGCGGGGCCTGAAGCCGCCCTCGTCGTCGCGAGCTACGGCCGACGCTACCTGCTGCGCTTCGAGGCCGACGGTGCGGAACGGCCGGCGGTGAGCCGGGGCAAGCGGACCGAGGCATGCGTCGGCGACCTCGTCACCGCCATGAGGCTCGGCGCCGACCAGGCGGTCATCGAACGGATCGAACCGCGGCGCAATCTCCTGCTGCGCAGCGATCGCCATCGCAGCAAGGCGCTCGCCGCCAACGTGGACCGGGCGGCGGTCGTGATCGCCGGCGATCCCCACTATGCCGAGGAGCTCCTGCTGCGGCTCATGCTGGCCATCGATGCCGCCGGAATCGCGCTGCTGGTGATCGCGAACAAGACCGACCTCGTGCAGGCTCACCGGCGCATCGGCCCGCGGCTCGAGCTCCTGCGCTCGTTCGGCCATCCGGTGGTCGAGGTCGCGGCGCGGTCGGCGCCGGCCGAGGCGGTAGCGGCGCTACGCCCCTGGCTGGCGGGCTCGATCACCCTCCTGCTCGGCGAATCCGGAATGGGGAAGTCCTCGCTGGTCAACGCGCTCGCCCCTCACGCCGAGCAGGCGACCCGGTCGATCTCCACCGCACTGGGCACCGGTCGGCACACAACCACCTTCAGCCGCCTGTTCGACCTCGACCCCGCGATCGCCCCGGACGCGAGGATCATCGACTCGCCGGGCTTCCAGACCTTCGGGCTGGCGCATCTGTCGGCATCGCAGCGCGTCCATGCCATGGCCGAATTCGGGCCGCTGATCGGCAAGTGCCGCTTCCATAGCTGCACCCATCGCCACGAGCCGGGCTGCGCCATCCGCGCCGCGGTCGAAGCGGGCGAGATCGATGCGCTGCGCTATCGCCTCTTCACCGAGCTGCACGAACGCGACTAGTTACCCAGCCAGCTGGACAGCGAGACAAGCACGAACAGGCCGACCACCAGGGTCGCGGCTCGCCAGATCAGGGCAATGGCGCTGCGGATGCCTGCCGCATCCGGCGGCGCCCCTACCCAGTCGAAAGGACCCGAGGCGCCATTGCCGCGGTCCCCCGCCCAGCGGCGGTCGCGATCCGGGTCGACGAGGTCGAGCCCGAGCGCCCCGCCCCCGATCGCCGCCAGCATCGCACGGCGATCATGGCCAGCGCCGGCGGCGATCGCCGCCCGCCAGCAGTAGGTCGAATCCTCGAAGTCGCCCGCGATCGCGAACCCGGCGGCGGTCACCCGCAAGGGAATCCAGTCGACGATGTACATGCCCCTGGCGGCGATGCCGGCATGCGGGTCATCGATGCTCTCGGTCGCCGGATCATGCGTCCGCGGATCTTCGGCGGATTCGCCATCGGCAGTCCGCGCTACCGGATCATCGGCCGCCGGATCCGATTCCGCGGATCCCGGTTCCGCCCAGCGCCGCGCGAGCAGATCCACCATGCGATAAACCACCGGCCCGATCGCTCCAGGCAGCAGGAGATACGCGAGGATCGGCGCGAACAGCTCGCGATGCGCCGTCATCAGGGCGTGGGTGATCGCTGTGCGACAGAGCCGGACCCGACCAGGCAGCTCGTCGCCGGCGGCGGGCTCCGGCCTCGCTGTAGCGGCATGGCCCTCGCCCGCGGCAATCCAGTCATCGAGAAGCCGGCTGGCGCGCCCGGGGTCATCACGCCCCAGGGCGGCGAGTATCGCCGCCAGATTGTGGCCGAACTGCCGGAAGCCGATCGTCAGGTAGAGGATCCCTACATGGAGGAGGAAGGAAGCAAGGGAGCCGATCGCCGCCGCGATCCACTGGAGGACGAGCACCAGCACGATGCTTCCCGCGACGACCGCGAACCAGCCGATCACCGCGTCGAAGGGGCGGTCGGTCCTGGATTGCCTGCGCGCCAGGTCGACCGCCTCGCGCGCGAGGCGGTACAGGCGGTTGTCAGGCCGCAGGGGCCGGAGCTGCTCGATCAGCAGTGCAACGGCAAGCGCGATCAGTCCCATGATGCGATTCGCTAGTCGGCACGCAGGAAATGGTACAGGTTGCGAAGCATCGCCGCGGTGGCGCCCCAGATGAAATACGGCTCCTGCCCGGGCGGCCCCCAGGGCATCGCGAAGAAGGTCCGCTTCACGCCGTCCACATCGTAGCGGCGGCGCTCGTGGTTGCGCGGATCCATGAGAAAGGCCAGCGGCACCTCGAAGGCCGCCGCCACTTCGCCCGGGTCGGGCACCAGGACGGCCTTGCGCGATACGAGCCCGACCACCGGGGTCACCCGGTAGCCCGTTCCCGTCATGTACTCGGGCATCTTGCCGACGACCTCGACCAGTGCCGGGTCGAGCCCGACCTCTTCCTCGGCCTCGCGCAGGGCGGTATGGATGACATCGCGGTCCTGCGCTTCGACCCGCCCGCCCGGAAAGGCGACCTGGCCCGAATGCTGGCGCAGGTGGGTGGTGCGCAGGGTCAGCAGGACCACCGGCCCGTCGGCCCGATCGACGATCGGCACCAGCACGGATGCGGGGCGCAACTCGCCGGAAACACCGGGCAACAGGACGCGGTCGGACTGCTGCTCGATGTGCCAGCGCGCCGGCGGGTAGTAGAAGCGCTGGCGCAGCGCCGGGAGAAGCAGGCGCTCGGGCGGCAACGCCAGCAGACCGTCGTCGGCCGGTTCGGCCGGCAGGATCGTCGGATCGAGAACCGAGCGGATCAGCGTCGGCGCACCGGGCACGATGACCCGCCCGCCGGTGCCGGCGGGTATCGAGCCCGCCTCCGTGGCGGGCGCCCCGGCTCCGGCATCCCGGGGCTGGCAACGCCTGGTGCTCACCGCTCGGCGCCGATCCGTACGGATGTCGGCGCGGCCGGCATCAGCCGGCCTTCGCGTCCTTGCGCATCGGGAGCTTTTCCTTGATGCGGGCGGACTTGCCGGACCGGTCGCGCAGGTAGTAGAGCTTGGCGCGACGGACATCGCCGCGGCGCTTGACGACGATCGAGGCGATCAGCGGGGAGTACAGCTGGAAGGTTCGCTCGACGCCCTCGCCCGAGGAGATCTTGCGCACGGTGAAGGCGGAATTCAGCCCGCGATTGCGACGGGCGATCACCACGCCTTCGTAGGCCTGGACACGCTTGCGGGTGCCCTCGACCACGTTCACGTTCACGACCACGGTGTCGCCGGGAGCGAACTCCGGGATTTCCTTGCCCAGGCGGGCGATTTCCTGCTCTTCGAGCAGCTTGATGATGTCCATTTCGGCTCCTTGACCATCGTTCGGCGGCGCGGGTCATCGAGTGGCGATGCCCTTCGGGGAGGTGTTCTTTGCCCGCCCAGAGGATGGTGAACCAATGATTATAGCGCGTTGCCGGCGCTCTCACCGATCATGTTCACCCCTTTCGTCGCACCCCTACCCGGTCCCTTCACCCTTCCCGAGATCCCGGGCCGGATGGGCGGCGAGCCAGCGCTCGTCATCGCGATCGAGCCGACCGGCCGTCCTGGCGCGCTCGATCAGCTCGGGTCGACGGGCGAGGGTCAGCTCCAGGGCCCGCTCGCGGCGCCAGCGGGCGATCCTCGCGTGGTGCCCCGACATCAGCACCGCGGGCACCGGCATCGATTCGAAGACTTCGGGCCGGGTGTAGTGAGGACAGTCGAGCAGGCCGTCGGCGAAGGAATCGCGCAGGACGGATTCATCGTCGTTGACCGCCCCGGGCAGCATGCGCACGATCGCGTCGATCAGCATCATCGCGGGAAGCTCGCCGCCCGAGACCACGAAATCGCCGATGCAGATCTCCTCGTCGATCCGGGTATCGATGAGCCGCTGGTCGATCGCTTCGTAGCGACCGGCGACCAGCAGCAGCGAAGGCATGGCCGCCAGCTCGACGACCCGGTCATGGGTGAGCGGACGGCCCTGGGGGCTCAGGTAGATGCGATGCGACGGGCTGGCGCCGGCGTGCCCCCCGGCATCGCCCGCCGCCTGGCTTGCCGCAGCGATCGCCGCCGCGAGCGGCTCGGCGAGCATCACCATCCCGGGGCCGCCGCCGTAGGGACGGTCATCGACCCGCCGATAGGCGTCGTGGGTGAAGTCGCGGGGATTCCAGCATTCGAGGCTCCAGAGACCGCGCTCGAGCGCCCGGGCGGTGATGCCGTGCTCGCTGATCGCCGCGAACATCGCCGGGAAGATGCTGACTACATCGATCCGCATCAGTAGTCGGCCGCCCAGTCGGCGTCTATCCGTTTCGCGGTGAGATCGACGTCACCGATGATCGGTGCGGTGAAGGGGATCAGATGGCTCGCGCCGTCGGCCCCGCCGACCCTGAGCACCGGATGCGGCGCGCCGAAATCCTCGATCGCCACTACCCGGCCGAGGATGGCCCCCTGCTGGCCGATCACTTCGCAGCCGACGAGATCGACCCAGTAGTACTCGTCCGGTCCGGACTCGGGAAAGGATGAGCGTGGCGCCGCGATCGCGAAGCCCTTGAGCTGCTCGGCCTGCTCGCGACTGTCGCAGCCATCGATCCGCAACAACAGCACATCGGCATGGGGGCGTGCCTCGATGAGCTCGATGCGCTTCCAGGCTTCGCCACCGGGAGGCGCACCCGGAGCTGGCGGCTGGATCGACCGGATCCATGCCTCGGACGCCGATCGCAGCGCCGATTCGTCGGCCCGCCCATGCGGCCGGACCTTGAGCCAGCCACGCACGCCGTAGGCGCCGGCGATACGGCCGAGCTCGACGAGATCGGCCGGTGGATTCACGTCGGCCCCGGTCACGAGGCGATGGCGCGAAGCACCGGCCGGCTGGACATCAGACGGCTTCGCATTCGATCGCAGGACAAGGCGGGGCGCCGAAGACAGTGCCTATAGCACGGCAAGGCGCCCCAACGCGGTCATGCGGTTGAAGGCGGAGCCGTATCAGGCGGCTTCGGCCTGAGGGGCGGCCTTTGCCGCCTGACGCACCAGCCGCTCGACGGATTCGCTCACCTGGGCGCCATTGGAGCGCCAGTGCTCGAGCCGGTCCATCGCGATGCGCAGCGGCGTTTCCTGCCCGGCCGCCATCGGGTTGTAGAAACCGATCCGCTCGATGAAGCGGCCATCGCGCCGGTTACGGCGGTCGGTGGCGACGATGTTGTAGAAGGGGCGCTTCTTGGCGCCGCCGCGCGACAGTCGAATGACGACCATGTGGCTATCCTTGTCTGCGATCTTGCGCAAATATGGTGGCTCCGGATCGCCCCGGCAAACCTGGAACGCAAAACCCCGGAAAACCTGAAATTATATCGCTTGCGCAAGCGTGAGACAAGGCGGGTGATCAGAAGAGCGAGGCCTGGGAGTCATCGCAGGACCGCGCCGGCTCGCGGGTCGGCGGGACGAAGAGATCTTCGCGCAGTTCCGCCCGGTCGGTGACGAGCCCCTGCCGCCTCGCCGCCAGGGCGAAGCGCCGCGCTATCAGGTCGGCCCAGACGCCCTCTCCCCGCATCCTGCCATGGAAGCGCGGATCGTTCATGCGGCCAGCGCGGAGGTCGCGGATGCGGGCCATCACCCGCTCGGCCCGATCCGGGAAGCGCTCGCGCAGCCAGTCGGTGAAGACCGTCAGGAGCTCGTCGGGCAGCCGCAGGATGGTGTAGTGCGCGCTGCGGGCGCCGGCCCGCGCGGCCGCCTCGAGCACGGCCTCGATGTCGCCGTCGTTCAGGAAAGGGGCGATCGGAGCGACCATCACCCCGACCGGCACGCCAGCATCGGCGAGCCGGCGGATCGTCTCGATGCGCCGCCAGGGGGCGGCGGCCCGCGGCTCCCAGGCACGCGCGAGAGCCGGATCGAGGCAGGTGACGGTGACGTAGACGGCCGCGGTGCCATCGCGGGCTGCCGACGCGATCAGGTCGAGGTCGCGCTCGACCAGCGCCGACTTGGTGATGAGCGAAAAGGGATGCCGGCAGCCGACGAGGGTCTCGATGATCTCGCGAGTGATCCGCAGGCCCCGCTCGATCGGCTGGTAGCAGTCGGTAGCGGTGCCGATGCAGATCGGCTCGCAACGGTAGGCCCGTGTGGCCAGCTCGCGACGCAGGCATTCGGCGGCATTGCGCTTGGCGAACAGCCGTGTCTCGAAATCGAGCCCCGGCGAAAGATCGAGGTAGGCGTGGCAGGGGCGCGCGTAGCAGTAGACACAGCCATGCTCGCAGCCGCGATAGGGATTGATGGACCGGGTGAAGAAGACATCGGGCGAATCGTTCCTGGTGATGATCCGGCGCGCCCGCTCATCGGCGACATGGGTCGCGGGCGATGGCACCGGGACATCGTCCGACACGCCGCTCGCACAGGCCGTCGCCTCGGCGATCGGGATGCGATGCTCGCGGGCGAAGCGCCCGGGCGGCTGCGATACCGCCCCGCGCCCGCGGGCCGCCGGACGGTCGTTCCGCCCCTGCTTGCCTTCGATACTGTTCATTCGTACAGTCTATATCGGTGCAAGGCGACGATGCAATCGGATGCGGGCTTGCTGCTATCCTCGATTCTTCGGACCGAAAAGAGCCCCTGGAGGGGCGAGCAGCCAGCTGATGCCCAAGCCATGCCCCCGTTGCGGGCTCGAGAACACCGACGAGGCCCTGCGCTGCAAGCGCTGCGATGCGCCGCTACGCGATGCCTCGCCGATCTCGCCGGCGTTTCGCCAGTTCCTGCGCGCGCTGGCCGGTTTTGCCGCGATCACCACGATCGGGGTCGTCGCCCTCGTCCATGTCCACCGGACCGCGGTGCCCCTCGGGGACCCCGTCGTGCCGCCGATCGATCCGGCGAAGCAGGAGGAGGCATTCGCCCGCGAGCAGGCGCTCGAGGCGCCGCCACCCGGTACCGGGCCCGCCGATGCGCCTCTCGCGGGAGTGCTCCGGGCGCCACCGGCCCCGGGGTCCTTGCAGGCGCCGCCGGGAACCGGGATGCCCGTCCCTGATGCCGGGACGCCGGCGACGCCGGATACGAATGGGGCGCCTGCACCGGACCGGCTCGACCCTCTTCTCGGCGAAGAGGACATCACGGACCAGATGCCCGGGATTCCGTCGACCCTCGAATGGAACCGGGAGATCCTGCCGCCGACACGCCAGCCGGTGCCGCCCGCCATCGGAGGGTCGCCGCCGGGCTTCGGTGGGCAGGCGCCCGCACCCGGCAACGTGCCGGCGTTCCCCGAGTCCAGCCCGCTGTCGAGCGCTCCACCGATCAACCAGCCGGGCGGCGAGCCCGTGCCGGATCAGCCACCGGGCCCGGCGGCGGATACGCAAGCCGCCGACGCATCGCAGGGGCAGCAGGCGCCGGACGATGCAAGCCCCGCTTCCCCGCCACCCGCAGGCCAGGAGGTCTCGCTGGCGGCAGCACAACAGGCGCAATGCGCCAAGGCGGGCTTCCTGACCCGCTTCGCCTGCCAGGAACGCGTGCGGCTCGCCTACTGCGAGAACCGCTGGAACCAGCACCCCGACTGCATGGTCGAGAGCAATGTCACCAACTACTAGCGAGGCGGACCGCCTGGCCGGCAACCCGGAAACGGCCGGTGACGGAGAGCCGCCGGTCCGCCGGATGCTCCTGATCGACGACCATCCGCTGGTCGCCGACGGGCTGCAGGCCCTGGTCGAGACGCTCGAGCCGGCGGCCATGCTTCTCTGGGCCGGCACCTTCGAGGACGGCTTCGACATCCTCGAGCGCGAACCCGGGATCACGCTGGTCCTGCTCGACCTGAAGCTGCCAGGCCTGGGCGGCTACTGCGCGCTCGACCGGTTTCGCGCAAGGCGGCCGGCGACGCCCGTCGTCGTGCTCTCGGGCAGCGTCGACCGAGCCCTGATCCTCGGCTCGCTGGAGCGTGGCGCCCGGGGCTTCATCCCGAAGACGGCCAACCGGGAGGAGACCGCGCGCGCGCTGCAACGGGTCGCGGGAGGCGAGATCTACGTACCGGCCGAGACGATGAACCGCGATCCGGCCCGGCCCGACGAATTGCCCGGCCCCCCGGCGGACGGCCTCGAGGAAGCGGCGGCACGTGCCGGCGCAGCCATCGGGCGCATGACGCATCGCCAGCGGGAAGTGCTGCGCCTGCTGGTGCAGGGCCGGACCAATCGCCTGATCGCCGACGAGCTGGGTCTGTCCGACAATACGGTCAAGATCCATGTCAGCGCCGTGTTGCGGGCGATCGGCGCCACCAATCGCGCCCAGGCGGTGTTCATCGCCAGCCGGGCCGGCATCGTCGTATGAGCTTCTGATGAACTCGAGCGATCGACTGCGCATCGCCTCGCTGAACACCCTCAACCTGCGGATGCCGGGACGGGCCATCTACCAGGATGCGGGCTACAGTCCCGAGGAATTCGAGGCCAAGTCCGCCTGGCTCGCCGGCATGATCGATACCCTCGCAAGCCAGCTCGTCGGCCTGCAGGAGGTCTTCGACGAGGAAGCCCTGCGCGAGACCGTGTCCCGCTGCGCCGGCCCACCGCCGCGCTGGATCGCGGCGCCCGAGCGCCACGCCGGGTCCGACCTGCCGCGGGTCGCCCTGCTCTCCTGGCTCGATGCCCTCGGCGAAGTCGAGACCGTCGAGCGGATCCCCGACGGCTTCGCGGTCCGCCTGCCGGGCGCCCCCGAGATCGGACTGCCCGAAACCCTCCACGATCGCTTCTCGCGACCGGTGCTCGGCGTCACCATCGACCTGGCCAGCAGCCGACGCCGCCCGGTGCCGGCGCGCGTCTACGTGGTGCACCTGAAGTCACGGCGCCCCAACCGGGCGTCCGTCCCCGGAGGCCCGGGCGAGGACATGGACGACCCGGTGATCGAAGCCAGGGCGCACATGCGATCGCTGCTGATGCGCGCCGCCGAGGCGGGCGGCCTGCGTGCCCTGCTCATGCGCGACCTGCACCAATCGCGCATGCCGGTGATCGTGCTCGGGGATTTCAACGATCATGCCAAGGCGGCGACGACCAACCTGGTCGCCGGCCGGATGGCGCCGAAGAACCTCGCCCGCCGCGACATCCAGCTCTACCATGCCGCCGCGCTGCAGGCGCCGAACATCCTGACGCATCGCGTCGGCTACACCAAGTTCCATCTCGGCGAGCCCGACAGCATCGACCACATCCTGCTGTCCGAGGAGTTCCTGCGCGAAGGCAAGCATGCGATCGCCGAGGTCGAGCGGGTCGACTACTTCAACGACCACCTCAGCGAGCCCGGACGGCTCGCATCGGATCACGGCGCGATCCGGGCCACCCTGCGGCTGCGCTGATCGCGCCGCGCGCGCTGCTGCTTTCGTGGCGAAGGCGGCGGCACCCGCGAGCCGGCCGCGCACGCTCGTTCCTATCGCTTGGACGCGCGGCCGGCCCGCGGGCACCACCGCCTTCGATGAAGCGCTGGTGGTGGACGAGTGCGATCCGCGCCACCCTGCGATGGGCATCGCGCCGACACGCCCAGCCCGTTCTACGTTTTCAGGAAGCAACCCAAGACAAGCCCATGACCATCCAGCTCCGACACGAAACCCCGGATGACATTGCCACCATCGAAGCCGTCACGATTGCGGCTTTCACCGATGCACCGCACACCAGCCACACCGAGCAATTCATCGTGCGCGCCTTGCGCGCAGCCAATCAACTGACGCTTTCCATCGTGGCCGAAGAACATGGGCAGATCGTCGGCCACGTTGCGCTGTCCCCCGTCACGATCACTGATGGCCACCATCAGCAGGCCGAGGGCTGGTATGGATTGGGGCCGATCTCCGTCCTGCCGCCAAGGCAGGAGCAAGGCATCGGTTCACGCCTGATGGAACAGGCGCTGTCCGAGCTGCGGGCCATGCAGGCCGCAGGTTGCGTGCTGTTGGGAGATCCCGCTTACTACGGGCGCTTTGGCTTTCAGGCCCATGCGGGCCTGCAACTGCCAGACGTACCGCCCGACTATTTCTTGGCGCTGGCCCTGCATGGGCCAGTACCGCAAGGCATCGCGCGCTACAGCGATGCCTTCAACGCCGCCGCCTGAACTACCGCGAGGGCGGCAGTGCCCTGGCCCGAGCGAGCGACAGCGCGCGTAACCGCGACACGAACCGGAAACAGTCGGCTCGCTGCTATGCCTCTTGTTGTCCGGTAAAAACCCGTACAATATCGATCGAAAAAGCGAGGTGCAACATGCCGCAATCATCGACCCGGACGGCACGCGTCGAAGCCCGCCTCTCCCCTGAGGCGCTGGCTATCGTCAAGCGCGCGGCGGAACTTCAGGGACGCAGCGTCAGCGACTTCGTCGTTTCGGCGGCGCAGGAAGCCGCACAGCGGACCATAGAGGACGCACAGGTGCTCCGGCTCGCGGTCGAGGACCAGCAGGCGCTCGCCGCCGCCCTTCTGAACCCGCCGGAGCCAAATGACGCGCTTCGGCGTGCTGCCGTCGCGCATCGTCGTCTCGTCATTTCCTCGTAGTGTCGGACAGCTTCCGTATCGAGCTGCTGGCGGGCCAGGATCGCGCCGGATTCACGTCCGGCGTCGAACCGCTCGACCGCTATCTCAAGGCACAGGCCGGTCAGGACATGCGGCGACGCGTGTCCAACTGCTTCGTCGCCGTGCCGGACGGTGCGGCGACCGTGGCGGGTTTCTACACCCTGGCCGCCGCCAGCATCCCGGTCCATGACCTGCCCGACGATCAGACACGGCGGTTGCCGCGCTACCCGGTACTACCGGCAGCGCTGATCGGGCGGCTTGCCGTCGATCAGGGTTTCAGTGGGAAGCAACTGGGTGCGACCCTGCTGTTCGACGCCATGCTGCGGGCGCTGCGCGCCGAACCGGCAGTGCTGACGGTGATCGTCGACGCGAAGGATGACACGACCCTCGCTTTCTACCGCCATCACGGCTTCCAGCCATTCACCGCGCGGCCGTCCAGCCTTTACCTGCCTGTCGACACCGCAGCGAAACTGCTGCGATAGAAACGCCGTTTCCGAGGGCCGCCAGGGCGGCCGCCGGAATCTGTTGTCCCGCCTCATCGAAGGCGGTGGTGCCCGCGGGCCGGACGCGCGTCCAAGCGATAGGAACGAGCGTGCGCGGCCAGCTCGCGGGTGCCGCCGCCTTCTCCGCGAACTGCTCGCGAGGACTGGCGCGGCTGGCTTGTGAGCGCCTCGCCGTCCGTTCCGCAGGCTCAGAAAGCCGATTCGTCGAGCGCCATCGTGCTCCCGGCACCTGCGGCGACCGCCTCGCCATGGGCGGCCGCCCGCGGCAGCAGGTGCTCCGCGAAGAACTGCGCGGTGGCGATCTTGGCCTCGAGAAAGCCGCGATCGGCGACCGGATCCCCGAGCAGCGCCCGGGCGGCCAGCGCCGCCCGGCCGAGCTGCCAGCCGCAGAGGACGAGGCCGGCCTGGCTCAGGTAGGGCACGCTCGCACCGTAGGCGGCATGGGTGTCCGCCTTGAAGCTCGCGACGATGGCGTCGACGCTCGCCTCGAGGCCGGCGGCCGCCCGAGCGAGCCGCACGCCGATCGCGCCCAGTCGGGCATCGCCATCAGCGGCCAGCGCGCTCGCCGTCTCGCGCACCTGCGCGAGGATCTCCCGGGCGACCGCCCCGCCGTCGCGCGCCGTCTTGCGGCCGATGAGGTCGTTCGCCTGGATCGCCGTGGTGCCTTCGTAGATCGTCAGGATGCGCGCGTCGCGATAGAACTGCGCCGCTCCGGTTTCCTCGATGAAGCCCATGCCGCCGTGGACCTGGACCCCGAGCGACGCGACCTCGATCGACATCTCGGTCGACCAGCCCTTGACGATCGGGACGAGGAACTCGTAGGCGGCGCTGTCACGGCGACGGGTCGCCTCGTCCGTGCCGTGATGGCCGAGATCGGACAGCGCTGCCGCGAAATAGGCCAGCGACCGGGCGCCCTCGGTGAGGGCGCGCATCGTCATCAGCATGCGGCGGACATCCGGATGCCGGATGATCGCGACGGGCCCGCTGGAGCCCGCCACATCGCGACTCTGCACCCGTTCGCGCGCATGCCCGACGGCATGCTGGTAGGCCCGCTCGGCCAGCGCGACGCCCTGCATCCCGACCGCGAAGCGCGCCGAGTTCATCATGACGAACATGTATTCCAGGCCGCGGTTCTCCTCGCCGACGAGGTAACCGATCGCGCCCGGGCCGACCGCGCCCTTGTCATCGCCGTAGATCAGCACCGCCGTCGGGCTCGCCTTGATCCCGAGCTTGTGCTCGATGGACTGGCACCAGACGTCGTTGCGCGGCCCCAGCCTGCCCTCGGCGTCGATGACGTACTTCGGCACGATGAACAGCGAGATTCCCTTGACCCCGGGCGGCGCGCCAGGCGTGCGGGCGAGCACCAGATGGACGATGTTCTCGGCCATGTCGTGCTCGCCGTAGGTGATGAAGATCTTCTGGCCGAAGATCCGATAGGTGCCGTCGGCCTGCGGCTCGGCCCGGCTGCGGACCATCGAGAGGTCCGAACCGGCCTGCGGTTCGGTCAGGTTCATCGTGCCGGTCCAGCTGCCGCCGATCATGTTCGGGATGAACCGACGGCGCTGCTCGTCGCTGCCCGCCGTCAGCAGCGCCTCGATGGCGCCGTCGGTGAGCAAGGGACAGAGGGCGAAGGACAGGTTCGCCGAGTTGACCATCTCGATGCAGGGCGTGGCGATCAGCTTGGGCAGGCCCTGGCCGCCGAATTCGACCGGATGCTGGACGCCCTGCCAGCCGCCTTCGCAGAACTGCCGGAACGCCTGCGCGAAGCCGGCCGTGGTGGTGACCACGCCTTCGGCGAGCGTCGAGGGGGAAAGATCCCCGTCCCGATTGAGGACCGCGACGACCTCCTCGTTGAGGCGGGCGCATTCCTCCAGTACGGCGGCGGCGGTATCGATGCCGGCATCCTCGAAATCCGGCAGCGCGGCGATCGCCGGCAGTCCCGCGACATGCTCGAGCGTGAACAGCATGTCCCGCGTCGGTGCTTTGAAACTCATGGCGATCTCCGCAACGGATAACGGCCGCGCCGCCCCGATTTCAGGACAGCGCGGCCGCCGGATCGATCATCCTCCGGGCCAGAAGCCGTATCGGAGGGACGAGATCAGAGGGAAGAGGTCAGTTCGGGAACGGCGCTGAACAGGTCGGCGACGAGACCGTAGTCGGCGACCCCGAAGATCGGCGCCTCCTCGTCCTTGTTGATCGCGACGATCACCTTGCTGTCCTTCATGCCCGCGAGATGCTGGATCGCGCCGGAGATGCCGACCGCGACGTAGAGCTCGGGCGCGACGATCTTGCCGGTCTGGCCGACCTGCCAGTCGTTCGGCGCATAGCCGGCGTCGACCGCCGCCCGCGAAGCGCCCATCGCGGCGCCGAGCTTGTCGGCGAGCGGCTCGAGAACCTTCTCGAAGTTCTCGGACGAGCCCATGCCGCGCCCGCCGGAGACGATGATCCGGGCCGCCGTCAGCTCCGGGCGATCGCTCTTGACGATCTCGCGGCCGACGAAGCTCGACTTGCCGGAATCGGCAACCGCCGCGACGGATTCGACCGCCCCGCTGCCGCCCTCGGCGGCAACCGCATCGAACGCGGTCCCGCGCACGGTCAGCACCTTGACCTTGTCGGCCGACTGGACCGTGGCGATCGCGTTGCCGGCGTAAATCGGCCGCTGGAAGGTATCGGCGCCTTCGACGCCGATGATGTCCGAAACCTGCGCGACGTCGAGTTTCGCCGCGATGCGCGGCGCGACGTTCTTGCCCCAGTTGGTGGCCGGCAGCAGGATGTGCTCGTAGCCGTCGGCCACGGCGAGCGCCTGGGCGGCGATGTTCTCGGCGAGCCCGTCGCCGAGCTGGACGGCGTCCGCGTGCAGGACCTTGGCGACGCCGGCGGCCTTGGCGGCGGCCTGCGCGGCGGCCTCGCAGCCGGAGCCCGCGACCAGCACGGTGATGTCGGAGCCCAGCTTCGATGCCGCGGCGATGGTGCAGAGCGTCGCGGGGTTGAGGTTGGCGTTGTCGTGTTCGGCGATGACCAGTGCAGCCATGTCGTGACTCCCGTGGATTCTCAGATGACCTTGGATTCGTTCTTCAGCTTGTCGACCAGCGCGGCAACGTCGGCGACCTTGACGCCGGCGGCGCGCACCGGCGGCTCGGCGACCTTGACGGTCTTGAGCCGCGGCGTCACGTCGACGCCGAGATCTGCGGGGGTGACGACGTCGAGCTGCTTCTTCTTGGCCTTCATGATGTTGGGCAGGGTCACGTAGCGCGGTTCGTTCAGCCGCAGGTCGGTCGTGACGACGGCCGGCAGGCTGATCGCGATCGTCTCGAGGCCGCCGTCGACCTCGCGGGTGACCGTGGCCTTGCCATCGGCGAGCTCGACCTTCGAGGCGAAGGTCGCCTGCGGCAGGTCGGCGAGCGCGGCGAGCATCTGGCCGGTCTGGTTGGCGTCATCGTCGATCGCCTGCTTGCCGGCGATGACCAGCTGGGGCTGCTCCTTGTCGAGCAGGGCCTTGAGGAGCTTGGCGACGGCGAGCGGCTGCAGCTCGGCGTCGGTCTCGACGAGGATGGCCCGATCGGCCCCGATGGCCATGGCGGTACGCAGGGTTTCCTGGCAGGCCTTGACCCCGCAGGAAACGGCGATGACCTCGGTCGCGGCGCCCTTCTCCTTCAGGCGGACCGCTTCCTCGACCGCGATCTCGTCGAAGGGATTCATCGACATCTTGACGTTGGCGATGTCGACCCCGCTCTGGTCGCTCTTGACGCGGACCTTGACGTTGTAGTCGACCACTCGCTTGACGGGCACCAGGATTTTCATTGACCGCTCTCTCGTAGGTGGTTTCGATGGAAGGGGATTGGCTAGCGAAACGCCGATTATATATAGGGGCCGGGTTAGCCCCAGTTCGGGCGGCGCTTGTCGATGAAGGCCTGCACGCCTTCCAGGGCCGAGGCTTCCATCATGTTGCAGGCCATCGTATTGCCGGCAAGCTGGTAGGCACCGTCGATACCCATCTCGGCCTGGCGGTAGAACAGGTCCTTGCCGATCGCGATCGCCTCCCGCGGCTTGTTGCAGATCGAGGCGGCCAGGGCGGCGATCTCCGCGTCGAGCGCATCGGCCGGGACGACCCGGTTGACGAGCCCGCGCTCGAGCGCGGTCGCCGCATCGATGAACTCCCCGGTCACGAGCATCTCGAAGGCCTGCTTGCGGGGAACATTGCGCGACAGCGGCACCGCGGGAGTCGAGCAGAACAGGCCGAGATTGACCCCCGAGACCGCGAAGCGGGCGGTGTCGGCCGCCACCGCGAGATCGCACATCGCCACCAGCTGGCAGCCGGCGGCGGTCGCGACGCCCTGGACCCGGGCGATCACCGGCTGCGGCATGCGCTGGATCGTCATCATCAGCTGCGAGCAGCGGGCGAACAGGGTTCGGTAGTAGTCGAGCCCCGGTTCGGCGCGCATCTCGCGCAGGTCATGGCCCGCGCAGAAGGCCTTGCCCCGGGCGGCAAGCACCACCACGCGCAGCGATTCGTCTGCCCCGGCGGCGCGCAGCTCGGCCTCGAGCGCATCCATCAGGGCCTCGGACAGCGCATTGAACTGCGCCGGCCGGTTCATCGTCACGGTCAGGACCGCGCCCTCGCGCTGCGCCTCGACCAGGGGTGCCTCGATCTCGTTCATCACACTCATTTCCGTCTCCTTCACGACCCGGCAATGCCACCGCGCCGACGACCGGCGACCGGCCCCGGATGCCGACCGTCGGCCATGGGCGCCGCCCGGACCCACCCGCGCGGCAGTGGCCGCCATTCATGACACCATTGGCGGGATTTCCTTGGAATGTCTCCCGAATGCTCGAAAAAATCCAGTCGGTTGCCAGCCAGGTCGGCAAGATCGTCGTCGGGAAGCAGGCCCAGATCCGCCTCGCCCTCGCCTGCGTGCTGGCCCGCGGCCACCTCCTGATCGAGGACCTGCCCGGCGTCGGCAAGACCACCCTGGCGCATGCCCTCTCGGCCGCCCTGGGGCTCGGATTCAAGCGGGTCCAGTTCACCAACGACCTGCTGCCGGCCGACATCGTCGGCATCAGCGTCTTCGATCGCAATACCGCCGGCTTCGTCTTCCATCCGGGCCCGGTGTTCGCCCAGGTCCTGCTCGCCGACGAGATCAACCGGGCCTCGCCCAAGACCCAGTCGTCCCTGCTCGAGGCGATGGAGGAGCGCCAGGTGACAGTCGACGGCCAGGCGCGCAGCCTGCCCGACCCCTTCTTCGTGATCGCGACGCAGAATCCGCAGGACCAGATCGGCACCTTTCCCCTGCCGGAATCGCAGCTCGACCGCTTCCTGATGTGCATCGAGCTGGGCTACCCCGACCCGAAGTCCGAGCGGGCCCTGCTCGAGGGCCGGGATCGCCGCTGGATGCTCGACCGGATAGTCCCCAGCATGACGCCCGAGGAAGTCCTGGTAGCCCAGCGCATGGTCGGGGAGATCCGCTGCGCCGCGCCCCTGGTCGACTATGTGCAGAACCTGCTGACCCATAGCCGCCGCTCGGCCTCGCTCGCCGAAGGCCTGAGCCCCCGGGCCGGCATCGCGCTGCTCCAGGCCGCCCGCGCCTGGGCCATGCTCGACGGCCGCAACCATGTCCTGCCCGACGACGTCCAGGCCGTGCTGCCGGCCGTCGCCGGCCACCGCCTCAAGCCGGTCAAGGGCGGTACGCTCACCCACCGCGGCCGCGCCGAGCTCGTCTCCGAACTGGTCAGAGCCGTGCCGGTGAGCTGAGAGCCCGAGGAATGCCGGCATGAGCAGACCGACGATCGCCACCACCGCGGCCGGCCACGGCGAGGACGACGAGCGCTGGCTGCGACGTCTCGAACGCCTGATCCCGGGGCGGCGCGGTCCGGTGGCGGGCGACTTCCGCCTGATGCAGCGCAACATCTACATCCTGCCCTCGCGCGCCGGGACGGTGTTCATCGCCGCGGTCCTGCTCATGCTGCTCACCTCGGTGAACTTCGGGCTGTCGCTCGGATACGCGCTGACCTTCCTGCTCGGCTCGCTCGGGCTGGTGGGGATGATGCACACCTTCCGCAACCTGTCCGACCTCGTCCTGCGGCCCGGGCGGGCCGATCCGGTATTCGCCGGCGAGTTCGCCGAGTTCGGCGTGAGCGTGCGCAACCCGAGCCGTCTCGAGCGACGCGCGGTGGCCCTGATCGCACCGGGCAGCGTCCACGCCCAGTTCATCGACCTGCCGGGCGGCGCCCAGACGAACATCGCCGTGCCGGTGCGGGCCGAGCGCCGCGGCTGGATCGAGGCGCCGCGGCTGCTCGTGCAGACGCGCTTTCCGCTCGGCGTGTTCCGGGCATGGGCCTGGTGGCAGCCGGCGATGCGCGTGCTCGTCTACCCGCGCCCCGAGGACGCTGGCATTCCCCTGCCGGCGAGCCGCATCGACGGAGCCGGAAGCGAGGGCGGCGCCGGCCAGGAGGACGACCTGTCGGCCCTGCGGCCGTGGTCGCCCGGCGACTCGCCGCGGCGGATCGCCTGGAAGGCGATCGCCCGCAGCGACAGCGCCGACCTTCTGGTGAAGCAGTTCGAGGGCGGCGAGGCCGGCGAGCTGGTGCTCGATTTCGATGCCCTGCCCCTGCAGTTCGACGTCGAAGCCCGGCTCTCGCGCACCGCGCGCTGGGTCCTCGATGCCGAGCATGCCAGCCGACGCTACTCGCTGCGGCTTGCCGGCAGGACGATCGGCCCGGACATCGGGCCCGCGCACCGGGCCGACTGCCTCGCGGCGCTGGCCCTGCACGGGCTCGGCCGCAACGCCGGAGAGACGCCGTGAACGCGCCGGCGGTTTCCGCTCGTCCCGTCCGTCCCCGGGTCCGGTGATGGCGCTGCGCTTCGGCTATTCGCTCAAGGCGCTGGGCGGCAATCTCGGCGGCCAGTGGGAACGCACCCGGCGCGATACCCTGTTCCTGATGGGAGCGGTGCTGCTGTCGGCGATCCCGCAGTTCGGTTTCCAGCCCGCCTGGGTGTCGGCAAGCTTCCTGCTGCTCTTCTTCTGGCGCCTCGGCCTCGTCATGACGGGCCGGAAGGCGCCCGGCATGGTGGTCCGCCTGCTGGCCGCCGTCGGCTGCGCCGCCGGCGTCTATGCCGAGTACCACAGCCTGATCGGGCGCGATCCCGGTATCAGCCTGCTCGTTCTCTTCCTCGGCCTCAAGCTGATCGAGATGCAGGCGCGGCGCGACCTGTTCGTCGTCATCTTTCTCTGCTTCTTCCTGCTGCTGACCACCTTCTTCCATTCGCAGTCGATGCTCGCCGCGGCGATGGTCGTCGCAGCGGTGTTCGCGCTCGTCACCGCGATGCTGACGATCCAGTTCGCCGAGAACGAGGTCGCGATCGGGCGACGCATGCGGATGACGGCGAAGATGCTGCTGCAGGCGGCGCCGCTGGCCCTCGTCCTCTTCCTCGTGTTCCCCCGGCTGTCGACCCCGATGTGGGGCGCCCAGGGCCTGGCGGGCGCGGCACGCACCGGCTTGTCCGAGACCATGTCGCCGGGCTCGATCGCCGAGCTGAGCCAGTCCGACGAGGTCGCCTTCCGGGTCCATTTCGACACCCCGCCCGCCCGGCCCGCGATGTACTGGCGCGGTCCGGTGCTCGATCATTTCGACGGGCGCGCCTGGTCGACGAGCAGCGTCCTGCCCTATCCGTCGGTACCGGCCTCGGTCGAGGTCTCCGCCGGCGCGCCGCGCTACCGCTACGCGGTGACGCTCGAACCCACGGGGCAACGCTGGCTGTTCGCGCTCGAGGCGCCCATCGACATCGACCCCCGCTGGGCTTCGCGCAGCTCGGTCGACGATGCCTTCACCCTGATGGCCCGCGACGAGATCGGCCAGCGGATCCGCTACGAGATGGTGTCGAGCACCGACTACCGGCTCGGCGCCGACGAGACTCCCTCGAGCCTGCGCAACTGGCTGCAACTGCCGCCGGGCGGGAGCCCCCGGACCCTCGCAATGGCCAGGCAATGGCGAGCCGAGGGGTTGCCCCCCGCGACGCTGGTCGAACGGGCATTGCGCATGTTCGCGGAGCAGCCGTTTCGCTACACGCTGCGACCGCCCCTGCTCGACCGGGAGCCGGTCGACGGGTTCCTGTTCGATACGCGCGCCGGCTTCTGCGAGCATTTCTCATCGGCGTTCGTGGTCCTGATGCGGGCGCTCGACATACCCGCGCGCGTCGTGACGGGCTACCAGGGCGGCGAGCGCAACAGCCTCGACGACTACTGGATCGTGCGGCAGTCCGATGCGCACGCCTGGGCCGAGGTCTGGCTCGCCGGCCGGGGATGGCTGCGTGTCGACCCCACCGCGGCCGTGGCACCCGAGCGCATCGAGCGCGGCGCGCCGCGCAACCTCGGCGCGATCGCCGACCGCTTCGATGCCGGCAACGAATCCTCTTTCTGGCACGGCGTGTCGCTACGCATCGATGCGATCACCCACGGCTGGAACCAGTGGGTGCTGTCCTATGACGACAAGCGCCAGCGCGGCCTGTTCGGCGCCTTCGGAATCGACTTCGCCGACTGGCGCGAGCTCGCCGGACTGTTCGCCGCCCTGTCGATGCTGGTCATCGGCGGCTGCGCGCTGCTGACGCTGCATCCCAGGCCGTCGAAGGATCCCGTCGAGCGCGCCTGGTCCGAGTTCTGCGACAAGCTCGCCGCCTGCGGCGTGCCGCGCGAGCGGCACGAGACCGCCTGGCAGTTCCACGAGCGCTCGCGCCGGCTGCTCGATGCCGAGAGCGCCGCGCAGGCTCGCCGCATCGTCGCGCTCTACAACGAGCTTCGCTATGGCGGGCGGGGCAGCCTTGCCGATGTGCGACACTTGCGCCAGTCCGTAGCAAGGTTCCAGCCGTGATCTCGAGCACCACCCGCCGTACCGGATACTCGTCCTTCCTCTCCCGGATCCGCGGCACCGCCGCCCTGCTGCGCGCCGCCGCCCTCGCAGGCGCCCTGATGGCCAGCAGCGCCTTCGCCAGCCCCGGCACGGCGCTCGCTCCGTTCGCCGATCGTCCCGAGGTCGCGGCCTTCGTGGATCGCCTCGTCAGCGAGCACGGCTTCCCCGCTGCGCAGCTCCGGCAGCTGTTCGGATCGATCGCACCGGATGCGCGCGTCCTGGAACTGATGGATCCTCCCCCGCGCGCGGTGCGGCGCTCCTGGCAGGACTATCGCCGCCGCTTCGTCAACCGCGCCCGCATCGACGCCGGCCTGCGCTTCTGGTTCGAGAACGAAGCGGCCATCGCCCGCGCCAGCGCGCGCTACGGCGTTCCCGAGGAGATCATCGTCGGGATCATCGGCGTCGAGACGATCTACGGCCGCCATACCGGCACCTTTCCGGTCGCCGCCTCGCTCGCGACGCTGGCCTTCGGGTTCCCCCGCCGGGCCGAATTCTTCCAGCGCGAGCTCGAGCAGTTCCTGATCCATGCCCGCGAGACCGGCATCGATCCGCTGGCGGTGCGCGGTTCCTACGCCGGGGCGATCGGCCTGCCCCAGTTCATGCCGAGCAGCATCCGACACTATGCGGTGGACTTCGACGGCGACGGCCGGATCGACCTCTCCGGCTCGGTCGAGGACGCGATCGGCAGCGTCGCCAACTTCCTCGCCGAGCATGGCTGGGAACGCGGCGCGCCGACCCATGTCGCGGCCCGCTTCAACACCGGCGCCCGGATCTCGCCGCTCGTCGAGGCCGGCATCGAACCCCGTTTCGACACTGCCGAGCTCGCCGACCACGGGGTCCGTCCGGCCGTGGACACGCCGAACGGGCTGCGCTTCGCGCTGATCGACCTGCCCAACGCCGACGCCGCGCCGGACTACACGCTCGGGCCGCGCAACTTCTACGTCATCACCCGCTACAACCGGTCGAGCTTCTATGCGATGGCGGTGATCGAGCTGGGCGAGGCGGTGCGCGCCGCGCGCTTGCGCGCCATTTCGACCGCCAGCTAGCCGGGGAAGATGCCGCTCGACAGATAGCGATCGCCCCGGTCGCAGACGACGAAGGCGATCGTCGCATCGCGAACCTCCCGCGCGATCCGCAGGGCGACGCAGCATGCGCCGGCCGCCGAGACACCGCAGAAGACGCCTTCCTCCGCGGCAAGCCGCCGTGCCATCGCCTCGGCATCGGCCTGCGACACCAGCTCGAGCCGGTCGACCAGGGCATGCCGGTAGATCGCCGGCAGGTAGGCGTCGGGCCACTTGCGGATGCCGGCTATCGATGACCCTTCCTCGGGCTGGACACCGATGATCGTCACCTTCGGGTCGCGCTCCTTGAGGTAGCGCGACACCCCGGTGATCGTGCCGGTGGTTCCCATCGCGGAGACGAAATGGGTGATCCGCCCGCCGGTCGCCTCCCAGAGCTCCGGTCCGGTGGTCTCGTAGTGGGCCATCCAGTTGTCGTCGTTGGCGAACTGGTCGAGGACGATGCCCTCGCCGCGAGCCTGCATGGCCGCGGCGAGATCCCGGGCGCCCTCCATGCCCTCGGCGCGCGGCACCAGCACGAGCTCCGCGCCGTAGGCCGCCATGGACTGGCGGCGCTCGACCGTCTGGTTGTCCGGCATCACCAGCACCATCCGGTAGCCCCGGATCGCCGCCACCATCGCCAGGGCGATGCCGGTGTTGCCCGAAGTCGCCTCGATCAGCGTGTCGCCGGGACGGATCGTGCCGCGGGCCTCCGCGCGCGCGATCATCGACAGGGCGGCGCGATCCTTGACCGAGCCGGCGGGATTGTTGCCCTCGAGCTTCGCGAGCAGAACGTTGCCCGCGGCCGCATGGGCCTGCGCATCGATGCGCTGCAGGCGCACCAGCGGCGTGCGTCCGATGGCCGATTCGATGCCGGGATACTGGGATGTCATCGGGATCTGCCTGGAACCGGTCGAGCTCTCAGTGGGATTGCGGCATCGCCGACGGCAGCCTGGCGACGCCCGACTGGTCGATGCCGAGGACCGCGGCGCGCAAGGTGTCGATCGCCTCGATCCGGGGATAGCTCTTGCGCCAGGCCAGCACCACGCGGCGTGTCGGCGCCGGCGCCTCGAACGGCACGTAGACGAGCAGCGAGTCCTTCGTCGCCGGCACCGCCGTCACGGGCAGGACGGTGACCCCCACACCGGACGCCACCATGTGCCGGATCGTCTCGAGGGACGATCCCTCGAAAGTCTTCTGGATCCCGGCGCTCGCCTGCGAATAGCGCGACAGCTCGGGGCATACCTCGAGCACCTGGTCGCGGAAGCAATGGCCGGTGCCCAGCAGCAGCATGGTCTGCTGCTTGAGCTCCACCGACTGGATCGACCCGCGCCCGCACCAGGGGTGGCCGCGCGGCACGGCGACCACGAAGGGTTCGTCGTACAGCGCCTGGGTCACCAGGCCGTTGTCGGGGAACGGCTCGGCGAGAATGGCGACGTCGATCTCGCCCTGGCGCAGGAGCTCGAGCAGCTTGACGGTGAAGTTCTCCTGCAGCAGCAGCGGCATCTGCGGCGCATGCTCGATGATCGCCGGCACCAGCAGCGGCAGCAGGTAGGGGCCGATGGTGTAGATGACCCCGACGCGCAGGGGTCCGGCGAGCGGATCCTTGCCCTGGGCCGCGATCTCGCGGATGGAGTGCGTCTGCTCCAGCACCCGCTGCGCCTGCTCGACGATCTGCATCCCGATCGGCGTCACCGAGACTTCGGCCCCGCCGCGTTCGAAGAGCTGGACGCCGAGTTCCTCCTCGAGCTTCTTGATGGCAACGGAGAGGGTCGGCTGGCTGACGAAGCAGGCCTCGGCGGCGCGACCGAAGTGGCGTTCGCGCGCGACCGCTACGATGTACTTGAGCTCTGTCAGCGTCATGGCGGGTCGATGATAGCAAGGCCCGGCCGCTGACAGATTCTCATGCGCGCAGGAAGTCCTCGCGCCCCCCGTACCACCGGTCGAGCAGCTCATCGACCCGCAGTCCGGACCCGGCGCCATCGGCGCCGGCCAGCTCCCGGGCCACCTCCACGAGGTCGGCATCGCGCTCGAGGTCGGCGTAGCGCAGCAGGGGAACCCCCGACTGGCGCGCCCCGAGAATCTCCCCGGGCCCGCGCAGCATAAGGTCGTGGCGGGCGATCTCGAAACCGTCGTTGCTCTCCTGCATGATCCGCAGCCGCGACCGCGCCGTCGGCGACAGCGGCGCCCGGTACATCAGCACGCAGGCGCTGCGGGCCGTGCCGCGCCCCACCCGGCCGCGCAGCTGGTGCAGCTGGGCCAGGCCGAAGCGCTCGGCATGCTCCACCACCATGAGGCTCGCGTTCGGCACGTCGACACCGACCTCGATCACCGTGGTCGCCACCAGCACCGCGATGTCGCCCCGCCCGAAGGCCTCCATCACGGCCTGCTTCTCGACCGCCGGGAGCCGGCCGTGGACGAGCCCGACGACGAGCGGAGCCAGTGCCTCGGACAGCTCGCGATGCGTCTCGATGGCCGTCTGCAGCTCGAGCGCCTCGCGCTGTCGCCGGCTGATCGGCCGGCGGCCGCCCCCGCTCGCCGCGCCCGCTTCGCCGTCCGTGTCGGCCGCCTCCTCGATCAGCGGGCATACCCAGTAGACCTGGCGTCCGGCGCCGGCCGCCGCCGCCACCCGCTCGACCAGCTCCTCGCGCCGCGATTCGGGCAGCAGGCGGGTCACGATCGGGCTGCGGCCCGGCGGCAGCTCGTCGATGACCGTGACTTCGAGATCGGCGTAGTAGGTCATCGCGAGGGTGCGGGGGATCGGCGTCGCGCTCATCATCAGCTGGTGCGGCAGACGCTCGCCGGATTTCCCGGTCAGGCGGATCCGCTGGGCGACGCCGAAGCGGTGCTGCTCGTCGACCACGACCAGTCCGAGGGAGGAAAATTCCACGCCCTGCTCGATCAGGGCATGCGTGCCGATCAGCAGGCCGACCTCCCTAGTGGCGACCGCCTCGCGCACCCGTCGCTTGTCCCGCTCGCGCACCGAGCCGGTCAACAGCTCCACGCGGATCCCGATCGCCTCGAACCAGGGGCGCAGCTTGCGGGCATGCTGGTCGGCCAGGATCTCGGTCGGGGCCATGATCGCGACCTGGTGGCCGCTGCCGATCGCCTGGGCCGCCGCCAGCGCCGCGACCACCGTCTTGCCGCTGCCGACATCGCCCTGCAGCAGCCGGTTCATCGGCTGGGCCCGGGCGAGATCGTCGCGGATCCGCGACCATGCGCGCCGCTGGGCTCCGGTCAACTCGAAGGGCAAGTTCCCCAGCAGCCGGGCGGCGAGCCCGCCGTCGGCCAGCGGCTCGGCCGCCAGCGCGCTGCGAGCGGCGCGGGCACGACGCAGCGACACCTGCTGGGCGAGCAGCTCGTCGAGGATGATCCGCCGCCACGCCGGATGGGAGCGATCGGCAAGCGCGGGGGCCTTCACATCGGGGGGCGGCCCGTGCAGCAGCCGCAGCGCCCCCGCGAAACCGGGCAGGCCGAGATCCGCCAGCCGACGGCCGGGTACCGTCTCGACGAGCTCGGTGCATTCCAGCGCCTGCCCGATGGCGCGGCGCAGGCTCGCCTGGCTGATTCCGGCAGCCGACGGATACACCGGTGTCAGGCGGTCCGGCAGAGCCATCCCCGGATGAGCGACGCGATACTGGGGATGGACCATCTCGAAGCCGAACAGGCTCGAGCGCGGTTCGCCCGAGACGCGCAGGCGCCGACCGGCCTGGAGCTGCTTCACCTGCGAGCCGTAGAAATGGAAGAAGCGCAGCCCGATGCGCCCGCTCGCATCGGCGAGCTCGATAGTGAGGGTCCGCCGCGGCCGGGGCCTGACCTCCACCCGGACGACCTCGCCCTCGACCTGGGCGGGCACGCCGGGCACCAGATCGCCGATCGGCGTGATCCGGGTCAGGTCCTCGTAGCGCAACGGCAATTGCAGGACGAGATCCTGCGCGCGCCGGATGCCGAGCCGGGCGAAGCGTTCGATGTCGATGTCCACGGGCGGCCCGCCGCCGGTCGACTGTTCAGGATCCGTGATCCATGGACCCTCAGCCGAGGACCATCACCGCTTCGACCTCGAACAGCGCGCCCCTGGGCAGGCTCGAGATGCCCACGGTGGAACGGGCGGGAAACGGCTCGGCGAAGAACTCCTGCATGATCTCGTTGACGACCGGAAAGCGCTCGAGATCGGTCAGGAAGAGGGTCAGCTTCACGCAGTCGGCGAGCGATCCGCCGGCAGCGCTCGCCACCGCCGAGAGATTCTCGAACGCGCGCCGGACCTGCGCCTCGAAACCTCCGCCGACGAGCGCGCCCGAAGCCGGGTCGAGCGCGATCTGTCCGGACAGGTAGACCGTATTGCCGGCCCGGACCGCCTGCGAATAGGGCCCGATCGCCGCCGGGGCGCTCGGGGTGGAAACGATCTGCTTGCTCATGGGTCGATCCATGGATGGTTCAGGCTGGCGTGAAGATTCCCTCGAACATGAGCGCCAGCACGCTCATGCCGATCAGGGTCGCCAGCAACAGCGAGAAGATCGCCACCAGCACCACCCCCACACCGTTGTGCGAGCGGACGGCGCTGTCGGCGTTGAAGCGGGCATCCCAGGATTCGTCGGGGATGAGCGCGATCCGGATCGCCTCGCCGAGCGAGACGACGGTCACCAGCGCGGCGATGAAGAACGGCCACTGCCGATACCATTCATCGAAGCGCAGCGCGATCCCGAGCAGGGGCATCGCGATCAGCGGGTAGACCCACCAGAACCGCCGCCCGAGGTAGAAATGATGCGCCCCGAGGGTGCCGGCGAACATCGCCAGCGCCGCGGCCACGGCGCGCGACCGGAAACCGGCGCCCTCTTCGGCGGGATTCATCGATTGCATGCCCGGATTCTAGCCGAGCCCGATGGCCCGCCCGCAGCGGTGGCGATCGGGCCGACGCCACGATCCGGGTTTATGATCGTAGCCCCCGCCCCGCCCTTCCCCATCCGATGGACGAGACCCGCTCCCGCCCGGCCGCAGCCGCCACGGCCGAAGACTCCGGTCGCCATGACGGCGCCTATCTCGGCGCGCGCCTGCGCGACGGGGTGATCCGGATACGCGGCGCGCGGCAGAACAACCTGCGCGATCTCTCGCTCGACATCCCGACGAAGGAGCTCGTCGTGGTGACCGGCGTCTCGGGATCGGGCAAGTCCTCCCTCGTCTTCGACACGATCTACGCGGAAGGGCAACGCCGCTACGTCGAGACCTTCTCGGCCTACGCCCGACAGTTCCTCGATCGCATGGACAAGCCCCATGTCGACTCGATCGAGGGCATCCCGCCGGCGATCGCGATCGACCAGACCAACCCGGTGCGGACCTCGCGCTCGACGGTCGGCACGATGACCGAGATCAACGACCACCTGAAGCTGATGTTCGCCCGGGCGGCGTCGCTCTTCTGCCGTCGCTGTGCCCGCCCCGTGCGGCGCGACGACGTCGACAGCGTGGTCGACGATCTCCTCGAGCGTGCTGGCCGTGCCGGCGATCCGCGCCTCGTGCTGGGTTTCCCGGTGACGGTGCCCGCCGGCTTCGGGGACGACGAGGTCGCGCAGCATCTCTCGGCGCAGGGCTACACCCGGGTGCAGGAGCGGCGCGCGGCCGACGATGGTTCGGCCGTGCTCGTGGTGGTCCAGGATCGCCTGCGCGCCGGCTCGGCGCCGCGCTCGCGCATCGCCGAGGCCGTCGAGGCCGCGTTCCAGCGCGGCCACGGCCGCCTCGAGGTCTTCGCGCTCGGCGAGGATGGCGAGGTGGCGCAACGCTGGCCCTTCAGCGCCGGACTGCATTGCGCGAACTGCGACATCGCCTATCCGGATCCCCTGCCGAGCCTGTTCTCGTTCAACTCGCCGCTGGGGGCGTGCGAGACCTGTCGCGGCTTCGGCCGCGTGATCGGCATCGATCTCGGCCTGGTCCTGCCCGACGAGTCCCTGAGCCTCGCCGACGGCGTCGTGAAACCCTGGCAGACCGCGAGCTTCAAGGAATGCCAGACCGACCTCGAGCGCCATGCCCGGATCGCCGACATCCCGCTCGACGTCCCCTGGCGCGAGCTCGATGAAGCGCAGCGCCGCTGGGTCATCGAAGGCGGCGACGACTGGACCGGCAAATGGCAGTCGCAGTGGTACGGCATCCGCCGCTTCTTCGACTGGCTCGAGTCGAAAGCCTACAAGATGCACATCCGGGTGCTGCTCTCGAAGTACCGCGCCTACACGCCCTGCGTCGCCTGCGCCGGAGCCCGGCTCCAGACCGGCGCCCTGCTCTGGCGGATCGGGGATGCGGAGCTCGCCGCGCTCACGCTCGGCGAAGCCGACCCGCGGCATGCCCGTCCGCGCTTCATGCCGGTCGGCGTCGAATGGGACGAGGCCGCCCTGCGGGGCCTGCCCGGCCTGTCGATCCACGATCTCATGCTGCTGCCGATCGAGCGGGTGCGCCGCTTCTTCGAGCTGATGCTGCCGCCGGCGGGCGACCGGCGCCGGGCGCTCGACGAAGCGGTCGACATGCTGCTCGTCGAGCTGCGGGCCCGACTCGGCTTCCTGTGCGACGTCGGCCTCGGCTACCTCACGCTCGATCGCCAGTCGCGCACCCTGTCGGGCGGCGAGGTCCAGCGGATCAACCTGACCACCGCGCTCGGCACGTCGCTGGTCAACACCCTGTTCGTCCTCGATGAACCCTCGATCGGCCTGCATCCGCGCGACATGGGCCGGATCATCGACGTCATGCTGCGGCTGCGCGACGCCGGCAACTCCCTGCTGGTGGTCGAGCACGATCCGCTGGTGATGTTCGCCGCCGACCGCCTGATCGACATCGGCCCCGGGCCGGGCGAGCGCGGCGGGCGGATCGTCTTCGACGGGCGCGCCGAGGACGCGCGCAGCGCCGACACCCTCACCGGCCGCTATCTCGGCGGTCGGCTACGCATCGAGCCCGGCCAGCGCAGGCCGGTGACGGCCGGCACGCCCCGGCTGGTGCTCGAGGGCGCCCGCGCCCACAACCTGCGCGGAATCGACGTCGAGATCCCGCTCGGCCGGCTGGTGGGCGTCACCGGGGTGTCGGGCAGCGGCAAGTCGACGCTGGTGCAGAACGTCCTCCTGCCCGCCCTCCTGAAGGCCAAGGGCAAGCCGACCGAGGCCCCGGGCGAGCATGCGCGGCTGCTCGGCGACGACTGGATCGCCGACATCGTGTTCGTGAACCAGTCGCCGATCGGCAAGACCGCCCGCAGCAACCCGGCGAGCTACGTCGGCGCCTTCGATCCGGTACGCAAGCTCTTCGCGGCCACGTCGCTCGCCCGCGAGCGCGGCTATACCGCCGGGACCTTCAGCTTCAACGCCGGCGACGGCCGCTGCCCGACCTGCGGCGGCACCGGCTTCGAGCACGTCGAGATGCAGTTCCTGTCGGACGTCTACCTGCGCTGCCCCGATTGCGACGGACGGCGCTTTCGCGACGAGGTGCTGGAGCTGCGGATCGACGGAGCCTCCGATGCCCGCCGGGCCGACGGCAGCGCTTTCGGCGCCCTGTCGATCGCGAATGTCCTCGAGCTCACGGTCAGCGAGGCGCTCGCCTTCTTTCGCGATTCACGCGAGGTGCGGGCAAGGCTGCAGCCGCTGGTCGACGTCGGGCTCGACTATCTCCGGCTCGGCCAGCCGGTACCGACCCTGTCGGGCGGCGAGGCCCAGCGGCTCAAGCTGGCCGGCTTCCTTGCCGAGGCCGCGAACGGCGCCGCGGGCAGCAAGGCAAGCGCCATCGCCCGGGCCGGCCGGCGCGGCACCCTGTACATCTTCGACGAGCCGACCACGGGTCTGCATTTCGACGATGTCGCCCGCCTGCTCGGCGCCTTCGGCAAGCTCCTCGACGCCGGCCATTCGCTGCTGGTGATCGAGCACAATCTCGACGTCATCGCGGCCGCCGACTGGCTGATCGACCTCGGGCCGGAAGGCGGCGACGGCGGCGGACGCGTGATCGCGACCGGCACTCCCGACGAGCTGACCGGCGTGCCGGAATCCCACACCGGCCGGGCGCTCCTCGACTACCGCCGCGCGATCGATGCCGCGCCGCGCGCCCGTGAGCCGGACCGGCCCGCGGGCGCTATCCGCGAGCGCGGCCGCGACGCGATCTTCGTGCACCATGCGCGCGAGCACAACCTCAAGAACATCGACGTCGAGATTCCGCGCGATGCGCTGACGGTCGTCACCGGCGTCTCCGGCTCCGGCAAGTCGACACTGGCCTTCGACGTGGTGTTCGGCGAAGGCCAGCGTCGCTACCTCGAATCCCTCAATGCCTATGCGCGCCAGTTCGTGCAGCCGGCATCCCGGCCCGACATCGACGGCATCTTCGGGGTGCCGCCGACGGTGGCGATCGAGCAGCGCACCAGCCGCGGCGGGCGCAAGAGCACCGTCGCCACGCTGACCGAGATCTACCACTTCCTGCGCCTGCTCTACGTCAAGACCGGCGTCCAGCACTGCCCCGACTGCGGAGTGCCGATCGAGCCGCAGTCCTTCGAGGACATCGCGGCGCGCATCCTGCGCGACTACCGCGGCCGGCGCATCGGCCTGCTCGCGCCCCTGGTGGTCGCGCGCAAGGGCGTCTATACCGATCTCGCCAAATGGGCCGCCGCCCGCGGCTTCACCCACCTGCGCGTCGACGGCCGCTTCCTGCCGACCGACCGCTTCCCGCGCCTGGATCGCTATGTCGAGCATGACATCGAGCTGCCGGTCGCCGATGTCGCCGTCGACCCCGCCAACGAGGTCGAGCTGCGCCGCGCGCTGGCCGAGGCGATCGAGCGCGGCCGGGGGCTGGTGATGGTCGCCGATTCGCTCGATGCGCTCGCCGCCGCGATCGACGCCGGCGATGCGAGCGGCGCCAGCGTCTCCCTGCCGACGCGGCTGTTCTCGACGAAACGCGCCTGCGCGAGCTGCGGCACCAGCTTTCCCGAGCTCGACCCGCGGTTGTTCTCCTTCAACTCCAAGACGGGCTGGTGCACCCAGTGCCTCGGCACCGGGGTACGGCTGCCCGAGGCACCGAAGATCGACCCGCGCCAGTCCGACGGCGACCGCTCGAGCGGCGCCATCGGCGATCTCGCCGAACGCATGGCCGACCAGCTCGACCAGCAGGCCGAGGGCCTCGGCGACGAGCCCGAGGCCTGTCAGGCCTGCAACGGCGAGCGGCTCAACCCGGTCGCCCTCGCGGTGCGGGTGGCCGGCCTGTCGATCGCCGATGCCACCCGGATGTCGATCGACCAGTGCACCGAGTGGGTCGACGCGCTCGAGCTCTCGCGGCGCGATGCCGCGATAGCGGCCGGGATCGTGGCGGAGATCGACAGCCGGCTCGAATTCCTGTCGGAGGTCGGCCTCGGCTACCTGACCCTGTCGCGAAGCGCGCCCACCCTCTCGGGCGGCGAAGCGCAGCGGATCCGGCTCGCCGCCCAGCTCGGCTCCAACCTGCAGGGCGTGTGCTACGTGCTCGACGAGCCATCCATCGGGCTGCATCCGCGCGACAACCAGGTGCTGCTCGATACCCTCGACGCGCTGCGCGACAAGGGCAACACCCTGCTCGTGGTCGAGCACGACGAGGACACCATCCGGCGCGCCGACCACGTGATCGACATGGGCCCGGGCGCCGGGCGCCTCGGCGGCCGCATCATCGCCACCGGCACGATCGACGCCCTGGCCGGTCATCCCGACAGCATCACCGGCCGGATGCTGCGCCATCCGCTGCCGCATCCCTTCGTCGCGCCCCGCCCGGTCGGCGACGACGACGCGCCGTGGCTGCGGCTGGCCGGCGCCCATCGCCACAACCTGCGCAGCATCGACGTCGGCTTTCCGCTCGGGCGGCTCAGCGTGGTCACCGGCGTGTCGGGCTCCGGCAAGTCGACCCTGGCCCGCGACGTCCTGCTGCGCAACCTCGCGGCCCTGGTCTCCGCCCGCAACCAGCGCAAGCCCGCACCTCCCCTGGTCGGTCTCGCTGGCCTGTCCGGCTGGGAGAGGGTCGACCGGGTGCTGGAGGTCGACCAGACGCCGATCGGCAAGACGCCGCGCTCCTGCCCCGCCACCTACGTCGGCTTCTGGGACACGATCCGAAGGCTCTTCGCCGACACCGCCGAGGCGAAGCTGCGCGGCTGGGGCCCGGGCCGGTTCTCGTTCAACAGCCCGGGCGGGCGCTGTCCCGCCTGCGACGGCCAGGGCCAGCAGACCATCGAGATGAACTTCCTGCCGGACGTGAAGGTGCCCTGCGACGCCTGCCGCGGGCGCCGCTTCGACCGGGAGACGCTCGAGATCACCTGGCAGGGCCATTCGATCGGCGAGGTGCTGGCGATGAGCGTCGACGAAGCCGTCGAGGCCTTCGCCGCCCATCCCCGCATCGGCCACCCCCTGCGCCTGCTGCAGGACGTGGGGCTCGGCTACCTGACGCTCGGCCAGCCGAGCCCGACCCTCTCGGGCGGCGAGGCGCAGAGGATCAAGCTGGTCACCGAGCTCGCCAAGGTCCGGCCCGTCCAGGCCGGCCACGATCCCGCGCTCGAGGCCGCCCGCCGCAAGGCGAAGGAACGCGGCCGCGCCCTGCCGGCGCCGCCGCATACGGTCTACGTCCTCGACGAGCCGACCGTCGGCCTGCACATGGCCGACGTCGAGAAGCTGATCCGGGTCATGCACCGGCTCGTCGATGCCGGCAACACCCTCGTCGTCGTCGAGCACAATCTCGACATCTGGGCCGAGGCCGACTGGATCGTGGACCTCGGCCCGGGCGGCGGAGACGCCGGAGGCAGCATCGTCGGCGCGGCCCCGGTAGCCGGGCTCGTCGCCGATGCCGCCACGCCGACGGCGGGAGCGCTGCGCGACTTCCTCACCCGGCTCGGCCCGCCCGCCGGCTGAGGACCCGTGGTACGGCTTCGCATTCCGAGCCGGCTGGCGGCGGCTGTGGTATACAGCCCGCACGGAGGTGTCATGGCAGCCAAACCAGTCCGAATCCTGCTCGGCGTGACCGGCGGCGTCGCCGCGTTCAAGGCGGCCGAGCTCGCGCGTCGCCTGATGGAGCATGGCGCCCAGGTACAGGTCGTGATGACCGAATCCGCGACCCGATTCATCACCCCGGCGACCTTCCAGGCCCTGACCGGCGAGCCGGTGTACACCGATGCCTGGGACACCCGGATCGACAACCTGATGCCGCACATCGAGCTCTCGCGGGCCGCCGACCTGATCCTGGTCGCCCCCGCGACGGCCGATTTCATGGCCAAGCTCGCCCACGGCCTCGCCGACGACCTGCTGAGCACCCTGTGCCTCGCGCGGGAGATCCCGCTGCTGGTGGCGCCGGCGATGAACCGGCAGATGTGGGAGAACCCAGCCACCCGGCGCAACGCCGCCATCCTCGCCGGCGATGGCATCGAGCTGCTGGGGCCCACCGCGGGCCTGCAGGCCTGCGGCGAGACCGGGCTCGGGCGCATGATCGAGCCGCCGGAGATCGTCGAGGCCACCCTCGCCTTCCTGGCCCCCAAATGGCTCGCCGGCAAGCGCGTGCTGGTCACCGCCGGCCCCACCTACGAGCCGATCGATCCGGTGCGCGGCATCACCAACCGGTCGTCGGGCAAGATGGGCTTCGAGATCGCGCGCGCCGCCCGGCGCGCTGGCGCCAGCGTCGACCTCGTCGCCGGCCCGGTCGCGCTCGCCACCCCCTGGGGCGTGCAACGGCATGACGTGCGCACCGCGATCGAGATGAACGATGCGGTCATGGCGCGCGTCGCCGGCGCCGACGTCTTCATCGCGGTGGCGGCCGTCGCCGACTGGCGCATCGCCAACGTCAGCGGGCAGAAGATCAAGAAGACGCCCGACGGCGCGCCGCCGGCACTCGAGTTCGCCCTCAACCCGGACATCCTCGCCGGCGTCGCCGCCCTGGCCGACCCGCCCTACTGCGTCGGCTTCGCCGCCGAGAGCGAAGCGCTCGAGGAGCACGGCCAGAAGAAGCGCATCAGCAAGGGCGTGCCGCTGCTGGCCGCCAACATCGGCCACCAGACCTTCGGGCTCGACGAGAACGAGCTGCTCCTGATCGACGAGAAGGGCACGACCCGGCTCGAGCGCGCGAGCAAGGCCGAGCTGGCCGCCCGCCTGATCGAGGAGATCGCGAGACGCCTGCCGGACGCGAGTCGATGATCTTCCACGGCCACCTTCATACCGACGAGCCCCCGGGGGGCGACTACGTCCGCTACCTCGAATCCCTGGTCGGCGGGCCGCCCGAAGATGCCGAGCAGGCAGCCGCCGAACTCGCCCGGCGGCTCGCCGGACGCCGCCCGATGACGCAGCCGCTCGACCTGGTCACTCCTGGCGGCGGTGCCGGAAACAAGGCAAGCGCCGGCCCGGCGCCTGATTCCGGCACGGTCGACGCCGCCGGGACAGGCGTGCCAACCCGCGCTCCGGCCGCGATCCCGGCCCGGACTCCCGCCGCCATCACCCCCCGGCCGGGCCCGAGCCTGCGTCTCCTGGTCTCGCGCCTGCTGATCGCCGTCGGCGCCATATCGCTGGGGCTCGTATTCATGGGGCTGGGGGAGATATCGATGGTCCCGGGCGCCATCCTGCTCATCGCCGGCGTGGCCATCGGCCCCAGGACGAGTCGGCTCGCGCGCACCCGTTCGGGCAGACCATGAAGATCGAACTGAAGATTCTCGATTCGCGCATGCGCGAGCAATTGCCGGCCTACGGCAGCCCGGGCAGCGCCGGCCTCGACCTGCGCGCCTGCCTCGACGACCCCTTGCCGCTCGAACCCGGGGCAAGCGCCCTGGTGCCGACCGGCATCGCGATCCATGTCGGCAATCCGGCCTTCGCCGCCCTCGTCCTGCCGCGCTCCGGGCTCGGCCACAAGCACGGGGTCGTCCTCGGCAACCTCGTCGGCCTGATCGACTCCGACTACCAGGGGCAGCTGATGGTCTCGGTGTGGAACCGCAGCGAGGTGCCCTACACGATCGCGCCCTTCGAGCGCATCGCCCAGCTGATCGTCGTCCCGGTGCTGCAGGTCGGGTTCGACATCGTCGAGGAATTCGCCGACAGCGAACGCGGCACAGGCGGCTTCGGCAGCACCGGCACCGGCTAGTCCCCGTGCCGCAATGGCGGCATTTCCCGAGAGGGTTCGTCGCCGGGCGACAATGCATCATGCGGCCAGTCGATCCCGATCCGATGCCCCTGCCTCCCGCGCAGCCCGATCTCGGCGACTGCTGCGGCAGCGGCTGCAACCCCTGCGTCTTCGACCTGCACGACGCCGCGATGGAACGATACCGGGAAGCCTTGCGCGTCTGGCGCGAGCGTCATCCCGAGGCATCGCAGGGCGAAGCCGACTGAGCCGCCGGCCTCGCAGTCGGCGTCGACCTCGAACGCAGTGCCGGTACGCGCGTCGCGCCTTCAGCCGCGGGCCAGCGCCTCGAGCTCGATGGCATGGGCCACGAAGGCCCGGATGCCTTCGGCCAGCTTCTCGGTCGCCATCGCATCCTCGTTGAGCGCGAAGCGGAACTGGCGCTCGTCGAAGCGCTCGCGCTCGATCGTCTTCTGGCGGGCACTGGCGGGATCGAGCCGGCGCGGCAGCGGCCGCTCGTCGGCGGCAAGTTGCGCGAGCAGATCCGGGCTGATCGTCAGCAGGTCGCAGCCGGCCAGCGCGCGGATCTGGCCGATGTTGCGAAAGCTCGCGCCCATCACCTCGGTCTCGTAGCCGAACTTCTTGAAGTAGTCGTAGATGCGTCGCACCGAGGCGACCCCGGGGTCGTCCTCGCCCTCGTAGTCGCGTCCCTCGCGCTGTCGGTACCAGTCGTAGATCCGGCCGACGAAGGGCGAGATCAGGGTGACGCCCGCATCCGCGCAGGCCACCGCCTGGGGAAACGAGAACAGCAGGGTCAGGTTGCAGTGGATCCCGTCGCGCTCGAGCCGCTCGGCGGCGCGGATGCCTTCCCAGGTCGAGGCGATCTTGATCAGGATCCGCGCGGGATCAATACCGGCGCGGCGATAGCGCTCGACGAGCGAGTGCGCGCGCGCGATCGTGGCCTCGGTGTCGAAGGACAGGCGCGCATCCACCTCGGTCGATACGCGCCCCGGAATGATCGACAGGATCTCGGTGCCGAAGCGAACCAGCAGGCTGTCGGTGACTTCAGCGATCGGCTGTCCGCTGCCGGCCGCCACCACCTCGTCGAGGAGATGCCGGTAGTCCGGCATGCCCACCGCCTTCAGGATGAGCGTCGGATTGGTGGTCGCATCGCGCGGGGCGTAGGCCTCGAGCTGCCGAAAATCGCCCGTATCGGCGACGACGGTGGTGAACTGCTTGAGCTGGTCGAGGGCTTTCATTGCGGCACTACCGGCAGGGTCGTCGCGCCGGGCCTGCCCCGCAGGGCCGAGCGCAACAGGATGACGAAAAGGAGCGTGAACAGCGCCGCGCTCCAGAGGGCGAAGGGAACGCCGAACAGCGGCAGGTTGGCCTCGCTGCACGACGCGGTCGCCTTGAAGAGCCAGGGCAGGGTTTCGTCGAGCCGGGCTTCGTAGATGATCCGGTCGGCCCAGCTGAAGCCGCAGCTGTCCGTCTTCGCCGCGACGAAATGCTGGAAGCCCGCCGCCGCCAGGCCGCCCAGGGCGAACGCCGCCGCAAGCAGGGCCAGCACGACGCTGGCGAGCGATGCCGGCGACACCAGGGCGAGCAGCGCGAGCAGGCCGACGACGAGATAGACACCGCGCTGGACGTTGCACCAGGCGCAGGGTTGCATGTCGAAGCCATGCTGGAGCATCAGGGCGATCGCGACGCCGCCCCAGGAGAGGCCGAATGCCAGCCAGAGGAGAAAGCGCTTGTCTTGGAGCATCTCGGCCCAGGGGAGTCACGGCAATGATGGATCTTACCGGCGCCCGCCCGGCCCGCAAAACCGGCCCGCGGCCAGCGAGGCGCGGGCCATGGTCCGCCGTGTCGTCGCGGCGATCGCACAACAGCAGAGGGGCGGCTCTCGCCGCCCCTCGGGCACTGCACGATGCGAACCGGGATCAGGCCTGCTCGGCCTCCACCCGGGGCTCGCCTTCGCCGTCGGGCGGCGGCGAGGACTCGGTGTAGGTGAGCTGCACCTCGTCGCTCTCGTCGACGTCGACCGTCACCTTGCCGCCGTTGGCCAGCTTGCCGAACAGCAGCTCGTCGGCGAGCGCCTTGCGGATCGTGTCCTGGATCAGGCGCTGCATCGGACGCGCCCCCATCAGGGGATCGAAGCCGTTCTTCGCGAGATGCCGGCGCAGCGCGTCGGTGAAGATCGCCTCGACCTTCTTCTCGTGGAGCTGTTCCTCGAGCTGCATGAGGAACTTGTCGACGACCCGCAGGATGATCTCCTCGTCGAGCGCACCGAAGCTGATGATCGCGTCCAGGCGGTTGCGGAACTCCGGCGTGAACATCCGCTTGATTTCCTGGAGCTCGTCGCCCGCCTGCTTGCTCTCGGAAAAGCCGATCGAGCGCTTCTGCAGGGTGTCGGCCCCCGCATTCGTGGTCATGATGACGATCACGTTGCGGAAGTCGGCCTTGCGCCCATTGTTGTCGGTCAGGGCGCCGTGGTCCATCACCTGCAGCAGGATGTTGAAGATGTCCGGATGCGCCTTCTCGATCTCGTCGAGCAGCAGCACCGCATGCGGCTTCTTGGTGATCGCCTCGGTCAGCAGCCCGCCCTGGTCGAAGCCGACGTAGCCGGGGGGGGCGCCGATCAGGCGCGACACCGCATGCCGCTCCATGTACTCGGACATGTCGAAGCGGATCAGCTCGATGCCCATGATGAAGGCGAGCTGCTTGGCGACCTCGGTCTTGCCGACGCCGGTGGGGCCGGAGAAGAGGAAGGAGCCGATCGGCTTGTCCGGCTTGCCCAGGCCCGAGCGCGACATCTTGATGGCGGCCGACAGCGCCTCGATCGCCGCATCCTGGCCGAACACGACGTTCTTGAGGTCGCGATCGAGGTGCTGGAGCTTGCTGCGATCGTCCGAGGACACCGAGGCCGGCGGGATCCGGGCGATCTTGGAGACGATCGCCTCGATCTCGGGACGGCCGATGACCTTCTTCTGCTTGTTCTTCGGCAGGATCCGCTGCGCCGCGCCAGCCTCGTCGATGACGTCGATGGCCTTGTCGGGGAGATGGCGGTCGTTGATGTACTTGGAGGCGAGCTCCGCCGCGGTGGTCAGGGCCGACGCCGAGTACTTCACCTGGTGGTGCTCCTCGAAGCGCGACTTGAGGCCACGCAGGATCTGCACCGTCTGCTCGACGCTGGGCTCGACCACGTCGATCTTCTGGAACCGGCGCGACAGCGCGTGGTCCTTCTCGAAGATGCCGCGGTACTCCGTGTAGGTCGTCGCCCCGATGCACTTGAGCTGGCCCGAGGACAGCGCGGGCTTGAGCAGGTTGGATGCATCGAGCGTGCCGCCCGAGGCCGAGCCGGCGCCGATGATGGTGTGGATCTCGTCGATGAACAGCACCGCCCCCGGCGCCTGCTTGAGCGCCTTGAGCACCGCCTTGAGGCGCTGCTCGAAGTCGCCCCGGTACTTGGTGCCCGCGAGCAGCGCGCCCATGTCGAGCGAGTACACGACCGCCTCGGCGAGCACGTCGGGAACCTCGCCCTGCACGATGCGCCAGGCGAGGCCCTCGGCGATCGCCGTCTTGCCCACGCCGGCCTCGCCGACGAGCAGCGGATTGTTCTTGCGCCGGCGGCACAGCACCTGGATGACCCGCTCCACCTCGCTTTCGCGGCCGATGAGGGGGTCGATCCGGCCGTCACGGGCGGCGACGTTCAGGTTCTGGGTGTACTGCTCGAGAGCGCCCTGCTGGCCGGCATTGCCCTCGGCCTCGACCTCGGCCGGCTCTTCCTTCTGCTGCTCGCGCGGCTGAGGCGTCTTGGTGATGCCGTGGGAGATGTAGTTGACCACGTCGAGCCGGGTGATGCCCTGCTGGTGCAGGTAGTACACCGCATGGGAATCCTTCTCGCCGAAGATCGCCACCAGCACGTTCGCGCCGGTGACCTCCTTCTTGCCGTTGGACGTGCTCTGCACGTGCATGATGGCGCGCTGGATGACGCGCTGGAAGCCGAGCGTCGGCTGGGTGTCGATCTCTTCGGTGCCCGGTACGACCGGGGTGTTCTCCTTGATGAACCCGGTCAGGTTCTTGCGGAGTTCGTCGATGTTGGCCGCACAGGCGCGCAACACCTCAGCCGCGGACGGGTTGTCGAGCAGCGCCAGCAGCAGGTGCTCCACGGTGATGAACTCGTGGCGCTGCTGCCTCGCCTCGACGAACGCCATGTGCAGGCTGACTTCAAGCTCTTGCGCGATCATGCTTCCTCCATCACGCATTGCAGCGGGTGCTGGTGCTCGCGTGAAAAACTACTCACCTGTTCTACCTTGGTTGCCGCCACATCGTGCGGATAGAGGCCACACACTCCTCGTCCTTCGCGGTGAACCTTCAACATTACCTGTGTCGCTCTTTCGCGGTCCATGCCGAAGAACTTCTGCAGCACTTCGACGACGAATTCCATCGGGGTGAAGTCGTCGTTGAGCAGCATGACCTGGTACATGGGCGGCGGCTTGACGCGCGACTCCTGTCGCTCCAGGACGGTGGAGGGATCGTGCCTTGTCGCCATCCTTCCATTCTATAGAGAGTAGCGAACCGTGCAATAACGCCAGGCCGCCGTCCGGCGGCTCGCGTGACGCCTGTCACGCCAGCCCCGGGATCGGTGCAAACCCGCTTGACTAATAGGCTGACTTCACAAAGAATCCGTTTGCTTTTCAGGGTTTACATCCTGAAACGACATCGCTGCCGGAAAGATCGGGGAAATCGCAATCGAGTCTTTCCACAAGTGGTGCCGGCCCGGCGGGTTTCAAGCGCCGGGTGCGCGAGGTGGTCAGGACGGGGGATGTCTTGATGAAGTCCGATTCGATCAGATTCAATGCGGCACCGTTTGTCTGGCCCGGCATATAACAAATTTCACAAGCGGATGGCTCGATTATGGCAACCGGTACCGTCAAGTGGTTCAACGACGCTAAAGGCTTCGGCTTCATCACTCCCGATGAAGGCGGCGAAGACCTTTTCGCCCATTTCTCGGCAATCGAGATGAACGGCTTCAAGTCCCTGAAGGAAGGGCAGAAAGTCCAGTTCGAGGTCGTGCAGGGGCCGAAGGGCAAGCAGGCGGCAAGGATCCAGCCCGCCGACTGAGCCGGCTGGCACCTGCGCCAGGGCGACGCCCCCCCGGGCCGTCGCCCGTTTTCGTTCCGGTTGCCCCGGCCGGGCTGTCGCCCGGCAAGCAGCCTCCGGCCTCGACCCGGAACCTGCGTCGATCCCCGACGCATAGGGCCTGTTCACCCTGCAATGGTCCCCGCCGCGAAGGCCGGCCTGTCCTCCGGCTCGAGCTGGTAGACCTCGCCGATGCGCTCCGGGGTCAGGACGGCCGCGGGCGGTCCATCGGCGACCAGCCGGCCCTCGCTCACCAGGAGGCAGCGGTCGGCCCAGCGCACGACCAGATGGAGGTCGTGCAGCACCGCGACCACGCCCCACCCTTCCCGGGCGAGCCGGCCGAGCGTCTTCATCAGGCCGATCTGGTGACGCAGGTCGAGCGACGCGGTCGGTTCGTCCAGCAGGAACCAGCGGGCACCGTCGGCCGGCGCTTCCCATACCTGGGCGAGGCCGCGCGCGATGTGGACACGCTGGCGCTCCCCGCCCGAGAGCGCGAGATAGTCGCGCTCGGCCAGATCCTCGATGCCGACCAGCCGCATCGCCTCCCCGACTATCCGCTCGTCGTCGGCGACACCGGACCTGCCGTGGTGCGGCGACCGGCCCAGGGCGACGACTTCGGCGACGAGGAAGGGAAACTGCAGGACGGCCTGCTGCACGAGGACGGCACGGCGACGGGCAAGCGCCAGCGCCGGCCACTGCCCCAG
>JAMLIN010000035.1 GCA_023954135.1 Burkholderiaceae bacterium | reverse complement strand
CGCGGCGGCTGCGGCTTGGCCGCAGCTTGTGCAGAGGCCTGCGTCGTGTGAGCGGGTGCGGCAGCAGGCCGCAAGGGAAAGGGTCGCATGAGAGGCGCCTCCATCGGTTTGGAAGGCCCACCTGCAGGGTTGCAGGCGGGTGGACGCAGTCTCAGGAAACGCGGGCGTTCTGCTCAGGGACGATCTGGGGCGAGCCTGTTTCGTCCCAGGGGCGGAGAGGGAAGCGGATCGAGACCGGCCAACTCGCGGTAGCCGCCATCCACCAGAGATCGGCCGCGCTGCACCAGGCGCCGCACGCGGGCGCGTAGGGCACTGTCGGCGTGCCAGTCGGATGCGACCCCGGTCGAGCCGAACAGCCCTTCGGCGATCTCGCGCAGCGAGGCACCAGCCTGGTTGGCGTCCAGTGCCTGCAGGGTCAGCAGCGCCTGCAGGGTACTGGAGCTGGGCCGTGGACGCGTTGCGGCCAAGGGCTCGCAGCGACTGGCGGCGGCCAACTGGTCCAGATCGTTCGCCATGTCACGGTAACGCGCACAAGGCTCTCGGCAGGCGCGCATGGCAAAGGCGTGCGGCATGCCATCGTGCAACTCGGGAGCCAGCATCAGGCGCACACCACACCCGGGCCAGCGCGCCGCGAGCACTAGGCCTCGGCCATCGTGCTGCAACTGCTTGCCACCCGGTAGGCGCCAGAGTTCAAAAGGGGAAGCCTCGGGTGCAGGGTCATCGTCGGGTATCACGCAAATGGTGCAGGCCCGGGCGTTGAGCCAGTCGGGCAGCGCTTCGCGCGCATCCAGCGCCGGGTCTTCCAGTGTGCGCAAGCCCCAGGGCTGCGCGGCGTCTGCCGCCCGCGTGTGCCAGGCCTGACGGTAGCCGGGGTGGCGCCGCAGGTACTCCCAGGCCAGAGCCGGGCCGTCCAAGTGCAGCACGTAGAGGTACGCCGCGCTGGCGTGCCAGGGCGGCGGCCGAGCGGCCTGCTGGCCGTCCTTGAGATTGACCATATGCGAACTCCCTGTTCTTTGTGCGGGAACGTCGCATCGGGCGGCAAAGGCTACGGGTTCATCGGTCGCCGATCCAGTCGTGAGGGGCTGTGCGGTGCTTCATCGTCCGATGGTGGCCGGGCTCGCCAAGATCGCGCCCGAAGCGACGGCCACGTGGTGGAAGACCATCGCGGCAAGACTGACCATGGCGTGCTGCAGTGTGTTTGTCATGTCCATTTCGGTCTGGATCGTGACCGGGAATGGCATCAGCAACACTCAGACCCAAGGGGGCTGACGCGTACGTAGATCCTTTGCTCAATCCGTGACCGAGCCGTTGGCCTGTGCCAGCCGCCGGTATTCCGACATCGGCCGTACGGCATGGAAGTGCAGGTCGCGCCGCACTGGCAGCCGCTGAGGTCCGACGATGGTCGCGAGGTCCGACAGCTTGATGGTGCCCAGTTCGGGCATGCCGATACCCACGTCGCACAGCCCCCAAGCGGTGTCGCCATCGGCTGGGTCGAGCGCTGCGAGCAGCCAGGTCGCGTGCGCGTCCGGCGTGAAAAGACGTACCACGGGCCACAGGTCAACCTGCGCGTCAGCGGCGCGAGCATGTCCGTTGGCCACCAACTGCGCGCGCTGCTCGTCGGTCACAAGGGGTTCAGTCGGCATGGTCAGGGTGCGTGGCGCTGTACGGAAACACGTGTTGCATCAGAAGCACCGAATCGCAAAGCCGCTTTCGTGTCTCCCCGCAAAGGCGCAGAGGCGTTTTTGCAGAAAAGCACCCTTGCACGAGGGCTGAATGTCGGCATGACGTGAATGCTCGAAAGAGCAAAGGTGGCTTTGAGGCTTTACGTAGATACACGAGTGTTACGCAAAAGCACGAAAACGCCCATACGGAGATTCACCAAATCGGCAGCGCAAATCACCAATGAGTTAAATATAACGTGGTTTTAATTGTCTCTCGACATGACGCTTCTGTCCATGCAGAAGCGATCCTTCCAACGCGGCCGTCCGGCCGGCGCCACCACCTTCGATGCCGAACTGGCGCAAGCCTTCGGCGCGGCGGTGCGCGCGTTGCGGACGGAACGCGGCATCGCGCAGGAGTCGCTGGCGCACCTGGCCGGTGTCGAGCGTTCGCACATGGGCAAGGTCGAGCGTGGCGAGCACATGCCCACGCTGGCGATCATCTTCAAGATCGCCAGCGCGCTCGAATGCAGCACGGCCGTGCTGATGAGCGAGGCTGAAAGCCAGCTCGCAGCGGCGGCCCAGCAGCCGTAGGCGCTGGCCGGGTCGATCCGGCGCCGCCGGTTCGGTGGTATCGAGGGGCGCCAAGCCCAGCGCGGCGGGGATAGCCCGCAGGGGCTTTCCCTCGGAGGCAAGCGAAGCGCGCAGCGCCGCAGGCGCGAAGGCGTGAGGGATTGGAGCCGGATGGCCGTGACGGCAAAGACGGCACGGGGCGTAGCCCGTAAAGCCCGGCGGTGCATCGCACCGACACGCCATGTCCTGACTGCAACCGTAGACGCCATATCCAGACAGGGAAACGCAGCCCGATATGGGGCACTGCCTGCGGCGGCTGCGTTCGGGACGAACGAACAGCGCAGCGCCCCGCCGTGTAGCGGGGCGCTGCGGGCGGCGGTTACGCCGCCTGGGGCTTGCTGCGCGACCAGATCAGGTCGTGCGTGCCGTTCTCGCCTTCGATCAGGCGGGCGTAGACAGTGGACGGGAACGAAGGATCGTCGAGGGTCACGGAGATGTACTCCCGCCCGGCCTCACTGGTCTTCTTCCACGCCGCGCCGATGTCGTGGCTGGCGGCCTGCAGGCGGAAGTCAGGGGCCTTCTCGTTGTCGCCCTTGTCGTTGGGCACCAGCTTGACCTTGACGTTGAGCGTCAGGGTGCGAAGCGTGCCGGTGAAGCCGTCTTTGTCTGCGGTGAAGGTGCCGATGTTGGCCATGATGAAACTCCTTTTGGTGGAACAAGGTTCGCGCCCATCGCGTCCTTGTTGTGATCCGGCCGGCGGGGGACGGGCTGGCTGCACCGCTTGCGGTCGAAACGCAGTGGAGAGCCGGGAGGCGAAAAGAATTTGTCCCGCGAGGAATCTGCGCAGCAGAGGGGAAATTGTTTTCGCTGGACGGTTGCAGCCATGAAGCCCGAGGCGCAGCCGCGCCACCGCCAGGATTCACAACAACACAAGGACGCCTTGGGCCGAACCGCACCGCAAGGAGATAGGGCCGGCTCGGCATCCCCGCACGAAGGCTGCTCCGGCTCGCCCGCTGACGCGGGCCAAGTCAACCACCCAATGACAAGCGAGAACGCCCCCACCGCACCTTGCGGCGCCGGTGTTGAGGCGTGGCGTGGAAGCTCCATAGCGATGCCGGGCGGGTTGTCCGTGAACCGTCCTTCGTGGACGTGATGGGTACGAACTGCCAGCGTTGAGGACGGCACGCATTTGCACAACCTGCCGCAGCAAGTGCCAGCGTGTTCGCCAGCGCCCCGTCCATCGCGGCGGGGCGCTGGCCGGGCCGATCCGGCGCAGCCGGTTCGGCGGTATCGAGGGGCGCCAAGCGTCGCGCGGCGGGGATAGTCCGCAGGGCTTTCCCCGGAGGCAAGCGAAGCGCGCAGCGCCGCAGGCGCGAAGGCGTGAGGGATTGAAGCCGAATGGCCGTGACGACACAGACGGCACGGGGCGCAGCCCGAAAGCCCGGCGGCGCTTGCGCCGACACGCCCAAAACAACCAGCATCGGGCACCATAGAGCTTTCGGAATCAGTGCCAGCGTATAGCAGACAACAACTCCAACACGTTTAACGATGACTCAGACACTTTGCCCATATGCCCTGACGCCGCTCGCATCGGGAGAAAGCAACGACGAGCACATACTTCCCGTGGCTCTGGGGGCTCCCGCCAGCTTCACGGTTCGCGCGCTAGCCGCTGAAAACAGTCGGATGAATGACCTCATCGACGAGCCGACAGTCAACGATCCGATGGTTCGTTTTTTGGCTATGTCTCAGGGAGTGGTCTCCCGGTCTGGCAACGTCAAAGCAGCCGTGAATGGAACTGTCCACGGTAGCGGCGAGGATGTGAGAGCTACGTTCTCGCAGAACGGTCTGGATCTGAAGTTCCATCAGCCAGTGGACACCGACAGCGAGGGGCGAGTGATCGGTGTTCGCGGCTTTGGTGATGCAGCCCGACAGATGGCGAACCAAATTGCAGCGAACTACGCAAAGAAGGGCATCGCCGTCGAACTTGGGGCAGAAACAAGCCAGGGACAGCCTCAACTGAACATGCGGCTGGTCGCCGACATGCTCATGATCCGGCGGCAACTGTTCAAAATCGCCTATCTCACGACAGTGAAAATCTTCGGTGACGAGGCAATCACAGGGCCAAGTGGTCAGCAGCTACGGGCTGCGATGATGGCCGAGAGTGATGAGGCTCTGGCTCGCACCAAGATTGCCGGCGCCGCGTTCCAGCCGCTACCGCCCGGGTTTGCTCGTTCTGCAAGACACGCTGAACATGCCATCACCTGTGCCGTCATGCCCAGCGTTGGTGTGGTGACTTCCGTTGATCTGTTCGGGTGCTTCACCCTATTTGCGGTGACACCTGCGGTTGGAATCTTTGCCGATGAAGGAACGGGCGAGGTAATCACGATTGACGCCTCCAGCTCGAAGCTCATGAGCCACCCATACCTGGAGGCGCTGCCAGGGCTGGTGGCAGCCTCCTTCCGGGGCTGACACCTCTAACGCCGCCGCCTGAGCTACAGCGAAGGCGGCGGCGTTCTGGTTCGGCTGTTGGCCTTGAACACCGGGCGCGGCCACTGCCGCGCCCGGATTTTGCTGTTCACCGCGCCCAGGGCGGAACCGGCCTGGGCGCGGTGCTGGTCGGGTCATTCCTTCGTCTCGATGAGCCGCCACACAACGCAAAGCGCCCCGGTCGAGGCCGGGGCGCTTGCTGTCGGCGCGGGTCAAGCGGCCAGCGCCAAGGCGGTTTCATCCGCCATTGCCTCGGCATCCTTCGGGGCATCCTGCGCCTGCGCTTCCTCCGGCACAGCTTCCGGGCCTTCGGCCTTGAAGATGGCAGGCATCCAGCCGGTGCCATCGGCCAGCCGCTCGGCTTCGCTGGCAATATCGGCCTTCTTCAGTTTCGCCAGCCGGTTGATGGAGTCCGGCGCGTACTCGCCCACGGCTTGCAGAATCACGGCCTTGGGAACGTGCTTGAAGTAGCCTTCTGCGGTCGGCTGCCACCATGCAGCCATATCGAGGCCCACGGCCTGCGCCAGTTCCGCGCCGGGTTGGTGCGGCGTGGCGCGGGGCATCACCACGTCCACCGTGGAGGCCACGCACACGGCCAGCAGCTTGACGAGTTCGTCTTGCGACTTCGCCAGCAGCGCGGCGAACAGTTCGGTGCTGTCCTGCGGCAAGGCTTCGCCCGCCACCTGTTGCAACTCGCGCAGCGCCACGGCAGCAGGCGATTCCGGCCAGTCCGGGGCCATGCCTTCCAGCCGGTCTTGCACTTTCAGGCTCACGCCCAGCGGCAACGCATCATGACGGGGGCCGTAGTGGCTTTCCTGCAAGACGGTCTGCACCATGCCATGCACCAGCGCGGCCAGCGCCACTTGCGGATGCCGGGCGACTTCGATTTGCAGCGCGGCGGTACGGTGGGCGCTCAACCGCTGCGCCAGCCGGTCGGACATGGCGGCGGTCTTGGGCTGCCCCTCGCTGTCTCCGTCTTCGCCTTCGTCGTCGCTCTCGGCATCCTCACTGCCGAAACCTTGGCGCAGGCGTTCCAGCGTGCGCAGCGCCTTGGCCTCGGCTTCGCGCATCAGGCCGCGATGAATGACGGCCTGCCCGTTGCGGTCGATAGTGACGATGGCACCGGCTGCGGCCTTCACGGTCGGGCTGTAGTCCTGCAAACCATCTTCCAACGCCTGCAACTGCTCGCCCACGGCTTCGCCTTCCTCTTGCAGCGCGTCGGCCTTGTCCTCGTCCTCGGCTTCCAGCGCATCATCGAGGGCTTCGCCAATGACCTGCACCTTGGCTTGCAGCTTTTCGATGCGCTGCGCTTCGCGCTTGGTCGGCTCGCGCCGCTCCCTCGGCGCACGCTGGAAGGCGTGCAGGTCGGCATGGGTCACGCCCGGCGTGGCATCCACCCATGCCCAGCCTTCGGCCTTCATCTCGGCGGCGATGCCCGCCAGCCGGTCTTGCGCCAGCCTGTCCAGCAGCGCGGCATCGGTCAGATACACGCCCGCGTCACCTTCCGCGAACAGGTCACGGCGCACGCCACCGCCTGCGGCTTCGTAGGCGTCCAGCCCGACGAAGCGCACCAGCGGATGCCGGTAGGCGTCGATTTCGCGCTCAGTGAGTCGGTCGCGCAGCGCGGACGGCTGGCGCTGCCACTGCGGCGCATCGTAGAACGCGGCTTCCTGCGCGGCGTGGTCGTCGGTGATGGACAGCGCCATCAACTGATCGAGCGTCACCGCGTCGGCCCGGTAGTCAGCCATCAGGCGCGGCGAGACATTCGCCAGCTTCAAGCGGCGCTGCACCACCAGCGGCGTGACGGAAAAATCCGCCGCAATGTCCTCGATGGGCCGGCCCTCCATCACCAGTGCGGCGAAGGCTTCAAACTGGTCTGCCGGGTGCATGGCTTCGCGCTGCACGTTCTCGGTGAGGCTGGCGGTGCGGGCCGTACCGTCGGCCACTTGCAAGCAAGGCACCTCCCAATCCTTGGCGATGCGGTGCTTTTTCGCCAGCAGCTTCAAAGCTGCGAGGCGTCGGCCACCGGCCACGACTTCGTAATGCTCGCCATCGCTGGCGGGGATGACGATCAGGTTTTGCAGCAGGCCCACGCGCTGGATGGATGCGGCCAGCTCGGGGATGGACATGCGCGAGGTCTTGCGCACGTTGCGGCCCGTGGGGCGCAGCACCAGCCGCGACAGCGGAACCAGAATCAGGTTCTTGGTCGGGTCGGCAGCTTCCAGCGGGATTGCGGCGGCGGCATTGACGGCGCGGGCTTCGGTGTAGGTGATGGCGTTCATGGTGGTTCTCCAATCGAGTGAAACAAGGGAATGGAGGGGAAACCGCCCCTCCTGCGGGGGACGGGTCAGGCTTTCAACTGGCGCAGGCCATCGGCCAGCATCCAGAGGGCGCGATTGAGGCGCACATCGGAATCAATGCCTTGCACGGGGCGGGTTTGCTGGCGACGTCCGTTGGAGCTGCGCCCGGACAGGCCGCCCTTGGTCAAGTTCTCCTGCGTGCGGTTGAACACGCTCCACAGGTCGGGGCGGCGGTCTTCAAACCGGCGCGGCATCAGAATCTGGCTTTCGGTGATGGGCGCGGGCTTGTTCGGGTCGTCGTACTTGAGGGCCAGCGCGGCGCGGGCAAACACCTCGGCCTCGCCTTCGTCCAGCGTGATGGCGCGCATGGCATCGCGGGAATCGCGCACACGGTCGAAACCGCGCAGCACCTCAAAAGCGCCTTCGATGACTTGGCCCGCCACGTCGCCTTTGTGGGGGACGCGCACATCGGCCACGGTGTCGCCGCAGACAAGGCCATTGCTACAAACAAATCTGAATTGGCCCGCCAGCATCTGGTAACTGCTGGTGCCATCGTGCGAGTTCAGCAGGATGATTTCGTTGGCTTCCGCGCCGTTGATCTGGCTGGCATGGCGCAGGCGCAGCATGTGTTTCGTGTGCTCGCGCTTGCCTTCATCGCGCACACGGGTTTGCGTCACCATGAAGGGCTGAAACCCTTCCTTGCGAAGCTCGGTCAACACTGCCGCCGTGGGGATATAGGCGTACCGCTGCGAACGGCTCTCATGCGGGGCATCCGCAAAGATGGACGGCGCTACACGGTGAATCTGGTCATCCGACAGGGGATAGTCGGAACGCAGCGCGGGGGAATGGGAAGCGAAACGGGAAGCGAGTTGCATGGTCTTTCTCCTGACAAAAAGAGGTTTGCTGTTCACGCACACCGGATTCCAAGATTCGGAGCCCAGCCTTTGTGGCTGTTCGGTGCGGTCGGCACGAGGAACCCGGTTGGCCCTGTTGCCACCGTCTTTCCTGAGTTCATCGCCCGCGACGGTCAGGAGCGCGCGGACGGGGGCCGTCAAGGAGAAAAGCGCAGGGTTGGTGCGGCCCGCAGGCGCAGCCGAGGACACGGCCCTGCGCGCCTTGATGGCACACGGGAGCGGGCTACAGTCGCGGACAAGGTGATGAAGTCAGGGGAGACGGCTGGACAAGGCAACAGGCACCTTCCACGCCGACCGCACGGCAAGCGAAGCGCGCAGGCCCGGATCTGGAAGCCGGGCCGGAGGCGTCAGCCGAGCGGAGCGAGGGAACGATGGAAGCCCGACAGGGGCGAGACGCCGCAGGCGGCTCGATGCGCAGCACGACAGCGCGACCGGCCATCTCCCAGGTGGCCGGGGACGCCCAGACTTCAAATCCGAATGGACAACAGGGTCAGGACGAGCGCACGCAAGGCATCGTGGATCTGCTGCGGATGCTGTCTGGCCGATCCGGCGCAGCCGGGTCGGCGGTGTTCAGGGGCGCCAAGCCTGTGCGGCGGGGATAGCCCGCAGGGCTTTCCCCTGGAGGCAAGCGAAGTGCGCAGCGCCACAGGCGCGAAGGTATCGACGCCGGGCGCAGCAAAAAGAAAGGTGCGCCGCCCCCGCAGGGACGACGCACCGAAGGCAGCGCGGCGCGATCAGCTCGCCGCCGGCGCCGTCATCGACTGCAACTGGTCGATCACGCCAGGCTCTACGAACACGCAAGCCTGCCTGTCCTCGATCGGCACGTTGAACACCTGGGCGAACACCGTGCGCCGCAGGTGCGCCAGCCGACCCGTGCGATACGCCTGCTCGGGCTTCATGCGCCCGCCAGCCTGCGAGCCGCTGCGCTGCGGATCGCATTCGACCAGCGCGACAAAGCCGTCATCGGACAGCTTCTGATGCTCGGGGCACAGGCCCCAGCCTGTCGCCGTGTGACGCTCCATGCTTGCGCGCAGGCGCTTGTCCAGCAGGATCGCGCCGGTATCGAACGCCGTGCCGCAGACCAGGCAAACGTGCTGTTCGAGGGAAACGTGTGATTTGTCATTCATGACTGCTCTCCGGTTGCAAGGGCGGAATTGCCCGGAACCGTCGAAGTCACGGCGCAGCGCAGCAGTCAGGGGGCGCAGCCGGCCGCCAGGACGCAAGCGCGCACCAGCGCGCGCCGCCCTTGACGGCAAGACCGCCGTGATACGGTGAAGGGACACAGCAAGACCGCCCCCTCACCACTACCTCTGCACACGGGGTTTGCGGCAAGCGGAGCGCGCAGGCCCTCACTGGCCGGAGGCGTCAGGGATCAAAGCCGAATGGCCGCGACTCGGAACGAGGCGCGGGGCGCAGCCCGCGAGCCCGACGGCGGTACGCCGGGACGCTCGGATGCTTATAGAGGGAAGATTTTCTGTATCTGAATTGTCGTACCAGTGATACGACAATCGACCTGCTTAACGCGCACAAGCCATCACATTGAATGCTAGAAGGATGGCTTGACTGATCGCGTGAACCAATGAGGATTGAGTTACCACCCTCTCATCTTGAAAATTCGACCGTGATCCCCCTCATCGTGCAGCGTGACGACGATTTCACTTGCTGTAAAAACAGGGGCATCATCTTCTGCTCGTACTGGCAAATCGGAGTCAATCAACGTGATGACCGGCTGCAACCCTAAATCTGCATAGCGACGTACAACCGTCAGCAAGTTCTCTTTCTTTCGGTCGTCCAGCGACTCCAACACTCCGTCGTGATAGACAAAACGCGGAAACTTCTCGCCCAGGTGCGCTCGCAGCACGGCCATATCGAAGGCAACGCACAGCAGCTTGCGGTATGTATGCCCCAGGTCAGCACTGGTGGCGTTACCTGATCCATCGAGAATTTCCGCTTTGAAGTCCAGATGACCTACCTGGTTGATCGCCACGCTCAACAGCGCCTTGCGATCAATGACTTCCTCAACAATCTCGCTGAAGAAAACGCGAATCGTGGAGAACAGGCTTGCCTGATCGGAGTTCTGCTTGTCCACGTCGGCTTCAATCCGTGCCTGCAAATGGTCACGCTCTTCCGTCAAGGATCGAATCTCTGTACGCAACTCCTGGAGGCGATGCAAATGGCCTTTCTGATGCTCCAACGATGTGATGTCCGCGCGTAATGTCACCATCTCATCCGAGAGCTGCTTGTACTTGGTGAAAACATCCGTCCCGCTCAGAAAGGAGAGCATTTCCGAACGCTTTTTCCCTAGCACATTCAGCTCTGCACTCACCCGCTTCAACTCTCCTTCGATTTCCGCAAATTCTTCCTGGAGGTAGCCGCGGCGCTCATCCGTGATAGCCCGATTGAAAGCGATCAACTGCTGGAAATCCTTCTTGATCTGCCCTTGGAACAACACGCCAGCTTCGCCAAACAACCTCTGCGCCTCATCGGGACTGAAAAGAATTTGATCTTCCTGCAACGATGCCTGCACCTTCTTCCTATTTTGACTCAAGGAATAGCGTTCCGAATTCAGCGCCGCGATTCGCTCATCGACTTCATCAACCACCTTCTTGGTGCGATCCTTGTCTTGGGCACGAAAATCGAAAGCATCCAGCAGCACTTGCTTCTTCTCTGCGTCCTTTTGCTTAAGCAGAAGAATGCCTTCAATTTTGCTGATGTCCTCGACCGAACCTCCTAGTTCATTTTTAATGGTTTGCGCTGTCTCCTGTTTTTTGGCAAGTTCGTGCTCTTTCGCATAGTGGTCAGCGATGAGCTTGGCGTCAAAGCCCAGAAGATGTGCAAGAAATGGCTTCCAGTCAGCATGTTTGGAGGCGAACTTGCGAAGTTGGAAAACCTCACGAAAATCCTCTTGCGACCGAAGCAGGTAACCAAGCGCCTTGCGGTAAGACCACGGTTTGAGAGCACGCCAGTCGAGCAGGCCGTCAAGCAGTTCGCGTGCACGTTCAAAAGGAACGTCCCGATGCCCCCATTCCGCGAGCGCCAACGCCGACAAATCTTGGTGGCCTGCTTCATGCTGCTTGAAGGCGATCTTGGTTGCGTCCTCTACGCTGCGTCGGATCGTGATGAAAGAACCATCCTCCAGTTCAATTTCAAGGAAAAAGACGAAATCCTTGAACAAGTCAAAATGCTTGAAAAGGAAGAACTTAGGGTCTTTGCCAGCCAGGAAGCCGAAGTCCAAAAGACGCCCCAGCGTGGTCTTCCCAAGATTGTGGGTGTCCTTGTTTCGATTCTCCGGCAGTCGGATTTCAGCCATGACGACATTCAGCCCAGGAGCAAAGTCCACGGGCTCGAACACATCCGGCTTGTTGGAATAGAGTTTAGATAGCTTCATTTGGCCCCACGTATTCCACTGCGTCAGTCTTGGGGCGATATTCAACCAAGCCCATTAGATAAAGAAAATTGAGCGCAGGCAGGAAAAGCACGTCGCCACCCACAACGTGCTTCTTTGCAAATTTGCGCAGTACATCGTACTCATCGACGCGACGATCTTTCAGCCGCGACAGGAGCAGCAGAGAAACATTAATGACCGTGCGATCAGGGTGTGAGTGTTTGGTTGGCCGCAGCATCATCCACCTCCCCAATATCGCAGTTCCAATACATGTAGAAAAGAATGGCTCGCGTCAGTCGCTTGTGGGCGTGCTGCCGAAGAACCGGGTCACGATTGAACAGCAGATCCACCAGATACTCCATGATCTCGTCGAAGGTCTGGTAGTCCTTGCGCTTCGCAAGGATCTTGAGCTGAAACTCATCGACCACAGATTCGTACATGCGCAGCAATTCGATGTTCTCTGGTGCAGCCAGGAAAGTACGAATTTGCGCCGTTTCCTTAAGGTATTTACGCCGCTGCTCCTTCGCATACGCTGCCGTCATATTGTTGAGCGTGTTCTTTTCCTCATACGTCACGCGCACGGTGGGCGGGTCGTCGAGTAACGCCGTGAGGCCATCCTTCTGACGTGCTAGCGCCTGGACAACCTCTGCAAGATCATCTGGACTGACAATCAGCGGTGAGTCCACCGCATCCAAATTCGCCTCCTGGGCTACTTCTGGAAAGCGTTTCAGCCACAGTTCTAGTTGTTCCAGGCCGCAAAGATAGATAGACGAAGCAGGGACGCCGCATTCGGCGGCGATGTGGTCACGGATTTCTGTCTCGGAATTGCCGGTCAGGCGGCGATTCGCAAACAGCATGTAGTGGTCGAGTTGCTTGGCATCGCGCAGTTTCTTGATGCGTGGTACTTCTTTGCCGACCACCGTGTTGCTGCTAGATGTGCTGTAGAAATCCAGTTCCGAAAAGCTGCGGTTGTACCCGTTGGTATGCTTGGCCTGAACAATGACTGTGCCTACCCACGGGGCGGCCTTGCTGGGGTGCAGTTCCGCCGTGCCGACGAATTTTGCGTCACGCCCGCCATCCGGCCCTTTTGCGAATCCCTGAACGGCGATACCGAGCAAGCGTTGGCACAAGAGCACGATCAGCACCTCAAACTGATCGTCGCTCAAATCTTCATAAGCAAACTTCATTCTCCCCATCCCCCTCTATGCAGACCCCACCGACTCATGCGGCAACCGTAATGCACGCCGAATGAGTACGCTGCGCAGGCTGCACCACAATCTCCACACGCTGATCCAGTGACACCAGTGCCTGCATCAGCCGTTCCAGTGAAATGTTCTGGAGCTTGTAGCGGCGGACTTGGGACACTTTTGGTTGAGTCATGCCCGTGATCGCAGCAGTCTCCGTCTGGCTCAGGCCGCGATGGTCAATCAATTCATTGAGCTTGAGCGCGAGCGCTGCCTTTGCCGAAAGCTCTTCAGCATCGTCAAAGCCCAAATCTCGCAGCACGTTGTCAGTGCCTTGCGAATGGTCACTACGCTTCATCGTTTATCTCCCGCTCGTCTTGTGACGGGCCAGCACGGCCTTCAACCGCTTCTCGATCAGTTCCACGTCCGGCTGCGGTGTGGCGATGCCGGACTTAGACTTCTTCTGGAACGCATGTAGTACATGTACCGCATCGCCCATCTTCACTGTATAGACCGCCCGGAAGGTATCGCTCCGGTGGTCTTCCACCAATTCATACACACCGGGGCCCAACCCCTTCCAGGGCTTTGCCGAATGTGGCGTGCTGCCCAACTGGACGATGAACAACGCCACACCCATGTCCTTCTGTACGTCGATGGGAAACTTCTTGAAGTCCTTCTTCGAGGAGCCTTCCCAGTACAGCATCTTGCGCTTCTGAATCATGATTATATCCGTTCGGGTATGAATCGCAAGAAGTTGGCTTAGGTAGTCGCTGTTTCCACCGGATCAGTTCGCCGTGCCCCGGTGATGGCTTGACGCCGGCTGGCCACCAGCTCGGCTGCATCGCGCACGGGCTTGTCCTCGGTATGGACGTAGTGCATGAACTGCGCGACGGTCTTGTGCTGGGTCAGTTCCATGCCGACCTTGATAGGCACACCCGAATTGGCAATGTCCGTCGCCGAGCGGTGGCGGATGCCATGCGTTCCGACGTGCGGGACGCCGGCGGCCTTGAGCACCCGGCACCAGCCGCCATAGTGTTCGCCGAAGGTCAGGTGCCGGGTCGGGTCGTTGGGCGACGGCAGGACATACGGACTGCCTTCCCGACGCGGCGCCGTCGAAAGCAGCCGATAGGCTTCCGCGCTCATGGGCTTGGACATGCCGCCGGTCTTGCTGTCAGGCCACATCACACGCCGGTTTGCGAGGTCGATCCAGTCCCATTCGAGCGTGCAGATTTCGGAGCGGCGGCCCGCGAACTCGAATTGCAGGCGGATCGCCAGCGGAATGACGTAGTTCTCCAGCCCCTCCGCCTCCAGCGTCTCCAACTGGCGAAAGATCAGCACCATTTCATCGTCCACGATGAGGCGGGTCTTCTTGCCGGGCGGATACATCGGAACATGGCGGCACGGGTTGGTGCCGTCCGGGCGGAAGCCCCACACCTCGGCCAGGTTGAACATCTTGCGCAGGATGGCGAAGCCCTTGTTCGCCTCGGTGGGCTTGTAGGAGAGCTTTTCCATGTACCCGGCAATGTCGGGGCGCTTCACGTCAGCCACCTTCTTGCGGCCCAGCATCGGGACAATGCATCGGTCGATGACCGCCTGATAGCCGCGCCAAGTGCTGGGCTTGTTGCGCTTCTTGGAGTAGTCCTCCATGAACTTCTTGCACAGCTCGGCCATCGTGGGCGCCTTGCGCGCCTCGGCCTTGGCGCCACCAGGATCGCCACCCCGGCGAACCTCGGCCAGCCAGGCCTGCGCCATGACGCGGGCCTGCTCCACAGTCAGTTCGCCGAACAGGCCCAGGGCGGGCTTGCGTCGCTCGCCCGCGTTCGTGCGGTACTGGAGCATGAACACGCGGCGGCCCGCCGGTGTAATCTTGCACAGGAAGCCGGGCACCACGGTGTCCCGCAGTTCGACGGCCTGCGCCTGGGGTTGCGCCGTCTCGACGGCGGTCTTGGTGAGCTTGATCTTTGCCATGATGACTCCTTGGAAGACCCGATTTCCAAGAGCCACATGGGAGCCATGAGAGCGGAAGCCGGGTCAGGTTTCGGAAAGCACCGGCATATAATGGACGCGCGTAAGTTATTGATAAACCTGCTGTATCGGGCTACAGCGCAGTCCAGCGAAATGTCGGGCTGGAGTCATCGTGAAACAAAAAACCCGCGATCCTGACCAAGGCGTCGCGGGTTCAGCTGGGGGGCAACCTGGAGGACTACCCGAACAGGACCGGCTCGACCGGTCCCCTGTTTAGCTGGATTTATTGAGCGCCCGCAAGCAAGGACAAATCAGCGCTGGGATCGATTACACCACGCCCGGGGCGGACGGCGCAAGCGCACCCGCGGCGGTCCGTCCCGATTCGGGCGACAGGCGCCTTCGCCGCGGCGAGTCGCCCGTCGCCACCGAAGGAGTCACTTCGTGCGCTTCAAGCGGTACAGCTCGGCCTCGCCCGGGAAGGTGCCGGCGCGGATGTCACGCGCATAGCCATCGGCCGCCTGGCCGATCGCCTCGCGCAGGTTCGCATAACGGCGCACGAACTTCGGGCTCCAGTCGAACATGCCGAGCATGTCGTCGGTGACGAGGATCTGGCCATCGCAGTCGGCGCTCGCGCCGATGCCGATCGTCGGAATCTTCAGCGCCGCGGTGACCTCGGAGGCGATCGCCGCATCGACACCCTCGACCACGGTCGCGAAGGCACCGGCCTTCTCGACCGCGCGGGCTTCGGCGAGCACCCGCTCGCGTTCGGTCTCGGTACGGCCCTTGGCGCGAAAACCCCCGTCGACGTTGACCGCCTGCGGCCGCAGGCCGACATGCCCCAGCACCGGGATGCCCCGGCCGACGAGGAACTCGATGGTCTCGGGAATTCCGTCGCAGGCCTCGACCTTGACGGCCTGGCAGCCGGTCTCGGCCATGATGCGCGAGGCGCTCTCGTGCGCCTGCTGCGGCGAGCGCTCGTAGGTGCCGAACGGCAGGTCGACCACGATCATCGCCCGCTCAGCGCCACGAGCCACCGCCTTGCCGTGCATGATCATCATCTCGAGCGTCACGCCGACCGTGCTCGGCAGCCCATGCACCACCATGCCCAGGCTGTCGCCGACCAGCAGCAGGTCGGCCTTGTCGTCGAGGATCTCGGCGACCGGCGCGGTATAGGCGGTCAGGCAGACCAGCTTCTCGCCGCCCTTGCGCGCGGTGATCGCCGGTGCGGTGATCCGGGTGGCCTTGCTGTGCATCGACATGGTTCGTACTCCTCGCGCCCGATCAGCCGTCGCGGTGGACGGCCCCGAACAGCAGGTTCATCTGCGCCCTCGGCGCATCGTCGTCCGAGAGATCCGGCTTGCCGAGCCGGGCCTGCTCGATGCGCTCGAGATACTCCGGCGTGACATCACCCGTAATGTAGCGGCCATCGAAGCAGGATGTATCGAAACTCGTCAGGCGCGGATTGAGCTCGGTGACGGCCCGCTTCATCGATTCGACATCCTGGTAGACCAGCGCATCGGCGCCGAGCGCGATGCGGATCTCCTCGTCGCTGCGGCCATGCGCGATCAGCTCGCTGCGCGTCGGCATGTCGATGCCGTAGACGTTCGGGAAGCGCACCGGCGGTGCGGCCGAGGCGAAGAAGACCTTCTTCGCGCCGGACTCGCGCGCCATCTGGATGATCTCGCGCGAGGTCGTGCCGCGCACGATCGAATCGTCGACCAGCAGCACGTTGCGCCCCTTGAACTCGATGCTCATCGCATTGAGCTTCTGGCGCACCGAGCGCTTGCGCACCGCCTGCCCCGGCATGATGAAGGTGCGACCGACATAGTGGTTCTTGAAGAAGCCCTCGCGATAGGACAGCCCGAGCTTCATCGCGAGCTGCATCGCCGACGGACGCGAGGTCTCGGGAATCGGCATGACGACGTCGATCTCCCCGGCCCATGGCTGGCGCGCGATCGTTTCGGCGAGATACTCCCCCATCCGCAGGCGCGCGTCGTAGACCGAAACGCCGTCGATCAGCGAATCCGGCCGCGCGAAGTAGACGTACTCGAAGATGCAGGGATTGAGCGACGCCGAATCCGCGCACTGGCGGCTCTGGAAGTTGCCGTCCAGATCGATGAACACCGCCTCGCCCGGCTGCACATCGCGCACCATCCGGAAGCCCGTCCCTTCGAGGGCGACCGACTCGGAGGCGATCATGTACTCGGGTCCGGCTTCCGTTTCGGCCACGCCATAGCACAACGGCCGGATGCCGTGGGGATCGCGAAAGCCGAGCACGCCGTAGCCGGCGATCTCGGCGACCACCGCATAGGCGCCGCGGACCCGCTGGTGCAGGGCCGAGACCGCCCGGAAGACCGTGGCGGCATCGAGGCTCACGCCCGAGGCGGCCGACTGCAGCTCGTTGGCGAGGACGTTGAGCAGGACCTCGGAATCGGAGTCGGTGTTGATGTGGCGGCGATCGCGCAGGAACATCTGCTCGGTCAGCTCCGCCGAGTTCGTCAGGTTCCCGTTGTGCGCCAGGGTGATGCCGAAGGGCGCGTTCACGTAGAAGGGCTGCGCCTCCTCGGAATTGGATGCCGAACCGGCGGTCGGGTAGCGCACATGCGCGATCCCCGAGTTGCCGGGCAGCGAGCGCATGTTCCGGGTACGGAACACGTCGCGCACCATGCCGTTGCCCTTGTGCATGTTGAAGGTCTTGCTCTGCGCGGTCGCGATCCCGGCGGCGTCCTGGCCGCGATGCTGCATCAGGAGCAGGCCGTCATAGAGCAGCTGGTTGACGGGGGTCCGGGAAACGACACCGAGGATTCCGCACATGACGATTCCCTTGCGTTGGGTTCTAGATGCGTCCGGCCGTGCTTGCGAGGCGCGAGGACAGGTACGGGTCCACGACCTGCACGATGCCATCGAGAAGCGGCCGCGACACGGCCTGCTGCCAGGCGGGCTGCTGGTGCATGTCGAGCAGGCGGGCCGCCACCGCGATCACCGCGACGATGAGCACCGCCCGCGCCGCGCCGACGAGAACGCCCATGCCGCGATCGACCCCGCCCAGGCCGATGCTGCTGGTCAGCCGGGCGAGCAGCACGCCGGCCAGGCGGGTGACGAGCAGCAGCACGAAGAAGGTCACCACGAGCGCCACCCACGGCGGGATGGGCAGGCCGGTGATCCCGAGCAGCGGCAGCGCCAGGACCGGAGCCCCGATGAAGGCCACCACCCAGCCCGCCAGGGCGAAAAGGGTGCGGATCATGCCCCGCAACAGGCCGAGGACGATCGAGATGCCGAGGATGAGCAGGACCAGATAGTCCCAGCCGGTGAGTTGGTCGAGGATCACGGCTGGATGATGGCCGCCGACTCGACACCGGCCAGCTTGAGCTTCGCGCTCGCGCGCTGGGCCTCTTCGTGGCTGCCGAAGGGACCGGCCCGGACCCGGATGCGGGTGCCTTGTGAGGTGAGCACTTTCTCGGTGAAGACGGGCAGTCCGGCGTCGCGCACCCGCTTCGCCTGCGCCTGGGCGGTTTCGTCGCTCGAGAAGGCGCCAACCTGGACCGAGAAGCGCCCCTGCGCCGCAGCGGCAGGCGCGCCGGCGGTAGTGGTAGTGGATCCCGCGACGGGGCCCTTGCCCGGCTGGGTCCTCGGCTGGGCCTGCGCGGCGCCGGGCTGGTCGGGCGCCGCCCTGGGACCGGGCGCGACACCCGTGCCGCGGGCGCCGGCATCGGCCGGCTTCGGGCTCTCGGCAATATCGGCACCAGGGCTGCGCCGCTTGGCGGGAGATCCGCTCGTCGGCTGCGACGGCCTGTCCTCGGCCGATGCGCCAGCCTGCTCCGCCGGCGCAGGCGTCTCCGCCGGCCGGCGATCGGGCTGCCCGGCAGGCGCAGGCGACGCGGCGGGCTCGGCGGGCGCCTCGGCGGATTCCGCCGGCGCATCGTCGGGCGGCGGTACGATCGGCGCGGCCACCCTGCCCTCGACGGCAGCGGCGGAATCGGGCCGGGCAGCGGGGCCCGGCTGGGGCGAATGGGGCGGCTGCGCCGCCCGGCCCGCATCGGCGGACTGGCCGGCACGCGAGGGGATCGACACCTCGACCTCGCGGATCGTGCCGCGCGGCTCGGAATCGAGCACGAGCGTGAGGACGATCGCCGCGGCGATGGCGAGTGCCGCCGCCCCGATCAGGCGGCGACGCGCCCGCCTGGTCTGCGGAAGCGCCGGATCCTGTTCGGACTGGCTGCGTGCTGCGCTCTTTGCCATCGAGTAGGTGTCACCAGGGAGATCGCCTGCACCGGAGCGCCGGCTGCGGGTCAGCCCCGCGACCGCCGCCACCTGCCGAGCACATCGGCAACGGTCAGGAACGATCCGAAGACGACGATTCTATCAGCATCGTGCACTGCACCGAGGGCGGTCTCGAGCCCGTCGACGGGTGTCGCCGCAACGGTGACGCTATGGCGATCACCCTCGCCGCCGATGCCGTTGGCCCGCAGCCGCGCGGCGAGATCGGCCCCTTGCGCGGCGCGCTCGCCGGGCAGGGATACCGTGATCCAGTGGTTCACCACCGGGGCCATCGCGGCGATGATGCCGTCGAGATCCTTGTCGCCCATGGCACCGAACACCGCCCAGGTCGCCGGGAAGAAACCCATCTGCTCGAGATTGGTCGCGAGATGCGCCGCCGCGTGCGGATTGTGCGCAACGTCGAGCACGATCGACGGCCGGCCGGGCAGCACCTGGAAGCGCCCGGCCAGCTCCACCTGGGCAAGGCCGCGGCGCACCGCATGCTGCGGCACCGGCAGCGCGTCGCGCAGCGCATCGAGCGCGGCGAGCACGCCAGCGGCGTTGAGCAGCTGGTTCGCCCCGCGCAGCGCCGGATAGGCGAGACTGTTGCGGCGATGGGCGCGCCCGCCCCAGGACCACTGCTGCCGGTCGCCGGCATAGTTGAAGTCCCGTCCGAAGAGCCAGAGATCGGCACCGATCGCCTCGGCATGGGCGACCAGGGAAGCCGGCGGCTGCGGATCGCTGCAGATCGCCGGCCGGCCCGCTCGAAAGACGTGCGCCTTCTCCAGACCGATCGCTTCGCGCGATTCGCCGAGCCACTGGGCATGGTCGATGTCGATCGAGGTCACGATCGCGCAATCGGCATCGAAGAGATTCACCGCATCGAGTCGCCCGCCCAGCCCGACCTCGAGGATCACCGCATCGAGGCCGGCCTGCGAGAGGATGCGGGCGAGCGCGAGCGTGGTGAACTCGAAGTAGGTCAGCGAGACGTCCCCGCGCGCGGCATCGACCTCCTCGAGCGCGGCCACGATGCGGGCGTCCTCGAGCGCGACGCCGTCGATGCGGACGCGCTCGTTGAAGTGCACCAGGTGCGGCGAGGTATAGAGGCCGACCCGGTATCCCGCGGCGAGCAGGATCGCTTCGAGCATCGCGCAGGTCGAGCCCTTGCCGTTGGTGCCCGCCACGACGAACACCTTGCAGTCGAAGCGCAGGCCGAGCCGGGCCGCGACAGCGCCGGCACGCTCGAGGCCGAGCTCGATGGCCCGCGGATGCAGGCGCTCGAGCCGATCGAGCCAGGCGGCGAGCGCAGGCCCGCCGTAGCCCGGCGCGGCAGCGGCCGGATCGCTCATCAGGACAGGGCTTCGGCCGGCTGCTTCTGCAGGAGCGCCAGCAGCTCGGCGATCTCGTCGCGCATGTTGCGGCGATCGACGATCATGTCGATCGCGCCCTTCTCAAGCAGGAACTCGGCCCGCTGGAAACCCTCGGGCAGCTTCTCGCGCACCGTCTGCTCGATCACCCGCGGCCCGGCGAAGCCGATCAGCGCCTGGGGCTCGGCGATGACCACATCGCCGAGAAAGCAGAAGCTCGCCGAGACGCCGCCCATCGTGGGATCGGTCAGCACCGAGATGTAGGGTAGCCGCGCCTCGGCCAGGCGCGACAGCATGGCGGTCGTCTTGGCCATCTGCATCAGCGACAGCAGCCCTTCCTGCATGCGCGCGCCGCCCGAGGCCGCCACCGAGATGAAGGGCACCCGCTGCTCGAGCGCAGCCGCGACACCACGCACGAAACGCTCGCCGACCACCGAACCCATCGACCCGCCCATGAACTCGAACTCGAAGCAGGCGACCACCACCGGCAGCGAGCGGATCGAGCCGCCCATCACCACCAGCGCCTCGGTCTCGCCGGTCTGCGTGGTCGCTTCCTGGAGGCGATCGGGATACTTGCGGCTGTCCTTGAACTTCAGGGTGTCGATCGGCAGGACCTCGGCCCCGATCTCGCTGCGTCCGTCCGGGTCGAGCAGCGAATCGAGCCGCGCCCGGGCGCCGATGCGCAGGTGATGCGCGCATTTGGGGCAGACATGAAGATTCGTCTCGAGGTCGGCCGAGTACAGCACCGTCTCGCAGGACGGGCACTTGACCCAGACGCCCTCGGGCACCCGCTTGCCGCTGCCACTGGGCTTCTTGATCCGTGGTGGCAGCAGCTTGTCGAGCCAACTCATCGTGGCTTCTCCCTCGTGAGCATGAAATACGGAGCGCTCTCAGGCGCCCTCGCCTGGTGTTGCGGATCCGTCGAGCGCGGCACGCACCGACGCGATGAAGCTGGCCGCGCGCTGGGGCGCGCTCTCGGCCGGTCCGTCATCGAGCACCTGGATCATCCGGGTGCCGATGATCGCCGCGTCGGCGAAGCCGGCGATCGCCCGGGCGGTTTCCCCGTCGCGGATGCCGAAGCCCACGCCGATCGGCAGCTCGGTGGCCCGGCGCAGGCGTTCGACGCCACGGCCGACGTCGGCGATATCCATGTGCCCGGCACCGGTCACGCCGGTGAGCGAGACGTAGTAGATGTAGCCGCTAGCCAGCCGGGCCACCGAAGCGATGCGCGCTTCGGTCGAGGTCGGCGCGAGCAGGTAGATCGGATCGATTCCGCGCTGGCACAGGGCGGCGGCGAAGCTCCCGGATTCCTCGGGCGGATAGTCGACCACGAGCACGCCGTCGACACCGGCGTCGGCTGCCTTGGCGACGAAGCGCTCCTCGCCCATGCGTTCGATCGGGTTGGCATAACCCATCAGCACGATCGGCGTTTCGGCGTCGGTTTCCCGGAAGGCGCGGACCACGTCCAGCACGGCGGCCAGCCCCACCCCTTGCGCCAGCGCGCGTTCGCTTGCCCGCTGGATCGTCGGGCCGTCGGCCATCGGATCCGAGAACGGCACGCCGAGCTCGATGATGTCGGCGCCGGCCGCGACGCTCGAGTGCAGTACATCGAGGGTCACGGCACGCGTCGGGAAGCCGACGGTGATGTAGGGGACCAGCGCCTTGCGGCCGGCTGCCCGCAGCCGGCCGAAGGTCGCGGCGATACGCGGATTCATCGGCGCGGCCTCAAAATTCGATGCCGCCGCGCTGGGCGACGGTATGCATGTCCTTGTCGCCCCGCCCCGACAGGTTGACGAGGATGATCTTGTCCGGATCCATGTCCGGGGCGACCCGCGCCGCCCAGGCGATCGCATGGGAGGATTCCAGCGCGGGGATGATGCCCTCGATCCGGCAGCAGTCGTGGAAGGCCGCGAGCGCCTCCTCGTCGTCGACGACGACGTAGCGCGCGCGCCCGGAGTCCTTGAGCCAGGCATGCTCGGGGCCGACGCCGGGATAGTCGAGGCCGGCCGAGACCGAGTGCGTCTCGATGATCTGCCCGTCGTCGTCCTGCAGCAGGTAGGTGCGATTGCCGTGCAGCACGCCGGGCGAGCCGCCGTTGAGCGAGGCGGCATGGCGCCCGGAGGCGATGCCGTCGCCGCCCGCTTCGACGCCGACCAGCTCGACGCCCGGCTCGTCGATGTAGGGATGGAAGATGCCGATGGCGTTCGAGCCGCCGCCGACGCAGGCCACGATGACGTCGGGCTGGCGGCCCATCAGCTTCGGCATCTGCCAGCGGCATTCCTCGCCGATCACCCGCTGGAAGTCGCGCACCATCGCCGGATAGGGGTGTGGGCCGGCCACCGTGCCGATGATGTAGAAGGTGGTCTCCACATTGGTGACCCAGTCGCGCATCGCCTCGTTGAGCGCATCCTTCAGGGTGCGCGAGCCCGACTCCACGGGCACCACCGTGGCGCCGAGCAGTTTCATCCGGTAGACGTTCTGCGCCTGGCGCGCGACGTCCTCGGCGCCCATGTACACGATGCACTCCATGCCGTAGCGGGCGCAGATCGTGGCGGTCGCGACGCCGTGCTGGCCCGCGCCCGTCTCGGCGATGATCCGCCGCTTGCCCATGCGCCGGGCCAGCAGCGCCTGGCCGATCACGTTGTTGATCTTGTGGGCGCCGGTGTGGTTGAGATCCTCGCGCTTGAACAGGATCTGCGCGCCGCCCAACTGCTGCGACCAGCGCCGCGCATGGTAGATGGGGCTCGGTCGGCCGACGAAGTGCTCGAGCTCGTCACGGAACTCGGCGACGAACTCGGGATCGTCGCGGTAGCGCTCGTAGGCGCTCGACAGCTCGTCGAGCGCATGGATCAGCGTCTCGGCGACGAAGGTGCCGCCATAGGGGCCGAAATGTCCCCTCGCGTCGGGTAGGTCGTAGGGTTTCATCGATTCCTGCGTTGCGTCGGGGCGCCCTTCATCCGGCCGCCCGGCGGGCATCGGCCTGCATCACCGCGGCGACGAAGCGCGCCATCTTCGCGGCATCCTTGGTCCGGGGATCGTCGCCCTGGATTCCGCTGGAGACGTCGACCGCCATCGGTCCCAGCCGCTCGATCCCCCCGCCGACGGTCTCCGGAGTGAGACCGCCCGCGAGCACGATCGGCCGGCCGTGCCCGGTGGGCACGCGCGACCAGTCGAAGGACTCGCCACTGCCGCCATAGGCTTTCGAGTCGGCATCGAGCAGCACGGCTTCGGCGTCCCCATGGCTGGCGAGCGATTCTAGCAAACCAGCGCCATCGCCGACCCGCAACGCCCGCCACCAGGGCAGCCCGGCCCGGCGGGCGGCATCGGCGCACAGCTGCGGGCTCTCGTCGCCATGGAACTGCAGCAGGTCGAGCCCGACCGCCTCGCCGATCTGGGCGACGCGCGCCGGAACCTCGTTGACGAAAAGCCCCACTGCGCCGACGTACGAGGGCAGTCGCGCGCGCAGCGCCGCCGCAGTCTGCACGTCGACCACGCGCGGGCTTCTCGCGTAGAAGACGAAGCCGACGAGATCGGCCCCGAGCGAAACGGCAGCGTCGACATCCATCGCCCGCACCAGCCCGCAGAACTTGATCCTCGTTCTCATGGTGAATCCCCTGCATCGATCGGCCGGGACGGCGACACACCCGGCATCGCCAGGGAACCGACCAGGGCCGCCACGCCGCCCAGGCCCGAGGCCCGGCCGACATGCATGCCGATCTCGCCATCATAATCGACGCCGGCAAGGTACAAGCCCGCGGCACTGAAGGTGGCGGGCCCCTGGCGGCGATCACGCGAGGCGAGCAGTTGCGCGATCCATTCCGGCGATTGCCGGCCGGTACCTACCGTCACCAGCGCGCCGACGATGTTGCGCACCATGTGGTGGAGGAAGGCATTCGCGCTGAACTCCAGCACCACCAGGTCGGCGAGCCGCGTCACCGCCAGTCGCTCGAGGGTACGCACGGGGCTCTTCGCCTGGCATTGCGCCGCCCGGAAGGCGCTGAAATCGTGCTCGCCGAGCAGGCAGGCGGCGGCCGAGCGCATGGCCGCGACGTCCAGCGGCCTGAACACCCACCCTGCACGGCCCGCCAGCAGCGGATGGGCAACCGGCGCGCAATGCAGCAGGTAGACATAGTGCCGGCGCAATGCCGAGTAGCGGGCATGGAAACCCTCGGGCGCGACGCGCGCATCGAGGACCGCCACCGCATCGGGAAGGCGGGCGTTGACCCCTCGCACCCAGGCGTGCAGCGGGCGTTGCGCCGATGTGTCGAAATGAACCACCTGGGCGGCGGCATGCACGCCCGCATCGGTGCGTCCGGCGCAGGCCACCCTCACCGGATGGCCCGCGAGCGCCGCGATCGACGCCTCGAGCGCATCCTGCACCGTCCGGCCCGATGGCTGCGTCTGCCAGCCATCGAAGCGGGCGCCGTCGTAGGCGAGGGTCAGGGCGATGCGCTGCACGGGGCCTGGTCCAAACAAAGGGCCCCCACGCTTGCCCGTCAAGCGGGCGGCGCTGCCCCCCGAGGGGGCGCTTTTTGTCTTGGGGCGGCCCGGCGACAAAAAAGGGGAAGCCAGGCTTCCCCGCGAAAAGGTCCCTGGCTGGACCTAACTTATCTTTGAAAGCATCGATCGTGCTTTCTGTTGTTGTTCCGAGTCGCCGCCACGAACCACTTCCTCGAGCAGTTCGCGGGCGCCCTCCTTGTCGCCGATTTCCTCGTAGGCCGACGCCAGGTCGAGCTTCGTGGCCATCTCCTGCCAGCGATTCGCCTCGCCGCCCGCACCCGGACCGGAGATGCTCTCGGGCGAGAGATCGAGACCGATCGACGAGAGATCGACGGCGGTCGCCTCGACATCGGCCGGCCCGCGCAGGGTCTCGAGCGAGGGAATGTCGACGTTGAAGTCGCCCAGGTCGGCGGCCACATCGCTTGCGGCGCGCCGCACGCCGGTGGTGGTGAAGCCGTCGTCGTCGCCCAGGTCGAGCGACGGCAGGTCGATCCGGCCATCGAGCGCGCGGCTCAGGTCCGATTCACCCGTCGTGGGCGTCAGCCCCGCCTCGAAACCGGCCGAAGCGGCTGGCTCGCCGAGATCGAGCGACGGCAGGTCGACGTCGGCTATCGCATCCCCGCTGAACGAGCCCGGCTCGTCGGTCTCGCCGATCCGGGAATCGATGTCGATCGAGAAGTCGAGGCCGTTGTCGTCCTGCGAAGCGGCGCCCGCATCGGACGACACGGCGGCGGTCGAAGCGAAGCCGTCCTGGGTATCGCCGGGAAGCGAGAAATCGAGATCGCTGATCGCATCGGATTCGGCACGCGCCTGCGGCTCGTCGGCGGCGCCCGGCGGCGAATCGAGGGCCTCGATCAGTCCGGCCGCGCCCGCCACCGCGCCAGCGGCGGCCATTGCGCCCGGACGCGTCCCGTCGCCGTCACCGCGGCCGGTATAGAGCGGATTCTCGGGATCGATCGACAGACCGAGGGTGACGACCTTCGGCCATTCCTCGTTGGTTCCGCCGGCCTGCTCGTACATCTCGCGGGCCAGGTCGTTGAACGATGCGACATCCTTGCGCCCGGCATGAATCTCGAGCAGCTTCAAGCGGATCGCATGGCGCTCGGGCTGCTTCTTGAGGGCTTCCTTGAGGATCTCCTCGGCCTGGGCCTCGCGCCCGTAGGCGATGTAGACCTCGGCTTCCGCGATCGGATCGACCTCGGTCGAGTGGACATCCACCCCGCTGTCGCGGATGTTGGTGGTGAACAGGCTGTTGGAGGTATCGACGTTCTGGCCGCCGGTGGTCCCGAACAGGGAGTTCGCGGTGAAGGCGTCGGTACCGCCCAGGCTGTCCTCGAAGCTTTCGGCCGACTTGCGCCGCCGACGGCTGTACCACATGTAGAAGCCGCCGAGCAGGATCAGGGCGCCGCCACCAAGGAGGACATACGGGTTCTCGCGCAGCTCGTCGAGGAAGCTCGGCGCCGCCGTCGGGGCCGGCTCGGGAGTGACGACCGGAGCGGGTGCAGGCGCCGGAGCCGGAGCTGGAGCCGGCATGGCCGAGACCGGCTCGGCCGGTGTCGATGCATCGGTCCCCGCCATGGACGAGCCGGACGGCTGGCTCGTCGATTCCGCCGCGCTGCCGCCATCCTGTCCGGCAGCGGCCGGCGCTGCCATGGAATCGGTCGCGGCGCCGGGTGCCGTGGCCTGGCCGGAATCGGACGTCGCCGGCGCATCGCCCGCGGTCGATCCGGTCGCCGCATCGCCGGTGGTTCCGGCAACGGTATCGCCCGCGGCCGGCGTGCCGCCAGCAGCAGCCGCGGCGCCGGCAGCGGCCGGCGCGGTGATCGTGCCGGTCGTGGCCGTCCCCGCCTGACGGGCTTGCGTGAGCTGCTGCTCCAGATCGGCGAGCTGGCGGTTCTTGAGCTCGAGGAGCCTCTGGAGATCGCCGACGTTCTTCTCGAGCTCGTCGACGCGCGACTGCGCCTCGCGCAGCGCATTGTCACGGGCGACGCTCACCTCGGCGGACTCGGCCGCCTGGGAGCCGGTGGCTGCTCCGGCCACCCCGGCGCCGGTGCCGCCGGTCGAGAGCCGGAGCTGGTCGCCGACGACAGCGGAATCGGCGGGCGCAGGCGCCTGGCCGACGGTGCCGCTGGCCTGCTGTCCGCCCTGCTGGCCACCGACCGCACGCGCATTGCCGGCCAGACGGTTCCGGTATTCGTTGAATGCCTGCAGGCTGGCGCGCATCTCGGCGTTGACCTCGGCCGACGAGAGCGAGCGCATCTGGCTTTCGGACGGGATCTCGAGCGTGGCCCCGGCGCGCATCTGGTGCACGCTGCCGAAGAAGGCATTCGGATTGGCCCGGTAGATCGAGACGATCGCCTGGTTGAGCGACACGCCGGCGGGTCGGACCCGCTCCGCGATGTCGGCCAGAACGTCGCCACGGCCGACCTCGACCGCGCTCGGGCGCGCCGGTGCGGGCGCAGGTGCCATCGCCGGGCGGGCCGGCGGCGCGGCCGCGGGAGCAGGCGCCTGCGCAAGCGGCGTGGCGGCCGGCGTCGGTGCCGCCGCCACGGGCGCGGTTGCCACGGGTGCGGCTGCGGCCGGGCTCACGGGGGCCGCAGCTGCAGGCGCGGCGCTCGTCATGCTGGCGCTGGGTGCGACCGGAGCACTGGCGCTCGTGCCACCTTCCACCGTATTGGCGCGTCCGACCTGCAGTTCGGGCGGATCGAGCAGGAAGGTGTATTCGCGGGCGAACTTGCCCGAGGCCCAGTTCAGCTCGACCAGCAGATCGACGAAGGGCTCGTTGATCGGCCGGTTCGATGAGATCCGGACCACGGCCCGGCCGTCGGAGCGGCGATCGATCTGGAAATTCAGCCCGGTGAGCGCCGGGTTGTATTCCAGGCCCGCCTGGCGAAAGGCTTCCGGCGTCGCCAGCCTGGCGACGAGCGAAGAGGATTCTTCCGGGGAAAGGGATGTGATCTCGACTTCGGCCCGCAAGGGCTGGCCCAGCGCCGACTGGACGGTCAGGCGCCCCAGCCCGGCGGCATGAGAATCCTGTGGAAGAAACAGTCCCCCGGAGACGGCCACGGCAACGGCGACCGCAAAGGCAGCCGGTGTAGGCACGAGTCGGGGTTGATTCATTCTGATTTTCCGTGACGGCACGGTTTTCCCCAGACGTGCTTCTCGATCTTTTGAGGCTAACATCAGTAACTTGCCCTCGCAAGCTGAAGCAAAGCGGAAGGTTCACTCGCTATCTGCGAGCGTTGTTCCGCGTTGACGATGGATGGATTCATCAATTCGATTCGCGCAGGCAGCGAACCTCCTCGCGAATTCGCAAATACCACATTATCGCGACGCCAGGATGCGCAGCATGCGTCGCAGCGGCTCAGCGGCGCCCCAGAGCAGCTGATCGCCGACCGTGAAGGCGCTGATGTACTGCGGACCCATCGCCAGCTTGCGAACCCGGCCCACCGCGATGTCGAGCTGGCCGGTCACGACCGCGGGCGACAGGCTTGCGATGCTCGGCTCCCGGGAATTTTCGATATATCGAATCCACTCATTACCACGAGCGATCAGTGATTCGATTTCCGGCAGCGGCAGGTCCCGACGCAGCTTGATGGTCAAGGCCTGGCTGTGGCAGCGCATCGCCCCGATTCGTACGCAGAGGCTCTCGATCGGCACATGGCCGGGGCCGCTCGCGGGACGGCCCATGATCTTGTTGCATTCGGCGTCGCCCTTCCACTCCTCGCGCGACATGCCGTCGCCCAGATCCTTGTCGATCCAGGGGATCAGGCTGCCGGCGAGCGGCGCACCGAAGTTCTCCGTCGCGAAACCGGGCGAGCGCATCGCATCGGCGACCCGCCGGTCGATCTCGAGGATCGCCGACCCGGGGTCGGCGAGGAGATCCGCAGCGCTCGCGTGCAACTGCCCCATCTGGGTGATCAGCTCGCGCATGTTCTGCGCACCGGCACCCGACGCCGCCTGGTAGGTCATGGCGGTGATCCACTCGACGAGGTCCTCGGCGAACAGGCCGTTCAGGGCCATCATCATCAGGCTGACGGTGCAGTTGCCGCCGATGAAGTCGCGCCGGCCGGCATCGAGCGCCGTGTCGATCACGCTGCGATTGAGCGGATCGAGCACGATGACCGCGTCTTCCTTCATGCGCAGGGCGGAGGCCGCATCGATCCAGAAACCGTTCCAGCCGGAGGCCCTCAGGCGGGGATGGACGTCGTTGGTGTAGTCACCGCCCTGGCAGGTGATGATCACGTCCATGGCGGCGAGCGCCTCGATCGAGCTCGCGTCGGCCAGGGGCGCCGTGCCCAGCGGCGCCCGGCCACCGGCGTTCGATGTGCTGAAGAAAGTCGGCTCGACGAGATCGAAGTCGTTCTCCTCGCGCATCCGCTGCATCAGCACCGAGCCGACCATGCCGCGCCAGCCGACCATTCCGAGTTTCATGCTCATTTCCGTCTTCCTGAATCCAGGCCTCGCGGTGCCCTGCACCGCCCTGTTCCGTTTCCGTTCCCGTCCCCTTCGCTCCTCGTTCCCGCGCCCTGTCCCGGGCGCTGCCCCGCCGGTATCGCGCCCGGCTCAGAGCGCCGCGAGAACCGCGTCGCCCATGGCCACGGTGCCGATCGTCGCCTCGCCCTCGGCGGCGATGTCGGCGGTGCGCAGCCCGCTCGCGAGCACCCTCGAGACCGCGCGCTCGATGCGCTGGGCGGCAGCCTCCTGATCGAGCGAATATCGCAGCAGCATCGCCGCCGAGATGATCGTCGCCAACGGATTGGCCTTGTCCTGGCCCGCGATGTCGGGCGCCGAGCCGTGGATCGGCTCGTAGAGCCCGAAACCGCGCGCATTGAGCGAGGCGCTCGGCAGCATCCCGATCGAACCGGTCAGCATCGACGCCTCGTCCGAGAGGATGTCGCCGAACATGTTGCCGGTCACGATGACGTCGAACTGCCTGGGCGCGCGCACCAGCTGCATGGCTGCATTGTCCACGTACATGTGCGATAGCGCGATGTCCGGGTAGTCGGCGTGGGTTTCGGTGACGACATCGCGCCACAGTTGGGTGGTCTCGAGCACGTTCGCCTTGTCGACCGAGCACACGCGGCGATCCCGCTTGCGGGCGGCCTCGAAGGCGGTCCGCGCGATCCGCCGGATCTCGCCCTCGGTGTAGCGCATGGTGTCGAAACCCTCGCGCTCGCCGGATTCGGTCTGGCGGATGCCGCGCGGCTGGCCGAAGTAGATGTCCCCGGTCAGCTCACGGATGATGAGAATGTCCAGCCCGGCGACCAGTTCCGGGCGCAGGGAGGAGGCGTGCGCCAGTTCCGGATAGACCAGCGCCGGGCGCAGATTGGCGAACAGGTCGAAATGCTTGCGCAGCCGCAGCAGGCCCTGCTCCGGGCGTTGCGGACGCGGCAGGCTGTCGTAGGCGGGGCCGCCGACCGAACCGAACAGGATCGCGTCCGAGGCCTCGCACAGCGCCAGGGTCTCGGCCGGCAGCGGGTCGCCGGCGGCATCCACGCCGGCCCCGCCGACCGGGGCATTGGCCATCTCGAGCGGCAGGCCGTCGGCGGCAAGCGCCTCGAGGACCCGCACCGCCTGGGCGGTGATTTCCGGTCCGATGCCGTCACCGGGCAGCACTGCGATCTTCATCCCTGGCTTCCTTTGTCGTTCATGATCGATCGGGAGACGCCATCGGGCGCCGATCCCATTGCGAAACTCCCGCCCCGGCCTCCGGCCGCGGCGGGAGAGTCTCCTTGTGCCTACCCGTAACGGTCAGCCGGCGAGCGTCCTGCCGAGCCAGGGCTTGTCGTGCAGGCGCCGGGTCTCGTACTCGCGGATCAGGTCCGCATGGCGCAGCGACAGGCCGATGTCGTCCAGGCCGTTGACGAGGCAGTACTTGCGGTGGGCGTCGACCTCGAAGCGGTAGGAGAGCGAGTCGTTCTCGGTGCGGACCACCTGCTCGGGCAGGTCGACGATCAGCTCGAAGCCCGGGAACGAGGCGACCTCGCCGAACAGGCGGTCGACATCGGACTCGGACAGGACGATCGGCAGCACGCCGTTCTTGAAGCAGTTGTTGTAGAAGATGTCGGCGAACGAAGGCGCGATCACGATCCGGAAGCCGTAGTCGAGCAGCGCCCACGGCGCATGCTCGCGGGAGCTGCCGCAGCCGAAGTTCTTGCGCGCAAGCAGGATCGACGCCCCCTTGTAGCGCGCCTGGTTGAGCACGAAGTCGGGATTGAGCGGCCGCTTGCTGTTGTCCATGCCGGGCTCGCCGACATCGAGGTAGCGCCACTCGTCGAACAGGTTCGGCCCGAAGCCCGATCGCTTGATCGACTTGAGGAACTGCTTCGGGATGATCGCGTCGGTATCGACGTTGGCCCGATCTAGCGGCGCAACGATGCCGCGATGGATGGTGAGCTTGTCCATGGATCGGCCCCGCCTATTGCGCCGATCGCTGGATCTTCTCGCCGGCGCGCTCGATGTCGCGCCCGACACCCTCGACGGTGTTGCAGGCGGCGAGCCCGGCAGCGAATGCGATCAGCAGCAGTCCGTTGACGATTTTCTTCATGATCGAAACCCGTTTGCCCAGGAATCAGCGAATGTCGACGAAGCGACCGGCGATGCCGGCGGCCGCGGCCATGGCCGGGCTGACCAGGTGGGTGCGGCCTCCCGCCCCCTGGCGCCCTTCGAAATTCCGGTTCGATGTGGAGGCGCAGCGCTCGCCCGGCTCGAGCCGGTCGGCGTTCATGGCCAGGCACATCGAGCAGCCGGGTTCGCGCCATTCGAAGCCGGCGGCGACGAAGATCCTGTCGAGCCCCTCGGCCTCGGCCTGGCGCTTGACCAGGCCGGAGCCCGGCACGACCATCGCCAGCTTCACGTTGTCGGCCTTGCGCCGGCCGCGCACCACCGCGGCCGCCTGGCGAAGATCCTCGATGCGGGAGTTGGTGCACGAGCCGATGAACACCTTGTCGATCCGGATGTCGGTGATCGCGGTGTTGGGCTCGAGGCCCATGTAGGTCAGGGCCCGCTCGATGCCCTCCCGGCGCACCGGGTCGCGCTCGCGGTCGGGATCGGGGACGCGGCCGTCGACCGGCACGACCATCTCGGGCGACGTGCCCCAGGTGACGTGCGGCACGATCGAGCCGGCGTCGATGTCGACGACCGCATCGAAATGCGCCCCTTCGTCCGAATGCAGGGTGTCCCAGTAGGCGACCGCCCGATCCCAGTCGGCCCCCGCGGGCGCCAGCGGCCGGCCGCGCAGGTAGTCGATGGTGGTCTGGTCGGCGGCGACCATCCCGGAGCGGGCGCCGGCTTCGATCGCCATGTTGCAGAGGGTCATGCGACCTTCCATCGAGAGCGCGCGGATCGCGCTGCCGGCGAACTCGATCGCGTAGCCGGTGCCGCCGGCGGTGCCGATGCGCCCGATGACGGCGAGCGCGATGTCCTTGGCGGTGACGCCCCGGCCGAGCCGCCCTTCGACGCGCACCAGCATGTTCTTCATCTTGCGGGCGACCAGCGTCTGGGTGGCGAGCACGTGCTCGACCTCGGACGTGCCGATCCCGAAGGCGAGGCAGGCAAAGGCGCCATGGGTGCTGGTGTGCGAGTCGCCGCAGACCACGGTCATGCCCGGCAGGGTCGCGCCCTGCTCCGGGCCGATGACGTGGACGATGCCCTGGCGCTGGTCGGCGATGTCGAAGTACGCCAGCCCATGCTCGCGGGCGTTGTGGTCGAGCGTCTCGACCTGCAGGCGCGCGATCGGGTCGGCGATGCCGGCCGAGCGATCGGTGGTCGGTACGTTATGGTCGACCACGGCGATGTTCGCCGATATGCGCCACGGCGCGCGCCCGGCCAGGCGCAGACCCTCGAAGGCCTGCGGGCTGGTCACTTCGTGCAGCAGGTGCCGGTCGATGTAGATCAGCGCGGTACCGTCGGCTTCCTGGTGTACGACATGCTCGTCCCAGAGCTTGTCGTAGAGCGTGCGGGGCGTCAGCGACATGGATGGCCTGTGAGTGGAGTTGCCGACCATCGACAAAATGCCGGCCATCGGCCGGCATCCTGGTCAGGGAGAGCTGCCGCTTCGTCGCGGCGCTCGCCATCGATGGCAACTCGTATTATGCCACGCGACCCATCGCCATCCGCATCGCGGCAAGCGCCCTGCCCCGCTCTAGCGAGCCGCCCCCTTGTACAGGGGCTCGACCCGACGGGCATAGACCTCGAGATCCTGGATCCGGGTCGAGGCGGACGGGTGGGTGCTGAGGAACTCGGGCTGGCCCGCGCCGCCGAGCTTCGCCATCTTCTGCCAGACGCTGACCGCCCCGCGCGGATCGTAGCCGGCGCGCGCCGCGAGCTCGACCCCGATGCGGTCGGCCTCGGTCTCGTGCAGCCGGCTGTGCGGCAGCCCCACCGTGACCTGGTAGGCGAGCTGCGCCATGTCGAGCGTGGCCTGCCCGCCCCCGGCGAGCAGCACCGCGCCCTGCAGCAGCAGACCCGAGGTGACCTGCTCGGAGGCCCGCTCGCGGGAATGCTCGCGCAGGGCATGGGCGATCTCGTGGCCGATGACGGCGGCGAGCTCGGCATCGGTCGCCTGCAGCTTGTCGATGAGTCCGGTGTAGACAGCGATCTTGCCGCCCGGCATGCACCAGGCGTTGACCTCGTCGGACTTGATGACGGTGACCTCCCACTTCCAGCTCTTCGCATCGGGCCGGAAGACCGGGGTGACCGCGATCAGCCGGCGGGAGATTTCGTCGACCCGCCGCTGCTGGGCGGCGGGGACGTTGAGCTGGCCCTTCTGCTTCGCTTCGCCGACCACCTGCGCATAGGCCTTGACCGCGCCCTCGCGCAGATCGGCTTCCGACACGAGGGTCGACATCCGCTGGGTCCGCTCGACGCCGACGACACCGCCGCGGGTGGTCTGGACCGAGGTGCAGGCAACGCCGAGCGCGGCGACCAGGGCCAGCGCGGCGACCCTGGCGGCGCGACCGAGTCCGGCCGGGGATTGCTTGGTCGAGAGCATCATCGACGGGTTTCCTCCGCTTCGTCAGGCCTGCCGGCGGGGCCGCGGCAGGCCAGCGCGATCAGGCAGCCGGCGGCCGCAGCAAGGCTCGCGCCCGTGAACGCCGCCTCCGGGGAAACATTCTCCCATACCGAGCTCATCGCAAGACCGCCGAGCGTGCCGCCGCAGCCGTAGCCGATCGTGACGAACAGGGCCTGCGCCCGCGCCTGCTGGGCCGGCTCGAACCAGCGATGCAGCAGGGCCATCGACGCGCTGTGGTGAAGCCCGAAGGTGATCGCGTGCAGCAACTGCGTCAGCAGCAGCAATACGAGCCCGCCCGACGAGACGCCGACGATCGCGAAGCGCAGCGCCGCCACCCCGATCGAGAAGGCGAAGAGCCCCGCCGCCGAGAAGCGGTCGAACAGCACCGCCTGCCAGCGGAACAGCGCGATCTCGGCGATCACGCTCACCGCCCAGAAGAGCCCGATCGCGCTCCGGGAGTAGCCGTGGCGCTGCAGGTAGAGCGAGAACAGCACGTAGAGCGCCGCATGGGCGAAGAGCATCAGGAAATTGGCGGCGAAGAAGGCGGCGACCGGCCGCTCGCGCAGTCGGGCCCGCAGGCGCACCGCCGGGACGGTGCGCGGTGGCCCGGCGGGCGTTGCGAGGCGCAGGCCCACCAGGGCGATGCCGGCGGCGATCGCGGCGAGGAACCAGGGCAGCGCCCGCACCCCGGTCAGGTCGAGCGCGGGCCCGACCAGGACCACCGTGACGACGAAGCCGACCGAGCCCCACAGGCGCATCGCGCCGTAGCGGCCCGCATCGCCGCCGGCCAGCGCCAGCGCGCTCGATTCCGCGATCGGACCGATCCCGGCGCTCGCGAAGAAGAGCAGCGCGAGCAGCGCCAGCGTCGTCGCCTGCCCCTGCGCGGTGGCCCAGGGCAGCAGCGCCACGAACAGGGTGGTGAGGAGCGCACCGGTCACCAGCAGCCGCCCTGCCCGCCCGCCGCGATCGGCGAGCAGGCCCCAGACCGGCGGAGCGAAGATGCGCAGCGCCTGGGGCACGGCCAGCAGCAGGCCGATCTGCGCCACCGAATAGCCGCCCGCCTCGAAGTACAGGCTCAGGTATGGCGACAGGGTGCCGACGTAGCCGAAGTAGCAGAAGTACAGGGCCCGCAGCTGCCGCTCGGCGCGGGCCGCCGCGGCGAGCGGATGCGGCATGGGCTCAGGCGTGATCGGGCGCCGCCCCCGGGATCGGCCGCGCCGGCACCACCACATCGGCATTCTGGGCGCGGTGCCGCAAGGCGTGGTCCATCAGCACCAGCGCGAGCATCGCCTCGGCGATCGGCGCGGCGCGAATGCCGACGCAAGGGTCATGACGGCCGAGGGTCTGGACCACGGAGGGCTCGCCCGCGAGGTCGACCGAGCGGCGCGGACTGCGGATGCTGGAGGTGGGCTTGATCGCAAGCGACACCCGGATCGGCTGGCCGGTCGAGATGCCGCCGAGCACGCCGCCGGCGCGGTTGCCCACGAAGCCCTGCGGCGTGAGCTCGTCGCCGTGCATGCTGCCGCGCTCGGTGATGCAGCCGAAGCCGGCGCCGATCTCCACCCCCTTGACCGCGTTGATGCCCATCATCGCGTAGGCGATGTCGGCATCGAGCTTGTCGTAGAGGGGCTCGCCCAGCCCCGGCGGCACGCCGGTCGCCTCGACCTCGATGCGGGCGCCGATCGAATCGCCGGCGCGGCGCAACTCGTCCATGGCCGCCTCGAGTTGCGGCACGATGCCCGCGTTGGGCGCGAAGAAGGCATTGCGATGGATCTCGGCGGCATCCTCGAAGGGAATCCGGATATCGCCCAGCTGCGACATCCAGCCCCGGATCGCGATGCCATGATGCAGGCCGAGCCACTTGCGGGCGATCGCGGCCGCCGCCACCGCCGGTGCGGTGAGCCGGGCCGAGCTGCGCCCGCCGCCGCGATGGTCGCGCCGGCCGTACTTGTGCAGGTAGGTGTAGTCGGCGTGCCCGGGGCGGAAGGTAAGGGCGATGTTGCCGTAGTCCTTGCTGCGGGCGTCCTGGTTGCGGATCAGCAGGGCGATCGGCGTGCCGGTGGTGTGGCCCTCGAAGACACCCGAGAGGATCTCGACCTGGTCGGGTTCCTGGCGCTGGGTGACGTGACGCGAGGTGCCGGGGCGACGGCGATCGAGGTCCGGTTGGATGTCGGCCTCCGACAGCGGCAGGCCCGGGGGGCAGCCGTCGACGACGCAACCGATCGCGGGCCCGTGCGACTCACCGAAGGTGGTCACGCAATAGAGTTGCCCGAAGGTGTTGCCCGCCATCGCCGCCGTCCACGCCAAAGAGTTCGATTCTAATCGGTGGCGGAAAGGACGGCCCTGTCCATGACAGCCGAGTTACCGCCTATCGCCGCTCGTCTATTCGGCGTCCCCTTTCAGAAGCGACTCCAGCAGCGCATGACGGGGAGATGCGAAGGGATTGGCGACCGTCACCCCGCCCCACGTGAAGCCGTCCTGCAAGTCCTCGGACAGCAGCAAGCGGCATCCTGCCTGCGAAGCGACCGATAGAACGACCGCGTCCCATATGCTGAAGCGATGATCCGTCGCAAGATCGGCGGCGATCAACATGGCCTCCGGGGTAGTGTCGACAGCCGCAAAGCCGTCTCGCCAGCCCAGCAGGGCATTCCTGGCCTCGGCCCGCGATCGCCCCGCCTTGCGCACGAGGACATTGAACAGCTCGCCGAGCACCTGGACCGGAACGACGGCGGCATCCGGCGGCAGGCGCCGCACCAGCGACAAGGCGATGTCGCGCTTCCCGATGTCGTTCACGCCCTCCGCATAGGCGAGGACGTTCGTGTCGAGCGCGACCTTCACCGCTCATCCTCGTAGAGCTCGTCGCGCGTCCAGCGCCCGGCGTTCAGGACGGGCTGGCGTTCGAGGCGCGAGAGCAATGCGGTGCGCGCGCCGGCTACGATGCTCTCGCGCCGGTCGGCGGGAACGATCCTGGCCACCGGCCGCCCGTGACTGGTCACGACATAGCTATGCCCCTCGCGCACGCCGCGAAGGATGAGGGAGAACTTGCGGTTGGCCTCAGCGGCTGAAACGGCTTCCTCCATGGCGACACCCAAATGTAGTTATATTTACTACAATAAAGGGAAATCCCATGTTTCGCAAGCCGTTCAGGACTGACGCGCCGCCTCCTCGCCGAGCCGGCGCAGCGCCGACCACACCGGCGCCGGCAGCTCCTGCGCATCGAGCCCGTCGATCAGGTTCTTGACCGCGAGCCCGAGCTCGGTGTCCCCGTCTATCGAGAGGCGTCGCCGGAAGAAGAGCGCATCCGGATCCTCGTGCCGGCTCGCCAGCATCAGCAGGTCGCGCCAGGCGGCGGCGACCCGCACGTCCGCCGTCTCGCGCGCATCGAGCTCCAGCCGGCCGGCCTGGACGCGCAGGTTCCAGCCGATGCCGAGGTCAGTGATCTCGATCCGGATCCGCCGGCCGCCGAGGAAGTCGAAGCGCCCTGCCCGGATCGGCGCCGCCAGGACGGACTGCAGCACCGGCCGCAGCACCACCGCCTGCAGCGGGCGCGGCAGGCGGGCGACGCGCGGCAACAGGCGATCGAGGGCGCCGAGCACGACGGGCTCAGGCCGGAGCATCGGCACCTCCGCTCGCCACTCGGGACATGCCCGGCCGGCCATGCCAGTAGCCGTTGCAGGCTTTCTCGACCGGCGGCGGCGCCCCGCCCTGCCGCACCCGGTCGAAGGCCTCGACCACGGCGGCCGCATCCGGGCCCGGGCTGATCCGCAGGATGTCGACGCCCTTCGCGGCGATGTCGTCGAGATCGCCGATCAGGTCGCTTGCGCGGCCGGACATCGTCTGGATCCCGTTCAGGGTGAACAGGCGCTCGCCCTCCTGCGAATCGACCGGCACCCCTTCCGGATACTCGATGCAGCGAAAGCCGCAATCGTCCTTGGGCCGGTTCGCCAGGCGCGCGGTGAAGCAGCGCGCCGAGTACGCCAGCGGCAGGTAACCATGGGCGAACAGCTCGACCTCGGGCCGTCCGAGCTTCATCGCATCCAGCTCGGCCAGCGCGCCCGCGATGATGGTGCCGGGGCATTCGACCGGCGGCACCCATCGCTTCATCCCGCAGTCGAGCATCTCCGCCAGGCTCGCGCCGCTGTAGAGATTCAACGCGGGCCCGGCCACGAAGGGCACCCGCTGCGCGGCCAGGAAGCGCACCGCCGCCATGTCGTTGGCCTCGACGGTGAACTCGCCGTTCTCGCACAGGCGCTTGAGGTTCGACAATTCGGAAGCTGCCTCGATCAGCGCCATGCCCGAGAGCACCACCTCCGCGCTGCCCGCGCCGGCGAGATCTCGCGCGAGCCCGATCCAGTCCCGGCGCGACATCGAGCGCCGCTTCGAGCAGACGGTCTCGCCTACGTAGATCACGTCGAGCGGCAGCTCGACCATGCGCGCATAAAAGTCGATCAGGGTTTCCTTCGGCCAGAAGAACAGCACCGGCCCCAGGCTGAGCCGCAGATCCTCTTTCGTTTTCATCGTCACTGCCATGGCCGGTGATAGGCGCCGAGCGTCGTCTGGCTGCCTTCGGACAGGCCGGCCAGGGTCCGGCTCCAGTGCGGCCGCACATCGAAGTCGCCGCCGGTGGCGGCGAAGGCATCGAGCGCCTCGCGCCAGACGCGCGTCACCTTCTCCACATAGGCGGGGCTGCGCTGGCGCCCCTCGATCTTGACCGCCTCCACCCCGATCTGCGCGAGCTTCGGGATCAGGTCGATGGTGTTGAGGCTGGCCGGCTCCTCGATCGCATGCAGGCGTCGCCCCTCGACCATGAAGCGGCCCTTGCACAGGGTCGGATAGCCGGCATGCTCGTCGGGCGCGAAGCGATCGATCAGCACATCGTTCAGGCGCGAGCTCAGCACGTCGCCATCGCGTTCCCAGCGCACCGCGCTCGCCGGCGAGCAGGCCCCGCCGAGATTGGGCGACTCGCCGGTCAGGTAGGACGACAGGTGGCAACGCCCCTCGGCCATGATGCACAGGCTGCCGAAGCCGAAGACCTCCACCGGCACGGGGCTGTCCTGCGCGACCTGGGCCACCTGGGCGAGCGACAGCACGCGGGGCAGAACCGCCCGCCGGATGCCGTAGCGTTCGTGATAGAAGGCGAGCGCCTGTGGATTGGTCGCCGAGCCCTGCACCGACAGGTGCAGCGGCAGCTCAGGGAAATTCCGGCTCGCATGCGCGAGCAGGCCGATGTCGGCGACGATCAGCGCATCGACGCCGAGCCGGGCCGCAAGCTCGACCGCTCGTTCCCAGCGATCGCCCGCACCGGCGCGGACATAGGTGTTGACGGCGAGGAACAGCCGGCGCCGGCGGGCATGCGCCAGCGTCACCGCCTGCTCGAGCTCCCGCGCATCGAGATTGAGGCCGGCGAAGCGGCGCGCGTTGGTATCGTCGCGCAGCCCCACGTAGATCGCATCGGCGCCAGCGTCGATCGCGACCTTCACCGCCGTCAGGCTGCCCGCAGGGCATACGAGTTCCATCCCCATCCGGAAGCTCCCATCGAACAGCGGGAGCTTGGCACCGGTGCCGGGGCGGTGCCTTGACTCAGATCATACGGTCTCGGCGCGAGCCTCCACGATTCCCGCGCACCGCACCCCGCCCGGCCGCGCCCAGGGTTTGCGGGTCAGGCGTCCGATGACAGACGATCGAGCCCCTGGCGTATCCGGGCCGCGATCCGCTCCGGCGGCAGCAGGGCCAGCACCGCATCCACGGCGGGCGTCTGCGCCCGGCCGAAGACGAGCAGCCGGATCGGCATGCCGAAGGCGGGCATCTTGATACCGGCCTCCTCGCAGACCGCCTTGATCAGCGCCGCATTCGCCTCGGCGGAGTGACCGGCGGCGCCGACCCGCTCGGCGAAGGCGAGCAGCGCCTCGCGCGAGCCCGGCTTCATCTTCGCGGCGAGCTCCGCCGCATCGACCGCCGGCTCGGTGACGAACATCATCGCGAGATCGGCAAGCTCCTCGAGCGTCTCCGCGCGTTCCTTGAGCAGGCCGCAGACCGCCGGCAGGGAAACGCCGGCCGCCTCGAGGGCCGCGCGGGCGCGATTCTCGTCCACGGGATCGTCGTCCACCAGAGTTCCGGTGTCGGCGAGCCGTCGCCCGATCCGCGGCAGCGCCCGGGCCGCGAGCTCGTCGTCGGGGAGCTGGCGCAGGTACTGGTTGTTGAGCCAGCGCAGCTTCTTGGTGTCGAACTGCGAGGGCGACGCCGAGAGGTGACTGCCGTCGAACCAGGCGACGAAGGCATCCCGATCGAAGAGCTCGTCGTCGCCGTGGCTCCAGCCCAGGCGCGCGAGATAGTTGACCACCGCATCGGGCAGGAAACCGTCGGCATCGTACTGCATCACCGAGACCGCGCCGTGGCGCTTCGAGAGCTTCTGGCCGTCGTCGCCATGGATCATCGGCACATGGCCGTAGACCGGGATCTGCGCGCCGAGCGCGCGCAGGATGTTGATCTGGCGCGGCGTGTTGTTCACGTGGTCGTCACCCCGGATCACATGGGTGATGCCCATGTCCCAGTCGTCGACCACCACGCAGAAGTTGTAGGTGGGGCTGCCGTCGGCGCGCGCGATCACCAGGTCGTCGAGCTCCGCATTGGCGATGCGGATCGGGCCCTTGACCATGTCGTCCCACTCGACGACGCCATCGTCCGGATTGCGAAAGCGCACCACCGGCGCCACGCCCGCGGGCTTCTCGCGCCCGGCCGCATTCTCCGGCCGCCAGCGGCCGTCGTAGCGGGGCTTCGCGCCCGCCGCCCGCTGCTCGGCGCGCAAGGCATCGAGCTCGGCCGGGCTCGCCCAGCAGTGGTAGGCAGTGCCGTCGGCGAGCATCCGGTCGATCACCTCGCGATAGCGATCGAAGCGCTTCGTCTGGTAGAAGGGCCCCTCGTCCGGGTCGAGCCCGAGCCAGGCCATGCCGTCCAGGATCGCCTGCACCGCCTCGGGCGTCGAGCGCTGCAGGTCGGTATCCTCGATGCGCAGCACGAAAGTGCCCTGGTGGTGGCGGGCATAGGCCCAGGCGTAGAGCGCCGTGCGGGCCCCGCCGATGTGCAGGAAGCCGGTCGGGCTGGGGGCGAAACGGGTGCGCACCGGGCGCCCCGCAAGCGAGCCGCCCTGCGGCGCGGAAATCGGGTTCGTCATGGCCGCGATTGTAATCCGCCAGCCCCTCCCTACCGCCCCGGCCCCGGGCTTTGTGGCACAATGCAGGGCTTCGCCGACGGCCCAGCCGGGGGCGATGCATCCGCATCCCAGCGGGCGGCTAGCTCAGTGGTAGAGCACTGCCTTCACACGGCAGGGGTCACAGGTTCGAACCCTGTGCCGCCCACCAGAAAATCCCTTTCTTTCGACCGTTTGACTGCCTGGTGTGGTAAGCCATGCGCGATCCAGATCGGATATTCTTGCAGAATGCAATTTCACTTGCAGAATTAATAAATGCATGCAGAATAAGCTAACAGTCATCCCGAAGGGCCGACGTTGACCGATCCGATCCACACCAGGGTTCTGCGAAAGCTGCGCAATACCCGCGATCTGAGGGCAGAGATCCTGTCCCTGGCGGCGGAGCTCTCGGCCGACGATCAGGCCGAAGGGCGAATGCTGGTGACCGACGCGGTCATCGCCGGCACGACCGTCCGCAAGGAGTGGGACAGCCTGTTGCCCGCCCTCGCCCCCGAGATCCGTCCGCGGATGGCTTTGGAAATAAAGGAATCGGAAACGCTCGCCGAGAAGCTCGGCGAAAGCGTCCGGCTACCCCTGGACAAGCCCAACTACCGGTTCGAAGTCCTGCGGCTGCTACTAGGCGCAAGTCTCGAGGACAAGGGCTCCGACGCGAGCATCATGACCCGAACCGGTGACACCCAGATCGGACTGATGAAGGCACTCGGCGCCTCAGCAACGCCGATTCGCGGGGCGCTCGCCGCCCTGCGTGACGCCGGCCTCATCCGTAACTTGCGCCAGCCGAGAATCGATCCCCAGACGTTGACCCAGGAACAACTCGGCCGCCTGGGCGCGACACCCCAGACCCTGCGCTTCCGGTTCGAGCGAGGCGCGAGGATCAAGCCGCCGGCCGAGCTTCTGGTACGCGCCGAGCCGCTGCTCGGCGCCAATGGACCGAAGAGCTGGAAACCCTTCTCACTCTCCGGCTCGCCAGTCGCACAAGAGGATGTTCCGGAACTGGACCTGATCGGCATGCCGCGTCTCGACCTCGTCGCGCACATACCCCGCAGCGATCGGGAATTCGATGCCGACGTGATCCGGATGCTGGATGACGGCCTGGAGCCCGAACCCAACATGCTGGCATCCGCGCCCGTTGTCGTTACCCTGGTCCGGGCGCAGACGCGATTCGATCGGGAACCCCGGGTCGGTCGCATCCGTTGCGCACACGCATGCGATGTGTTCCTGTCTCTGCTCGACATGCGCCTGCGCGAGCAGGCCATTCAATACGCCAGAGCAGTACGCCGATGATCCGCCATCAGGCACTCGATGCCAGGGAGTTGTTGCAACGCGTCGCCGAACGTGTTCCGGCACACCTGCGCGCGAACGTCGTGGTGATCGGCAGTATCGCCACCGCCTGGGCCTTCCGCGGGATCTCCGGCACACACTCGGTGGCGACCAAGGATATCGACCTGCTCCTGCGTCCCGCTGTCGATGCCGTCGCCACGGCGGAAACACTGGGCCGGGAGCTACTGGATGACGGCTGGCAACCGCAGTACCCGAACGGTATCCAGCCTGGTACCGCCGAAACTCCGGATGATCGCCTGCCCGCCCTGCGCCTTGCGCCACCCGGCGAAGAGGAAGGCTGGTTCGTCGAACTGCTGGCCGATCCGCCCGCCAGTCAGGCGACCCGAAGGCACTGGCGTCGCTTCGTGACGAGCCTGGGTGACTTCGGTCTGCCGAGCTTCCGCCACATGCGCGTCGCCGTCCACGATGCCGAGGAAACGGAGTTCGGCGTGCGCATCGCGCGTCCGGCCCTCATGGCACTGGCACACCTCCTGGAGCACGCGGATCCGGATCGAACCCCGATCTCAGGCCTGCCAGGCAACCCGCCACGTTTTACCAAGGACGTAGGCCGTGCGGTTGCGCTGTGGTGGCTGGCTCGCGAACAGGACCCGATGGCGAGCGAGAACTGGCTGACTGAATGGCGCGAAACCCTGGATGTCTGCTATCCGGGTCGTAAAGACGAAATGAAGATGGCAGCCAGCGCCGGACTTGCCTGCATCGTCGACTACCTGCCCGATGCCCACATCATCGCACTCAACGGCGTACTGGCGCCGCATGGCACCACGCTGGAGGCATTCCGCCGCTCCCAGGACAGCTTGCGGGAGCTCGTCGACAGGATCTGATCGTGATCCCTGCCTTCACACGGCAGGGGTCGCAGGTTCGGCGGGTTGTCATCGCCAGCCATCAGCTTCCTTGCGTTCGAGAGTGGCCATGTCGGCCTTGAAATCTCCGCTCGATGCAAAGCTGCGACCTGTGGCCAGATCGCGGTAGCCGGCGAGGATCGCGTCCTGCACCAACTGACCCTCACGCCGTTCCATGTCGCGGCGGATCAGGTCACGCACGTATTCGCTGGGCGTTTCATACAGGCCGGCTTCCCCGACCATTCGCTCCACGAACTCGGCGAGGGGCCGGGACAGACGTGCATTGATGCGTTCGGACATGCGGCCTCCGGGATCACTCAAGAAACAATCATCACATCAAGCAGCTGACCTTTCGGAACTGACGCCCCGAACGGGATGATTCAACAATGGCCGATGGCTCGTCCGAGAGGTCCGACGCCATCCCGCCCGACCGCATCCCGTCATAAGCCAACCAACCGATGGTCCGAAGTCCAGCCCGCTGGCAATCTATGCTCAGCCTTTCCTTCACGGACTCCTGCTGCTTCGGCAACGACCCTCACCAGACTCGAGCATGAACAACCTGACCTTCGGCCCAGGGCCATCCCTCATCTGGCGCGACTTTCACCGTGCGGATTCCGACGCCCCGGCGGCGAGGGACCTCGCCACGCAGGCAATGGCGTTCCTCTTCGAACCCGTTGCGCTCCATCCGGATCTACGACTGGACGACCTCTTCAAGCTGCTCGATGCATGTCCGGTACTGAAGGATGTTTTCCGTCGGAGCTGGGCGGCAGAGCTTTGCGACGAGGCGCGCAAGGGACCTCTGGCTCTGAGCCTGGGCAGTGACCCCGTCGAAACCGCCGGTGTCGAGTACCTGGAGCTGTACTGGTCCTGGAAGCTCGACACGAGCTCGAATACCTACCAGTCGGTCAATCGGCTGGACCTCCATGGAATCGGCCCCGTCCTGGCGATGGACGCACCCGCGCACGGCGTGAAGGCCGGAGACCGCATCAAGTGGGCGCTTTCGCTGACTCCGGTGCGCGAGCTGCTTGCCCTTCCCCTGCGTTTGAACGAGGAGGTCACCCTCACGGAAGACGACCTCGATGCAAAGGGATACGGGGACATAGTCGCAACCGGTCGATGCTCCGAAATCCTGCTGGGCCAGGTCATCCAGGCCGTCCTCGAAGAGCTTTCCTTCCATGGAGGCCCGCAGGAGCAGGCGGAGTTCGCAGCCGATCTCAAGGCGCAGGTCGACGAGATCGATTCGGGTACCGCTGAACTCGTTTCCGGGGACGACCTCTTCGAGGAGCTCGACCGCCCGGGCTTCGATGCCCTCTTCGAGACCCTCGGCGGAGTCAGCCCCGCCGATGTACGCCGGGCGATGCGACAGATCGAAGACGAGGAAGCCGCAGGCCCGTTCCTGGAACGCGAGTTCAACGGCAAGGTCGTGGTGAAGAAACAGTTTCGCGAGAGACCCGGTCGCGCGTTCCGGAAGGCGTTTCGGGCGGCCGGGAGATAGGGCCTGAAACCACCCGAGAATCATCATGCTGAAAATGCACAAGCCTCCTTACCCCGGCGAGACGTTGCGCGAAGACGTGCTGCCGGCGCTCGGCCTGACGGTGACCGAGGCGGCGGCGCAACTCGGCGTCAGCCGTGTCTCGCTCTCGCGCGTACTCCACGGCCACGCCGGGATCTCGCTGGAGATGGCCGTGCGAATCGAGCGCTGGCTGGGTCGAGATCGCGGTGGTGCCGCCGAGGTCTGGCTCGCGCAGCAGTGTGCCTACGATCTCTGGCGGGCGCGGCAGGCCGTCGTAGCATAGGCGACATCAGCGTCTCGTCCATCCATCCGAAATGAAAATCCCTCTCCTCGTTCTCTGCCCCCTCGGGGCTCCTGCCTTGGCAGTCCTTTCTCAGCGCTACGACCTCACCTTCGCGCCCACCCCCGAAGAACGGCAAGCGGCCATCAACGGGCAGGGGGACCGGTTCCGCGCCGTGCTGACGATCGGCACGGTCGGGCTGACGGCGGCCGAGATCGCGTCCATGCCGGCGCTGGAGCTCGTCTGCTGCCTGGGGGTCGGCCATGAAGGGATCGATGTGGCCGCGGCGAAGGCTCGCGGGATCGTCGTCGCGATCGGTCGCGGCGCCAACGACGAATGCGTCGCGGACCATGCGATGGGGCTCGTCATCGCCTGCCTGCGCAACTTCCGCAAGCTCGACCGGCTCTGCCGCGATGGCGTCTGGCGTACCGAGATCGCGCTACCGCTCCATGTCTCCGGCGGGCGGCTCGGCATCCTTGGGATGGGCGCGATCGGCGAGAAGCTCGCGGACCGGGCCGCCGTCTTCCGGATGCCGATCGGCTACCACAACCGCCGTCCCAAGCCGGGATCACCGCACGAGTATTTCGACAGCCTCGCCGCACTGGCCGACTGGTGCGACGTGCTCGTCTGCGCCGCACCGGGCGGCGCCGCGACCCATCATCTGGTGAACGCCACCGTGCTGGAGGCCCTCGGGCCCGAGGGCTTCCTGGTCAACATCGGCCGGGGCAGCATCGTCGACACACAGGCGCTGGCCGCCGCCCTCGCCGCCGGAACGATTGCGGGAGCCGGGCTCGATGTCTACGAAAGCGAGCCCGAGCCGCCACGCGAGCTGCTGGACCTGGACAACGTCATCCTGACGCCCCACATGGCGGGCTGGTCGCCCGAAGCCGTCGCGAAGCAGTACGAGATCTTCCACGCCAACATGGAAGGGCACTTCTCGGGGAGTGGCGCGGTCACGCCCGTCTAATACGGATTCGCCTTCAACCGTAGAGTTTCTGCGGAAACGCCCAGCCCACTGCTTCCCGTTTCCCCTCGTTCCTGCTGCATCAGCAGCCCCTCGACCGCCATCGCGTAGTCCATCCGTTCGCCGGCCCAGCGGGTCACCGCA